>NZ_JACHMZ010000001.1:0-600000 GCF_014205165.1 Micromonospora carbonacea | reverse complement strand
CCCGAGGGCCCGCGCGGTGAACGAGCGCAGCGGCAGCTCGCGCGCCTCGGTGGGAGTGACCCAGCGGGCCAGGTCGGTGGGGCGGTCGACCCGGTCGGTGAGCGTGCCGCCCCGCACCGACACCCGGTAGATGAGCCGGTCGGTGTGGATGGTGATGCCGCGCTCGGGCAGGGCCCGCATGTCGGCCAGCACGTCGTCGAGGCCGGAGACGGCGACCGAGAGCCCGGTCTCGGCGGCGGTCTCGCGGACGACGGTGTGGTTCGGGTCCTCGCCGTGGTCGACCGCCCCGCCGGGGAGGGACCACGTGCCGGGGGTGCCGGAGCGCTCCGATGCGCGGACCAGCAACACTCGGCCGACTGAGTCAGCACAGACTGCGTATGCCGCGATCCTGCGGAGCGGCTCCAGCATGGTGGTCACGGGGCCAAATTCTCCCCGTCCCTCGTTACCTGCATTGAAAAGAGTCAGATTCCTGACTGAATACTTGATCATCAGGGATCGGTCAGGGTAATGATCCGGGCCGTCACCGAGGCCGGCGGGCCCTCCGGCGCGGAACGTGGAGGCATGACCTCGACACCGCACCAGGCACCGTACAAGCAACTCCGCCGACCCACCACGGACCGGATGGTCGCCGGGGTGGCCAGCGGCCTCGGCCGCTACTTCGCCGTCGACCCCACCCTAGCCCGGGTGCTCTTCGCCGTCGCGACGCTCGCCACCGCCGGGGTGGCCGCGCTCGCGTACCCGATCATGTGGTTCCTGATGCCCGAGGAGCCGGCCGACGCCCCGGCCTGGCCGCACCCGACGGACCCCGCGTCGCCGACCGGCGGCTGAGCCGGCGGGCGGGGGTCACTCCCACTCGATGGTGCCCGGCGGCTTGCTGGTCACGTCCAGGACCACCCGGTTCACCTCGGCCACCTCGTTGGTGATCCGGGTGGAGATCCTGGCCACCACCTCGTAGGGCAGCCGGGACCAGTCGGCGGTCATCGCGTCCTCGCTGGAGACCGGGCGCAGCACCACGGGATGCCCGTAGCTGCGCCCGTCGCCCTGCACGCCGACGCTGCGCACGTCGGCCAGGAGCACCACGGGGAACTGCCACACGCCCCGGTCCAGGCCGGCGGCGGTCAGCTCCTCGCGGGCGATCAGGTCGGCCTGGCGCAGCAGGTCCAGCCGCTCCCGGTCGACCGCCCCGATGATCCGGATGGCCAGGCCCGGCCCCGGGAACGGGTGCCGCCAGACCATCGCCTCGGGCAGGCCCAGCTGGAGGCCCAGCGTGCGCACCTCGTCCTTGAACAGCGTGCGCAGCGGCTCGACCAGGGCGAACTTCAGGTCCTCCGGCAGGCCGCCGACGTTGTGGTGGCTCTTGATGTTGGCGGTGCCGGTGCCGCCGCCGGACTCCACCACGTCCGGGTAGAGGGTGCCCTGCACCAGGAACTCGACGTCGCCGTGCGCGGCGACCTCCCGGGCGGCGGCCTCGAAGACCCGGATGAACTCCCGACCGATGATCTTGCGCTTCTGCTCCGGATCGGTCACCCCGGCCAGCGCGCCGAGGAACCGGTCGGCCGCGTCGACCACCTTCAGCTTGATGCCGGTGGCGGCGACGTAGTCCTTCTCCACCTGCTCGGCCTCGCCCGCCCGCAGCAGGCCGTGGTCGACGAAGACGCAGGTGAGCTGGTCGCCGACGGCCCGGTGCACCAGCGCGGCGGCGACGGCCGAGTCGACCCCGCCGGACAGGCCGCAGATGACCTCCTTGTCGCCCACCTGGGCGCGGATGCGGGCCACCTGCTCGTCGATGATGTTCTCGGGCGTCCAGGTCGGCTCGATGCCGGCGATGTCGTAGAGGAACCGGGTGAGCATCTCCTGGCCGTGCGCGGTGTGCCCCACCTCCGGGTGGAACTGCACGCCCGCGCGGCGACCGGCCAGGTCCTCGAACGCGGCGACCGGGGCGCCGGCCGACTCGGCCGTCACCGCGAAGCCCGCCGGGGCCTCGGTCACGCAGTCGCCGTGGCTCATCCAGACCGGCAGGTCGGCCGGCAGGTCGCGCAGCAGCACCCCGGGCTCGGTGAGGCGGGGGCGCAGCGGGGTGCCGCCGTACTCGCGGTTGCCGGTGCGCGCGACCGTGCCGCCGAGGGCCTGGGCCATCGCCTGGAAGCCGTAGCAGATGCCGAAGACCGGCACGCCCGCCTCGAACACCCCCGCGTCGACCTGCGGGGCGTCGGGCGCGTAGACGCTGGCCGGGCCGCCGGACAGGATGATCGCGGCCGGGTCCCTCGCCAGCATCTCCGCCACCGGCATCGAGTGCGGCACGATCTCCGAGTAGACCCGCGCCTCGCGCACCCGGCGCGCGATGAGCTGGGCGTACTGGGCTCCGAAGTCCACCACGAGGACGGGGCGAGGCGTGCTCATGGGCACGAAGCCTACCGACAGTCACCCCCAGCCCCGCGCGGACCCCGGCGCACGCCCGACGCGGCCCCGCGCGCCTGCGGGTGAAGTGGTGAGAAGGGGACCCTTCTCTACCGTAGGCGTTAACAAGGGGCCCTTCCTTACCAGCGGAGCGCGCCGGGTGCGTCCGCCGGCACGGCCGGACGCACCGGCGGCACCGCCGCCACCCGCCGGTACGCCTCCCCCAGCGGCGGCCGGGGGTCCGCCTCGCCCCGGTTGGGCCAGAACGACATCGCCCGTTCCGCCTGCGCGGTGATGGTCAGCGACGGGTTCACGCCCAGGTTCGCCGACACGGCCGCCCCGTCCACCACGTGCAGCCCCGGGTGCCCGTGCACCCGGTGGTACGGGTCGACCACCCCGTCGGCGGCGGTGGCCCCGATCACCGCCCCGCCGAGGATGTGCGCGGTGATCGGGATGTCGAACGGCTCGGTGAGCGACCCGCCCGGCGTGCCGCCGATCTCCTCGGCGAGCAGCCGCGCGGCGGCGTTGCCGGCGGGGATCCACGTCGGGTTGGGCGCGCCGTGGCCGGGCCCGGCGACCAGCCGCCGCCCGAGCGGGCCGCGCCGCCAGCGGGTCGTCAGCGAGTTGTCGGCCGACTGCATGACCAGCGCGATGACGGTGCGCCGCGACCAGTCGCGGACGGTGAGCATCCGCACGGCGAGGCGCGGCTGGGTGAGCAGGCCGACCAGCCAGCGGCGGACCCGGTGCGGCCCGCCGTCGACCAGCAGCGACTGGAGCAGCCCCATCGCGTTGGAGCCCCGCCCGTAGCGGACCGGCTCGATGTGGGTCTGCGGGTCGGGGTGGAACGAGCTGGTGATCGCCACCCCGTCGGTGAAGTCCAGCCCCTGCGCGCGGGCCGGCCCGAGGGGCACGGACGCGCCGAGGATCGCCTCGGAGTTGGTCCGGGTCAGCTCGCCGAGGCGGTCGGACAGGTGCGGCAGCACGCCGGTGGCCTTCATCTCGTGCAGCAGCCGCTGGGTGCCGAGCGCCCCGGCGGCGAGGACCACCTGGTCGGCGTGCCACACCCGGCGACGCCTGCGCAGCCAGGACCCGGTGCGGACGGTCTCGACCCGGTAGCCGCCGCCGGCGGCGGGGCGCACGGCGGTGACGGTGGTCAGCGGGTGCACCTGCGCGCCGAGCCGCTCGGCCAGCCAGAGGTAGTTCTTGACCAGGGTGTTCTTCGCCCCCTGCCGGCAGCCCGTCATGCACGCCCCGCAGTGGGTGCAGCCGGTGCGCTCCGGGCCGACGCCGCCGAAGTACGGGTCGGCGGCCCGCTCCCCCGGCCGGCCGATGTGCACGCCGACGGGGGTGGGGTGGAAGGTGTGCCCGGCCCCCATCCGGTCGGCGACCGCCCGCATCGCGGAGTCCGCGCGGGTGTGCCGCGGGTAGGTGGTGACGCCGAGCATCCGCTTCGCCTGGTCGTAGTGCGGGGCCAGCTCGGCCCGCCAGTCGGTGACGTCCCGCCACTGCGGGTCGGCGTAGAACGCGTCGAGGGGCTCGTAGAGGGTGTTCGCGTAGACCAGCGAGCCGCCGCCCACCCCCGCGCCGGAGAGCACCAGCACCCCGCCGCCGGCCCGCCGGTCGGCGGAGCGGAGCAGGGTGAGGCGTTGCAGGCCGAAGCAGCCGAGCCGCGGGGCCCACAGGAAGCGCCGCAGCCGCCACGACGTCTCGGGGAACTCGTCGTCGGCGAAGCGCCGCCCGGCCTCCAGGACGCCGACCGAGTAACCCTTCTCGGCCAGCCGGAGCGCGGTGACGCTGCCGCCGAAGCCGGACCCGATGACGAGCACGTCGTACCGCATGAACGCATCATTACCGACGAGTAGCTCTCGCGCCATAGCCGGTTTTCGCGCGACCATGCACCCCGCCGCAGGTGATCCGCGGCTCAGCGGCCGCAACCCGGCGCGGCCCTCGGAGCGTTGTAGGTGCGGGGGTGCGGACATGGCCGGACAGGCGGGGACCGGACGGCGGCGGTGGCGGGCGGGGCTGGCCGTCGTCGTGGCGGCCGTCGTGCTGGCGCTCGGGGGCACGGTGGCGGCCCGGCTGGTCGCCGACCGGCAGACCGAGCGCGGGGCGGGGCGGGTCACGGCCGCGCCCACCCCCACGCCGTCGCCGACGCCGAGCCCGACGCCGCCGCCCGGGGCCGACGTCACCGGGCCGCTCAACCTGCTGCTCGTCGGCGTGGACACCCGGGTCAGCGTGCCCGGCTGGGAGCCGCACGGCGACGCGGTGCTGGTGGCGCACGTGCCGGCGGGGCTGGACCGGGCGTACCTCTTCTCGCTGCCCCGGGACCTGCTGGTCGACATCCCGGCCTACCCGAAGGCCGGCTACTCCGGCGGGAAGACCAAGCTCACCCACGCGATGAGCTACGGCAGCCGGGTGCCGGGCAAGCCCAAGAAGCCGAGCGCCGCCCAGGGCTACGAGCTGCTGCGCAGCACCGTCAGCGGCTACACCGGGCTGCGCTTCGACGCCGGCGCCGTGGTCACCTTCACCGGCTTCGAGAAGCTGGTGGACGCCGTCGGCGGGGTCGACCTCTACGTCGACGAGCGGACCGTCTCGCTGCACCGGCGGCCGGACGGCCGGCACCGCGAGGCCGCCCCGGGCGGCGGCGGCTACGTCGGCCCGCAGATGGTCTACGAGAAGGGCGAGCGGCACCTCAACGGCTGGCAGGCGCTGGACTACGCCCGGCAGCGCTACGGCCTGAAGAACGGCGACTACGACCGGCAGCGGCACCAGCAGCAGCTCATCCGGGCCATCGTGGCGAAGATGCAGTCCGAGAGCCTGCCCCGGCAGCCCGACCGGGTCGAGCAGGTCGTCGGGGCGCTCGGCGACACCCTCGTCTACGCGGGCGGGCCACGGATCGTCGACCTCGCGTACGCCCTCGGCGGGCTGCCCGCCGACCGGCTCGTCCTCGTCGGCCTGCCCGGCGAGGGGGTGGGCAGGGGCAGCGGCTACCGCGGTGAGCAGCTCAAGCCGGTCGGCCGGCAGTTCCTCACCGCGCTCGAGGAGGGCCGGGCCGAGCAGTACCTCGCCGACCACCCGGAGCTGGTGGTGAAGAACTAGGCCCGGCTAGAGGCCGAGCGCCGTCCGGATCAGCACGGCCAGCGCCCGGGACCGGCTGTGCGGCGGCCAGGCGATCACCGTCGTCACGCGCGGCGCGTCCGACACCGGCACGGCGGCGATGTCCCGGCGCAGGTGGGTCCGGCACGACTCGGGCACGACCGCCGACGCCCGGCCGAGCGCGATCAGCTCGTGCAGCTGCGCGTGGTCGCGGACCTGCGGGCCGGGACCGTCCGGGTAGCTGCCGTCGCGGCACGGCCACCGCGGCAGCGGCAGGCCGGGAAGATCGGCGACGTCGGCCTCCCGCAGCTCCGCCCGGCCGGCGAGGGGATGCCCGGCCGGCAGGAGCACCACCTGCCCCTCCGTGCACAGCTCCTCAGCGTCGAACCCGACGGTCGAGTCGAACGGCCGGTGCAGCAGCGCCACGTCCGCCCGGCCGTCGCGCAGCAGCCGCTCCTGCTCGCCGATCCCGCACAGGTGCACGTCGACGGCGACCGCGCCGGGCTCGGCGGCGTAGGCGTCGAGCAGCTTCGCCAGCAGTTCGCTTGACGCTCCGGCCTTGGTGACCAGGACCAGGCCGGGGTCGCCGGTCGCGGCGCGGGCGGCGCGGCGGGTACGGCGGTCGGCGGCGGCCACCGCGTCGAGGGCCGCCCGGCCCTCGACCAGCAGCACCGCGCCGGCCTCGGTCAGGGCGACGCTGCGGCTGGTGCGGTCCAGCAGCGTCACCCCGAGCCGCCGTTCGAGTTGCGCGATCGCCCGCGACAGCGGCGGCTGCGCGATGCCGAGGCGCTGCGCCGCCCGCCCGAAGTGGAGTTCCTCGGCGACGGCGACGAAATATCGCAGCTCCCGCGTCTCCATGCCCCCACCGTACCCGCGCCGATACCCGTCGGGTATCGCTGCCCACTCAGCCGGTGTTGGTGACCCGGCCGGCCCCGGCCAGGATCGGCCGCATGAGCGAAGCGAAGATCGCGCTGGTCACCGGCGCCAACAAGGGAATCGGGTACGAGATCGCCGCCGGCCTGGGTGCCCTCGGCTTCACCGTCGGCGTCGGCGCGCGGGACGGCCAGCGCCGGGAGACCGCCGTGGCGAAGTTGCGCGCAGCCGGCGTCGACGCGTTCGGGGTGCCGCTGGACGTGACCGACGACGCGAGCGTGACCGCCGCCGCCGCGCTGGTCGAGGAACGCGCCGGCCGCCTCGACGCGCTGGTCAACAACGCCGGGGTGACCGGCGACCGGGCGCAGCTGCCCACCACCGTCGACCTCGCGGTGATGCGGGCCGTCGTGGAGACGAACGTGCTCGGCGTCATCCGGGTCACCAACGCCATGCTGCCGCTGCTGCGCCGGTCGACCTCGCCCCGGATCGTGAACATGTCCAGCAGCGTCGGCTCCCTCGCCCGGCAGTCCGCCGCCGAGAGCGAGCTCACCACGGGTCCGATCGCCGTCGCGTACTCGCCGTCGAAGACGTTCCTCAACGCCGTCACCGTCCAGTACGTCAGGGAGCTGCGCGGCACGAACATCCTGATCAACGCCGCCTGCCCCGGCTACGTCGCCACCGACCTCAACGGCTTCCGGGGGGTCCGTACCCCGGAGCAGGGTGCGGCGATCGCGGTCCGGCTCGCGACCCTGCCCGACGACGGCCCGACCGGCGGCTTCTTCGAGGACGCCGGGGTGGTGCCCTGGTGACGGCGTGACCGGGTGACGGCGGGCGGAGCGCCCGGGGGTCAGCGGGCCGTCGGGCGCTCCGGCCGCTCGGTGCCGTGGAGCCAGGCGTCGAAGAGCGCGTCGAGCTGCCGGCCGGAGACCTGCTCGGCGTGGGCGACGAAGTCGGCGGTGGTGACGTTGCCGTCGCGCCGGTCGGCCGCCCAGCCCCGGACGATCCGGAAGAACGCCTCGTCGCCGACGGTGACGCGCAGCGCGTGCACGGTCATCGCGCCCCGCTGGTAGACGGAGTCGCTGAACAGGTTCGCCGCCCCCGGCCGGCCGGGCGGCGTCCGCCACAGCGACGCCGACGCGCCGAGGTACTCCCCGTCGAACGACTGCTGCACCGTCCGGCCGCCGTCGTGCTCCAGCCAGAGCCATTCGGCGTACGTGGCGAAGCCCTCGTTGAGCCAGATGTCGCTCCACCGGGCCAGCGAGACGCTGTCGCCGAACCACTGGTGGGCCAGCTCGTGCGCGACCACCCCGCTGTTCGCGCCGCGGCTGAAGAAGGTGGCCGAGTAGACCGGGCGGCTCTGCGTCTCCAGGGCGAACCTGATGCCCGGATCGTCGACGACCACCCCGCCGTACGACCCGAACGGGTACGGCCCGAACACGCCCTCCAGGTAGTCGGCCACCTCGACGGTGCGGGCGATCGAGGCGTCCGCCGCGCCCTCGGGCAGCTTCGTGGTGACCGCGCTGAACACCGGCCGTCCCTTGTGCTCGGCGCGGGTCACCCGGAAGTTCCCGATGGCCACCATGCTCAGGTAGCTGGCCATCGGGGACCGCTCGGCCCACTTCCAGGTGGTCCAGCCGGCGCGGGTGGCCTTGCCCACCGGCACCCCGTTGCTGACGGCGGTCAGCCCCTCCGGGACGGTGATCTCGAAGTCGTAGGTGGCCTTGTCGGACGGGTGGTCGTTGACCGGGAACCAGGTGCTCGCCGACTCGGGCTGGCCGAGGGCCACCGCGCCGTCGGAGGTGTGCCGGAAGCCGCCCTCGCCGAGGGTCTCGTTGGTCAGCGGCTTCGGCGTGCCCTCGTACCGGATCTCGGCGGTGAAGCCGTTGCCCGAGGTCAGGCCGGCGGCGGGGGTGACGACCAGCTCGTCGCCGGCGCGGGCGTGCCGGGCCGCGACGCCGTCGACCGTCACCCCGCGCACGGTGAGCCCGGCCAGGTCCAGGTGGAACGCGGACAGGCTCGCGGTGGCCGTGGCCTGCACGGTGGTGGTGCCGGTGAGGCGGTCCGTCGCGGGGTCGTAGCGGACCTTCACCACGTACCGGGTCACGTCGTACCCGCCGTTGCCGTACCGGGGGAAGTAGTCGTCGCCGACCCCGGCCGCGCCGGGCTTGAACTGCCGCGCCGCCGTCGGCGACGGGGTGGCCTCCCGGGCGGCCGGCTCGGGCGTCGAGGAGCAGGCGGCCAGCCCGAGCACGCCGGCCAGCAGCAGCCCGGTGCGCAGGCGCAGGCCCCGCAGGCGCAGCGTCATCGCGTCGTCCCTCCCGGCGGAGGCCCCCGGCCCGGCGACGGCCCTCGGCCCACCCGGCCGGCCCGGCTCGTCCGGGCCGCTCCACCCGCGGCAGCCTACCGAGCGCGGGCACGGCGCACGGCGGCGCGGGCACGGCGGGTCACCGGCCGGCAGCCCCGGGTGCCGACGCCGCTCAGGGCAGCGCGGGCGCGATGCCGCCGACGAGCCAGGCGTCGAGCAGCGCGGCCAGCCGCCGGCCGGAGACCCGCTCGGCGAGGGCGACGAAGTCCGCCGTCGTGGCGTTGCCGCCGCGCCGCTCGGTGGTCCAGGCGCGCAGGATCCGGAAGAAGGCGTCGTCGCCGACGGTCCGCCGCAGCGCGTGCACCGCGAGCGCGCCCCGCTGGTAGACGGCGTCGCCGAACATGTTCGCCCGGCCCGGGTCGACCGACGGCTGCGACCAGTCCGTCGCGGCGTGGCGGTCCGCGACGGTCTGCGCGACGGTCCGGCCGCCGTCGTGCTCCCGCCAGAGCCATTCGGCGTACGTGGCGAAGCCCTCGTTGAGCCAGATGTCGCTCCACCGGGCCAGCGAGACGCTGTCGCCGAACCACTGGTGGGCCAGCTCGTGCGCGACCACCCCGGTGTCGGGGCGGCCGGAGCGGAAGAAGCCCGGCCCGTAGACCGGGCGCGACTGGGTCTCCAGGGCGTACGAGATGCGGCGCTCGGCGAGCGCGATCCCGCCGTACGACTCGAACGGGTACGGCCCGAAGCGGTCGGCGAGGAAGTCGGCGATCTCGCCGGTGCGGGCCAGCGAGGCGGCGGCCGGCCCGTCGGCGGGCAGGCTCGCCGCGACGGCCGTGACCATCGGCTTGCCCCGGTGGGTGCCGGTGGCGACCCGGTAGTCGCCGATCACCAACGTGCTCAGGTAGCTGGCCATCGGGGCCCGCTCGACCCAGCGCCAGGTGGTCCAGCCGCCGGCGCTGGCGCGTCCCGCCGGCACGCCGTTGCCGAGCGCGGCCAGCCCGTCGGGGACGGTGACCTCGACGTCGTAGGTGGCCTTGTCGGACGGGTGGTCGTTGACCGGGAACCAGGTGCTCGCCGAGTCGGGCTGGCCGAGCGCGACCGCGCCGTCGGCGGTGGCGAGGAAGCCGCCGACGCCCAGCGTGGTGCTCTCGACCGGCTGCGGCACCCCCGCGTACTCCACGTCGACGGCGAACCGGGCGCCCCGGTCCAGGCCGCGCGCCGGGGTGACCACCAGCTCGTCGCCCTCGCGGGCGTGCCGGGCCTTCGCGCCGTCGACGCGGACCGCGCCGACGGTCAGGCCGGACAGGTCCAGGTTGAACCGGGACAGCCCGGCCGTCGCGGTGGCCGTGATGGTGGCGTGGCCGGTGAGCCGGTCGTCCGCCGGGTCGTAGCGGATCCGCAGCCGGTACGCGGCCACGTCGTAGCCGCCGTTGCCGCGCCCGGGGACGTACGGGTCGCCCGCGTCGGCCGCCCCGTGGCGGGCGCGGTCGGCGTCGGGCGGCGGCCCGGTGCAGGCGGCGAGGGCAGCCGCGACGAGGCAGGCGGTCAGGACGACGCGGCCGACCGGTCGGCTTCCTGTTCGGACCATCGCTCTCCCTCGGCTGTCGGGGGCGAGCCTAGCCCACGCCGACCGGCAGAAGCGTCCATAACCGGCAATACCCCCACGAGCGACCCTACCGGTGCGAACGGCCCCGCCGCTGTCCCGCGGCGGGGCCGTTCCACGTGCTCTCCGGGTCGCCCCGGACGGCGGGTCAGCGGTCGAGGACCAGGCCGACCTTCTGGAACTCCTTGAGGTCGCGGTAGCCGCACTTGGCCATCGCCCGGCGCAGCCCGCCGAACAGGTTGAGCTGGCCGTCCGGCTCGTCGGCCGGGCCGAACAGCAGCCGCTCCATCTCCCCGAGCGGCTCGCCGGCCACCTCGAACGCGCCGCGCGGCAGCGACGGGTGGCTGGCCGCCGAGTGCCACCACGCGCCGCCGGCCGGGGCCTCCGCGCACAGCGACAGCGGCTCGCCGAGCATCACCGCGTCCGCGCCGCAGCCCAGCGCCTTGGCGATGTCGCCGGAGGTCTGGATGTCGCCGTCGGCGATCAGGTGCACGTACCGGCCGCCGGTCTCGTCGAGGTAGTCGCGGCGGGCCGCGGCGGCGTCGGCGATCGCGGTGGCCATCGGCACCCGGATGCCCAGCACCGACTCGGTGGTCGACCAGCCGTCGCCGCCGATGCCGACGATCACACCGGCCGCGCCGGTGCGCATCAGGTGCAGCGCCGTCTTGTAGTCGGTGCAGCCGCCGACGATGACCGGCAGGTCGAGGTCGGCGATGAACTCCTTGAGGTTGAGCGGCTCGTCGGTGGTGGAGACGTGCTCGGCCGAGACGATGGTGCCCTGGATGACCAGGATGTCCACGCCCGCGTCGAGGATCACCGGGGCCAGCGCCAGGGTGTGCTGCGGGGAGACCCGCACGGCCACCGTGCCGCCGCCGGCCCGCAGCTCGCGGACCCGCTCGGCGATGAGGTCCGGGCGGATCGGCTCGGCGTAGACCTCCTGGAGCCGCTTGGTGGCGCGGGCGTCCTCGCCGAGGCCCGACAGCTCCTCCAGGATCTTGGTCGGGTTCTCGTACCGGGTCCACAGGCCCTCGACGTTGAGCACCCCGAGGCCGCCGAGCTGGCCGAGCCGCACGGCGGACGCCGGGCTCATCGTCGCGTCAGAGGGGTGCCCCACGCAGGGGATGCCGAACTGGTACGCGTCGAGCTGCCAGGTGGTGGAGACGTCGTCGACGTCCCGGGTGCGGCGGCTCGGCACGATGGCGATGTCGTCCAGGTGGTAACCGCGCTGCGCGGTCTTGCCCAGGCCGATCTCGACCACGTCACGCATGGTGGCTCCAGGTGGTGTCGGGGGTGGTGGTCAGCGGGTCAACGGGAGTGGTAGTTGGGCGCCTCGACGGTCATCTGGATGTCGTGCGGGTGGCTCTCCTTGAGCCCGGCCGCGGTGATCCGGATGAGCTGGCCGCGCCGGTGCAGCTCGGGGATGCTCTCCGCGCCGACGTACCCCATCGCGGCCCGCAGCCCGCCGGTGAGCTGGTGGGCGACGGCGGCGAGCGGCCCCCGGTAGGGCACCTGGCCCTCGACGCCCTCCGGGACCAGCTTGTCCTCGGCGAGCACGTCCTGCTGGAAGTAGCGGTCCTTCGAGTACGACTTGGCCTGCCCCCGCGACTGCATCGCGCCGAGCGAGCCCATCCCCCGGTACGCCTTGTACTGCTTGCCGTTGATGAAGATCAGCTCGCCGGGGCTCTCCTCGCAGCCGGCCAGCAGGCTGCCGAGCATCACGGTGTCGGCCCCGGCCACGAGGGCCTTGGCGATGTCGCCCGAATACTGGATGCCGCCGTCGCCGATGACCGGCACGCCGGCCGGGCGGGCGGCCCGCGCCGCCTCCATGATCGCGGTGATCTGCGGCACGCCGACGCCGGCGACGATCCGGGTGGTGCAGATCGCGCCCGGGCCCACCCCGACCTTCACGCCGTCCGCGCCGGCCTCGACCAGGGCCTTCGCCCCGGCGTAGGTGGCCACGTTGCCGCCGACGATGTCGATCGTCACGTCCTTCTTGAGCTGGCGGACCATGTCCAGCACCGCCCGCTGGTGGCCGTGGGCGGTGTCCACGATGATCACGTCGACGCCCGCGTCGACCAGCGCCCGGGCCCGCTTGTACGCGTCCTCGCCCACGCCGACGGCGGCGGCCACCCGGAGCCGGCCCACGTCGTCCTTGGTGGCGTTCGGGTACTGCTCGCTCTTGGTGAAGTCCTTCACGGTGATCAGCCCGCGCAGCCGGCCCGCGCCGTCGACGATCGGCAGCTTCTCGACCTTGTGCTGACGCAGCAGGGCCAGCGCCTCGTCCTTGCTGACCCCGACCGGGGCGGTGACCAGCGGCGTGCGGGTCATGATCTCGCGGACCGGGGTGGCCGGCTCGGAGACGAAGCGCATGTCCCGGTTGGTGACGATGCCGACGAGCTGGCCCTCGCCGTCGACCACGGGGACGCCGGAGATGCGGTAGCGCCCGCAGAGCGCGTCGACGTCGCGCAGGGTGTCGTCGGGGCTGGCCGTCACCGGGTTGGTGATCATGCCGGACTCGGAGCGCTTGACCAGGTCGACCTGGAGCGCCTGGTCCTCCAGGGACAGGTTGCGGTGCAGCACGCCGATGCCGCCCTGGCGGGCCATGGCGATCGCCATCCGCGCCTCGGTGACCGTGTCCATCGCGCTGGACAGCAGCGGGACGGTCAGCTCGACGTTGCGGGTGAGCCGGGTGCGGGTGTTGACCCGGCTGGGCACGACGTCCGACTCGCCGGGCTGGAGGAGCACGTCGTCGAAGGTGAGGCCGAGCGGGACCACCCGGGCCGAGCCGGCGGGCAGCTCCGGCAGATGGCCGCCCAGCTCGCCGGTGTCGGCGCCGGCCGGAAGATCGATGCTGGGCGAATTGTCCACGATTGCTCTCCTGAGCTGGGTCGGGCGGGCTTCGGCGAGACGGCGCGCGCGGACGTCCGGCGCACGCCGGGTGAGGACGCGTCAGTGCCATCGTACCCATCGGCCCAGCCCGGCCCCGCCGGAGCCGGGCCGGCGGACGACGCTGCGTGACGCTCACGCCCGCCGAGGCCGACGCGGGGTGACCGGCCGGACGGGGGCGGGCGTCCGGCGGGCGCGGGGTCTACGGTGAGGGGGTGCACGACGAGCCCATCGACCCGTTCAACGGCGACCCGGCCGATCCGGCGGCGGAGCTGCACGACCCGGCGGACGACGACACGCTCGACCCGCTGACCGAGGTCGAGCGGCAGGACGTGCTGGAGGATCTGGCCGACCTGGAGATCTACCAGGCCCTGCTGGCCCCCGTCGGCGTGCGCGGGCTGGTCATCGAGTGCGAGGACTGCCGCGAGCCGCACTACTTCGACTGGGACCTGCTCCGGGGCAACCTGCGCCACCTGCTCAGCTCCGGCCGTCCCCGGGTGCACGAGCCGGCCTACGACCCGGATCCCGACCACTACGTGACGTGGGACTACGCCCGCGGCTACGCCGACGGCGTGCACGACACCCTCACCGAGGGCACCGACGACGACCCGACCCCCTAGGGTCCCCGGCGCTTCGCGGGTGGGCGGGTCAGGTGACCAGGCCGGCGCGGAAGCCGGCGGCCACCGCGTGCGCGCGGTCCCGGGCGCCGAGCTTGCGGAACAGCCGGCGGGCGTGCGTCTTGACGGTGTCCTCCGAGACGAAGAGCTCGCGGCCGATCTCGGCGTTGCTCTTGCCCTCGGCCATGCCGAGCAGCACCTGGAGTTCCCGCTCGGTCAGGCCGATCGCGCTGCGGCCGCCCCGGGCCGGGGCGGGGCGCTGCCCCGCCGTCGCCGGGGCCTCCCCCTCGCCGCCCGCCTCCACCTCGTCGTCGCCGCGCTGCACCGGCACCACCGGCGGCGCGCCGCCGGGCGGCTCCTCGGGCCCCGCCGGCCAGGCCGGGCTGGACTTGGCCGAGGGCCGGCCGGCCGGTGCGGGTCGGGCGGGCCCGCCGACGGAGGCCGCGTCGCGGGCCGGATCGGTCACCCGGCTGCGGGTCGCGCGGCCCGGTGCCGAGAGCAGCAGCAGCGCCTTCGCCACCGCGCTGGTCAGGTCGTGGTCGGTGCCCTGGATCAGCCCCCGGGCACCGGCGCCGATGGTCGCGGCGGCGGCCTCGGACTCCTCCGCGCCGAGCAGCAGCACCGCGGCCTGCGGGGCGCGGGCCAGCACCCGCCGGACGAAGCCGGCGCTGTCCGGCCGGGTGAGGGCGGTGTCGGCGAGCACGACGTCCGCCGGGCCCTCCGCCAGGCGCAGCATCACCTCGGGATCGGAGACGGCGGTACGGACGGCGGCGGACAGTCCGAGCCGCGCCGCCGCGGAGTTCAGTTGCTGCGCGGCGAGCGGTGTCCGAACGCACACGAGAACGGTACGCACTGTGGTCTCCTCTCCGACCCCGAGCAGACCATGGGGAGGTGGCGTCGGGTGGGCGTTCCCGGCAATCCTTCGAACTTTTCCGACAGTTAGGTCATATCAGGCAAGTTGTCCGACCTTTTCGATCACACACGTGTGAGCGGGAGCGAGGCTGGGTACCGGGGAGCCCGAGCCGGAAACGGTGCGCCAGCGCGGCCGCCGCCCGGACACCGGACAACTGAGGATCTCCGCGGTGCCGCGCGGGAGGAGGGGTGCTGATGTCGAACGTACGCAGGCTGCCCGGACCCATCGTCGACCTCTGGGACTGGCAGCGGCTCGGTGCCTGCCGGGGCCGCGACAGCGCCCAGTTCTTCCACCCGGACGGCGAGCGCGGCTCCTCCCGGCTGCGCCGGGAGTCCGGCGCCAAGACGGTCTGCCGGACGTGCCCCGTACGTGCCGAGTGCGCCGCGCACGCCCTCGCCGTCCGTGAGCCCTACGGGGTGTGGGGCGGCTTCAGCGAGGCGGAGCGGCTGCGGCTGCTCGCGGTGGGCTGGGAGGACCTGGCCGACCGCCGGCAGTCCCGCGTCGACGTGGCCCGGCTGGAGGCCCGCCTGGGCCGTCCGCACAAGTCCACCGTCCCGGCGCAGCGCAGCGTCGCCTGACGGCGCCGGTGGACGCCGGCGCGAACACCTCCGCCCCCGGCGACCATCGCGCGGTGCGTTGTCCCACCGGTCTGCCAGGATCCCGGGATGCTGATCGACATCGCGGACCCCGACACGCTCTGGGCCCGGTGGGGCACACACGCCGCCGCCCTCGCCGCGCTCGGTCACCACGACGTCTGGTGGTGCGACGCCGACGGGGCCCACCACGACGACCACGGAGGCAACTGGGCCCGGCTCGTGCTGGTCGAGGGCGGCCGGGCGGTGCTCTTCGGGTACGACCACGAGTACAGCGACACGACCTGGGCCAGCCCGCCGCTCGACCTGCTCGCCGGGGCGCCCGCCTGGCTGCCCTGGCCGGAGCTGACCCGGTTCGCCGAGGAGGACCAGCTCGGCTACGTCCACTGGTACGACGCCGGTGGCTGGGCCCGGGTCGCGTACCCGGAACCGAACCTGGGAGACGGCCTGTCGGCCACGGCCGGGCCGGTGCTCGACGGCGACCGGGCCCGGCGGGAACTGCTCGACGTGGTCTTCGAGTGGGGCGGGCACGACGCCGCGGACGAGGCGGAGCGGGCCGACGTGACGGCGGCGGCCGACCGGCTGCTCGCCGCGGCGGTCGCCGGGCTCGTCGACGCGGCGGCGCTGGACGGGCTGCTCGGCCGGCTCCGGCCCGACCGGGTCGACGTGGCCGCCGGCCTGGCGATGGCCGCGCGCGCCGGGCTGACCCCGGGCACCGCCCGGCCGGAGGTCCCCGCGTCGGTCGAGGCCCCGCCGCGGCGCGTCCGGGTGCTCAGCGACGACCAGCACGACGAGCTGGTCTGGGCCGCCATGCGCGCGGCTGCCGAGACGCCCCGCCCGGCCCCGACGCCCACCGCGGAGCTGGCGGCCCTCGTCGACTGGGCGCGCCGCCGGGCCCCGGCCGGGGACGGCCGCTGCGCGCTGGTCGTCCAGGTCACCGACAGCGCCCTCAGCCAGCACGACGGCGACCCGGCACCCGCCCCACGGCCCGGCGAGGACGACTGGACGGCCTTCCGGGAGGCCGGCGAGCTGGTCCGGCGGCTCCGGGCCGCCGAGGCCGACCCGGCCCACGGCCGCTGGATCTTCCTCCGCCTCCGGACCACGGCCGACGGCTTCACCGTCGACCGGTGCTACGACTCGTGGCCGGAATGGCTGCCGCACCACGGCCGGGGCGGGCCGTGGCGCGGCGAGCTCCAGGCGGAGCTGGACCGCCGGTCGCCGGAGTTCCGGCCGCCCTGGTCGGTGCTGCTGGCCCCGGAGGTCGCCCACCTCGGGCCGCCGCCGTCCTTCGCCACGCCCACCGCCGGGTGACCGGCGCGCCGCCCGCCACGCCCACCGCCGGGTGACCGGGCCACCGGCGCGCCACCCGCCACGCCCACGGCCGGGTGACCCACCTGCCGGCGCGGCTCCGCCCGACGGTCAGCGCACGGTGACCCGGACGGTGTGCCAGCCCGTCGCGCCGTCCGGGTCGACCCGCTGCCGGCGCTCGGTCTGCGTCTCGCCGTCGGCGTCGGTGGCCCGCACCTGGAGGGTGTGCTCGCCGGGGGTGGCCGTCCACTGCCAGGACCACTGCACCCAGGTGTCCACCGACACCGTCGGGGCGAGCGTCGCCTCCCGCCACGGGCCGTCGTCGACGCGTACCTCGACCCGGCGGATGCCCCGGTGCTGCGCCCAGGCCACCCCGGCGACCATGACCGGGCCGGCGGTGAGCCGGTTGCGCGGGCGGGGCGTGTCGATCCGTGACTGCGTCTTGATCGGCCCCTGCGCCGACCAGCCCCGGGGCACCCAGTACGCGTCGAAGTCGGCGAAGCTGGTCAGCTCCAGCTCGGTCACCCACTTGCAGGCGGAGACGTAGCCGTAGAGGCCGGGCACCACCATGCGGACGGGGAAGCCGTGCTCCACCGGCAGCGGCTCGCCGTTCATCCCCACCGCGAGCAGGGCGTCGCGGCCGTCGCGCAGCGCCGCCGTCGGGGTGCCGCACGTCCAGCCGTCGACCGAGCGCCCGACGACCTGGTCCGCGCCCTCCTCCGGCTGCGCCTCGTCGAGCAGCTCCCGGATCGGCACCCCCAGCCAGCGGGCGTTGCCGATCAGGTCCCCGCCTACCTCGTTCGACACGCAGGCCAGGGTGACGTACCGCTCGACCATGGGGCGGGCCAGCAGGTCGGCGAAGGTCAGCTCGATCGGGTTGCGCACCCGGCCGTGGATGCGCAACCGCCAGGTGTCCGGGTCCACCTGGGGCACCACCAGCGCGGTGTCGATGCGGTAGAACCCGGACGTCGGGCTGACGTAGGGGGCGAGCTGGGTGAGGGAGAGATCCGCGCCGGCCGGCACCGGCGGCGCGGGCGAGGCCGGCGCGGGCAGGGCGACCGCCTGCCGGGCCTCCGCCACCCCGCGCCGCCCGGCCAGCCAGTGCCCGCCCAGCCCGGTCACGACGGCCGCGCCGGCCAGCGCGCCGACGCCGGTCAGGAACCGCCGCCGCCCCTCCGCGCGCTCGGGGCGCTCGGGGCGCTCGGGGCGCAAGGAAGGGCCCCTTGTTAACAGGGGGGTGTTAACAAGGGGCCCTTCCTTGCCGGCGGCGGCGGTGGGCGGGGTCCACGGCCAGGGGTCGGGGTGCAGGGGGCCGGCCAGCAGGAGCCAGAGCGTCAGCGCGCCGAGGGCCGCCCCGGCCAGCGCCGGCAGCGCGTCGGTGGCGTCCGCGCCGGCCCGGGTCAGCGCGGCGGCCACCCCGAGGGCCGCGAACGCCCCGATGCCCGCCAGGCCGAACCACAGCCGGCGCGCGGCGAGGACGCCGAGCAGCGCCGCGAAGCCGGCCAGCAGCAGCGCCGTCCCGACCAGCAGAGCGATCTTGTCGTACGTGCCGAAGACCGCGATGCCGAACTGCTTGACCGGTTCGGGGACGGTGTCGACGACCAGCCCGCCGACCGCGACCAGCGGGGCCGACCGGGGGCCGGTCAGCACCGCCACCGGTTCGGCGGCGCCGATCGCCACGGCGGCGGCGGTGATCCCGGCCAGCGCGGCGTACCCGCGCGAGATGGTGCCCATCCGCCCAGTGTTTCCGATCGGCCGGGGACGCGACAGGCACGTCAGCGTTCCGTAAGCAACCGCCCCGTGCTCCGGACCCGGGACGGGCGGCCGGGACACGGGGCGGACAAGCGTCAAGGCACGCCGTGGGGAGCCGGCGTGCCTTGACAGTGGTGCGGCTGGGTCGGACCCGGGTGGGTCAGAAACCGGGGCCGTGCTGGTGGCCGTGGCCGTGCGAGTGGCCGTGGCCACCGGCGGCGGCCGGCTCGGCCTTCTCCGGCTTCTCCACCACCAGGCTCTCGGTGGTGAGCAGCAGGCCGGCGATCGAGGCGGCGTTGGTGACGGCGTTGCGGGTCACCTTCACCGGGTCGATGATGCCGGACTTGACCAGGTCGACGTAGTCGCCGACGGCCGCGTCGAGGCCGTGGCCCCACTGGCTGCCGGCGACCTTCTGCACCACCACGTAGCCGTCGTGGCCGGCGTTCTGGGCGATCCAGCGCAGCGGCTCGACGAGCGACTTGCGCACGATCGAGACGCCGGTCTTCTCGTCACCGGTGAAGCCGAGGTCGTCGTCGAGCACCGACAGGATCTGCGCCAGGGCGGCGCCGCCGCCCGGGACCGTGCCCTCCTCGACGGCGGCCTTCGTCGCGGCGATGGCGTCCTCGATGCGGTGCTTGCGCTCCTTCATCTCGACCTCGGTCGCCGCGCCCACCTTGATGACCGCGACGCCGCCGGAGAGCTTCGCCAGCCGCTCGGCCAGCTTCTCCCGGTCCCAGTCGGAGTCCGAGGCCTCGATCTCCTTGCGGATCTGGGCGACCCGGTCGGCGACCTCGTTGGCCTTGCCGCCGCCGTCGACGACGGTGGTGGTCTCCTTGTCGACCACGACCCGCCGGGCGGTGCCGAGCACCTCCAGGCCGACCTGGTCGAGCTTGTAGCCCAGCTCCGGGGCGACCAGCTCGGAGCCGGTGAGGATCGCCATGTCCTGGAGCATCGCCTTGCGGCGGTCGCCGAAGCCCGGGGCCTTGACCGCGCAGACCTTGATGGTCTTGCGGATCGCGTTGACCATGAGGGTGGACAGGGCCTGGCCCTCGACGTCCTCGGCGACGATCAGCAGCGGCTGGTTGTTCTGGAGGACCTTCTCCAGCAGCGGCAGCAGCTCCTCGATCGCCGAGATCTTCTGCGTGGTGATCAGGATGTACGGGTCCTCCAGGACCGCCTCCTGGCCCTCCGCGTCGGTGACGAAGTTGGGGGAGATGAAGCCCTTGTCGAACTGGAGGCCCTCGGTCACGTTGAGCTCGGTGGTGAGCGCCGAGCCCTCCTCGACGGTGATGACGCCGTCGCGGCCGACCCGCTCCATCGCCTCGGCGATCAGGTCGCCGATGGTGGCGTCCTGCGCGGAGATCGTCGCCACGTGCGCGATCGACTCCTTGCCGGCGACCTCGACGGCCCGGTCGAGCAGCGCCTCGGAGACCTTCGTCGCCGCCGCGTCGACGCCCCGCTTGAGGCCGGACGGGTTGGCTCCGGCGGCCACGTTGCGCAGGCCCTCGCGGACCATCGCCTGGGCCAGCACGGTCGCGGTGGTGGTCCCGTCGCCGGCGACGTCGTTGGTCTTGGTCGCCACCTCCTTGACCAGCTGCGCGCCGAGGTTCTCGTACGGGTTGGTGAGCTCGATCTCCTTGGCGATGGTCACGCCGTCGTTGGTGATCGTGGGCGCACCGAATTTCTTGTCCAGGACGACGTTGCGCCCGCGCGGGCCGAGAGTGACCTTGACCGCGTCCGCGAGGGCGTTGACACCGTGCTCCAGCAGGTGCCGGGCGTCGTCCGAGAAGCTCAGGATCTTCGCCATCTGTATCCCTTCGAAGCGTCACTGCCCCGGCCCGGCGAGCCGGACCGGGGCAGTGACGCGGATCGGTTGCTTACTTCTCGATGACCGCGAGGACGTCGCGGGCGGAGAGCACCAGGTACTCCTCGCCGGCGTACTTGACCTCGGTGCCGCCGTACTTCGAGTAGAGGACGGTGTCGCCGACCTTGACGTCGATCGGCACGCGGTTGCCCTTGTCGTCGATCCGGCCCGGGCCGACAGCGAGGACGGTGCCCTCCTGCGGCTTCTCCTTGGCGGTGTCGGGGATCACGATGCCCGACGCCGTGGTGGTCTCAGCCTCGTTCGCCTGGACCACGATGCGGTCCTCGAGCGGCTTGATCGCAACCTTGGTCGCGGTAGTCACGGGCATACCCTCCTGGGGTACTGGTTTCGTTGCCGGACGGCGGGGCCGACCAGCGTCAATCTGCCACATGCCACCGGGCGGGGCCGTCGTCGCGGGTGCCGGTCCGCCTGGCGTCACCCCCGGGCGCGGGGCCCGGAAGCTGGCACCCTCGATGGGAGAGTGCTAATCGCAGGTTAGGCCGTGGCTAGCACTCCGTCAAGGAGAGTGCCAACGCGTCGCCCGTCGTGTCGCCACAGTTCCGCCACCCGTCACCTCGACACGCCGCCGGCACGGGCCCCGGACCCCGCCAACCTCCGGCACCGCCGCCACCGCCGCCGGCCGGCCGCCGCCCGGGCCCGACAATGGGCGCGTGGATCTCGATCAGCTCGCCGCCCTGCGTACCCCCGAGGGGTCGGCCGCGCTCGCCGCGGCGACCGAGGTGGCCGGCGGCGACCCGCTGGCCGCGGCGGCCGCGCTCCGCTCGGCCGGGGTGCCCGCCGGGCTGGCCGCCGCCGCGCTCACCCAGGCCGAGCTGCGCCGCCGGGCGGTCGGCAAGTTCGGGCCGGCGGCGGCCGGCATGTTCCTCACCCGCGCCGGCCTGGAGCAGGCGACCCGGGGGGTCGTCGCGGCCCGGCGGGCCGACCGGCTGCGCGCCGCCGGGGTGCGCACCCTGGCCGACCTGGGCTGCGGCCTCGGCGCCGACGCGCTCGCCGCCGCCCGCGCCGGCATCCGGGTGTACGGGGTGGAGGCCGACCCGGTCACCGCCGCGATGGCCGCCGCGAACGCCGAGGCAGCCGGGCTGGCCGGGGAGTTCACGGTGGAGTGCGGCGACGCCACGGCGTTCGACGTGTCCTCCGTCGACGCGGCGTTCTGCGACCCGGCGCGGCGCAGGGCCGGCACCGGCCGGCGGATCTTCGACCCGAACGCCTACTCGCCGCCGTGGGACTTCGTCACCGCGCTGGCCGAACGGGTGCCGCACACGGTGGTGAAGGTGGCCCCGGGGCTCGACCACGCGCTGATCCCGGCGGGCGCGGAGGCGGAGTGGGTGAGCGTCGGCGGCGACCTGGTCGAGGCCGCCCTGTGGTGCGGCCGCCTCGCCGAGGTCCCCCGCCGCGCCACCGCGCTGAAGGAGGGGCCCCCTGTTAACGCTTTTTGTATAGCAGGGGCCCCCTGCAATCACCCCACCCCCTGCGATCACCCCGCCGGCCGCCAGCCCGCCTGCCATCAGCTCACCGGCTCCGGCGCGGAAGAGGCCACCGTCGGTCCCGTCCGGCGGTACGTCCACGACCCCGACCCGGCCGTCGTCCGCGCGCACCTCGTGGCGGAGCTGGCCGGCGAGCTGGACGCCACGCTCGCCGACCCGACCATCGCCTACCTGTACGCCGACGCTCCCGGCGCGACGCCCTTCGCCCGCTGCCTGGAGGTCACCGACGTGCTGCCGTTCTCGCTGAAGCGGCTGCGCGCCCTGCTGCGCGAGCGCAGGGTGGGCCGGGTGGAGATCCTCAAGCGCGGCTCGGCGCTGGAGCCGGAGCGGCTGCGGCGCGACCTGCGGCTGGCCGGCCCGGAGGCGGCGAGCCTGGTGCTGACCCGGGTGGCCGGCGCGCCGACCGTGCTGGTCTGCCGTCCGGTGCCGGATCCGCTGGATCAGGAGGCGGCGGCCGGCTAGCTTGTCGGCATGGCGGGACAGGGGACTCCGGCGACGGCGCTGCTGACGAAGCGGAAGATCCGGCACAGCACCCACCCGTACGACGTGTCGCCGGACGCGCCGAACTACGGCGCGCTCGTCGCGGCGGCCCTGGGCGTGCCGCCGGAGCGGGTGTTCAAGTCCCTCGTCACCGAGGTCGACGGCGCGCTCGCGGTGGCGGTGGTGCCGGTGACCGGCGAGCTGGACCTCAAGGCGCTCGCCGCCGCGCTCGGCGGCAAGCGGGCGACGATGGCCGACCGGACGGTCGCGGAGCGGGCCACCGGGTACGTGCGCGGTGGGATCAGCCCGCTCGGCCAGCGCAAGCGGCTGCCCACGGTGCTGGACGCCTCCGCGCTGGCCCACGACACCGTGTACGTCTCGGCGGGCCGGCGCGGCCTCCAGCTCCAGCTCGCCCCGGCCGACCTGGTCGCCCTCACCGACGCCACCGCCGCCCCCATCGCCGCCGGCTGACCCGACGCCGCGCGCCGAGCGGCATCCCGGGCCGACGCCCGAGCCCGACATTCCGGGCCGGCATCCCGAGCCCGGCGCCCCGAGCCGGCACCCCCGAGCCGAGGTGTCGGCCGGCGGCAGGTTTGGCGGCCGGCGACATCGGCAACTCTCATGATCGCCGCGCCCGGGCGCGGCTCCTCGGTCTGCCCGCTTTCGGGGCGGTTAGGGCGGAGTGTCGTTCACGTTGCTGAATTGTTACCGCCGCCAACAAACTTCTGACCTCGGTGGTCTTGTGGGGGCGGCGCGGCGCGCAATACGTTGCCGGACACAACAAAACACCGCCCCACTCCCGCTCCCCCACCCCGAAAGGACCCGTGCAGATGCGCAAGGGCTTCCTCACCTTCGCCGCCGTGGGCCTGCTGGCCGCCGGCAGCATGGCCGCCTGCGGCGAGAACTCCGACAGCGGCGACCAGGCCGGCTCCTCCGCCAAGAAGCCGAAGATCGGCGTGATCCTGCCGGACAGCAAGTCCTCCGCCCGCTGGGAGGGCGCCGACCGCAAGTTCCTGGAGGCCGCGTTCAAGACCGCGAACGTCGAGTACGACATCCAGAACGCGCAGGGCGACAAGACCGCGTTCCAGACCATCGCGGACCAGATGATCACCAACGGGGTGACCACCCTGATGATCGTCAACCTGGACTCGGGCACCGGCAAGGCCGTGCTCGACAAGGCCAAGTCGCAGGGCGTCGCCACGATCGACTACGACCGGCTCACGCTGGGCGGCTCCGCGCAGTACTACGTCAGCTTCGACAACGAGGCCGTCGGCAAGCTCCAGGGCGAGGGTCTGGCCAAGTGCCTGACCGACAAGGGCGTCAAGAACCCGGCGATCGCCTACCTCAACGGCTCGCCGACCGACAACAACGCGACCCTGTTCAAGAACGGGTACGACTCGGTGCTCAAGCCGAAGTTCGACTCGAAGGAGTACACCAAGGTCGCCGACGACTCGGTGCCGGACTGGGACAGCACGCAGGCCGCCACGATCTTCGAGCAGCAGTACACCAAGGCCAGCGGCAAGATCGACGGAGTGCTGGCCGCGAACGACGGCCTCGGCAACGCCGCCATCTCCGTGCTGAAGAAGAACAAGCTCAACGGCAAGGTCCCGGTGACCGGGCAGGACGCCACCGTGCAGGGCCTCCAGAACATCCTCGCCGGCGACCAGTGCATGACCGTCTACAAGGCCGTCAAGAAGGAGGCGGACGCCGCCGCCGAGCTGGCCATCGCGGTCGCCAAGGGCGAGAGGAAGGACACCGGGCAGACCGTCAAGGACGTCGAGGGCAACCGGGACGTCCCGGCCGTGCTGCTGGAGCCGAAGGCCATCTACAAGGACAACGTCAAGGACGTCGTCGCCGACGGCTTCGTCACCAAGGAAGAGCTCTGCACCGCCGCCTACGCCAAGTTCTGCACCGAAGCCGGCATCAGCTGACCCGTACGCGACCGTCGTACCCGCCAGGCGACGCCGCCCGGCACGGTGACCCCGTGCCGGGCGGCGGCCCGCGCCGGACGGGCTCCGCGATCTCCCCTCCGTGCATTAGGAGACCCTTGTGTCCGCAACCCCCCTGCTGGAACTACGAGGGATCGACAAGAGCTTCGGTCCCGTCCAGGTGCTGCGCGACGTCGCCCTCACCGTCCACCCCGGCGAGGTCACCGCGCTGGTCGGCGACAACGGCGCCGGCAAGTCGACCCTGGTGAAGTGCATCAGCGGCATCCACCCCGTCGACTCCGGCGAGTTCCTCTTCGAGGGCCGCCCGGTCGGCATCAGCAGCCCCCGCGACGCCGCCGCCCTGGGCATCGAGGTCGTCTACCAGGACCTCGCGCTCTGCGACAACCTCGACATCGTGCAGAACATGTTCCTCGGCCGGGAGAAGCGCACCGGCATCGTCCTCGACGAGCCGACCATGGAGCAGATGGCCGCCGAGACCCTCGCCGGGCTGAGCGTCCGGACGGTGAAGTCGCTGCGCCAGCACGTCTCCAGCCTCTCCGGCGGCCAGCGGCAGACCGTCGCCATCGCCAAGGCGGTGCTGTGGAACAGCCGGCTGGTCATCCTCGACGAGCCGACCGCCGCGCTGGGCGTCGCGCAGACCGCCCAGGTGCTGGAGCTGGTCCGCCGGCTCGCCGACAGCGGCCTCGCCGTCGTGCTCATCTCGCACAACATGAACGACGTCTTCGCGGTCTCCGACCGGATCGCCGCGCTCTACCTCGGCCAGATGGTGGCCCAGGTGAAGACCACCGACATCACCCACTCGCAGATCGTCGAGCTGATCACCGCCGGCCGCTCCGGCGCCCTCGGGCTCGCCGCCGACCCGGCGGGTGGCAACGGCACCGGCGGCGCGGCCGTCGGCACGACCCCGGGAGCCCTCCGATGACCACCACCGCCGTGAAGAAGGAAGGGCCGGCGGCGGTCACCCCGCCCGTCACCGTCGGCGGCCACCTGAGCAACTACGTCAGCCGGGTACGCGGCGGCGACATCGGCGCCCTGCCCGCCGTGCTCGGCCTGATCGTGCTCTGCACGGTCTTCGCGATCATGCGCCCGTCGTTCCTGTCCGCCGGCAACTTCGCCAACCTGTTCACCCAGGGCGCGGCGGTCACGCTGATCGCGATGGGACTGGTCTTCGTCCTGCTGCTCGGCGAGATCGACCTCTCCGCCGGCTTCGCCAGCGGCGTCTGCGCGGCCGTCCTCGCCAACATCGTCACCGTGCTCGGCTACCCCTGGTGGGTGGCGGTGCTCGCCGCCCTCGTGACCGGCCTGCTCATCGGCACCACGCTGGGCTTCCTGGTCGCGAAGGTCGGCATCCCGTCGTTCGTGGTCACCCTCGCCGGCTTCCTCGCCTTCCAGGGCATCGTGCTGATGCTGATGAAGGAGGGCGCCAACATCTCGGTACGCGACGACACGCTGGTGGCGATCGCCAACCGCAACCTCCCGCCCGCGATCGGCTGGGTGCTGGCCGCCGTCGCCGTCGCCGGCTACGCGGCGGTGCAGCTCGTGCGGCACCGCAACCGCTCCGCCCGGGGGCTCGTCACCGACCCGCTGGCCGTCGTGGCCGCCCGGGTCGGCGTGCTGGCGGTCATCCTCGGCGTCGCCGTGTACGTGCTCAACCTGGAGCGCAGCCGCAACGTCCTGATCACCTCGCTCAAGGGCGTGCCGATCGTGGTGCCGATCATCGCGGTGCTGCTGATCGCCTGGACGTTCGTGCTCCAGCGCACCAGCTACGGCCGGCACGTCTACGCGGTCGGCGGCAACAAGGAGGCGGCCCGCCGCGCCGGCATCAACGTCGACCGGATCCGCATCTCGGTCTTCGTCATCTGCTCCTCGATGGCCGCGATCGGCGGCATCGTGGCGGCGAGCAGGGCCAACTCGGTGGACCCCAACACGGGTGGCAGTAATGTGCTGCTCTACGCCGTGGGCGCGGCGGTGATCGGCGGCACCAGCCTCTTCGGGGGCAAGGGCCGGGTGCTCGACGCCGTGCTCGGCGGCGCGGTGGTCGCCGTGATCGACAACGGCATGGGTCTGATGGGCTACAGCTCGGGGGTCAAGTACGTGGTCACGGGCGTGGTACTGCTGCTCGCCGCGAGCGTGGACGCGCTGTCCCGCCGCCGGTCGGCGGCCACCGGCAACCGTTGACACCCGCACGGAAGCACCGGTAGCGATGCGCGTGGGACCGAGCCAGGACGAGATCCGTCGGCAGAACCTCGGTGCCCTGCTGCGCTACGTGCACGTCCACGGCGCGACGACCCGCGCCGAGCTGACCACCACCCTCGGGCTCAACCGGAGCACCATCGGCGCGCTGACCGCCGACCTGGCCGGCGCCGGGCTGGTCAGCGAGGGGGCGCCGAAGGAGACCGGCCGGGCCGGACGACCGTCGCTGGTCGTCCGGCCCGAGTCGGAACGCGTCTACGCGTACGCGTACAGCGTGGAGGTGGACCGGCTGCGGGCCGCACGGATCGGCCTGGGCGGCGCGGTGCTCGACCGCCGGGAGGTCGACCGGCCCCGCAACCTGGTGGCCGGGGAGGCCGCGCCGCTGCTGGCCGGCGCGGTCAAGGAGATGCACCAGTCCGTCGCCGCCGACGCGGTCTGCGTCGGGGCCGGGGTGGCGGTCTGCGGCATGGTCCGCCGCGACGACGGCCTGGTCCGGCTCAGCCCGACCACCGGCTGGGTCGACGAGCCGATCGGCGCGGCCCTCGCCGCCGAGCTGGGCATCGACGTGCCGATCACCGTCGGCAACGTGGCCGACGTGGCGGCGTTCGCCGAGCACGCCCGGGGCGTCGCCGCCGGCTGCGACAACGTCATCTACCTGTACGGGGACGTCGGCGTCGGCGCCGGCATCATCGCCGGCGGCCGGCGGCTGACCGGGCACGGCGGGTACAGCGGCGAGGTCGGGCACATGGTGGTGGTGCGCGACGGCCAGCCCTGCGAGTGCGGCTCGCGGGGCTGCTGGGAGACCGAGATCGGCGAGCACGGGCTGCTGCGGGCCGCCGGCCGCTCCGACGCCCGGGGGCCCGACGCGGTGCTGGCCGTCTTCGAGGCCGCCGACCGGGGCGACGCGCGGGCCCAGACGGCGGTACGGCAGGCCGGCGACTGGCTCGGCTTCGGCGTGGCCAACCTGGTCAACATCTTCAACCCCGAGATGGTCATCTTCGGCGGCGCGATGCGGGACCTCTACCTCGCCGCGGCGGCCCAGGTGCGCAGCCGGCTCAACTCGATCGGGCTGCCGGCCTGCCTGGAGCACGTGCGGCTGCGTACCCCGAAGCTCGGCGACGACGCGGCGCTGATCGGCGCGGCGGAGCTGGCGTTCGAGCGGCTGCTCGCCGACCCCCTCGACGCGGCCTGACCGCCCGCCGCGCGGGCGTGCCGCGACCGGGCGCGGCTGCGTACGCTGTCCGGCGTGGACGTCGAGCTGCGCGCCTCCGACGACGACCGGCACCGGGTGGTCGCCGACCTGCAACGGCACGCCTCGGCGGGCCGGCTCACCCTGGACGAGTTCTCCGAGCGGGCCGCCGACGCCTGGGCCGCCCGCACCCTCGGCGACCTGGCCGCGGTGACCCGGGACCTGCCGGCCGACCCGGTCCTCCCCGCCTCGCCCGCGCACGGCCGGCGCGACCTGCTGGTCGTCTTCGCGGTCGCCGTCGCCACGCTGCTCCTGCTCGGCCTGCTGATGGCCGTCACCCGCTGACCCGCGCCGCCGGCGGATCCACGCCGTCGGATTTCGCGAGACGCTCTTCCGGGATCCGGATGAACTGATCGCGGCGACGATCCGTACCAGTGACCGGAGGGGCGGCCCGGGGGACCCGGCCGCCCGGACGGACGCGTTCGGCCCGGACCGAGGAGGCACCGCACCCATGGCACCGCTCAGATCCGCACGTCGCCGGCCAGGGCACCGGACCCACCGGATGGCGGCGCTGGTGGTCACCTTCGTCGCCGCGCTCGGGGTGCTCCCCGGCGTGGCCGTCGCCGCACCCGCCAACGCCCAGCTCAACGCCGCCGACATGACGCTGCTCGCCGGCGTACGGCTGGCCGGCCTGTGGGAGATGCCGGCCGGTGAGATGGCCGCCGAGAAGGGCCAGTCGGCCCGGGTGCGCGAGATCGGCGCGGAGATCTCCCGGCAGCACGGGGTGCTGGACCAGCTCGTCGTGGACGCCGCCAACAAGCTCGGCGCGACCCTGCCCTCGGACGCCACCGCCGAGCAGAAGGGGTGGCTCAAGGAGATGCAGGAGTCCAGCGGCGGCCGGTTCGACCAGATCTTCGTGACCCGGCTCCGGGTGGCGCACGGCAAGATCTTCCCCGTCATCGGCGCGGTGCGCGCCAGCACCAGGGACGCGACCGTCCGCAAGCTCGCCGACGAGGCCAACGACTTCGTCTCCGACCACATGGCGATGCTGGAGAGCACCGGCCTGGTCCGCTGGGAGCAGCTCCCGCCCGCCGCCCTCCCCCCGGCGCAGAGCGACTCGCTGGTCGCGGCGGCCGCCGCGAACGTCGGCAGCGGCGGCCGGCTCGGCGTCAGCACGACGGTGGTGTGGCTGGTCTTCATCGCCGCGCTCGGCACCGGCGGCATCGCCACGTACCGCATCCTGCGCCGCAGCTGACGGAAGCCGGGGTGCGGGCTGTCACTGCTGCTGCGGTTAGGAGGGGCCCCCTGTGCAACAGAAAGCGTTAACAGGGGGCCCTTCCTTGCGCGCCGTCAGCGGTCGACCTCGGTGAAGTCCCACGCGTGCGGGGGCCGGGCCAGCAGCGTCGCGGGCGGGTCGGGCAGCGGCCGGGGGCTGCTGCGCCACTTCGAGATCACCACCACCCGGTGATCGGTGGAGCTGAACACCTCGCTGGACACGTGCAGCGGGTCGTGCTCGACCTCTGGCAGCGCCGTGTCGCAGACCCAGGTGATCAGGTCGGCGAAGCCGTAGGGCTCCGCCCGCGCCTCCCACATCCGTACGATCACGTCGTCACTCCCCTCGCTCGTGTCGGGCCTCCGGCGGCGCCTCCGGGCCGGGCCTCGCCGTCACACGCTGACCGTGGTCAGCGGCAGGGCCGAGTCGGCCGGCAGGTCGAGCCGGCTGGGCGCGACGCCCGCCGCGACCAGGTGCGAGCCCAGCGCGGCCACCATCGCCCCGTTGTCGGTGCACAGCTTCGGCCGGGGCACCCGCACCCGGATGCCGAGCTTCGCCGCCCGGTGCTCGGCCAGCACCCGCAGCCGCGAGTTCGCCGCCACGCCCCCGCCGATCACCAGCGTGTCCACCCCGTGCGCCTGGCACGCGGCCAGCGCCTTGGCGGTGAGCACGTCGCAGACCGCCTCCTGGAACGACGCGGCCACGTCGGCCACCGGCACCGGCTCGCCGGCCCGCTGGCGGGCCTCCACCCAGCGGGCCACGGCCGTCTTCAGGCCGGAGAAGGAGAAGTCGTAGCGGTGGGCGGCGAGATCCTTGGCGGCGGTGAGGCCGCGCGGGAAGCCGATCGCGGCCGGGTCGCCGGCGGCGGCCTCCCGGTCGATGTACGGGCCGCCGGGGAACGGCAGGCCGAGCAGCCGGGCCACCTTGTCGAACGCCTCACCGGCGGCGTCGTCGATGGTCGCGCCGAGCGGGGTCACCCCCCGGGCCAGGTCGTCGACGAGCAGCAGGGACGAGTGCCCGCCGGAGACCAGCAGGGCGATCGCCGGCTCGGGCAGCGGACCGTGCTCCAAAGTGTCCACGGCGACGTGGGCGGCGAGGTGGTTCACCCCGTACACCGGCTTCTCGGCGGCCAGCGCGTACCCCTTCGCGGCGGCCACGCCGACCAGCAGCGCGCCGGCCAGCCCCGGGCCGGACGTCACCGCGATGGCGTCGACGTCGGCCATGGTCACCCCCGCCTCGGCCAGCGCCCGGTCCATGGTGGGCACGATGGCCTCCAGGTGGGCGCGGCTGGCCACCTCGGGCACCACCCCGCCGAACCGGGCGTGCTCGGCGACACTGGAGGCCAGCGCGTCCGCGAGCAGGGTGTGCCCGCGCACGATGCCGATGCCGGTCTCGTCGCAGGAGGTCTCGATGCCGAGGATGAGCGGTGCGTCGGCCATGGCTCCTCAGTCCTGGTCGCGCCGCATGACCAGCGCGTCGGTGTTGCTGGGTTGGTAGTAGCCGCGGCGCACGCCGATCGGCTCGAAGCCGTACGTCGCGTAGAGCCGCTGGGCGGGGCCGTTGTCCGCCGCCACCTCCAGCAGCGTGCTGCGTACGCCCCGGCGGGCCGCCTCGGCGAGCAGCGCCTCCAGCAGCGCCCGGCCCACCCCGCGCCGCTGGGCGTCCCGGGCGACGGCGATGTTCTGCACCCACGCCTCGTCCGGCGCGGCGACGGCCAGCCCGGCGTAGCCGATCACGGCGTCCCCGTCGGCCGGGGTGGCGACCAGGTAGAAGTGGCCGTTGGCCAACTCGTTCCAGAACATCGCCGGTGACCACCGTTCGGCCCCGAACAGGTCCGCCTCGATCGGGAGCACGTCGTCGACGTGCCACCAGCGGAACCGGCCCAGCCGGATCCCCTCCGGGCCGGGCCGCTCCGGCCGGCTCACCGCCGGCGCTCCCGCCCGCCCGCGGCAGGCGCTCCCGCCCGCCCGGCAGCCCGCCCGCTCACGGCAGGCGCTCCCGCCCGCCCGGCGGCCCGCCGGCTCACGGCAGGCGCGACCATCCGCTCGGCGTCCCGCCGGCTCACGGCAGGACCGGCTTGCGGGCGGTGGCGGCCACGGCGTCGGGGCGGCGCAGGTACAGGGGGGTGAGCGGCTCGCCGGGCGTGCCGGCCCGGATCCGCTCGGCGGCGAGCAGGGCCAGCGCGGTCGGGTCCGGGTAGCGGGGCTCGGCGCGCAGCGGCAGGCCGAGCACGTCGGCGTACCGGTGTGCGCCGTCGCCGACCGCGGCGGTGGCCCCCAGGTCGCGGGCGCGCTGCGCGACGACCGCCGGGGTGTCGACGTCGGGGCCGGCGATCCGCTGGCCCGCGCCGTCGTACACCGCCCAGTAGACCTCCCGGCGGCGGGCGTCGGCCGCCGCCAGGACCGGCCCGCCGGCCGCCGCCGGGTGGCCGATCCCGTCCAGCGAGCACACGCCGTACGCCGCGACGCCGAGCACCTGGGCCATGGTGGCGGCGGTGACCAGCCCCACCCGCAGCCCGGTGAACGGGCCGGGGCCGAGGCCGGCGACGATCGCGGTCAGGTCGGCGGGGCGGGCGGCGACCTCGGCGAGGACGGCGTGCACCTGCGGGGCGAGCAGTTCGCCGTGCGCGCGGGCGTCGACGGTGCGCCGCTGGGCGCGCGGCGTCACCCCGTCCGCCGTGACCTCGACCAGCGCCGCGGTCACCGCAGGGGTCGAGGAGTCCACCACCAGTACGAGCACGAACGCAACCCTAACCGCCCACCCGCCGCCCCTCCCGCACCCCCACGCCCTCGCCCGTTTCTTCGGTGAAAGCGGCAGAGTCGATCTCCACGACGACGCAGACCTCTTGGTCGCCGAGCGGGTGACGGGGTCAGCTCGGGGTGCGCAGGACCCGCAGGAAGGGGAACAGCAGCCAGGGGCGGCGGCCCCGGATGGAGACGCCACCGGTGAGGGCGGTGCGGACGCGGCCCACCCGGCCGAACAGCATCAGGTTGAGCGCCGCCGGGTCGAACCGCACCCGCACGTCCGGCCGGGCCCCGGGCGCGGCGATCGACACCAGCCCCCGGTGCAGGACGAGGGTGACGTCGGCGCAGTACGCCGACCGGAACTCGACGGTGATCGGGCGTTCCCGGGGCGGCTCGTCGTTGTCGAGCAGCCGCCCGTAACCGGCGCGGACCACCCCGACGAGGAACACCTCGAAGAACAGCACGGCCTCGCGGCCGGGCATCTCCCAGGGCCGACCGGTGGCGCGGGCGATGTCCCACCCGTGCACCAGCAGCTCGTTGACGAGGTGGCCGAAGAGACCGGCGAGCGGTGCGCGGGCATCTCCGAACCAGGGCAGCAGCTCGTCGGGGTCACGGTCGGCGGCGATCGAGAGGATCTTCGCCACGTCGGCGCGGAACTGCGCCAGCAGCGGCGCGGGATCCCGCTCCGTCAGGTGCGCCAGGACCAGGTCGTTGACGCCCTCGATGGTGTCCACGGTGACCGTCGGCAGCCGGGCGTCGAGGCCGGGGATCGGCAGCGGCGGGTGCTGCGGGTCGAGCTTCGTCGCATACCACCAGGCGACCGAGACCAGGTGGACGACGGTGTCGGCGACCGACCAGTGCGCGGTCACCATGGTCTGCGGCCGGTCGACCGACTCGACGAGCCGGGCGAACCGGTCGGTGGCCGCCGCCAACGCCTCCCGGGCCGCGCGCCACTGCTGCGGGTTGACCGTCGCCGTAGCCGCCACGTGCCGCCTCCGATCCGTGGAGCCGCCGGGATAGCGGGATGCCGACAGTCTAAATGAGACGGTGATCGCCCGGTCACTCCGAAAGTGCGGTGTGACCGGGCGACGAAACCCGCTCGGACGGGGCGTGCTGCTCGGGCGGGTGGTCGGCGCGGGCGGGCGATCCGGGCGGGTAAGTGGTGGATCCGGTCAGCCGGCCGAACGCTCCCAGTCGATGGTCGGCAGGCCCGCGTCGGCGAGGGCCTTGTTCGTCGCGCTGAACGGGCGGCTGCCGAGGAACCCGCGCGGGTTCATCGGGCTCGGGTGACCGGCCTCCAGCACCACGTGCTGCGGGTTGGTGACCAGGGCCGCCTTCTTGCGGGCGTATCCGCCCCAGAGCAGGAAGACGACCCGCTGGTCGAGGGCGTCGAGGGCGCGGATCGTCGCGTCGGTGAACTCCTCCCACCCCTTGTTGGCGTGCGAGCCGGGGGTGGCCTGCCGGACGGTCAGCACCGAGTTGAGCAGCAGCACCCCCTGGGCGGCCCAGCCGTCGAGGTTGCCGCTGCGCGGCTTCGCCACCCCCAGGTCCTCGGTCAACTCCTTGAAGACGTTGCGCAGCGACGGCGGGACGGACACCCCCTCGCGGACGCTGAAGCTCAGCCCGTGCGCCTGCCCCGCCTTGTGGTACGGGTCCTGCCCGAGGATCAGCACCCGGGTCTGGCCCGGCCCACACAGCCGGTACGCGGAGAACAGGTCCTCGACCGGCGGGAAGACGGTCTGGGTGGCGTATTCCCCGGCGACGAACTCGGCCAGCGCGGCCGTGCGGGCCGGGTCGAGGTGCGGGGTGAGCAGGGCGCGCCACTCCTCGGGCAGCAGGGAGAGCAGGTCGAGGGTGGGGGCGTCGTGGGGCATCGGCAACCTTTCGCAGTCGGTCGCCCCCTTCCTACCAGCCCGGTCCGACACCCGCGCGGGACGGTCCGGCGGTGGGGCGGAAGCCTCGGGCCGGTGGCGACCGGATGCTCCCGTGCCGCGTCAGGCGAGAGCGGACAGCCTGGCGGCCCAGTCGCCGCCGGCCGGCGCCAGCTCGACCAGCCGGGTGTCGTCGTCGCGCCGGTCGATGCGGACCCGCAGGTGGGCGTCGACCAGTTGCTCGACCAGCCCCTCGCCCCACTCGACGACGGTGACCGAGTCGTCGACCGAGGCGTCCAGGTCGAGGTCGTCGATCTCGGCGCGCGGGTCGGCGGCGTCCCCCAGCCGGTACGCGTCGGCGTGCACCAGCGCCACGCCCCGGCCCCGTACCGGATCGGGCCGGTGCACGCGGGCGATCACGAAGGTCGGCGAGGTGATGTCGCCCAGCACGCCGAGGCCCGCGCCGATGCCCTGGGTCAGCGCCGTCTTGCCGGCCCCCAGCGGGCCGGTGAGCAGCAGCAGGTCGCCGGCGCGCAGCACCCCGGCGAGCCGGCGGCCGAACGCGTGGGTGTCCGCCACCGTCGGCAGCGCCGCGCGCACAGCGGCACCGGCCGCGTCGGCCCGGCTCACAGCCCCTCCAGGAAGCGGGTCAGGGCCCCGTTGACCTCGTCGGCGTGCTCCAGCATCACCACGTGCCCGCTGTCATGGATCTTGAGGTATTCGGCGTGCGGCAGCCGCCGGACGATCTCCTCCGAGTGGGTCACGGGGGTGATCATGTCCTTGTCGCCGACCACCACCAGCACCGGGGTGCCGGCCAACGCGGCCAGCGCCGGATAGCGGGAGTGGGTGGCCAGCGTGCGCAGGTAGCGGGTGACCGTGTCGGCCGAGGTGCGGGAGTTCATCAGCTCGACGTACGACACCAGGGCCGGGCTGGGCTTCGGGGTGCCGAAGCCGTACTTGCGGGTGAGCAGCCAGGCCACGTTGGACGTCGACTTGCGCGCGGCGTCGATCGCCGGCCCGCCGTAGCGGGTGGCGTTGCTCATCATGTAGAGCACCGGCGCGCCGACCCGGCCGAGCAGGGCCGGGGCGACGAGCTTCGTCTCGGCCAGCAGCCCGCCCGAGGTGGCCATCAGCACCGTGCCGACCACCCGGTCGCCGAACAGCTCCGGGTAGAGCTCGGCGAACGCCATGATGGTCATGCCGCCCATCGAGTGACCGACGAGCACGAGCGGGCCCTCCGGGGCGGTCCGGTCGATGACCCGGCGCAGCGTGCGGCCGAGCGCGGCGAGATCGTATTCGCCGGTCTCCAGCCGCCCCGACCGGCCGTGCCCCGGCTGGTCGTACGCGACGATGCGGTGCTCGCCCCGCTCGGCGAGCATCTTGCGCTGGAAGTGGAAGGTGCCCATGTCCAGACAGAAGCCGTGCACCAGCACCACGGTCGGGTGCCCGGGGACGGGGCGGGTCGGCTCCACCACCTCGACGTGGATGTCGGTGCCGTCGGGCAGCTCCAGCCGGAACGCCTCGTCGTAACGCTGCTGGCCGAAGACCTCGTCGGCGTGCGGGTCGGCCGGGTCCGCCTTGAGCCGGCGGACCAGGACACGCTCGCTCACCACGCCCGCCGCGAGCCCGGCGGCGGCCACCCCGACGGCCGCCCCGACGACCCCGGCCACCCGGCCGGCGGCGGTGCGCGGCCGGGGGATCCGGAAGCCCCTGCGCTCGCTCACGGCCGCTCGCCGTCGTAGACGCGGGGCACCCGCACCCCGCCGAACCGGGTGACGATCTCGTAGTTGATCGTGCCGACCGCCTCGGCCCAGTCGTCGGCCGTGGGCTCGCCGTCGGCCCCGGGGCCGAACAGGGTCGCCACGTCGCCGGCGGCCACCGGGTCGTCGCCGCAGTCGACGACGAACTGGTCCATGCAGACCCGGCCCGAGACGGTCCGCCGCCGGCCGGCGAGCTGCACCGGGCCGGTGTTGGAGGCGTGCCGGGGCACCCCGTCGGCGTAGCCGAGCGGCACCACGGCCAGGTTGGCGTCGGCGTCGGTGAGGTAGGTGTGCCCGTAGGACACTCCGCTGCCGGCGGGCACCCGCTTGGTGAGCATGACCCGGGCCCGGGCGGTCATCGCCGGGCGCAGCCCGAACCGCTCGCCGGCCACCGGGGAGAGCCCGTACGTCGCGATCCCCGGCCGGACCAGGTCGAAGTGGGTGTCGGGGCGGGTCAGGGTGGCCGCGGAGTTGGCGAGGTGCCGGTAGCGCGGGCGCAGCCCCGCCCGCTCGACCATGTCCAGCGCCTCGTGGAAGACCGCGAGCTGGCGGTCGGTCGTCGGGTGGCCGGGCAGGTCCGCGTAGACGAAGTGGCTCCACACGCCGACCACCTCGACCAGGCCGTCGGCCTGGGCCTTCGCGGCGGCCTCCAGCAGCGCCGGCCAGTCGGCGACGGTGGCCCCGCCCCGGGCCAGCCCCGTGTCGACCTTCAGGTGCAGGCGGGCCGGGCGCTCGGCGAGCCGGCCCGCCTCGACCATCTCGTCGAGCTGGGTGAGGCTCGCGGCGGCCAGGTCCACCCCGGCCGCGACGCCCTCGTGCAGCGGCAGGCCGGGGGCGAGCAGCCAGGCCAGCACGGGCGCGTCGATGCCGGCCCGGCGCAGCGTCAGCGCCTCGTCGAGGGTGCAGACGCCGAGCCAGTCCGCGCCGGCGTCGAGCGCGGCGCGGGCCGACGGGATCATGCCGTGGCCGTAGCCGTCGGCCTTGACCACCGCCATCAGCTCGGCGCCGGTGCCGGCGCGCAGCCGCGTCACGTTCTCCCGGATCGCGTCAAGATCGACCCGCACCTCGGACTGCCACATGCCCCTCAGCCTACTGACCGGGCCGCCGCGGGCTTCTCGATGTCAGGCAGGTGGCGGCATCCGGGGGCGAACGACCCCGCCATGTCGCCGGCATGGCGTCGATCGGCCCGCGCCGGCATGGCGCCGGTCGGCCCGCGCCGGCCGCCCGTCAGGCGAGCGCGGCCACCACCGGGCGGAGCGCGGCGGCCACCTCGGGCGCGGTCACCGGGCCCGACCGGGCCGCCTCCCGCCCGGCCAGCCCGTGCAGGTACGCCGCCGCGGCGGCCGCCCGCTCCGGGGCCAGCCCGGCGGCGAGCAGCGAGCCGAGCAGCCCGGCGAGCACGTCGCCGGTGCCCCCGGTGGCCAGCGCGGGGGTGCCGGTCGGGTTGACGTACGCCCGGCCGTCGGGGGTGGCGACGACCGTGCGGTCCCCCTTGAGCAGGACCACCGCGTTCATCCAGGCGGCCAGCCGCAGCGCGGCGGCGGCCCGGTCCGCGCCCGGTTCCTCCCCGCAGAGCCGGGCGAACTCCCGGTCGTGCGGGGTGACCACGATCGGCGCGTCCCGCTGGCGCAGCCGGTCCGCCATCGACCCGTCCACGAGCAGCGTCAACGCGTCGGCGTCGAGCACCACCGGCACCGGGGCGGCGAGCACCGCCCGCAGCTCGGCGGCGGCCTCCTCGCCGGTGCCCAGCCCCGAGCCGCAGACCCACGCCTGGACCCGGCCGGCGTCGGCGACCCGGCCGCTCGCGATCACGGAGGGGTGGTGCAGCAGCACGTCGGCGCGGGCGCTGCCGGCGTACCGGACCAGGCCCGTCGGGCCGGCGAGCGCGCCGCCGACGGAGAGCACGGCCGCGCCCGGGTACGCCGCCGAGCCCGTCGCCAGGCCCACCACGCCCCGGGTGTACTTCTCCGCGGCCGGGCCCGGCTCCGGCCACCAGTCGGCCACGTCGGACCGCTCGGTGACCCGCAGCGCGGGCGTGCCGCGCAGCCACGGCCCCAGGCCGATGTCGACCAGCTCGACCTGCCCGGCCAGCGCCGCCGCCGGGCCCACCACCAGGGCCGGCTTCAGCGCGCCGAACGCCACCGTCACGTCGGCCCGGATCGCGGTCGACCGGCCGGAGGCGGCCGGCGGCACGTGGCCGGTGTCCACGGCGACCCCGCTGGGCACGTCGACGGCGACCACGACCGCCCGCCCGCCGTCGCGGCCACGCAGGCCGGGCAGCTCGCCGGCCAGCCGGTCGGCCGCCTCGCGCAGCCCGCCGGTGCCGCCGATCCCGACGATCCCGTCCAGCACCAGGTCGACCACGGCGGGCGGCCGGTCCACCAGGCGGCCCCCGGCGGCGCGCAGCGCGGCCAGCCCCGGCGCGTGCGCCCGGCCCGGGGTGAGCAGCAGGGCCGACACGGAGGCGCCCCGGCGGGCCAGCCGCTCCCCCGCGTAGAGGGCGTCGCCGCCGTTGTCGCCCGTGCCGACCAGCAGCAGCACCCGGGCTCCGTAGACCCCGCCCCGGTCGGCGAGCAGCAGCGCGCAGCGGCGCGCCAGCCCGGCCGCCGCCCGGTGCATCAGCGTGCCGGCGGGGAGGGTGGCCATCAGCCCGGCCTCCGCCGCCCGCACGTCCGCGACCCGCCACACCGGTTTCATGCCGCCGCGCCCCGTCCGGCGTCCGCGCCGGGGGCGCCGACGCCGTCGCGGCCCGCCTGCCGGGGCCGCCCCGGACCGTCGAGGATCATGACCTCACCCTACCGGCGGAGGCGGCCGCAGGTTACCCGTCGGGTCGACTGTGGGCAACGCCTGTGGACAACCCGGGGGTACGACCGCCGCCCGTTGTCCACAGGGCGTTCCGGTCGGCGGGGCGGCTGCCTAGCGTCGACGGCGTCGCTGTCCACCCGTCGACGGCGGTGTCGCCGGCCCACCGGGCCGGCCCCGCCGCCCGTCATGTCGTGACGGGGCACCGAGCCGGAGGAGCCCACCGATGACCGAGGAGCCGTTCACCGTCCGCCCGGAGCTGCTGCGGGAGGTCGCCGGGGCGCTGGGCGACCTCGCGTACCGGCTCGGGCACGGGCTGTCCGGCGTGCCCGGGCTGGCGGTGCCGGCCCCCGGCTGGCGGTCGGCCGACGCCCTGGGCGGCCTGGAGTCGGCCGCGCACGCCTGGTGTGGGGCGCTCGGCGCGCGGGTCGCCGCCGCCCAGGGCGCGCTCACCGGTGCCGCCGAGGGCTACCAGGCGGCCGACGAGCGGGCCGCCCACCGGCTCAGGGTGCTCCCCCGGTGAGCCCTGCGGCGCGCCGGGGCGCGGGCGGTGGGAGCCCGGCGGCCGGCGGGGCGGGCGGCCCGGCCGGGGCAGCCGCCGGCAGGGCGGGCCGGGCCGGCGGCGTCGACCCGGCCGGCGGCCCCGGCGGGCGGGCGTCCCCCGCCGCCGCCGGGGGCGACGCCTATGCCCGGCTGTGGGCGGCCGACCCGGCCCGGTGGGCGGCGGCCGGCGCGGCCTGGCGGGGGCTGACCGGGCTGGTCGGCCGGCGGGCCGCCGAGCTGGACGCGGCGGCCCGCGCGCTGCGGGGCGGCTGGGCCGGCGCTGCGGCCGGGGCGGCGGGCGGGCGGATCGGCGCGCTCCGGTCCGAGCTGGCGGCCCTCGCGCCGGCGGCGATCGAGACCGACCAGGTGCTCGCCGAGCTGGCCGGGCGGCTCCAGCGGGCCAAGGCCCGGCTGACCGAGGCGGTCGCCCTGGCCGACGCCGGCGGGGTGCGGCTGGACCGGCGGGGCCGGGCGAGCGCCGACCCGGCGCGGGCGCGGCCGGGCCAGCCGGCCGCCGTGGCCCGGGTCGCCGCCGCCGTGGCAGCGGCCCTGGAGCTGGCCGACGCGGCCGACCGAGAGGCCGCCGGCCGGCTCGCCGAGCTGACCCGGGCGGCCGGCGCGGGCTGGGTGGCCCCGCCCCCGCCCTGGCGTCCGCCGCCGGGCGCCAGCCCGGCGACCGTCCGGTCCTGGTGGGCCGGGCTCACGCCCGCGCAACGCCGCTGGCTGGTTTCCCGGGAGCCCGAGCTCGTCGGCCGGCTCGACGGGGTGCCCGTGGCGGCCCGGGACCAGGCGAACCGGCTGCTGGTCGACCGGCGGCGGGAGGTGCTGCTGGCCGAGCGACGCCGGCTGCTCGACCGGCTGCCGCGCGGGCCGGTGGAGCTGGCCGGGCTGGCCCGGGTGGAGGGTGCCCTGACGGGGCTGGACGCGCTGGCGGCCCGGTTGACCGGCGGCGGGCAGCCCCGGGCGTACCTGCTGGGGCTGGACCCGGGCGGCGAGGGGCGGACGGTCGTGGCGCTGGGCGACCCGGACCGGGCCGACCGGGTGCTGACCTACGTGCCGGGGATGACCGCCGGCCTCGCCGACGCCACCGGCGAGCTGGGCCGCGCCGCCCGGGTGCAGGCCCGGTGCGCGGCGCTGGACCCGACGGCGTCCACCGCGGCGGTGCTCTGGCTGGACTACGACGCGCCGGACTTCCTGCACGAGGCCGTGCTGCCCCACCAGGCCCGGGACGCCGGCCCGGCGCTGCACCGGTTCCAGGAGGGGCTGCGGGCGACCCACGACGGCCCGCCGGCCCGGCGCAGACGGTGCTCGGGCACAGCTACGGTTCGCTGGTCGTGGGCACCGCCGCCCGCGACCACGGGCTCGCCGCCGACGCGCTGGTCTTCGTCGGCTCGCCCGGCGTCGGCGTCGACCGGGCCGACGGGCTGGGGCTGCCCGCCGGGGAGGTCTGGGCGAGCACGGCGCCCGACGACGGGATCCGGCTGGCCCCGGCCCCCGACGAGCTGCCCCGCCGCGTCCTGCGCGGGCTCAGCCCGCTGGCCGCCGTGCTGACCGGCCGGGACGACCACGCGCTGTGGTTCGGCCACGACCCGGCCGACCCGGGCTTCGGCGGGCGCACCTTCCCCAGCGGCCGGCACGGCCACACCGGCTACTGGGACCCGGCGAACCCGGCCCTGGACGGCATGGCCCGGATCGTCCTGGGCCGGTGACCGGCCCCTCCCGCAGGCAGCCGAGCCGCCGGCCCGCGGGCGGCTACTCCACGGTGACGGACTTGGCCAGGTTGCGGGGCTGGTCGACGTCGTGCCCCCGGGCCGCCGCGATCTCCGCCGCGAGCACCTGCAACGGCACGGTGGTCACCAGGGGCGCGAGCAGCGTCGGCGTACGCGGCACCCGGATCAGGTGGTCGGCGTAGCGGACGACCGCCTCGTCGCCCTCCTCGGCGATCACGATGGTGCGGGCCCCCCGGGCGCGCACCTCCTGGATGTTGGAGACGACCTTGTCGTGCAACATGCCCCGGCCGACGGGCGACGGCACGATGCAGATCACCGGGGTGCCCTGGTCGATGAGCGCGATCGGGCCGTGCTTGAGCTCGCCGGCGGCGAAGCCCTCGGCGTGCATGTACGCCAGCTCCTTGAGCTTGAGCGCGCCCTCCAGGGCGACCGGGTAGCCGACGTGCCGGCCGATGAAGAGCACGGTCGGCTCGGACCTGATCTCCCGGGCCAGCTCCCGCACCGGCTCGATCCGGTCCAGCAGCTCGCGCAGCTTGCCGGGCATCTGGTGGAGCTGGTCCACGACGGCGGCCACCTCGTCGGCGAACTTGATCCCGCGCACCTGGGCGAGGTGCAGGCCGATGAGATAGCAGGCGACGAGCTGGGTGAGGAACGCCTTCGTGGAGGCGACGGCGATCTCGGGCCCGCCGTGGGTGTAGAGCACGGCGTCGGACTCGCGCGGGATGGTCGAGCCGTTGGTGTTGCAGATGGCGAGCACCCGGGCCTTCTGCTCCTTGGCGTGCCGCAGCGCCATCAGCGTGTCCATGGTCTCGCCGGACTGGGAGATCACGATGATCAGCGTGGACCGGTCGAGGACGGGGTCGCGGTAGCGGAACTCGCTGGCCAGCTCCACCTCGCACGGGATCCGGGTCCAGTGCTCGATGGCATACTTCGCGACCAGCCCCGAGTGGTACGCGGTGCCGCACGCCACGATGAAGATCTTGTCGACGTCGCGCAGGTCCTGGTCGCTGAGGCGGACCTCGTCGAGCATGATCTCGCCGCTGTCGGTGAGCCGGCCGAGCAGGGTGTCGGCGACGGCCTGCGGCTGCTCCTCGATCTCCTTGAGCATGAACCAGTCGTAGCCGCCCTTCTCGGCGGCCGAGGAGTCCCAGTCGATGTGGAAGTCCTTGCCGGTGGCCGGCAGGCCGGCGAAGTCGGTGATCTCGATCGAGTCGGCGGTGATCAGGACGATCTGGTCCTGGCCCAGCTCGACCGCCTCGCGGGTGTGCTCGATGAACGCCGCGACGTCGCTGGCGAGGTAGTTCTCCCCGTCGCCCCGGCCCACCACCAGCGGCGAGTTGCGGCGGGCGCCGACCACCGCGCCGGGCACCGCCGCGTCGACGGCGAGCAGTGTGAACGCGCCTTCGAGGCGCTGGCAGACCGCCCGCATCGCGGCGGCGAGCAGGGGCGGGCCGTCGGGCTCACCGGCGGCGCGCAGGTCGGCCAGCGCGGCGGAGAGCAGGTGGGCGGCGCACTCGGTGTCGGTGTCGCTGCTGAACTGGACGCCGTCGTCCTCCAGCTCGGCGCGGAGCTTCGCGAAGTTCTCGATGATGCCGTTGTGGATCACGGCGACCCGCCCGTCCGGGGCGAGGTGCGGGTGGGCGTTGCGGTCGGTGGGGCCGCCGTGGGTGGCCCAGCGGGTGTGCCCGATGCCGGTGGTGCCGTCGCCGATGCCGATCGGGCTGGCGGCGCAGGCACCCGGGTCGGTGGCGGCCCGCTCGGCCAGCACCTTCTCCAGGTTGGCCAGCTTGCCCGCCTTCTTCTCGACCAGCAGCTCGTCGGCGCACACGACGGCCACCCCGGCCGAGTCGTAGCCCCGGTACTCCAGGCGACGCAAGCCGTCGAGCACGATGCCGAGCGCCGGGCGCGCGCCGGCGTAACCCACGATTCCACACATGGTCCGCAGCCTAACCCAGTTTCGCTCACCACGCGTGCGCAGAAGCCGGGTAAACAAGCATCGAGCTTGAGCGAATTGGGGGGTGGGCCGCTCTGGGGAACAAATCTCCCGGCCCGCACCCGGGGCGCCGCGCCGACGCGCGCCCGCCGGGCGGCCACCCGGCCGTACCCCCGGCGGCGGGCCGACCGACCACGACCGGCCATCCGGCCGAGGGTGGGCGTGGTCGGGGCGAGCCCGTAGGCTGACGCGGGTGACGACGCCCGCCGATGTCGACCCGCTGGTGGCCCGGATGCGGCCGTTCGGGACGACCATCTTCGCCGAGATGTCCGCCCTCGCCGTGCGGACCGGCGCGGTCAACCTGGGGCAGGGCTTCCCCGACACGGACGGGCCGCCCGAGATGCTCGCCGCCGCCGCCGAGGCGCTGCGCGGCGGCCAGAACCAGTACCCGCCCGGTCCGGGCATCCCCGCGCTGCGGGCCGCCGTCGCCGCCCACCAGCACCGGTTCTGGGGCCTGGAGTACGACCCGGACGACGAGGTCGTGATCACCGCCGGGGCCACCGAGGCGATCGCCGCGAGCATCCTCGCCCTCTGCGAGCCGGGCGACGAGGTGGTCTGCTTCGAGCCGTACTACGACTCGTACGCCGCGTCGATCGCCCTCGCCGGCGCGGTGCGGCGGCCGGTCACCCTGCGGCCCGAGGCCGACGGCCGGTACGCCTTCGACCCGGCGGCGCTGCGCGCCGCGTTCGGGCCGCGTACGCGGCTGGTCCTGCTGAACTCCCCGCACAACCCGACGGGCAAGGTCTTCACCCGCGAGGAGTTGACCCTGGTCGCCGAGCTGTGCCGCGAGCACGACGCGTACGCGGTGACCGACGAGGTGTACGAGCACCTGGTCTTCGCCGACGCCGCCACCCCGCACGTGCCGCTGGCCACCCTGCCCGGCATGCGCGAGCGCACCCTGCGGATCTCGTCGGCCGGCAAGACGTTCTCCTGCACGGGGTGGAAGGTGGGCTGGGTCAGCGGGCCGGCGTCGCTGGTCTCGGCGGCGCTGCGGGTCAAGCAGTTCCTCACCTACGTCAACGGCGCGCCGTTGCAGCCGGCGGTGGCGGTGGCCCTGGCCCTGCCGGACGCCTACTTCGCGGAGTTCTCGGCCGGGATGCAGGCCCGCCGGGACCAGTTGGTCGCCGGGCTGACCGACGCGGGCTTCGGCGTCCTCACGCCCGAGGGGACATACTTCGTCACGGTCGACATCGGCCCGCTCGGCGGGCGGGACGGGGTCGAGTTCTGCCGGTCGCTGCCGGCGCGGTGCGGGGTGGTGGCCGTGCCCACCCAGGTGTTCTACGACGACGTCGAGGCCGGGCGGCGGCTGGTCCGGTTCGCGTTCTGCAAGCGACCGGAGGTGCTCGCCGAGGCGGTCACCCGGCTGCGCAGCCTGGCCTGACCGCCCTTACACCGTGGGGCTGGCGGCGCGGACCTGCTCGGCGATGCGCTCGGCGACCTCGCGGGCGACGCTTTCGGTGGCCGCCTCGACCATCACCCGGACGAGGGGCTCGGTGCCCGAGGGGCGCAGCAGCACCCGGCCGGTCTCGCCCAGTTCCGCCTCGGCCCGCTCGACCTCGGCCCGCACGGCCGGCGCGGCGGCGCCCACCGAGCGGTCCCCGACCGGCACGTTGATCAGCACCTGGGGCAGCTTGGTCACCACGGCGGCCAGGTCGGCGAGGGTGCGGCCGGTGGCGGCCATCCGGGCCATCAGGTGCAGCCCGGTGAGCACCCCGTCGCCGGTGGTCGCGTAGGCCGGCATGACGATGTGCCCGCTCTGCTCGCCGCCGAGGGCGAGGCCGGAGCCGCGCAGCTCCTCCAGGACGTACCGGTCGCCGACCTTCGTCTCGATCAGCCGGATGCCCTGCGCGGACATGGCCAGCCGCAGGCCGAGGTTGCTCATCACGGTGGCGACGAGCGTGTCGTCGGTGAGCGCGCCGGACTCCCGCATGGCCACGGCGAGGATCGCCATCACCTGGTCGCCGTCGACCTCGACCCCGTCGGCGGTGACCGCCACGCACCGGTCGGCGTCGCCGTCGTGGGCGATGCCGAGGTGCGCCCCGTGCGCGACGACGGCCTCGCGCAGCGCGTCGATGTGGTTGGAGCCGCAGTCGTCGTTGATGTTGAGGCCGTCCGGCTCGGCGTGGATGGCGACGACCTCGGCCCCCGCCTCCCGGTACGCCACCGGCGCGACCTCGGCCGCCGCGCCGTTGGCGCAGTCGACCACGACCTTGATCCCGTCGAGGCGGTGCGGCACGGTGCCGACGAGGTGCTGCACGTAGTGGTCGGCGCCGTCGAGCAGGTCGTGCACCCGCCCCACCCCGGCGCCGGTCGGCCGGTCCCACGCGGTGACGGCGTTCGCCTCGACGGCCGCCTCGATCCGGGCCTCGATCTCGTCGGGCAGCTTGTGGCCGCCGACCGCGAAGAGCTTGATGCCGTTGTCGGGCATGGGGTTGTGCGAGGCGGAGAGCATCACGCCCAGGTCGGCCTTGGCCTCGGCGGTGAGGAACGCCACGGCGGGGGTGGGCAGCACGCCGACGCGCACGACGTTGGCGCCCGCGCTGGTGAGGCCGGCGACCACGGCGGCCTCCAGCATCTCGCCGCTGGCCCGGGTGTCCCGGCCGACCACGGCCAGCGGCGGATGGCTGCGGTCCGTCTCGGCCAGTGTGTGGGCGGCGGCCACCGCCACCGCGAGCGCGAGCTCCGGGGTGAGATCCGCGTTCGCGCGTCCGCGTACGCCGTCCGTGCCGAACAACCGGCCCATACCCGCCAACCTCCGATGAAATGGTGCAACAGCGAAAGCGAAACGGCCGGGCCACCCCCCGTCGAGGAGAGGTGGACCCGGCCGTTCGTCAGAAGTACAACGTGAAGCTGTTGATCAGCGCTTCGAGTACTGGGGAGCCTTACGGGCCTTCTTGAGGCCGTACTTCTTGCTCTCCTTGACCCGGGCGTCACGGGTCAGGAAGCCGGCCTTCTTCAGGGCCGGGCGGTCGTCGGGCTCGCTGACGATCAGCGCCCGCGCGATCGCGAGCCGCAGCGCACCGGCCTGGCCGGTGGTGCCGCCGCCGCGCAGGTTGGCGATGACGTCGAACGCCTCGGGCTTCTCGGCGGTCACCAGCGGGTCCTTGATGAGCTGCTGGTGCACCTTGCTCGGGAAGTAGGCCTCGAGGTCGCGGCCGTTGCAGGTGATCTTGCCGCTGCCGGGGACGATGCGCACCCGGACGATGGCCTCCTTGCGGCGGCCCACGGTCTGGATCGGGCGGTCGCCGCGGGGGGCGCGGACGACGGGCGCCGGCGCCTCGGTGGCCTCGGGGGCAACCTCGGTCTCGGTGATGTCGGTCATGCTGTTTCCTTCGCCCGCGCTCACTGCGCGATCTGCTTGATCTCGAACGGCGTCGGCTGCTGCGCGCCGTGCGGGTGCTCGGCACCGGCGTAGACCTTCAGCTTCTTGATGAGCTGACGGCCGAGCTTGTTGTGCGGGAGCATCCCCTTCACGGCCAGCTCGATGGCCCGCTCGGGGCGCTTGCTGAGCAGCTCCTCGTAGCCGACCTGCTTGAGGCCGCCCGGGTAACCGGAGTGGCGGTAGGCGACCTTCTGCTGGCGCTTGTTGCCGGTCAGCGCAACCTTGCCCGCGTTCACGACGACGACGAAGTCGCCCGTGTCGACGTGCGGCGCGAAAGTCGGCTTGTGCTTGCCACGCAGCAGCGTGGCGGCGTGGGTCGCGAGGCGGCCCAGCACGACATCAGAGGCGTCGATGACGTGCCACTGACGCTCGATCTCACCCGGCTTCGGGCTGTACGTACGCACAGGTCTACCTTGTCTCGTCGTCGGTCTGGGGTCGCGCGCCGAGGTGACCAGGACAACCCGGCCGGACCAGCGCGCACGAACGACCAAGCGTACCTGATGCGGCACGCCTCTAAATGTCGTACAACAGCAGGCAACGATACCCGGGGCCGGGTCGGCAGGTCAAAACGGGGGGCCGCCCGGCGCGGCCCCCCGTTTCGATCATGACCAGGGTCACACCCCGGCGCGGGCCATCCGGGAGCCGGGCCGCACGTACGCGACCCAGGTGACCACCAGCAGCAGGAGGAAGAAGCCGACGTAGAAGCGCAGCGCCGGCTGGATGCCGCCGTAGGTGGACTTGGCCCAGGCGTAGCAGATCGGCACGAGGAAGCCGCCGAACGCCCCGACGGAGGAGATGATGCCCAGCGCCCCGGCCGCCTGCCGCCGCATGGCCAGCATGGTCTCCGGGGAGCCGCCCAGATCCTCCCCCTTGACCCGGAAGATCTTGGAGATCATCCGGTACGTCGACCCGTTGCCGATCCCGGTCGCCACGAACAGCAGCATGAACGCGGCGAAGAAGACGCTCAGGCTGCGCTCCTGCACGGACCAGAGCGCGCCGTACGCCCCGACGGCCATCAGCACGAAGCTGCCGATGGTGACCCGCGCCCCGCCCACGCGGTCGGCCAGCCGCCCGCCCAGCGGGCGGAAGAACGAGCCGATGCCGGCACCGATGAACGCCCAGCTCAACGCGATGTCGGGCCGGCCGAACACCGAGTTGAGCAGGGTCGGGAACGCCGCCGAGTAGCCGATGAACGAGCCGAAGGTGCCGATGTACAGCAGCGACATGATCCAGGTGTCGGCGTGCCGCAGCGCGGACCAGACCGGCTTCACGTCCGCCTTCGCCTCGGCCAGGTTGTCCATGAACAGGTACGCGCAGACGGCCGCCGCGACGGCGAGCGGGACGTACATCAGGCCGGCCCGGGAGAGCGCGAGCCCGCCGCCCAACACGATCACCTGGGGCACCAGGAACTGCACGACCGCGACGCCGATGTTGCCGCCGGCGGCGTTGAGGCCCAGCGCCCAGCCCTTCTCCCGCTCCGGGTAGAAGAAGGAGATGTTGGCCATGCTGGAGGCGAAGTTGCCGCCGCCGAGGCCGGCGGTGGCGGCGACCAGCAGCAGCGGCACGTACCCGATCTCCGGGTTCTCGACCGCCCAGGCCAGGCCGAGGCAGGGCAGCACCAGCAGCAACGCGGAGACGATGGTCCAGTTCCGGCCGCCGAAGATCGGCACGGCGAAGGTGTACGGCAGCCGCAGCAGCGCGCCCACGCCGCTGGGCACGGCGGTCAGCCACAGCGTCTGGCTGGTGCTGAGCTGCCAGCCGACGTCGTCGAGCCGGACGACGACGATGCTCCAGAGCAGCCAGACCGAGAAGCCGATGTGCTCGGCGAAGATCGAGTAGACGAGGTTCCGGCGGGCGATCGACCTGCCGACGCCCCGCCAGAAGCCCTGGTCCTCGGGGTCCCAGTGCCCGATCCACCGGCCCGGCCGGCGTTGCAGGTCGATCTCGCCTGTGGGTTCGGTCTCGACCACCGTGCTGGTCATCCGCTGTCTCCTCCCGGCCGGGCGTCCACGTCGCCCGACGCCATGGGGACGGGCGACGGGCGGTTCCGCCAGCAAGTTAGGAGGCCGGGATTACCGGAACATTCGTCGCGGGAGTCGCCGACGCAACAGCCGCCGCACAGGACGGGTCGGGACAATGGTGAGATCCCGGTCGGGCTGCGGTCAGAGTTGTTGCAGGATACGCAATGCGCGGGCGACCCGCTGCATGGTGTCCGCGTCGGCCACGTCCACGCACTCGGTGAACCACTGCTTCATGGGCGAGGAGAGCCGGTCGGGCATCACCACGTGCCCGCCCATCGGCACGGCCAGCGGCGAGTCGCGCAGCAGCGCCGCCTCGACCACCTCGGCGACCATCACGATGGGCACGTCGGTGGAGTTGTAGACGTCGGAGCTGATCACGAGCCCGAGCCGCTCCCGGGCGCCGGAGATCCGCCAGACCTCCCCCCTACGCAGCACGCGGCCGCCCGGGGAAGAGCACGTCGTCGACCAGCGCCACCTCGCGGGCGTCGGCGACGGCGGCCGCTTCCAGGTCGAGCCCGGCCCGGTTGACGGCGTCGGCGTGCGCGGTGAAGACCTCGCGCAGCGCCTTCTCCCGGGCGGCCTGGTCCATCCAGGCGGAGAGCGACAGCCCCTCGCGCTTGGCGAACCGGCGCGCCTCCTCGATCGTCTCGTCGGAGAACGACAGCGTCACCTTGGCAGTCATGCCCCTCAGCCTACTCCCGGTGTGACCCCCGGTCATCCCCACTGCTTGGAACCCGGTCGCGACAGGCGCAATATTCGCAATGGCTTGCGGTTGCTTCGGACACGAGTGAATATGGAGTCCAGGGTGAGTTGTACGGATCCTCCAAACAACTCACGCAGAAGCAGGGGGGAACGGCCATGAGCGTCACCGCCACGATGTCCGTGCGGCCCGCCGAGGGCCCTGAGCGCCAACGAGTGGCCGAGATCGACGACTTCCTCAGGCGTCACCACCGCCGCCTCGGCGACGGCCCGACGCGACTCGTCTCAGCCAACGGCGAGGAGGTGCCCGTTCCCGTGCAACTGTTCGACCTGCTGCGCGAGATCGCCGCCACGCTGGCCCGCGGCGACGGCGTGGCCGTCAACGCCATCTCCCGGGAACTGTCGACCACCGAGGCGGCGAAGCTCCTGGGCATGTCCCGCCCCTCGCTCGTCCGCCTGCTCGACGACGCCACCATCCCGGCGCACCGGGTCGGCAGCCATCGCCGGGTGTTCCTGCGCGACGTCCTGGACTTCAGGCAGCGTCAACTGGAGGAGCGTCGCCGGTCGTACGAGGCGCTGATGCTGGAGTCGGACGCGCTCGGACTCAACGACGAGTAGTGCGTGCTCGATCGGTCACGATCGGTAAAGTGTCCCGGTGATCCCCAGCTCCCCCCTGGTGTTCCTGGATGCCAACGTCCTGTATTCACGGACGCTCCGCGACTGGATCTGCCTCCTTGCGTTGGAGAGCGCCTACGACCTCCGCTACAGCGAAGACGTCCTGGCGGAGTGGATGTACCGCCTGCGCCGCAAGCGCCCGGAACTGTCCGAGCACGCGATCGGCGGGCAGCGACGCAAGTTCGTCGCCGCTTTCCCCGACGGCATGGTCACCGGCTACTCCCCCGGTTCGGTGCCCTGCCCGCCCGACCCCGACGACCGTCACGTGCTCGCCGCCGCGATCCACGGCGGCGTCGACGTGCTGGTGACGAACGACCGACAAGGACGCGAGGCGTTCCCCCCGGAGTGCGTGCGAGACCGCCTTGAGGTCCACACCGCAGACGAGTTCCTGGACCACGTCGCGGGCGACTCGATGGCCCCGGTGTGGCGGGTCATGGCGAAGCAACTCGACTACTACCGGCGCACGCGGGGCATCGACGACTACACCGAGGCGGAACTGGTCGCCTTCCTGCGCAAGGCCGGTGCCGCCCGCTTCGCGGAGCGGCTGGAGCGCCTGCCGAGCCGACCGGAAAGGCTCGCCTCACGTCGGCGGACTGGCGCTGAGTAGGAGGTCCGGCGGGTTTCTCCTGTGCGGTGTGAGGTGCTCTTGACAGGACCGAAACAAACGGGACGCTGACCCGAAACCGCCCGGCGGCACGCTTTGCCGACATGACAGACGGTGCACGGCCGGCGACTGGCCCGGGGGGCTCCCCCCGGGAGGCGGCGACGCACTGCCCGTACTGCGCCCTCCAGTGCGGCATGACGCTGCGCGAGACCGGCGGCCGGGTCGAGGTCCTCCCCCGGGACTTCCCCACCAACCGTGGCGGCCTCTGCCAGAAGGGCTGGACGGCCGCCGACCTGCTCGACCACCCCGACCGGCTGACCACCCCGCTGGTGCGCGACGCCGGCACCGGGCAGCTGCGCCCGGCGTCCTGGGTCGAGGCGATGGAGCGGATCGTCGGGGGCGTGCGCGCCGTCCAGGACCGGCACGGCCGCGACGCGGTCGCCGTCTTCGGCGGCGGCGGGCTGACCAACGAGAAGGCGTACGCGCTGGGCAAGTTCGCCCGGGTGGCGCTGCGCACCCGGCACGTCGACTACAACGGGCGCTGGTGCATGTCGTCGGCGGCCGCGGCCGGCAACCGCGCGTTCGGCGTCGACCGGGGGCTGCCGTTCCCGCTGGCCGACCTGGGCCGGGCCCGCACCCTGCTGATGGTGGGCGCGAACCCGGCCGAGACGATGCCGCCGCTGATGCGCCACGTCGCCGACCAGCAGGCCGCCGGCGGGACGCTGATCGTGGTGGATCCCCGGGCCACCGCCACCGCCCGGCAGGCCGACCTGCACCTGCAACCGGTGCCCGGCACCGACCTCGCGCTGGCCAACGCGCTGCTGCACATCGCGCTCACCGAGGGCTACGTCGACCGGGCGTACGTCGCCGAGCGCACCACCGGCTTCGACGAGGTGCGGCGGACGGTGGCCGGCTACTGGCCGGCCGAGGTGGAGCGGCTGACCGGCGTGCCGGTGGCCGACCTGGAGGCCACCGCGCGGGCCCTGGCCACGGCGGGCGGCGCGATCATCCTCACCGCGCGGGGGGCCGAGCAGCACGCCAAGGGCGTCGACACGGTCACCGCGTTCATCAACTTGGCGCTCGCGCTGGGCCTGCCCGGTCGGCCCGGCTCCGGCTACGGCTGCCTCACCGGGCAGGGCAACGGCCAGGGCGGGCGGGAGCACGGCCAGAAGGCCGACCAGCTCCCCGGCTACCGCAGCATCACCGACCCGGCGGCCCGCGCGCACGTCGCCGGGGTCTGGGGGGTCGACGCCGACGAGCTGCCCGGGCCGGGTGTGCCCGCATACCAGCTCCTGGATTCCCTCGGCACCCCGGCGGGCCCGAAGGCGCTGCTGGTGTTCGGCTCCAACCCGGTGGTGTCCGCGCCCCGCGCGGCCCGGGTCGAGGGCCGGCTGCGGGGCCTGGACCTGCTGGTCGTCGCCGACCTGGTGCGCTCCGAGACCGCCGAGCTGGCCGACGTGGTGCTGCCCACCGCCCAGTGGGCCGAGGAGGACGGCACGATGACCAACCTGGAGGGCCGGGTGCTGCGCCGCCGCGCGGTGCGGACTCCCCCGCCGGGCGTGCGGACCGACCTGGCGATCATCGCCGACCTGGCCGACCGGCTCGGCGCGAAGGCGGGCTTCGGCGACGACCCGGCGGAGGTCTTCGGCGAGCTGCGCCGGGCCTCGGCCGGCGGGGTCGCCGACTACGCCGGGGTCAGCTACGACCGGATCGAGGCCACCGGCGGCGTGTTCTGGCCCTGCCCGGATGCGGACGCGCCGGACACGCCGCGGCTGTTCGCCGACGCGTTCCCCACCCCCGACGGGCGGGCCCGGTTCCGCGCGGTCGACCACCGCCCCGCCGCCGAGGAGGTGTGCGCCGACTATCCGCTGCGGCTGACCACCGGCCGGGTGCTCGCCCAGTACCAGTCCGGCGCGCAGACCCGCCGGGTGGCGGCGCTGCGCCGGGCCGCGCCGGGCGCGTTCGTCGAGCTGCACCCGGACCTGGCCGCCCGGCTCGGCGTCGGCGACGGCGAGGAGGTACGCGTCACCTCGCGGCGCGGCGAGCTGCGCGCCCCGGCCCGGCTCACCCCGACGATCCGCCCCGACACCGTCTTCGCGCCGTTCCACTGGGGCGGGGCCGCGCGGGCCAACTCGGTCACCAACGACGCCGTCGACCCGGTCTCCGGGATGCCGGAGTTCAAGATCTGCGCCGTACGGGTGGAGAGGGCGCAGGCATGACCGCCGTCGTGATCGTGGGCTACGGGATGGCCGGCGCGCGGCTCGCCGCCGAGCTGCACGCCCGCCCCGGGGACCGCAAGGTCACCGTGCTCGGCGCGGAGCCGCACCGGGCGTACAACCGGATCATGCTCTCCACCCTGCTCGCCGGGAAGGTCGACGAGCCGGACGTGGAGCTGACCGAGGCCGCCGGGCACGGCGTGGACGTGCGCACCGGGGTCGCGGTGACCGCGATCGACCGGGCCGCCCGCGAGGTGCGCACCGGCGACGGCGAGCGCGTCGGGTACGACCACCTGGTGCTCGCCACCGGCAGCCGGGCCGTGGTGCCGCCGCTGCCGGGGCTGGACCCGGCGGCCCTGCCCGACCGGGTGGCCGTCTTCCGCACCCTGGACGACTGCCGGCGCATCCTGGCCCTGGCCCGGGGCGCGCGCCGCGCGCTGGTGCTCGGCGGCGGCCTGCTCGGGCTGGAGGCGGCCCGAGGGCTCGCCGCCCGGGGGCTGGACGTGACGGTGGTCCACCCGAACGGGCACCTGATGGAGCGGCAGCTCGACCCGACGGCCGGCGCGGTGCTCGCCGGCACGCTCGCCGGCCTCGGCGTCCGCGCCCGCCTCGGCGCGTCCGCGACGGGGCTCGCCGCCGACGCCGACGGCGTCCGGCTCGACCTGTCCGACGGTTCGTCGCTGGCCGCCGACCTGCTGGTGCTCTCCTGCGGGGTGCGCCCCGACACCGCCCTCGCCGCCGCGGCGGGGCTGGCGGTGCAGCGGGGCGTCGTGGTCGACGACCGGCTGCGCACCAGCGACCCGCGCGTCTCGGCGATCGGCGACTGCGCCCAGCACGACGGCACGCCCAGCGGGCTGGTCGCGCCGGCCTGGGCGCAGGCCCGGGTGGTGGCGCAGCTGCTCAGCGGCGCGGACGCGCACGCGGCGTACCGGGCCCGGCCGGCGGTGACCCGGCTCAAGGCGGCCGGGATCGACCTCGCCGCGATGGGCGACACCGCCGCCGGGGGCGACCGGGCCGGCGACGGGCCGGTCGAGGAGCTGACCTTCGCCGACCCGGCCCGGGGCACGTACGCCCGGCTGCGCATCCGCGACGAGCGGCTGACCGGGGCGATCCTGCTCGGCGACAACCCGGCCGTCGGCACGGTGGTGCAGCTGTTCGACCGGGGCGCGCCCGTGCCGTCGGACCGGCGGGCGCTGCTGCTGGGCCGGGCGCTCGGCGGCGCGCCGGCGGCACCGGCCGCGTCACCGGCGCTGATGCCGGACGCGGCGACCGTGTGCCAGTGCAACGACGTCAGCAAGGGCGCGCTGGTGGCCTGCTGGCGGGCCGGGGCCCGGACGGTGGCGGCGATGTCGGCGGCGACCCGGGCCGGCACCGGCTGCGGCGGGTGCCGCGACGCCCTCGCCGGCATCGTCGGCTGGCTCGCCGAGGTCGACCCGGCGGCCGATGAACCGGCCGGGCCGCCCGCGACCGACCCGGCCGACGACGACAGCCCGAGGGCGCGACACGACCGCGTGGAGGTGGCGTGATGAACGGCGACACGACAGGGCCGGGCACCGGCGCAGACGGCACCGTGACCGGCGGCCGGGTGGTGGTCGTCGGCAACGGCATGGTGGGCCAGCGCTTCACCGAGGCGCTGCGCGCCCGCGACACCGGCCGCCGCTGGCAGGTCACGGTGCTCGCCGAGGAGCGCCGGCCCGCGTACGACCGGGTGCGGCTGTCGGCGTTCTTCGACGGGGTGTCCGCCGAGGAGCTGAACCTGCACACCCCCGACGACGGGGTGGAGCTGCGCCTCGGCGAGGCGGCCACCGCCATCGACCGCGAGCGGCGGGTGGTGGTCACGGCGGCCGGCGAGCACCCGTACGACGCGGTGGTGCTGGCGACCGGCTCGTACCCCTTCGTGCCGCCGGTGGCGGGCCGGGACCTGCCCGGGGTGTTCGTCTACCGCACGCTCGACGACCTGGAGGCGATCCGGGAGCACGCCCGGGGCCGGCGCGTCGGCGCGGTGATCGGCGGCGGGCTGCTCGGCCTGGAGGCGGCGAACGCGCTGCGCCTGCTCGGCCTGGCCACCCACGTGGTCGAGTTCGCGCCCCGGCTGATGCCGGTGCAGGTCGACGAGGCCGGCGGGGCGATGCTGCGCCGCTACGTCGAGGAGCTGGGGGTCACCACCCACCTCGGGGTGGCGACCACCGCGCTGCGGCCCGGCGCGGACGGCGCGGTGGCGGCGCTGGAGCTGTCCGACGGCCGCACGGTCGACGCCGAGCTGGTGGTGGTGGCGGCCGGCATCCGGCCCCGCGACGACCTGGCCCGCGCGGCCGGGCTGGAGCTGGGCCCGCGCGGCGGCGTGCTGGTCGACGCGACGTGCCGCACCGGCGACGAGCGGATCTGGGCGGTCGGCGAGTGCGCCGCCGTCGACGGGGTCTGCCACGGCCTGGTCGCCCCCGGCTACGCCACCGCCGAGGTCGTGGCCGACCGGCTGCTGGGCGGCGCGGCGACCTTCCCCGGCGCGGACACCGCGACGAAGCTGAAGCTGCTCGGGGTGGACGTGGCGTCGTTCGGCGACGCCCACGGCACCACCGAGGGCAGCCTCGACGTGACGTTCACCGACCCGGCGACCCGGTCGTACGCGAAGCTGGTCCTCTCCGACGACGCGACGACGCTGCTCGGCGGCGTGCTGGTCGGCGACGCGAGCGCCTACCCGACGCTGCGGGCCAGCGTCGGCGGGCCGCTGCCGGCCGCGCCGCTGGCGCTGCTGGCCCCGGCCGGCGGGGCGGCGGCCGGGGCCGGGGCGCTGCCCGGCAGCGCGCAGGTCTGCTCGTGCAACGCGGTGACCCGCGACGACATCGACGCGGCGATCGCCGGCGGCTGCGCGGACGTGCCGGCGCTGAAGGCGTGCACCCGGGCCGGGACGAGCTGCGGGTCGTGCGTGCCGATGCTCAAGCAGCTCCTCGACGCGGCGGGGGTGAAGCAGTCCACCGCGCTGTGCGAACACTTCGACCTGAGCCGGCAGGAGCTGTTCGACGTGGTGCGGGTGCGCGGCATCCGCACCTTCTCCCGGCTCATCGCCGAGCACGGGCGGGGCCGGGGCTGCGACATCTGCAAGCCGGTGGTCGCCTCGATCCTGGCGTCGCTGGGCACCGGGCACGTGCTCGACGGCGAACGGGCGTCGTTGCAGGACACCAACGACGCGTACCTGGCGAACCTGCAACGCGACGGCAGCTACTCGGTGGTGCCCCGGATCCCCGGCGGCGAGATCACCCCGGAGAAGCTGATCGTGATCGGTCAGGTGGCGCAGGAGTTCAAGCTCTACACGAAGATCACCGGCGGGCAGCGCATCGACCTGTTCGGGGCGCGGGTCGACCAGCTCCCGCAGATCTGGCGGCGGCTGGTGGACGCGGGCTTCGAGTCCGGCCACGCGTACGGCAAGGCGCTGCGCACGGTGAAGTCGTGCGTCGGCGAGACCTGGTGCCGGTACGGGGTGCAGGACTCCGTCGGGCTGGCCGTCGCCCTGGAGCTGCGCTACCGGGGGCTGCGCGCCCCGCACAAGCTCAAGTCGGCGGTGTCGGGCTGCGCCCGGGAGTGCGCCGAGGCCCGCAGCAAGGACTTCGGCATCATCGCCACCGACACCGGCTGGAACCTCTACGTCGGCGGCAACGGCGGCTTCCGGCCCCGGCACGCCGACCTGTTCGCCACCGACCTGTCCACGGCGGAGCTGATCCCGCTGATCGACCGGTTCCTCATGTACTACATCCGCACGGCGGACCGGTTGCAGCGCACCGCCGCCTGGATCGAGGCGATGGAGGGCGGGCTCGACCACCTGCGCGCGGTCATCGTGGACGACTCGCTGGGCCTCTGCGCCGAGCTGGAGGCGGAGATGGCCCGGCACGTGGCGGGCTACTCGGACGAGTGGCGCGACGTGCTCGACGACCCGGAGCGGCTGCGCCGGTTCACGTCGTTCGTCAACGCGCCCGACGTGCCGGACCCGTCGATCACCTTCGCCGTCGAACGCGGTCAGCCCGTGCCCGCCGGCCGGGCCCGGCCGGTCGCGGCGGCAGCGGCACCCGACGGCGAGGCGCCCGCCCGCCGCCGGCAACCGGTCACCCTCGGCCTTCCGGAGGTACGGCGATGAGCATCGCGACGGACACGTCCACGCGCCGCCCGGCGGCGGACGCACCGGGCTGGAGCCCGGTCTGCCCGCTGGAGCGGCTGGAGCCGGAACGGGGCGTGGCGGCCCTGGTCGACGGGGCGCAGGTCGCCCTGTTCCGCACCGGCGACGAGCTGTTCGCCCTGGACAACCTCGACCCGATCGGCGGCGCGTACGTGCTGTCGCGGGGCATCGTGGGCAGCCGGGGCGGCACCCCGACGGTCGCCTCCCCGCTGCACAAGCAGGTGTACGACCTGCGCACCGGCGCCTGCCTGGACCTGCCCGGCGTGGCCGTGCCCCGGCACGACGTGCGCTGCCGGGACGGCCTGGTCGAGGTGCGGTTGAGACGGGAGGGGTGAATGGCCGACGAGCTGGCCGGCTTCACCATCGGGGTCACCGCTGACCGCCGACGCGACGAGCTGGCCGCCCTGCTGCAACGGCGCGGCGCGCGGGTGGTCATCGCGCCGGCCCTGCGGATCGTGCCGCTGACCGACGACACGGACCTGCGCGAGGCGACCCGGGAGTGCCTGGCCCGCCCGCCGGACGTGCTGATGGCCAACACCGGCATCGGGATGCGCGGCTGGCTGGAGGCGGCCGAGGGCTGGGGGCTGGCGGAGCCGCTGCGCGGCGTGCTGTCGCAGGCGTACGTGGTGGCCCGGGGCCCCAAGGCGCGGGGCGCGATCCGCGCCGCCGGCCTGCACGACCAGTGGTCGCCGGACTCGGAGAGCTGCGAGGAGGTCGTCGAGCACCTGGTGCGGCGCGGGGTGGCCGGGCAGGTGATCGCCATGCAGTTGCACGGCGACCGGCAGCCCGAGTGCACGAGCGCGCTGGAGGACGCCGGGGCGACCGTGATCGAGGTGCCGGTCTACCGGTGGGCCCCGCCGACCGACCCCGCGCCGCTGCACCGGCTCATCGACCTGGTCGCGGGCCGGCTGGTGGACGCGGTCACGTTCACCTCCGCCCCGGCGGCCGAGGCGCTGCTGCGCGCCGCCGGGGACCGCACCGAGACGGTGCTGGAGGCGCTGCGCGGCGACGTGCTGGCCAGCTGCGTGGGCGCGGTGACCGCCGAGCCGCTGGTGCGGCGGGGCGTGCCCGTGAGCGCGCCGAGCCGGGCCCGGCTGGGCGCGCTGGTCCGGACCATCGTGGACGAGCTGCCCCGACGTACGGTCAGCATCAAGGCCGCCGGGCACCTGCTGACCCTGCGCGGCCACGCGGCCGTGGTCGACGGGGAGCTGCGCCCGCTCGCCCCGGCGCCGATGGCGGTGCTGCGGGCCCTGGCCACCTCACCGGGTCGGGTGCTGTCCCGCACCGCCCTGCTGCGGACGCTGCCGCGCGGCGCGGACGAGCACGCGGTGGAGATGGCGGTGGCCCGGCTGCGCGCCGGGCTGAAGGCCCCCCGGGTGGTGCAGACGGTGGTGAAGCGCGGCTACCGCCTCCGCGTCGACTGACCCGGCCGGGTTCTGCTCCCACGGCGTTCGCGGCCGGGGGAAGGTGGCTGCCTCCGGGACACGACACGCCGAGGCGACCACCCCGCAACCAGCCATCGATCGTGTGCCCGCGCCACCCGGCCCGGGGCCACTCGACAGCACGTGGCGCGGACCCCGATCACGCCCGATGCAGGAAAGAGTGGCCTCGGTGTCGCTTCGAGGCCACTCTTTCCACGATCGAGCGCGCTCCCGCCGAGCGCGCTCCCGCCGAGCGCGCTCCCGCCGGGCGGGGTCCCGCCGCGGGCGACGCTCAGCCGACCGGGGTCGGGAAGCCCCGGCCGTGCTCCGCCTGGAGGCGCATCATCGCGTGCTCGACGACCGTCACCAGCACCTGCTTGACGGGTTCCCGGTGCCGGGCGTCGGTCATGATCAGGGGCACCTGGGGCGAGATGGCGAGGGCCTCGCGGACCTCCTCCAGCTCGTACTGCGGCGCGCCGTCGAACCGGTTGAGCGCCACCACGTACGGCAGGCGGCGGTTCTCGAAGTAGTCCAGCGGGGCGAAGGCGTCGGTGATCCGGCGGGTGTCGACCAGCACCGCCGCGCCCACCGCGCCCTTGATGATCTCGTCCCACATGAACCAGAACCGGGTCTGGCCGGGCGTGCCGAACAGGTACAGGATCAGGTCCTCGGCCATGGTGATGCGGCCGAAGTCCATGGCGACCGTCGTCGTCTGCTTCCCCGGCACCTTCGACGGGTCGTCGATGCCGACGCCGGCGGAGGTCATCACCGCCTCGGTGGTCAGCGGAGTGATCTCCGAGACCGCGCCGACCAGGGTCGTCTTGCCCACCCCGAAGCCGCCCGCAACCACGATCTTCGCGGAGGTGATCCCGCGGTTGCGGCGCGCCCCGGCGGGGTCATAGCCTGCGAAGTCCACTTAGCACCCTTCCAAGAATTTCCATCCGCTCCTCGTATCCCTCGGCGGGAGCGGCAGTATGCAGGGTCAGCAGGCCCTCGGCCACCATGTCGGCGACGATGACCCGGGCGACGCCCAGGGGCATCCGGGTGTACGCGGCGACCTCGGCCAGCGACTGGGGCCGACCCTCGCAGATCGTGGCGATCCGGTGCTTGTCGTGACCGGCGAACCGGGACTCGGCGACGGCTGTCGGGCTGGCCGTCAGCACCGCCTCCAGCGCGATGTCCTGGCGTGGCTCGGTACGGCCGCGGGTGACCGCGTACGGACGCACCAGCGCGCCGCGCGGGTCCTCCCGTCGTTGGTCCATCCGCGATCACCTCCTCCCGGTCGACGTCGTCGCTCGACGTCTGGTCATCTGTCCGTGCAGCCCGGCCGCGCTACGCGCGCACCGCGTCGCGGGGCAGCGGCACCAGCGCCGCGCCCACCCGCTCGACCAGCAGGGCCATCTCGTAGCCGACCTGCCCCACGTCGCAGCTACGGGCGGCGAGCACCGCCATCGACGAGCCGTCGCTGATCGACATCAGGAAGAGGTATCCGCTGTCCATCTCGATGACCGTCTGGAGCACCCCGCCGGCGCTGAACATGCGGGCCGCGCCCTCGGTCAGGCTCACCACGCCGGAGGTGATGGCGGCGAGCTGGTCGGCCCGGTCCGGGGGGAGGTCCCGGGACGAGGCGAGCAGCAGCCCGTCCGCGGACACCGCCACCACGTGGGCGATGCCCGCCACGCTGTCGGCGAAGTTGGTGAGCAGCCAACCCATGTCCTGCATGGCCGCTGGCCTGTTCATCGGCTCGTCTCCTTGGTCGAATTGCTGTTCTGGTCCCCGCCGGCCGTCCGCCCCCGCTGCACGCCACGGTGGTAGGCCGACAGCAGGCCGCGTACCTCGTCGGGGGTGCGCCGGCTGCGGTCCCGACCGCTCTTCGGTTCGATCCCGCCGGGGACGAGCTGGGCCTGGGGCACCCGCTTGGGCAGGCCGGAGCGGGTGGTGCCGGCGGCCGGCGGTTCGGCCGCCTGGCTGGCCCGGGACCAGCCCTCGTCGGCGGCGGTCCGCCACGCCTCCGGGTCCACCGCCGGTGGCGGGGTCGGTGCCGCCGGTCCGCTGGGCGCGGCGGCGACCGGCGGCGGCGGGGGCGGTGCCACCGGCGCGCTGTGGACCTGGGGCGCCGTCGTCGTCGCGCCGGGGCCGTCCGTGTCGGTGGCCCCCGGGGTACGGGTGGGCAGCGGGGCCCGCGGCGCGGCGGTGGCCGGTGCCGGGGCGGGCTCGTCGAAGTTGGGGCGCTGGAAGATCGCGGTCACGTCGTCACCGTGCGAGCGGAACCATACCGCCTCCATCTCGCGGAAGATCGGCGCCTCCGCCTGTTGCGCCGGGCGGGCGACCACCGGGGTGGCCGGGGCGACCGGCACGGGCGGGGCGGAAGGGGCGGAGGGCGTCGTCCCGGCGACCGGGCCACCCGGCAGCGCCGGGGTCGCCGGCGCGAGCGGAGCGGTCGGCGCGAACGACGCCGTCGGGTTGGTCTGGGCGAACGGGGCGGCCGGCGCGAACGACGCCGACGGGGTGGCCGGCGCGAGCGGGGTGGCCGGCTGGGCGGGCTCCCCGTTCGGCGACCGGCGGGGCAGCGGGTCGAGCGCCGGGAACGCCACGGTCGGGCTGCCGATCGCCCCGCCGCCGGGCGCGTACGCCGGCTGGGCCGGCGCGGACGGCTGCGGAGTGGGCGGCTGCGACACGGGCGTCATGGTCGGGAGCGTCGGCTGGGACACGGTCGGGCTGCCGAACGGCGCGGCCGTCACCCCGTCCCGGGTGTCGCCGGGCACCTGCCACCGGGCCGGCGTGGGCGCGGCGGTGCGCCACTGGTCGGTCAGGGTGGCGGTGCGGCCGGCGGTCGCCGGCTCGCCGAAGCCGCTCGGGCTCGACGGGGCCTGCTCCACCTGGGCCGGCTGGCGCGCCGGGGTGAGCGGGGCCGGGGCCGGCTCGCGGCCCCGCAGCGACGGCAGCACCACGGTCGTGCTGGGCAGGGTCACCTGGGCGACCGTGCCGCCCTCCACGTTGCGCCGCAGCTCCACCCGGATGCCGTACCGGGAGGCGAGGCGGCTCACCACGGCGAGACCCATCAGCCGGAACGCGGCCACGTCCACCGTCGACGGCGCGGAGAGCCGGCGGTTGAGCGAGTCGAGCTGCTCGTCGGTGAGGCCGAGGCCCCGGTCCTCGACCTGGATGAGCACGTAGTCGCGGATCCGCCGGCCGTCGGCGACCACCACCGTGTTCGGCGGGGAGAAGCGGGTGGCGTTGTCGAGCAGCTCGGCGACCAGGCGGACGACGTCGTTCACCGCGTGCGCGGCGACCGAGATGTCGGTGTCGACGGTGCCGAACTCGATCCGGTTGTACTGCTCGACCTCGGACTGGGAGGCCCGCAGCACGTCGATCAGGAGCGCGTCGTCGCGGCGCGGCACGGCGGAGTCGGCGCCGGCGAGGACCAGCAGGTTCTCGTCGTTGCGGCGCATCCGGGTGGCCAGGTGGTCCAGCTCGAAGAGCTGGGCGAGCCGCTTCGGGTCCTCCTCGCCGCGCTCGATCGCGTCCAGCTCGCCGATCATCCGGTCGACCAGCGTCTGACTGCGCCGGGCCAGGTTGAGGAACATCGCGGAGACGCTGGTCCGCAGCGCGGCCTGCTCGGCGGCGACCCGGACCGCCTCCCGGTGGACGACGTTGAACGCCAGGGCGACCTGCCCGACCTCGTCGCGGTTGGTGAGCTTGATCGGGTCCCGGACCTGCCGGACGATCTCCTCCACGCCGCCGTCGCCGACGTTGCCGATGGTCTGGAGCCGCTGCACCGCGTCGGGCAGGTCGTGGTTGGCCACCGAGAGCGCGCCCTCGCGCAGCCGGCGCAGCGAGTGGTTGAGCGAGCGGGCCAGCACCACGGCCAGCGTGACGGCGATGATGAGGGTCAGCAGCACCAGCACCGACTCGACGATGGCCTGCTGGATGACGTCCGCGCGGGCCTGCTCGGTCTGGTCGAGCAGCCGCCGCTGGAGCTGGATCTCCGCCCACCGCATCAGGTCGTTGACCGAGCCGATGGAGGAGGACACATCGGCGGCGGTGACCAGGGGGGCCTGCCCGACCGACCGGGTCAGGTCGGCGGCCACCCGGTCGGCGAGCACGACGGCGTCACCGGAGACGGTGCCGTCGACCAGGGCCCGCTGGACCGGGTCGGCGGCCAGCGAGAAGGAGACCAGGGCCTCCTGCTGGCTGGTGAGAGTGGCCACGAAGGACGAGAACTGCTCCTCGTCGAGCCGGCCCGAGGAGAGCGCCGTGTAGGCGACCGCCTGCTCCTCGGCGACCGCGGCCTTGGCGTGGGCGAACGCGGCAACCGCCCGGCGGTTGTCGGCCAGGGCCTCCTGGCCGGGCATCTGGGCGAGCGTGTCGTTGTAGGAGACCAGGTCGGTGACGATGACGCCGTAACGCAGCGACGCCTCGGCCACCGGCATCTGCTTGCGGTCCAGCACCTCCTGGCGGGTGCTGTTCAGCGTCTTCAGGTGGTCGTCGATGACCTTGAGCCGGTCCCGTACGTCGGCCGGGACCTCCCCGATGCCGCCCCGCGCGGCGTTGTACGCCTCGATGCGCGCGTCGGTGCTGCGTACCCGCAGGTTGAACTCGTCGACGCGGCCCTTCTCCCCCGGGCGGGCCAGCAGGGTGGCCGCGGCCATCCGCTCCTTGTGCAGGTCCTGGGTGAGCGCCGAGACGTCGATCGACAGGGCGGTCAGCGACCGCAGCTGGGTCGCCTCCAGCGCGCCCTCACCGGTGGAGATGAGCCGGATGGTGGCGAGCGCGATCACCGCCGCGACGGGCACCACCAGAATCAGCGCCAGCTTCGAGCGGATCCGGGCATCCCGGAGGCGGGGCAGCCGTCGCCGGCCCCGCTCGTTCGACTCGCCGCTCTCGGGCAGGGTCGTAGGTCCGGTGCTCACGACATCGCCTCCGTCGTTTCTTCCACGCCTGAACCGCCGACCCGTGCCCGGTGCAGCGGACAGCGCCGCGCGCGGCACGGCCGCGATTTCATCAGAGAAGATCGTGTTTGGGAAGCCGCGGTGAGGTAGGAAACGGTCGCACGGCACTCATCGCGTGATCCGGTCAACTAATACCTTCATTTCCCCAAGCCCCTGATCAGGGGATGTGACTCCAGAGTGGTCGTGCGCTTATGCAAAGTAAGCGTTTGCAAACATCGGGTAGCCCCAACATGTGGGACACCCGTCCCGAAAAGCTTGGGAGCATCCGCGCTTGACCACAGGGCCCGGCATTGGCAAGGTTTTGCAGGCTTCGCGCACACCGTACGGCAGACCAATCCCGTTTCTCCACTGAGGACGGAACAAGCGGCGGTGACCGGGCAACTGCCCGCGCCGCACCTGGAGGACAGAGTTGACTCCCATCCGCTCCGTGACCATCGCGGCGCTCGCCTCGGCCGTCCTGGCCACCACGCTCACCGGCTGCCAGTTCGGCGCGGCGGAGCAGGATACGAGCCCGATCGTGATCGCCGTCGACCTGGAGCTGTCCGGCTCCGCGGCCCCGGTGGGCAAGGCGTACCAGCGCGCGCTGGAACTGAAGGTCGATCAGCTCAACGGCTCGGGCGCGCTCGGCGCCCGCAAGATCGAGCTCAAGGTGAAGGACAACCGGTCGGACGCGAGCGAGTCGCTGCGCAACATCGGCGACTTCAGCAACGACTCCCAGGTGAGCGCGATCATCATGGGCGGGTGCAACGAATGCGCCGTCGGCGCGGCGCGTACGATCAACGAGAAGAAGATCCCGACGATCGCGCTCGCCTCGTCCAGCGCCGTGGCCGCCCCGGTCGCCGACCGGCGGTACCTGTTCAAGCTGGCCCCGAACGCGGCCGACAGCGCCGCCGCCCTCACCACCGAGCTGCGCCGGCGCGGGATCCGCAAGGTGACCGTGCTCAACAGCGACGACAGCTACGGCCGCGAGGGGCTGGACGTGCTGCGCCGCGAGTTCGACAAGACCAACATCAAGCTGCTCAGCGACCAGTCGGTGAAGACCACCGACACCGACGTCAGCCAGCAGGTCGCCACGCTGGCCGCGCGGAATGCGGAGGCGATGGTGGTCTGGACCCCGCCGGAGCAGGCGATGCTCGCCGCGGGCGCGGCCGAGACGGCCGGGTTCACCGGCTCGCTGTTCTTCGACGCCTCGGCCGCCGGGGAGCTGTTCCTGGGCGCGGCGTCCCGGTCGGCGGAGCGGGCCACCCTGATCTTCACGCAGACGATGGTCATCGACGACGTCATCGCCACCACGCCGGCCAAGGCGGCCCGCCGCCAGTGGTTCCAGGACTACACGGCCCGCTTCGGCGGCTACAACGGCTTCTCCTCGTTCGCCGCGGACGCCGTGCAGCTCATCGCCGACGCCGAGCTGCGGGCCGACGGCGAGCCCGGCAGGGCCGGCCGCGACGGGTTGCGCAACGTGCTGGAGACGTCCCAGATGGACGGCCTCTCCGGCCCGATCCGGATGACGCCGGACAACCACTCGGGGCTGATGCCGCAGGCCCTCACCACGCTTGTCGCCCGGGGCGGGCGCTGGCGGCTCGCCGGCTGACGGCACGACGAGAGGGTGGGCCCGCCGGTCGACCGGCGGGCCCACCGTCGTCTCACCTCGTCGAGGTGGTCTCCCGCACCCAGGGCAGGGCCAGGCGCTCCACGAACACCAGCGCCGAGTAGAGCAGGATGCTGACCAGCGCCACCAGCATGATCGCCGCCCAGGCGGTCGCGGTGTCGCCGATGCCGGCGTACTGGGTGATGACGTAGCCGAGGCCGCTCTCGCCGGCCTGGAACTCCCCGATCACCGCGCCGATCGCGGCCAACGGCATCGCCACCTTCAGGCCGACGAAGATCTGCGGCAGCGCGGCCGGGAAGCGCACCTTGCGGAACGCCTGCCACCAGGAGGCGTTCAGGGAGCGGACCAGCTCGGCCAGGTCGGACGGCGTGGTGGTCAGCCCGGTCGCGGTGGAGAGCACGATCGGGAAGAAGCAGAGCAGGAAGACCATGGTCAGGATCGGCTTCTGCCCCCAGCCGAGCGCGACCACGAGCAGCGGCCCCAGGGTGATCTTCGGGACCGCGTTGACCGCGACCAGCAGCGGGGTGAACATCCGCTCGACGGTGCGCGAGGCGGCCAGGGAGAGCCCGAGCAGCACGCCGGCCACGGCGGAGAGCGCGAAGCCGATCAGGATCTCCAGCATGGTGTCGAGCGTGTGCTCCAGCATCCGGTCCGGCTTGTCGGTGAACGCCGACAGCACCGAGCCGGGGGTGGGCAGCGCGGCGGGATGCACCAGCTCCAGCCGGGCGGTGAGCCACCACACCGCGAACGCGACCAGCAGGCCCGCGCCGGGCAGCAGCAGGCCGTTCGCGCCTGCCCGCGCGCCGACGCCGAGTGCGCCGCGCCCCACGGCGGGGCGGCGCTGGGCGACGGGCGGGCCCGCGAGCGCCGGTTCCGGTGACCGGAGGTCGGTCATCTTGTTCTCCTCATCCATCCGGCGCGACGGCCGGGAGACGGAACGGGGGTACGCCCCGCCGGAGGCCGGCGGGGCGTACCCCTGCTGACTTGTCGGACCGGTCAGGACTGCGGCACGAGGCTGAAGTCGATGATCTGGTCGGGGGTGAGGTTCTGCTTGAGCGAGCCCGCGCCCTGGAGGATCGCGATGCTCTTGGCGACCCGGCCGCTGTCCAGCGTGCCGATCTTGGTGCCGGAGTTGTTGGACCGGACGTACCCGGCCATGAGCTGGAGCTCGGCGGCGGCCGCCGCCGGGTTGGTGGCGTCGACGTTCTTCTTCAGCAGCTCGGCGGCCTCCTGCGGGTTCGCCAGGGAGTACTCCAGGCCCTTCATCAGCGCGGCGGTGAACCGCTTCACCATCTCCGGCTTCTCCTTGGCGATCTTGCTGGAGGTGATCAGCACGTTGCCGTAGAGGTCCTGCATCACGTTGCTGTAGGGCAGCAGGACGGCCTTCTTCTTGGTGACCGCCTCGACCGTCGGCTGGCCCACGACGAACTGGCCGATGCCGTCGACGGAGCCGGAGGCGAGGGTGCCCATCAGGGTCTGCGCCTCGCCGTTGACCCAGGTCACCTTGTTGACGTCCACGCCGGCGAGCCGGGCGTACGTCGGGAAGAGGTTGCGGACCACGGACGCCGGGGCGTCGGCGAGCTTCTTGCCCTCCAGGTCCTTCGGCGAGGCGATGTTCTTGCCCTCGACCGTCACGATGGCAGCCATGGTGCGCTGCTGGATCGCCGCGACGGCGACGAAGTCCTTGGCCTGCCCGTTGCCGAGCTGGAGGAGGCCACCGGTGAGGTCGATCGGACCGAAGTCGGCCTGACCGCCGACGATGGTCTGGATCACCGCGCCCGTGCCCTGGCCGGGCTTGATCTCGACGTCGAAGCCGGCCTCCTTGAAGAAGCCCTTCTCCTTCGCCACCCAGGCGTAGGAGTCCCGGCCGAAGTTGCCGAAGGAAGTGAGGTACGTCACTTTCTCCAGTGACTTGCCGTCGCCGCCCTTCGCGTCGGACGCGTCCGAGTCGCTGCTGCACGCGGACACCAGGGTGAGGGCGGAGGCCAGGAGGGCCGCGGCGACCGTGCGGGTCAGCCTGTTCATCTGTGCACCATGTCCTTTCCGACCAGGGGCGATGCGCCTCCGGGCGGGTCGTCGAGAGCAACGGCGTCGACAGAGGGGGGAGCCGACGCCATCGTCGTGAGGGGACTATTCGCCGGCACAGACTACGCAAGAGACCTGCCGGTGTAGCGAGGAGTGTGTGTTTCGGAACGGAAACGAACTGATCTCCACCCCGGACCATTGCCTCCGGACGGCGGCGGGCTACCCTAGCTGCGATCCTGATGGTCCACTCAGGGAGGACACCGGCGATGATCCGACTGTCCGGCGTGTCCCGCACCTTCGACGGTCGGGCCGGCCGGGTCGAGGCACTGCGGGGCATCGACCTCGACGTCGCCGAGGGCGAGTTCGTCGCCGTGCTCGGGCGCTCGGGCTGCGGCAAGTCCACCCTGCTGCGGATGATCGCCGGCCTGCTGCCGGCCACCGCCGGGGAGATCACCGTCGCGGGCACGCCGATCACCCGCCCCCGCCGCGACATCGCCATGCTGTTCCAGCGCCCCGCCCTGCTGCCCTGGCGGTCGGTGCTGGACAACGTGCTGCTGCCCGTGGAGATCTTCGGGTGGAAGCGGGCCGCTCACCGCGAGCGCGCCCGGGAGCTGCTCGACCTGGCCGGTCTCGCCGGGTTCGAGAAGCGGCTGCCGCACGAGCTGTCCGGCGGCATGCAGCAGCGCGTCTCGCTGTGCCGGTCGCTGATCGGCGACCCCCGGGTGATGCTCATGGACGAGCCGTTCTCCGCCCTGGACGCGCTCACCCGCGAGGAGCTCTCCGGTGAGCTCCAGCGGGTGCACATGACCAGCGGGGCCACCGTCGTCTTCGTCACCCACTCCATCGACGAGGCGGTGCTGCTCGCCGACCGGGTGGTCGTGCTCAGCCCCCGGCCGGGCCGGATCCGCGCGATCGTCGAGGTCGACATCCCCCGGCCCCGCACCCTCGGCCGCAACGCCCACCTCGCCGACGTCGCCCGGGTCAGCGCCGAGCTGCACGAGCTGCTGATGGAACGCGACACCCCCGTCGCGCCCGCCGGGGCCGGCACGGAGGGACGGTGACCATGCGGGTCAGCGTCTTCACCGAGCCGCACCGGGGAGCCACCTACGACGACCAGCTGCGCTTCGCGCGGGCCGTCGAGGCGGGCGGCTTCGAGGGGTTCCTGCGGGCCGACCACTACCAGTTCCTCGGCACCGAGCCCGGCCTGCCCGGCCCCACCGACGCCTGGCTCACCCTCGCCGCGCTGGCGCGGGAGACCACCCGGATCCGGCTCGGCACCCTCGTCACGTCGGCCACCTTCCGGCTGCCCGGCCCGCTCGCCGTCATGGTCGCCCAGGTCGACCAGATGAGCGGCGGCCGGGTCGAGCTGGGCATCGGCGCCGGCTGGTACGAGCGGGAGCACATCTCGTACGGAATCCCGTTCCCCGGCGTCGGCGAGCGTTTCGACCGGCTCGCCGAGCAGCTCGAAGTGATCACCGGCCTGTGGCGCACCCCGGTCGGCGAGACGTACAGCTTCACCGGCGAGCACTACCGCCTGGTCGACTCCCCCGCCCTGCCCAAGCCGGTCCAGCGGCCCGGCCCACCGGTGATCGTCGGCGGACGCGGCCCCACGCGCACCCCCCGACTCGCCGCCCGGTACGCCGACGAGTTCAACATGCCGTTCAAGAGCGTCGCCGAGACCGCCGTCGCGTACGAGCGGGTGGCCGAGGCGTGCGACCGGCACGGCCGCCCGGCGTCGGGGCGGGAGCCGCTCGTCCTCTCCGCCGCCATCGCGGTGGCGGTCGGGCGCACCGACGCCGAGGCGCGGCTGCGGGCCGCACCGCTGCACGCCAAGAGCGCCCTGCCGCCGGAGGACGCGGTGGTCGGCTCGCCCGCCCGGCTCGTCGACCGGATCGGCGAGTTCGCCGCCGTCGGCGCGACCCGGGTGCACCTGCGGCTGACCGACCTCGCCGACCTCGACCACCTGGAGCTCATCGCCGCCGAGGTGCTCCCGCACCTGGCGCGCGCCGACGCTGCCGCCACTGGAGGCTGACCGGATGACCGACGTGATCGACGGGACCGAGCTGGGCCCGGTGGGCCAGGAGATCGTCTACGAGAACGACCGGGTGCGGGTGTGGCACATCCGGCTGGAGCCGGGCGAGCGGCAGCCGCTGCACCGGCACGACCACCCGTACCTGGTGATCGCCGTCCAGGGCGCGAAGAACGTGGTGCAGACGATCGACGGCACCACCATCGACGCGGACGAGCCGACCGGCGGGGTGGTGTACCGCGACCCGGGCGCCGTCCACATGCTCACCAATGTCGGGGATACGACGTACCTGGCGCGGCTGGTCGAGCTCAAGTAGTCGCAGGCCGGGCGCGTCGCCGCGCCAAGGTGGCGATCGGGCGCACCGGGCCGTAACGTGCCCGACATGGCCTTTCGGACGTGGGGCAAGCCGCTGCTCACCGCGCTCGGGGTGAGCATGCTGGCCGGGGCCGGCCAGCTCGGCATCGCGTACGGCTTCGGCATCGTGCGGATCGCCGGCGACTTCACCGACGCCACCGTCAACCGGTGGCCCGCCCAGCTCGTCTGGGTGGGCTGGTGCGCGGTGCTCGCCGCCGTGGTCGGCGCGGTGGTCACCGAGCGGCTCACCAGCGCCGACCCGGTCACCGGCAGCACGACCGGGCGGCTCGCCCTGGCCGGCGCGGCGGCCCTGGGCGCGACCGTCGTCGCGCCGTTGTGCATGCAGCCGGCCCGGGCCACCCAGCTCAACAGCGTGGACCCGGTCTGGGCGGTGGGCATCTGCGCGACCCTCGGCGCGGTGGTCGGCGCCGGCGCGGCGCTCGCCGTGCTGCTGCGCCCGCCGCTGGGCTGGAACGTCGCGGCCGTCGCCGGCACGGTCTGGTTCGTCGCCCTGGTCTCGGCCCTGCCGTCCCTCGTCGGCACCGGCCCGCTGCCGACCGTACGCCTCGGGGTGTTCGAGCCGGCCTGGCTCGCCACGGACGCGGCGCAGCGGCTGGCCACGATCGTCCTGCCGCTGGCGGCCCTGCTCGCGGGCGCGGCCTCCGGCGCGCTGGCCCGCCGGCGCGGGCATCCGCCGCTGATCGCGGGCGCGACCGGGGCGGCGGGCCCCGTGCTGGTCGCCTTCGCCTACCTCACCGCGGGCCCGGGCGACCCGGCCGACCGGTATCAGCTCGCGCCCTACTACGGCGCGCTGCTCGCGGTCGTCACCGGCCTGCTCGGCGCCACGGCCGCCGCCCTGGCCCGCTGGCCCCTCTTCGCCGGCTGGCCCCTCTTCGCCCGGTCCGCCGACGCCGACCCGCCGGCCGACGGCCCGGCCGGCGTCGTCGTCCCGGCCGGCGGGCCGGCCGACCTGGCCGGTTCCCGGGGTGCGGCCCTGCCCGGAGCGCTCGGCGCCCGCCCGCCCGGCACGCTCCGCGCGGCCCTGTCCGGGATGCGCGCCGCCGGCCTGGCCAGGGGGCGCGGCGTCGGTCTGCCCGGCACGGCCCGCGCGGCCGGCCACCGGGCCGCGATCGAGCCGACGGACATCCTCCGGCCGCTGCCGACCGGCCAAACCCCACCGGCGGCCGGCGACGCCGACGGGCCCGCCGGCCCGACCGACCCGGCCGCCCAGCCGGGCCCGACCACGGCCCGCCGGGTCCCCGCGACCATCGGCGACCCGCTGCCGGACGACCGCACCGGCGACACCCCCGCCCGCAGCGCAGGCCCCCACAGCCGGGGCGACGACACGCAGGACCCGACCGGGGCCCACGGTCCGGCCGGCGCTCCCCCCGCCCACTGGGAGTGGCCGATGGCCGCCGGCACGCCCGCCGCCCGGCCCACCGACCCGGCCGCGACCGGCGAGACGACCGGGACCGGCGAGAAGACCGGCCCAGCCCCGCTCGGCGAGGCGACCGACCCGCCCCCGATCGGCCGGGCCACCGATCCCACCCCGACCGGCGAGGCCACCGAGCCGACCCCGACCGGCCGGGCCGCCGACCCGACCCCGACCGACCCGGCCACCGAGCCGACCCCGACCGACCCGGCCACGACCGGCCGCCGGGCCACCGACCCGGTCCCGACCGGCGAGGCCGCCGACCGGTCCCCGAGCGGCCAGGCCGCCGAGGCGGCCGCACGGCCCCGCCCCCGGCTCCCCCTGCCCGACCTCGACAAGGCGGCGAGCTGGGACGCGTTCGGCAACGCCGCGCGCCGGTTCGCCACGCCGACGCCCGAGCAGCACCCGGTGGGCGACACGCCGCCCCCGCGCGACGAGCCGGGTGGACCGGGCGAGCTGTGGCAGAGCGCGGTGCGGGCTACCGGCGCGCCCCCCTCCCCCGGCACGGGCCTGCCCCCGGTCGGCGGGACCGGACCGGCACCGGCCGGCGGGGCGGCTGCCGCTCCCGTCGCCGGCGAGCCCGAGGGTCCGGCGGAGGCCGGCGCGTCGCCGGAGGACGCCGCTGCCGGCAGGTCCCGGCTCCTGCGGCCCCTGTTCCGGCGCGGCCGGACCCGGGCGGCCGACGACCCGGGCGCGGCGGCCGAGCGGGACGACCGCCGCGACCCGGAACCGCTGCCGGCGCAGGACGAGGAGTACGTCGACTGGGTCACCGGCCTCGCCCGCCCCGTGTCGGGCGAGACCGGTGGGTCGGAGGACGCCACCCGGCGCTCGCTGCGCGCCTCCGGCCGGCACCACCGGGACTGACCCCGCCTGGCGGCCGGCGTCCCACCATGTCGGCGACGTGACGGGGTCAGCCCCGGCGGGGCACCACCATGTCGCCGACCCGGCTCCGGACGCAGGCCAGGCAAGGCCACCCCGGCGGGCCGGGCGGGATCAGGCCAGCGGCAGGTACACCCGGCCACCGGAAGACACGAACTCCTCCGACTTGTCCCGCATTCCGCGTGCCGCGTACTCCTTCAGCTCCTGGGTGATCTTCATGGAGCAGAACTTCGGGCCACACATCGAGCAGAAGTGCGCCGTCTTCGCCGGCTCGGCCGGCAGGGTCGCGTCGTGGTACGACCGCGCCGTCTCCGGGTCCAGCGAGAGGTTGAACTGGTCGGACCAGCGGAACTCGAACCGCGCCTTCGACAGCGCGTCGTCCCACGCCTGCGCGCCGGGGTGGCCCTTGGCCAGGTCCGCCGCGTGCGCCGCGATCTTGTAAGCGATCACGCCGGCCTTCACGTCGTCCCGGTCGGGCAGGCCGAGGTGCTCCTTCGGCGTCACGTAGCAGAGCATCGCGGTGCCGAACATGCCGATCATGGCCGCGCCGATCGCCGACGTGATGTGGTCGTACGCGGGGGCGATGTCCGTGGTCAGCGGGCCGAGCGTGTAGAACGGCGCCTCGTGGCACCACTCCTGCTGGAGGTCCACGTTCTCCTTGATCTTGTGCATCGGCACGTGCCCGGGGCCTTCGATCATCACCTGCACGTCGTACTCCCAGGCGATCCTCGTCAGCTCGCCGAGGGTGCGCAGCTCGGCGAACTGGGCCGCGTCGTTGGCGTCGGCGATGGACCCGGGGCGCAGCCCGTCGCCGAGGGAGAACGTCACGTCGTACCGGGCGAGGATCTCGCACAGCTCGCGGAAGTTGGTGTAGAGGAAGTTCTCCTCGTGGTGCGCCAGGCACCAGGCCGCCATGATCGACCCGCCCCGGGAGACGATCCCGGTCACCCGGTCCACCGCCAGCGGCACGTACGGCAGCAGCACCCCGGCGTGCACCGTCATGTAGTCGACGCCCTGCTCGGCCTGCTCGACCACCGTCTCGCGGAACACCTCCCAGCTCAGCTTCACCGGGTCGCCGCCGACCTTCTCCAGGGCCTGGTAGATCGGCACCGTGCCGATCGGCACCGGCGAGTTGCGCACGATCGCCTCGCGGGTCTCGTGGATCCGCTTGCCGGTGGACAGGTCCATCACGGTGTCCGCGCCCCACCGCGTCGCCCAGGTCAGCTTCTCCACCTCCTCTGCCACCGAGGAGGTGACCGCCGAGGTGCCGATGTTGGCGTTGACCTTCACCAGGAACGCCTTGCCGATGATCGCCGGCTCGCACTCCGGGTGGTTGACGTTGAGCGGGAGCACCGCCCGGCCGGCGGCGATCTCGTCGCGGACGAACTCCGGGGCCATCCCCTCCCGGATCGCCACGAACTCCATCTCCGGGGTGACGACCCCGGCCCGCGCGTACGCGAGCTGCGTCGGCCGCTTCCCGTCCGCGCCCGCGAGCGGGGTGCCCGCCCCCCGCACCGGCGCGACGTCGCCGCGCTCGGCGATCCACGGCCCGCGCAGCGGGGGCAGCCCCACCTCCGGGTCGGAGCCGGGGCCGGAGGTGTCGTAGAGCCGGACCGGCGGGTTGTCGCCGGTCAGGTCGACCTCGGCGAACGGCACCCGGACGTCCGGCCGGGCCCCCTCGACGTAGACCTTGCGTCGTGCCTGCATGACAGCCTCCCAGGTGGTGGTCAGGACCAGCCGAAGTGGTCCAGCGGGCCGCGTCCCGCGCCCAGTTCCCAGTCCCGCGCGCCGGTCAGCGCGCGGGTGACGTACTCCTTGGCGGCCGCGACCGCCGCCGGCACCGGATCCCCGGCCGCCAGCCGCACGGCGATCGCCGCCGAGAACGAGCAGCCGGTGCCATGGCTGTGCCGGGTGCGCACCCGGGGCGCGCGCAGCAGCGTGGTCGACCCGCCGCCGGCCAGCACGTCCACCGACTCGCCCGCCGCGTCCACGTCGCCGCCGGTGACCACGACGTGCGCCGGGCCGCCGGCGACGAGGGCCTCGGCGGCCGCGACCATCTCCTCGACCGTGGTCACCGGGCGTCCGGTGAGGGCGGCGGCCTCCGCGCAGTTCGGCGTCGCCACCTCGGCGTACGGCAGCAGCCGCTCGACCGCCTCGACCACGCCGAGCCGGTGCCCGCTGGTGGCCACGAGCACCGGGTCGACGACGAGGTGCGGCAGGCGTCCCGCCCGCGCGGCGTCGGCGACCGCGTCGGCGACGGCCGGGTTGCCGAGCATCCCGGTCTTCACCGCCCGCACCCGGAAGTCGCCGAGCACGCTGTCGAGCTGCTCGGTGACGGTGCGCGGCGGCAGCGGCAGGACGGCGTCCACGCCCCGGGTGTTCTGCGCGGTGACGGCGGTGAGGACGCTCGTGCCGTACGCGCCGAGCGCGGCGAAGACCTTGAGGTCGGCCTGGATGCCGGCACCTCCGCCGGAGTCGGAGCCGGCGATGGTCAGCACGGTCGTCGGGGTCACCTGGTCGCCTCGCTCGCTCGGTCTGTCGGGGTCGTGGCGGTGGGTGTGGTGGAGGTCGTGGCCGGGACCGCGGCGGCGGGTGCGGTCGGGGTCGTGTCAGTGGGTGCGGTGGAGGGCTGCGGCCGACCGTGCCCACTCCGGGCGGTCAGGCTCGATCCGTGCGTGGGCACGGCCGGCCGCAGCCCCGTGTGCTGGGCCTCCGCGTGAGCGTGGTGGCTTCGGGCCCCGGCCCGGACGGCCGTCAGCGCGGCGGCCTCGGCCCAGGCGGTCGTCAGCGCGGCGGCTGCCCCGGCCGGGTCACCGGCGCGCATGATCGCGCCCTGCACCGCCACGCCCACCGCGCCCGCCGCCAGGCAGGCGCGCACCTGGTCCGGGGTCTCGATGCCGCCGAGGGCGAGGACCGGCACGGGGCTGAACCGGATCAGCGCGCCGAGCCGCAGTGTCCCCAGGGGCGGGCCGTAGCCGGGCTTCGACCTGCTCGGGTAGACCGGGGAGAGGGTCGCGTAGTCCTCGGTGGTCAGCCGCGCCAGCTCGGCCGCGTCGTGGCAGGACCGGCCGACGAGCCACGGGCGGGCACGACCGGCGGGGCCGGAATGGTCGGCGGGGCCGGGGCAGCCGGGGCGGTCGGCGGGGCCGGCGCGGTAGACCGGTTCGGCGCGGGTCGGGCCGGGGCTGCCGGCCGGGTCGTCGGGGCCGGCAGGGCCGGCGCGGTAGACCGGTTCGGCGAGGGTCGGGGCGGGGCGGTCGGCCGGGTCGGTGGGGGCGTGGCCGGTCGGGTCGCGGCGCGGCGGCGGATAGGGGCCGGCGGCCGGGAGGTGCACGGCGTCGCCGCCGAGCGGGTCGGGGCCCGCCACGACCAGGGTGCCGCCGGCCGCGGCGAGGATCGGGCGCAGCTCGGCGGCGAGCGCGGCCCGCTCGGCGCGGGGCAGGCCCTTCTCCCGCAGCACCACCCAGCGCACTCCCCCGGCGACGGCACCCGCCACCACCCGCACGAGCTCCCCCGGCCCGGCCCCTCCCGTGGCGCCTCCTCCCCGATCGGCCAGCAGGACGACGCCGCACGGCGTCGGCGACGAGATCTTGGAAGAATCCGGCCCCTGGAGGGGCCGTTCCCTTCCAAGATCCGCAGGGGGTGGGGCGGGGGGTGGGGTCACAGGTCGGGCCTTCCCTCGTCGGGGGTGGAGGGCAGGGCGTGGAAGCGGCGGGGGATGCGGCCCGCCCCGGCCGCCAGGCGGCCCGCCTCGACCGCGTACCGCATCGCGGTGGCCATCGCGACCGGGTCGGCGGCCCGGGTGACGGCGCTGGCCAGCAGCACGGCGTCGCAGCCCAGCTCCATGGCGAGCGCCGCGTCGGACGCGGTGCCGATCCCCGCGTCGAGGATCACCGGCACGTCGACGCCCTGCCGGATCAGGCGGATGTGGTGCGGGTTGTTCACGCCCAGGCCGGAGCCGATCGGCGCGCCCGCCGGCATCACCGCCGCGCAGCCGACGTCGGCGAGCCGCCGGGCCAGGATCGGGTCGTCCGACGTGTACGGCAGCACGGTGAACCCGTCCGCGACCAGGATCTCGGCGGCGCGCAGCAGCTCCACCCCGTCGGGCAGCAGCGTGCGCTCGTCGCCGATCACCTCCAGCTTCACCCAGTCCGTGTCGAACGCCTCGCGGGCCAGGTGGGCCACCTTCACCGCCTCCCCGGCCGTGTAGCAGCCGGCCGTGTTCGGCAGCAGCCGCACCCCGCACCGCTCCAGCAGCTCCAGCAGCCCGCCGCCCATGGCGGGGGCGGTGTCGACGCGGCGCAGCGCGAGCGTCACCAGCTCGGTGCCGGACGCCCGGATCGCCTGCTCCAGCGCGTGCAGGCTGGCCGCGCCGCCGGTGCCGAGGATCAGCCGGGACCCGAACGTCACGCCGCCCAGCTCGAACACGGAACCCTCGTGGGACATGCCGTCACCCGCCCTGGGCGGCGCTGAGCACCTCGACGTGGTCGCCGTCGCGCAGCGGGGTCCCCGGCCAGCCGCCGCGCGGCACGACCTCGCCGTTGACCGCGACGGCGAGGCCGCGCCGCTGATCGGTGACCAGGCCGACCAGGTCGGCCACGGTCGCTCCGGCGGGCAGGGTACGCCCGGTGCCGTTCACCGTCAGTTCCATGTGGGTGCTCCTCCTCGGATGCGTTCTCGGCCCGCCACCGGTGACGGGACGCGCCGGGCCGGACGCGATCGGTCGGGTCGACGGCGGTCAGCCGGACCGGCGTTGGCCGGCGAACCGCTCGGGGGTGAAGGGGGCGAGCAGCGGGTCCACCGCCGGGGAGCCCGGCTGCCCGGTGACGATCAGGTCGGTGACGAGGTCGGCGGTGACCGGGGTGAGCACGATGCCGTGCCGGTGGTGGCCGGTGGCGGCGAGCACGCCGGGCCGGCCGGGCAGCGGCCCGATGACCGGCCTGTTGTCGGGGGTGCCGGGGCGCAGCCCGGCGGTCGCCTCGACCAGGTCGTACTCGGCCAGCTCGGGGACGAGATCCACGGCGGCGCGGAGCAGCCGCAGCACCGCCCCGGCGGTGACGTCGGTGTCGGCGCGTTCCTCGACGGTCGCGCCGACCACCACCTCCCCGCTGGAGCGGGGCACCAGGTAGACGGGTTCGCCGTCGGCGTACCCCCGGACGACGTGCCGGAAGCCCGGCGGGCCGCCGTCGGGCGCACGCAGCCGCAGGATCTGGCCCTTGACCGGGCGGACCGGCAGCCCGGTGAGCGCGGCGGTCCCGCAGCCGGCCGCGACGACGGTGACCCGGGCGTCGAGGTCGGACAGCGACCGCACCCCGCCGGCGACGAGGGTCGCGCCGGCCCGCCCGGCGGCGGTGCGCAGCGCCGTGACCAGCCGCCGGGGGTCGACCTGGTGGTCGCCGGGGGCGATCGCGCCGCCGCGTACCCGGGTGGCGAGCGCTGGTTCGCGGTCGCGCAGCTCCGACGGGCGCAGCGGGCTGATGGGCAGCCCCAGGTCCCGCTGGTACGACCACAGCCGCCGTGCCTCGGCGAGGTCGTCGCCGGTGAGCCCGACGACGAGGGTGCCCTCGGTGCGGTACCCGAGGTCGACGCCGCTGGCGGCGGTCAGCTCGGCGGCGAACGCGGGCCAGCGGGCGGCCGAGGCGACCAGCAGCGCGGTCAACTCCCGTTCGCCGAAGTAGGACTCGGCGACCGGCGACAGCATCCCGGCGGCGACGTGGGACGCGCCCGACCCGGGGGCCGGGTCGTGCACGGTGACGCGCAGCCCGCGCGCCGCGCACCGCCACGCCACGGCCAGCCCGACGGCCCCGCCCCCCACCACCGCCACGTCGGTAAGGAAGGGCCCCCTGTTAACGCCTTCTGCATAGGAAGGGCCCCTTCCTAACCCCTCGACGTGGGCTGGCACCTCGGCGTGGGCCGACCCGTCGGCGTGGGCTGACACCTCGGCGCGGGCTAGCACGTCAGCGCCCCGAGCAGCTCGGCGGTGGCGCGCGCCGGATCGGCGGCGGCGGAGAGCGCCCCGACCACCGCTACCCCGTACGCCCCGGCGGCGCGCAGCGCCGGGACACCGGAGGCGGTCACCCCGCCGATGGCGATCACCGGCACCGCCACGGCCCCGGCCACGGCGCGTACCCCGGCGGGGCCGATCGGGTCCGGCAGCCCCGCCTTGGTGTCGGTGGCGTGGCAGGGGCCGACGCCGAGGTAGCTGGCCCCGCCGGCCACCGCCTCGGCGGCCGGTCCCGGTGACCGGGCGGTCGCGCCGAGCACCGCGGTGGGGCCGAGGATCCGGCGGGCCGCCGGGACGGGCAGGTCGTCCGCGCCGACGTGGCCGCCGGCGGCGCCGACCGCGAGCGCCACGTGCAGCCGGTCGTTGACCAGGCACGTCGCCCCGTACGGGGCGCACAGGGCGACCGCCCGCCGGGCGAGGTCGTACGCCTCGCGGTCGGTGGCGTCGTCGGTGACCCGGACCTGGACGACCAACTCGGCGCGGGCCACCGGCAGGGCGGCGCGCAGCACGGCGAGGGGGTCGCGCCCCGGCCGGGTGTCGGTGATCAGATGCAGTCGCCCAAGGGACGGCACGGCAACTCTCCTCCCTGCGCCGGCATTACCCGGATCAGGTTCGACGGTCGGGGGCTCCAGCCCCCCTCTCAGCCCGGTACACCGGGCTCCCGTGGGTTACGTCCGTGTCACCGTACGACGAATCGGCTGATCCGCCAAGGGATCCGACCGGTGGTCCAGACCACGGTCAGCCGGCCGGCGAGCCGCTTCTCCCCATTCCTCCGCATGCGCCGGATAGGTCGATCGCCGATACCGAATCGTTACACGCCGACGCCTTGCCGGAAACGAGTCCAGCGGCGCTAATTTGTTCAACCGATCGACATATTTCGGCGCGTGGCCTCGGCGTGGCCCGCACCGACCTACCGGTGAGCGGCCCTGGCGTGGTCGTCCACCCCGATCCGACCGGTGGACGGCCCTGGCGTGACCGCCCACCGACCACCGGCACGCGACCCCCTCGCGTGCCGGTCCGACCGGCGCGGGCCCAGGCCCGCGCCGACGTTACAGGTGCCCGGGTCCTGGTCTGACCCGGCACCCGCACCGACCGGGGACGGTCTGCGGCGAAGTCGTCCCCGAGCCCACCACTGTCCAGCTCGGACAAAAGGAGCATGGAGTGTCTCCATCCCGCCGCCGCCGCATACCTCGCGGCATCCTCAGTTCCTCACTTCTCAGCCTGTCCCTCGTCGCCACCGGCCTGGTCGCCGGCACCCCCGCCCAGGCGGCACCGGCCGCCGCGCAGGCGGCGCCCCTGGCGGCGGCCCCCGTGGCGGCCGCCGCCACGGACCCGTTCTCGGTGCTCGTCTTCTCCAAGACCGCCGCCTTCCGGCACGACGCGATCCCGGCCGGCATCGCCGCGATCCAGAAGCTCGGGACCGACAACGGCTTCACCGTCGACACGACCGAGGACGGCGCCGCGTTCAACGACGCCAACCTCGCGAAGTACCAGGCCGTGATCTGGCTGTCGACCACCGGTGACGTCCTGACCGCCGACCAGCAGGCCGCGTTCGAGCGCTACATCCAGGCCGGCGGCGGCTACGCCGGCGTCCACGCCGCGTCGGACACCGAGTACGACTGGCCCTGGTACGGCAAGCTGGTCGGCGCGTACTTCTCCAACCACCCGGCCAACCAGCAGGCCACCGTCAAGGTCGAGGACCACGCCCACCCGTCCACGGCCACGCTGCCGGACAAGTGGTCCCGGTTCGACGAGTGGTACAACTTCCGGACCAACCCGCGCGCCAACGTGCACGTCCTGGCCAGCCTGGACGAGAAGTCCTACACCCCGGGCACCGGCGCGATGGGCGCCGACCACCCCACCGCCTGGTGCCAGGACTACGACGGCGGCCGGGCCTGGTACACCGGCGGCGGCCACACCCAGCAGTCGTACCAGGAGCCCGAGTTCCTGGCCCACCTGCTCGGCGGCATCCGCACCGCCGCGGGCGTGGAGAAGGCCGACTGCGGCGCCTCGAAGACCTCGAACTTCGACAAGGTGACGCTGGACAGCAACACCAACAACCCGATGGAGCTGGACATCGCTCCGGACGGTCGGGTGTTCTACGCCGAGCGTGACGGCCGGGTGCAGATCATCAAGCCGGACACCGGCAACACGGTCACCGCGACCAAGCTGGACGTCTTCACCGGCAACGAGGACGGCCTGCTCGGCCTCCGCCTCGACCCGGACTTCGCCACCAACAAGTGGATCTACCTGTACTACGCGCCGGCCGGTGGCGGCCCCCGCAACTACCTGTCCCGGTTCACCGTCAACGGTGACGCCATCGACAAGGCCACCGAGAAGGTCGTCCTCCAGGTCGACACCCAGCGCAACACCTGCTGCCACGCCGGCGGCAGCATGACCTTCGACTCGAAGGGCAACCTGTACCTGGCCACCGGTGACAACACCAACCCGTTCGAGTCGAGCGCCTTCACGCCGATCGACGAGCGGGCCGGCCGGCAGGACTACGACGCGCAGCGCAGCGCCGGCAACACCAACGACCTGCGCGGCAAGGTGATCCGGATCCACCCGGAGGACGACGGCACCTACACGATCCCCACGGGGAACCTGTTCGCGCCGGGCACCGCGAAGACCCGCCCCGAGATCTTCGGCATGGGCTTCCGTAACCCGTTCCGGATCGGCGTCGACCAGAAGACCGACACCCTCTACGTCGCCGACTACGGACCGGACGCCAACTCGGCCAACCCGGACCGCGGCCCCGAGGGCCTGGTGGAGTGGAACATCGTCGCCACCGCCGGCAACTACGGCTGGCCGTACTGCACCGGCAACAACAAGGCGTACAACGACTACACCTTCCCGAACGGGCCGAGCGGGGCGAAGTTCAACTGCGCCGCGCCGGTGAACGACTCGCCGAACAACACCGGCCTGACCAACCTGCCGCCGGCCATCCCGGCGACCGTGGACTACGGCTACGCGGGCGACCCGCGCTTCCCCGAGATCGGCGGCGGCGGCGCCCCGATGGGCGGCCCGGTCTACCGGTACGACGCCGACAGCACGTCGGACCGCAAGTGGCCGGCGTACTACGACGGCAAGGCGCTCCTCGGCGAGTGGAACCAGTCGAAGATGTACACGATGCAGGTCAGCCAGGACGGCAAGTCGCTGATCGACATCAACCAGTTGCTCACCGGCATGACCATGGTCCGCCCGATGGACTTCGAGTTCGGGCCGGACGGCGCGCTCTACATGATCGAGTGGGGCAGCGGCTTCGGCGGCAACAACGACAACTCCGGGGTCTACCGGATCGACTACACCGCCGGCTCCCGGGCCCCGATCGCCCAGGCCAGCGCCGACCCCACCTCCGGGCCCGCGCCGCTGACCGTGAACTTCTCCAGCGCCGGTTCCCGCGACCCCGACGGCGGCACGCTGACCTACTCCTGGGCGTTCGGTGACGGGCAGACCTCGACCGAGGCGAACCCGACGCACACCTACGCCACCGCCGGCGACTACACCGCCCAGCTCACCGTCACCAACCCGGCGGGCCGTACCGCCGTGGCGAACGTGCCGGTGACGGTCGGCAACACCGCCCCGACGGTGACCATCGAGTTCCCGCCGAACGGCGGCTTCTTCGAGTGGGGCGACCAGGTCAACTACACGATCAAGGTGACCGACCCGGAGGACGGCACCATCGACTGTGACCGGGTCCAGCTCCAGGTGCTGCTCGGCCACGACGAGCACGCCCACCCGCTGGAGCAGCACACCGGCTGCACCGGCACCGTGCAGACCTCGCTGGCCTCCGGCCACGGCGCGGAGGCGAACGTCTTCGGCGTCTTCGAGGCGACCTACACCGACAAGGGCGGCGCCGGCGGCGCCGGCGAGCTGACCGGCCGGGCGATCGAGCAGCTCCAGCCCAAGCGCAAGCAGGCCGAGTACTTCACCGCCACCGGCCGGGCCCCCGGCAGCACCGGCGGCGGCGACCCGGGCGTGCAGAAGGAGACCACCACCGACACCGCCGGTGGCAACCAGAACATCGGCTTCATCGAGGACGGCGACTGGTGGTCGCTCGCCCCGGCCAGCCTGACCGGGATCGACTCGATCCGCTTCCGGGTGGCCTCGGAGGTCCAGGGCGGGCGGATCGAGGTCCGCTCGGGCACGGTCGACGGCCCGCTGGTCGCGTCCGCGAACGTGCCGGGCACCAGCGGCTGGCAGCAGTTCGTCGACGTGACCGCCCCGGTCACCGGCCCGGCTGAGGGCACGCTCTACTTCCTCGCCAAGGACCCGGCCGGCGGCACCGGTTCGCTGTTCAACGTCAACTGGATGGACTTCATCGGCCGAGGCGTCACCGAGAACGCGCCGCCGCAGGTCAGCGCCACGGCGACGCCGACCACCGGCACCGCGCCGGTCACCGTCGCCTTCGACGGCACGGCCACCGACGCCGAGGGCGACACCCCGCTGACGTACGCCTGGGACTTCGGCGACGGCAAGACGGCGTCGACCCTCGACGCCACCCACACGTACACCGTGCCGGGCACCTTCACCGCCACCCTGACGGTGACCGACGCCCGGGGCGCAAAGGCGTACGTGACCGTCCCGGTGAAGGTGGAGGCGGCCAACACGTCCTGCTTCGGGGCGCGTTCGGACGACTTCGCCGGCACCAGCCTGGACAAGGACCGCTGGACCGTGGTCCGGGAGAACCAGCTCTACTCGGTCTCGGGCGGGTCGCTGCGGCTGCCCACCGCGTCCGGTGACCTGTACGGCACGACCAACGGCGCCACCAACCTGGTCCTCCAGCCCGCACCCAGCGGATCCTGGCAGGCCACCACGAAGGTCACGCTGCCCGTCACCGCCAACTACCAGCAGGCCGGCCTGCTGATCTACGGCGACGACGACAACTACGCCAAGCTGGACCTGCTCTACTCCGGCTCCCGCCGGGTGGAGTTCATCCGGGAGACGGCCGGGTCGCCCCGCAACGAGGGGGCGGACGCCACCGCCGCGCCGGCCGGTGACACCGTCTGGCTGCGGATGACCAGCGACGGCACCAACCTGACGGCGGAGATGTCCGGCGACGGGACGACGTTCACCCCGGTCGGCCGGTCCGCCGCGCTCGCCGGGATCAGCAACCCCCGGATCGGTCTGTTCGCCCTCAACGGCGCCACCACCGCGCCGGTGGTGGACGCGGCGTTCGACTTCTTCCAGGTCACGCCCGACGAGCCGGCCGGCCCGGTCGACCCGTCGGACGAGTTCGGCGGCACCGCGCTCGACAAGTGCCGCTGGAACGCGATCCTGCGGGAGGACGCGGCCACCTACCGGGTGACCGGCGGGGCGCTGCAGATCGACGTGCCGAAGGGTGACATCTACGGCACCGGCAACACCGGCCCGACGAACTTCATCCTCCAGACCGCGCCGTCCGGCGACTGGACCCTGGAGACGAAGGTCGACGGCAGCCTGCTGGCCGAGCAGTACCAGCAGGCGGGTCTGATCGTCCACGCCGACGACGACAACTACGTCAAGTTCGACTACATCGTGGACAACCAGGCCGGTCAGGCCGTCTCCCGGCGGATCGAGTTCCGTGGCGAGGTCGCCGGGGTGACGCAGAACCCGCAGCCGCAGGTCTCCAACCTGACCTCGGGCGTGTGGCACCTGCGGCTCGCCCGGGCCGGTGACACCTTCACCGCGTCGTACTCGGCCGACGGGCAGGAGTGGACGACCTTCGAGACGCTGACGAACACCGCCGTCGGGGCCACCCCGAAGGTCGGTCTGTTCACCCTCGGGGCCAACGCGGCCACGTCGAAGACGGCGTCGTTCGACTACTTCCGCCTCTCCACCAAGGCCGCCGACACGGCCGCGCCGGTGACCACCGCCACGGTCTCCGGCACCCCGACCGAGGGCTGGCACAACGCGCCGGTCACGGTCACGCTCGCGGCGGCCGACGAGGCCGGCGGCAGCGGGGTGGCCTCCACCGAGTACCAGCTCGACGGGGCCACGACGTGGACCGCGTACACCGAGCCGGTGCAGGTCACCGGTGACGGCGCGCACGAGGTGCGGTTCCGGTCGACCGACAAGGCCGGCAACGTGGAGGAGGCCAAGAAGGTCAACGTCAAGATCGACGCCACCGCGCCGGTCAGCTCGGCGGCGTTCGCCCCGGCGAACGACGACGGCTGGCACGCCGGCACCGTCCCGGTGGTGCTCACCTCCACCGACGCCGGTTCCGGGGTCAAGAAGCTGGAGTGGTCGCTCGACGGCGGGGCCTGGACGGCGTACACCGAGCCGGTCGAGGTGACCGGGAACGGCTCGCACGAGCTGCTCTACCGGGCCACCGACGCCGCCGGCAACGCGGAGGCGCTGAAGTCGGCCGTCGTGAAGATCGACGGTGACAAGCCGACGCTGCTGGTCTCCGGCATCGCCGACGGCCAGCTCTACGGCGACAGCCAGGACGTGCGGATCTCGTGGCAGTCTGTCGACCCGACCTCCGGCATCAAGACGATGTCCGGCACGTTGGACGGCAAGACGTACGCCAGCGGCACCCTGCAGCCCATGTACGAGCTGCCGCTCGGCCTGCACGAGCTGGTCGTGACCGCGACCGACAAGGCGGGCAACTCCACCACCTCGACGGTCCGGTTCTACGTCACCACCTCGTTCCGGGACATGCAGAACCTGCTGGACCGGTTCAAGGCGACCGGACGACTCTCCAACGTGGCGCACCGCAAGCTGTCCAACAAGCTGGACGCGGTGCGGGCCTCCGAGGCGGAGGGCAACGACAAGCGGGCGGTGCAGCAGTTGACCGCCTTCAAGGCGTTGGCCACCGATGCCGCGCTGGTGACCGACACGGACGTCCGGGACGTGCTGGTCCGTGACGCCGACGCCATGATCGTCCGGCTCGGCGGCGCGGCCACCAAGGCCGGCGTCAAGGCGAACGACAACAAGTCGGTCGACGGGGCGGGCCGGCTCGGCGCCGACCCCACCCGGATCGCCGAGGGCGGTTCGCTGTAACGGAAAACGGGGCCGCTCCCGCCGTGCACCACGACGGCGGGGTCGGCCCCACCCGAACCGAGCGAGTGGAGCACGTGTGATGCGTACCCTCAGGATCCTCGCCGCCGCGCTCGTCGCGGCGTGCCTGGTGGCGCTGCCGGCGGGCCCGGCGGCGGCCCACGGCGGAAAGCTCAAGCTGTCGGTGGGCGGCGACGGGGCCGGCGGGGTCACGGTGCTCGCCGTCTACTCCGACGGTCACCGACTGGACCAGCCGGTGCGGCTGACCCTCACCGCCAAGGGCGAGGGCGACCGGACGGCCGGGCCGGTGCAGCTCGAAATGGCCGGGGAGGGGCAGGGCTTCTACTCCAGCGGCCCGCTGCTCTCCCCCGGCCGCTGGCGGGTGACGGTCACCGCGCCGGCCCCGTACAAGACGTCGGCGACCGCGACGGTGCAGGCGCGCGCCGCCCAGACGCCGCCCGCGCCCCGGCCCGTCGCCGTGCAGGCCGGGCCGGAGGAGCGGGACCGGTCGGGGGGCGGCTGGTGGACGTACGCGGCCGGCGGGCTCGTCGCCGTCGCGCTGCTGGCCGCGGTGCCGCTGCTGCTCGTGCGCCGACGCCGGCCGGCCGGGCCGGCAGGACCGACGGCCTGACCGGGCCGGCAGCCGGACGAGGGACGCCGGGGCGAACCGCCCCCGGCGTCCCTCGTCCGTTTCGCCCCTCGCCGTCTCCGCGATCGGCGTCGTTCCCCGACCCGGCTCAGAGGACGGCGTCGAGCGCGGCCAGGTCGTCGTCGCCGGGCTGCCACGCGCCGGCACCGGCGTTGGCGCGCACCTGCTCGGGGGTGGTGGCCCCGGCGATGACCGAGGTCACCGCGGGCCGGGCCGCCAGCCCGCCGATGGCCACCTGGAGCATGGTGAGCCCCCGCTCGGCGGCGTACGCCCCGATCGCCTCGATGGTGTCCCAGCGGGCGGCGGCGAGACGCTCGGCGTACCGGCCGCCGCCGGAGAGCCGGCTGCCGGCCGGGGCGGCCTCCCCGCGCCGGTACTTGCCGGTGAGCAGGCCGTTCGCCAGCGGGAAGAACGGCAGCAGGCCCAGGCCGAAGCGCTCGCACGCGGGAACGACCTCGGCCTCGACGCCCCGCTCCAGCAGCGAGTAGTGGTTCTGCGCGCTGACGAACCGGGTGTGCCCGTTGGACGAGGCCACCCAGTCGGCGTCCGCGATCTGCCACCCGGCGAAGTTGGAGTTGCCCAGGTAGCGCACCTTGCCGGCGCGCACCAGGTCGTCGAGGGCGGCGAGGGTCTCGTCGATCGGGGTGCCCGGGTCGGGCGCGTGCATCTGGTACAGGTCGATGTGGTCGGTGCCCAGCCGGCGCAGCGACGCCTCGACCGCGCGGGCGATGTAGCGCCGCGAGCCCCGGGCGCCGAAGTCGGCCCCGTTGGCCCCCTGCATGTCCATGCCGAACTTGGTGGCCAGCACCACCTCGTCGCGGCGGCCCTTGAGCGCCTGGCCGAGCAGCTCCTCGGAGGCGCCCTGCGGCTCGCCGTAGATGTCGGCGGTGTCGAACAGGGTGATGCCGGCGTCGAGCGCCGCGTCGACCACCGCCCGGGTGCCGTCGAGGTCGAGCTTGCGGCCGAAGTTGTTGCAGCCGATACCCACCACGGACACCACGAGCCCGGAGTCGCCCAGCCGGCGGTACGTCATCTCAGTCACGCGCCAACCCTATGCCAGGTGCAAGGAAGGGCCCCTTCTACACCGTTATGCGTTAACAGGGGGCCCTTCCTTGCACCGCTCACACGTCCCAGACCGGGTCCGGGGTCTCAGTGACCTCGCCGTCCCTGCCGAACAGCAGGAAGCGGTCGAAGGAGCGGGTGAACCAGCGGTCGTGGGTCACCGCGATCACCGTGCCCGCGAACGCCGCGAGACCGGCCTCCAGCGCCTCCGCGCTGGCCAGGTCCAGGTTGTCGGTCGGCTCGTCGAGCAGCAGCAGCGTCGCCCCGGACAGCTCCAGCAGCAGCACCAGGAAGCGGGCCTGCTGGCCGCCGGAGAGGGTGCCGAACCGCTGGTCGCCCTGCCCGGCCAGCTCGTACCGGCTCAGCGCGGCCATCGCCGCGTGCCGGTCCATCCCGGCCCGGTGGTCGTCGCCGCGCCACAGGATCTCGACCAGGGTCTTCTGCATCAGCTCGGGCCGGTCGTGGGTCTGCGAGAAGTGGCCGGGGCGGACCCGCGCGCCGAGCCGCACCACCCCGTCGTGCGCCACCGCGGCCAGCGCGCCGGCCCCGTCGACCGGGCCGTTGGCCGGGTCCGGGTCGGTGCCGCCCCGGGCCAGCAGCCGCAGGAAGTGCGACTTGCCGGTGCCGTTGGCCCCGAGCACCGCGACCCGGTCGCCGAACCAGATCTCCAGGTCGAACGGGTAGGTCAGGCCGTCCAGCTCGAGCTGCTCGGCGACCACCGCGCGCTTGCCGGTCCGCCCGCCGGTCAGGCGCATCCGGATGTCCTGGTCCTTCGGCGGTACGGGCGGCGGCCCGGCCTCCTCGAACTTGCGCAGCCGGGTCTGCGCGGCCTGGTACCGCGACGCCAGCCCGTCGTTGTACGCGGCCTTCTGCTTGTACATCAGCATCAGCTCGCGCAGCTTCTGGTGTTCCTCGTCCCAGCGGCGGCGCAACTCGTCGAGGCGGGCGTGCCGGGCCGTCCTCGCCTCGTGCCAGCTCGCGAAGCCGCCCGGGTGCACCCAGGCGCTGCCGCCCTCGACGGCGACCACCCGGTCGGCGGTGCGGGCCAGCAGTTCCCGGTCGTGCGAGACGTAGAGCACCGACTTGGCCGACTCGCGCAGCCGGTCCTCCAGCCACCGCTTGCCGGGCACGTCGAGGAAGTTGTCCGGCTCGTCGAGCAGCAGCACCTCGTCGGGGCCGCGCAGCAGCAGTTCGAGGGCGAAGCGCTTCTGCTGGCCGCCGGAGAGGGTACGCACCGGGCGCTCCCGGGCCACCTCCCAGGGCGCGTCGAGGACGATCGTCGCGACGGTGTCGAAGACGACCTCGGCGTCGTACCCGCCGGCCTCGCCCCAGGCGGCGAGCGCGTCCGCGTACGCGAGCTGGGCCTTGGCGGCGGCGTCGCCGAGCGTGCCGCGCAGCTCGGCCGCCCGCATGGCCGCCTCGGTCTCGGTGAGCCGGCGGCCGGCGTCGCGCAGCGCCGGCGGGGCGAGCGACAGGGCCAGGTCGGCGAGGGTGGAGTCGTCGCCGATCATGCCGATGAACTGGCGCATCACGCCGAGCCCACCGGAGCGGGCGATCCCGCCGCTGCGCACGGGCAGGTCGCCGGCGACCATCCGCAGCAGCGTCGTCTTGCCCGCGCCGTTCGGCCCGACCAGGGCGACCTTGGCCCCCTCACCGACCCGGAACGACACGTCGGTGAAGAGCTCCCGGCCGTCGGGGAGGATGTGCCCGACGGCTGCCACGTCCACGTATCCCACCCGGGCATCCTGCCTGAGCGGGCCGGCCTGGCGACAGCCGATTACCGGGCGGCCCGGCGACAGCCGATTACCGGGCGGCCCGCGACGACCGGTCGCCGGCCGGCGGCGACGGTCGACTGCCGGCAGGCCGCGCCAGCCGGTTGCCGGGGCGACCGCCGCCCGGCCGGGGGCCGCCGCGGTCAGCGGGTGACCCGCAGCACCCGGTAGCCCTTCTGGCTGGCGTGCCGGCCCACCTGCCAGCCCTGCTCGGTCAGCCAGCGGTGCAGCGAGTCGCCGCCGAGGTGGCGGGCGACCACCAGCCAGGCCACGCCGTCGGGGGCGAGCCGGGGCAGCCAGCGCAGCAGCAGCTCGTGCAGGCCCTCCTTGCCGATGCGGATCGGCGGGTTGGACCAGAGCTGGGCGAACGTCACGTCGGCCGGCACGTCGTCGGGGGCGGCGACCCGGACCCGGTCGGCCGCGCCGACCCGCTCGGCGTTGGCGGCGGCGAGCGCCCGGGCCCGTTCGTTGACGTCGACGGCCCAGACGGTGGCCGCCGGGGCGCTGCCGGCCAGCACGCAGGTGATCGGGCCGAAGCCGCAGCCCAGGTCCAGCAGGTCGCCGGCGGCGTCGGGGGCCGGCAGGTCGGCCTTGCGCAGCAGCACAGCGGTGCCGGGGTCGAGGCGGGCGGCGGAGAAGACCCCGCCGGCCGAGGTCAGCGTGTAGTCGCGCCCGGCGACGGTGAACTCGACCTCCCGGGGGCGGGCGGCGGTTCCGGGTTCAGCGGTGAAGTAGTGGTCGCCGGTCACGCCCGGCATTCTCGCACTGGTGTCGCCGTCCGCCGGGCGGGGTCTCGGGCGGCGCGCGGGGCGCGGCCGGCGTGCCCACCGGCGGCGGCCGGCGGACCTGCCACAGTTTCCGGGTATTACCCCCTAAAGGGACAATAGCCCCTAGTCTGGGTCGCATGGTGTATCGGTACGAGTCCGATGAGGACGCTTTCGAGGGGCACCCCGGGTCGGGGTCGGACCTGTCGGTGGCCTGGAACCGCCCGCCCGCCCGTACCGGGCCCGCGCCGTCCCGCTTCCCGACGCCGTCGCTGCCCCGGACCAGCCGGATCGCGCTGCCCGCGGCCGCCCCGCCCCCGCCCTCGCCCCCGGCGGCGGCCTACCCGCCGCCACCGGCCGCGCACCGACCCGCCCCGCCGGCCGGCGGGTACGCCACCACGCAACCGCTGCACCTGCCCCGGTCCCGGCGCGCCCGGGACAGCGGCCGCCACGGCGCCCGGCTCTGGCAGGTGGTGTTCGGCGGGGCGGCGGTCCTGGCGCTGTTCGCCCTCTGCGGGCTCGGCGGTGCCGCGCTGCTGGCCGACCGGGCCACCGACCCCCAGGTCGCGCCGAGCCCGCCGGCCGCCGCCGCCCCGTCGCCGTCCGCGACCGAACGGCAGGACATCGACTCCCGGGACACCGACTCCGCTCCCCTGACGGTCAAGGAGGTCTTCCCCGGCCGGCAGGTCACGGTCGACGACGGCGCGGAGCCGTACGAGGTGCTCAAGACCCAGTCCAGCGGAAGCTGCGCGCTCGCCGCCAGCGGCGAGGTGGCGGACCTGCTCGCCACGCTCGGCTGCAACCAGGTGGTCCGGGCGAGCCTGCGCTCCCCCGACGGGGAGCACCTGCTCACCGCCGGGCTGTTCAACCTCACCGACAAGGCCACCGCACAGCGCGTCCGGGACCGGCTGCGGCAACTGCTCGACGATCGGGAGGGCCGCTTCCGTGGCCTGCCGGCCGGGGACGACACCGAGGCGCTGACCGAGGCCCCGGCCCGGGTCGGCTGGCAGGTACGCGGCCACTACCTCGCGTACTGCCTCGTGGTCCGCGCCGACGGCGCGCCGGTGAAGGCCGCCGACCCGGCGGTACGCGAGATCCTCTTCGACCTGATCGAGACGCACCTCACCAAGGGGGTGCTGGAGCGCCGGGCCACCGGCGGCAGCGCCGAGCAGCCGACGGCCACCCCCAGCGAGCGCGACAACGACAGCGACGAGAACGACAGCGAGAACGACTGAAACGACGGCGGGAACGGCCGGGGGCTCTCAGCCCTCGACGGCGAGCCCGCCCGTGGGGACGCGGAGCCGGCGGGTCGCCTCGGCGCGGCGGGCGTACTCGGCCGGGTCGTCGGGATAGCCGACGGCGACCAGCGTGAGCCCGTGCGCCGGGGCCACCGTCACCTCGCTGGACCGCTCCCGCCGGGTCAGCAGGCTGCCCGGCCACTGCACCGGACGCCGCCCGTCCCCCGCCACCAGCATCGCCCCGACCAGGCTGCGCACCATCGCCTGACAGAACGCGTCGGCCTGGACGGTGGCGACCAGCAGCCCGTCGGGGTCGCGCCGCCAGTCCAGCCGGGTCACCTCGCGCAGGGTGGTGGCGTGCTCCTTGCGCCGGCAGTACGCGGCGAAGTCGTGCTCCCCCACCAGCCCCGCCGCGGCGGCGTTGAGCAGGTCGAGGTCGAGCGGCCTCGGCCAGGCCAGCACCTCGTGCCGGCGCAGCGGCTCGGCCCCGAACGGCGCGTCGGTCACCCGGTACTCGTAGCGCCGGTAGGTCGCCGAGAACCGGGCGTCGAAGTCCGCCGGCACCGGCGTCATCGCCCGCACCCGCACGTCGGTGGGGAGCAGCCGGGCCAGCCGGCGCAGCAGCCGCCCCTCGTGCTCGCGCCACACGGCGGCCGGCAGGTCGAGGTGGCAGACCTGACCGGTGGCGTGCACCCCGGCGTCGGTCCGGCCGGCCACGGTCAGCCCCGTCGCCACGCCCGCGCCGAGGACCAGGTCCAGGGTCTCGGCGAGCACGCCGGCCACCGTCCGCCGGGTCGGCTGGGCCGCCCAGCCGGAGAAACCGGTCCCGTCGTACGCGACCGCCAGCCGCAGCCGGACCCGCTCGTCCACCTCGTACCTCCTCATGGGTCGGGCCCGGCACCCCAGGAAGGGATGCCGGGCCCGACGGTGCTGCCGTTTGCTCAGGCCTTGTTCTCGGTGCCCTCGGCGGCCTCGTCGCTGTCCTCGCGGGCGGCGGCGGTGTCACCGGACGCCGACACCGGCGCCTCGGAGTCCTGGTCGGCCTGGGCCGACGCCGGGGTCTCCTCGGCCGGGGCGAGCGCCTCGACCTTGTCCTGCTGCGCGGCCTTGCGGGCGGCGGTCTTCTTGTTCGCCTTCGGCTCGGCGACCTGGAGCTCCTCGACCAGCTCGATGATCGCCATCGGAGCGTTGTCGCCCTTGCGCGGACCGGTCTTCACGATCCGGGTGTAGCCACCCGGGCGGTTGGCGTACCGGGGCGCGATCTGGTCGAACAGGGAGTAGACCACGTCCTTGTCCTTGACGACGCCCAGCACCCGCCGACGGGAGGCGAGGTCGCCCCGCTTGGCCTTGGTGATGAGCTGCTCGGCCAGCGGACGCAGCCGCCGGGCCTTCGTCTCGGTGGTCTTGATCTTGCCGTGCTGGAACAGCGCGGTGGCCAGGTTGGCCAGCATCAGCCGCTCGTGCGCGGGGCTGCCGCCGAGGCGGGGGCCCTTGGTGGGCGTGGGCATGCTTGGTGCTCCTCAGGTGTGGCGGCAGCGCGGACTAGAGCTGCTCGGTCTCGCGGTAGTCGTCGGTGTCGTAGTCGGCCTCGCCGAAGGTGTCCACGACGTGCGCCGGGTCGAAGTTCGGAGCCGAGTCCTTCAGCCCCAGACCCATCCCGGCGAGCTTCATCTTGACCTCGTCGATCGACTTCTGGCCGAAGTTGCGAATGTCGAGGAGGTCGGCCTCGGTGCGCCCGATGAGCTCACCAACGGAGTTGATGCCCTCGCGCTTGAGGCAGTTGTAGGAGCGGACGGTCAGGTCCAGCTCCTCGATCGGCAGGGCCAGGTCCGCCGCGAGCTGCGCGTCCTGCGGGGACGGCCCGATGTCGATGCCCTCGGCGGTCTCGTCCAGCTCCCGGGCCAGCCCGAAGAGCTCCACCAGCGTCGAACCGGCGGAGGCCAGCGCGGTGCGCGGGCCCATCGACGGCTTGGTCTCGACGTCGATGATCAGCCGGTCGAAGTCGGTCCGCTGCTCGACCCGGGTCGCCTCGACGCGGTACGTCACCTTCAGCACCGGCGAGTAGATCGAGTCGACCGGGATCCGGCCGATCTCGGCGCCGGCCTGCTTGTTCTGCGCCGCCGTCACGTAGCCGCGACCCCGCTCGACGGTCAGCTCCATGTCGAGCCGGCCCTTGCCGTTGAGGGTGGCGAGCTTCAGGTCCGGGTTGTGCACCGAGACGCCGGCCGGGGGCTGGATGTCGCCCGCCGTCACGTCGCCCGGGCCCTGCTTGCGCAGGTACATGCTGACCGGCTCGTCGTGCTCGGAGCTGACGCACAGCTCCTTGATGTTCATGACGAGCTCGACCACGTCCTCCTTGACGCCGGGGATCGTGGTGAACTCGTGCAGCACGCCGTCGATCTTGATGGAGGTGACCGCCGCACCCGGGATCGACGACAGCAGCGTGCGCCGCAGCGAGTTGCCCAGGGTGTAGCCGAAGCCCGGCTCCAGCGGCTCGATGGTGAACCGGGAGCGGGTCTCGTTGATCGACTCTTCGGACAGAGACGGTCGCTGGCTGATGAGCATGTCTTCTCTTCTCTTCCGGGACGCCCGCTATTTGACGTCCGCGACACAAACCGTTCCGGTGGTCCGCCCCGCAGGGCGGACCACCGCAACGAGCCCGACTACTTGGAGTAGAGCTCGACGATCAGCTGCTCCTGGACCTGGGTGTCGATCACCTGGCGGGCCGGGAGCGAGTGCACGAGCACCTTCATCTGGCTCGGGATGGCCTCCAGCCACGCCGGAACCGTCTTGGAGCCGGCCTCGGCCTGCGCCACGATGAACGGGGTGAGCTCCTTGCTCTTGCCCCGGACCTCGATGATGTCGTGCTCCTTGACGCGGTACGACGGGATGTCGACCTTCTTGCCGTTCACCGTGAAGTGACCGTGCTTGACCAGCTGGCGGGCCATGTCCCGGGACTTGGCGTAGCCGGCCCGGTAGACCACGTTGTCCAGCCGCGACTCGAGGATCTGCAGGAGGACCTCACCGGTCTTGGCCTGCTTGGCCACGGCCTCCTCGTAGTAACCGCGGAACTGCTTCTCCAGCACGCCGTAGACGCGGCGGGCCTTCTGCTTCTCACGGAGCTGGAGCAGGTACTCCGTCTCCTTCGTGCGGCCGCGGCCGTGCTGCCCGGGCGGGAACGGCCGGGACTCGAACGGGCACTTCGGGCCATCGCACTTGCTGCCCTTGAGGAACAGCTTCATCTTCTCCCGCCGGCAACGGCGGCAGTCAGCACCGGTGTAACGAGCCATCTCTCTCTAACCTCTCAGACCCGGCGACGCTTCGGCGGACGGCACCCGTTGTGCGGCTGCGGGGTCACGTCGGAAATCTGACCGACCTCCAGCCCGACGGCCTGCAGCGAACGGATGGCGGTCTCCCGGCCGGAGCCGGGGCCCTTGACGAACACGTCGACCTTGCGCATGCCGTGCTCCATCGCCCGGCGCGCGGCGGCCTCGGCGGCCAGCTGCGCGGCGAACGGGGTCGACTTGCGGGAGCCCTTGAAGCCCACCTGGCCGGCCGAGGCCCAGGAGATGACCGCACCGGTCGGGTCCGTGATGGACACGATGGTGTTGTTGAAGGTGCTCTTGATGTGCGCCTGCCCGTGGGCGACGTTCTTGCGTTCCTTGCGCCGGACCTTCTTGACGGCGGCTCCGGCACGAGCCTTCGGTGGCATAAGTCTGTGCGCTCCTAATTACTTCTTGCCGGGCTTCTTCTTGCCGGCGACGGTCCGCTTCGGGCCCTTGCGGGTGCGGGCGTTGGTCCGCGTCCGCTGGCCACGCACCGGGAGACCACGGCGGTGGCGGATACCGGCGTAGCAGCCGATCTCGACCTTGCGGCGGATGTCAGCGGCGACCTCGCGGCGCAGGTCGCCTTCAACCTTGTAGTTGCCCTCGATGTGGTCGCGGAGCTGGACCAGCTCCTCGTCCGTGAGGTCCCGAGCGCGCTTGTCCGGCGAGATACCGGTCGCGGCGAGCGTCTCCAGGGCACGGGTGCGGCCGACCCCGAAGATGTAGGTGAGCGCGATCTCCATCCGCTTCTCGCGGGGGAGGTCCACGCCGACTAGACGAGCCATGTGCGGGCGTACTCCTTGTGGTTTCCTGGCGGAGGTCTGCACCCGCCCCACCCCGCTCCGGTCGTCCGACCGGCGCCGTGGCGCCGGGAGGAACGACCGCTGCCCGAGCGGGCCCCGGCCTCCGACCGGGGGTCAACCACGCAGGGGTACGCGATGCGCACCGCTCGCGGCTGGGACGAGCTGATGATGTGTTGGCTGGATCTGCGACGCCGGGACCGGACCGACCGGCCGTGGACTCACGGTCGGTCGGGCTGGATCAGCCCTGGCGCTGCTTGTGGCGCGGGTCGCTGCAGATGACCATGACCCGGCCGTGCCGGCGGATGACCCGGCACTTGTTGCAGATCCTCTTGACGCTCGGCTTGACCTTCACGGTTGCCTTACTTCCCATCTGGCCCGGAGGCGCGACGACGCGCGACGCCGGACGTCGAGGACGGACACGGGGACTACCCGGCCGTCGTCAGGTCGCTTACTTGTAGCGGTAGACGATGCGCCCGCGGGTCAGGTCGTACGGCGAGAGTTCGACGACGACGCGGTCCTCCGGCAGGATGCGGATGTAGTGCTGCCGCATCTTGCCACTGATGTGAGCCAGCACCTTGTGACCGTTCGCGAGCTCCACCCGGAACATGGCGTTCGGCAGGGGCTCGATGACCCGACCCTCGATCTCGATGGCTCCGTCTTTTTTCGGCATGTCCTCCGCTGTCCTGACGTCGGTTACTCCGGACGGCCCACAACGTCTTACACGGGCCCCCGACGGTGATCGGGTGCCCGCGCCAGCCGCGGCTCCGGCCCCACCGAAGCGCAGGGTGGGCATGCCGGAGTGGACGCTGTGCGCCGATCAGAAAGTGTACGCCCGCCTGCACGCCGCCGCCAAACCGGCCACCCGCCAGGTCACCCGGCCGGAGTATTTCCGCCCCGACCCGAGCCGGGAGTGACCGGGGTCACCCCGAACGGCCGATCTCCCCGGCCCCCGACGGTCAGATCGCCGGCGAGTCGGCGGGCTGGCGGGCGGTCACGAGGTCGCCCAGGCGCGCCCGGCCGCCGTCGAACGCGGTCAGCACCCAGACCCCGTCCGGGAGCAGCGCCATCGAGTGCTCGACGTGCACCGCCATCGACCCGTCCCGGGTGACCACGGTCCAGCCGTCGGCCAGCTCCACCGTCCGGGGCGAGCCCATCGTGATCATCGGCTCGATGGCCAGCGCCAGGCCCGGCACCAGCCGGGGGCCCTTGCCGGGCCGGCCGTGGTTGAGCACGTGCGGGTCCTGGTGCATCTCGGTGCCGATGCCGTGCCCGCCGTACCCGTCGACGATGCCGTACCGGCCGCCCCGGCGGACCGCGTTCTCCACCGCGTGCGAGATGTCGGTGAGCCGGCCCCGGCCGCTGGCCGCCCCGCGCGCCGCCGCGGCGATCCCGGCCCACATCGCGTCCTCGGCCACCGCGGCCATCTTCAGCAGCGCCGGGTCGCCCTCCCCCACGCCGACCGTGATCGCCGCGTCGCCGTGCCAGCCATCCAGCACCGCGCCGCAGTCGATCGAGATCAGGTCACCCTCGCGGAGCACCTGGGCCGGCGACGGGATCGCATGCACCACCTGCTCGTTGACCGACGAGCAGATCGAGGCCGGGAAGCCGTGGTAGCCCTTGAACGACGGGACGGCCCCCGCCTCCCGGATGGTCGACTCGGCGATCGCGTCCAGGTCGGCGGTGCTGACCCCGGGGGCCACCGCCTCCCGCATCCGACGCAGCGCCTCGGCCACCACGAGGCCGGCGGCGCGCATCTTCTCGATCTGGTCGGGGGTCTTCAGCTGGATGTCCAGCTGGGGACGACGCATGGGGCCGTTACCTTTCGTCGCGCGGAGCAGCGGGGCACGTCGCACGTACCCCGCTGTTCGCACTCTATCCGCCGGGACCCCGGCGTCCGCCAGTCGCCGGACGACCTTCCGTCAGCCGCAGCGCGGCCGTTCGTCAGCCGCCGTACGAGCGCAGGGCGTCGATGGCGCGGACGGTGACGTCCTCCACCGGGCCGGTGGCGTCGATGCCCACCAGCTTGCCCTGGGCGCCGTAGTAGTCGACCAGCGGCGCGGTCTTGTCGGCGTACTCGCGCAGCCGGGCGGCGATCGTCTCGGGCTTGTCGTCGTCGCGCTGGAACAGCTCGGCGCCGCAGCGGTCGCAGATGCCGTCCCGGGTCGTCGCGTCGAACTCGACGTGCCAGATCTTGCCGCAGCCCCGGCAGGTGCGCCGGCCCGACAGCCGCCGGATCACCTCGTCGTCGTCGACGACCAGCTCCAGCACCAGGTCCAGCGCGGTGCCCAGGTCGGCGAGGAGCTTGTCCAGCGCGGCGGCCTGCGGCGTGGTGCGCGGGAAGCCGTCGAGCAGGAAGCCCTCCGAGGCGTCCGGCTCGGCGAGCCGGTCCCGGACCATGTTGATGGTCACCTCGTCCGGGACCAGCTTGCCCGCGTCCATGTAGCGCTTCGCCTCGACACCCAGCGGCGTGCCCTGCGAGACGTTCGCCCGGAAGATGTCACCGGTCGAGATCTTCGGCACCGAGAGGTGAGCGGCGATGAACTCCGCCTGTGTGCCCTTGCCCGCGCCCGGCGGGCCAACCAGAACGAGTCGCATCTACCGCAGGAACCCTTCGTAGTTCCGCTGCATGAGTTGGCTCTCGATCTGCTTCACGGTCTCCAGACCGACGCCGACCATGATGAGCACAGCGGTGCCGCCGAACGGGAAGTTCTGGAACTGCTCGCTGTTCAGCCAGATGAAGAAGAAGTTCGGCAGGATCGAGACGATGCCCAGGTAGAGAGCGCCCGGCAGGGTGATCCGGCTGAGGATGAAGTCGAGGTAGTCGGCGGTCGGCTTGCCGGGGCGGATGCCCGGCACGAAGCCGCCGTACTTCTTCATGTTGTCCGCGACCTCGGTCGGGTTGAACGTGATCGACACGTAGAAGTACGTGAAGAAGATGATCAGCAGGAAGTAGATAGCGATGTGCAGCGGGCTCGACGGGTCGACCACGTTGTTCTGGATCCAGGCCTGGGTCTTGCCCGGGTTCGTCTGGTCGAAGAACTGGAGCGCCAGCTGCGGCAGGTAGAGCAGCGAGGAGCCGAAGATGACCGGGATGACGCCCGCCTGGTTGACCTTCAGCGGGATGTAGGTCGAGGTGCCGCCGTACATCCGCCGGCCGATCATCCGCTTGGCGTACTGCACCGGGATCCGGCGCTGCGCCTGCTCGATGAAGGTGACCGCGGTGATGACCACCAGGACCAGCGCCAGCACCAGGAAGAACTTCCACCAGCCCTGCTGGGTCTTGATCCGCCAGCCCTCGCTGGGGAGGCGGGCCGCGATCGAGGTGAAGATCAGCACGGACATGCCGTTGCCGACGCCCCGGTCGGTGATCAGCTCGCCGAGCCACATCACCACGCCGGTGCCGGCGGTCATCGTCATGACCAGGATCGTCAGCGTCAGCCAGTCCGGGATGCCGGTGCCCTCGGGCACGATCGGGAACTGGTCGCACTGGTTGTTGAAGAGCTGCCCGGACCGGGCCAGCGCCACGAACGCCGACGACTGGAGGATGCCCAGGCCCAGCGTCAGGTAGCGGGTGTACTGGGTGATCTTCGCCTGGCCGGCCTGCCCCTCCTTGCGGAGCTGCTCCAGCCGCGGGATGACCACGGTGAGCAGTTGCAGGATGATCGACGCTGTGATGTAGGGCATGATGCCCAGCGCGAAGACCGAGAGCTGCAGCAGCGCCCCGCCGGAGAAGAGGTCCAGCAGGTTCAGCACCCCGGTGTTCGCGCTGCCGATGGTGTCGAGGCACTTCTGGACGTTGCCGTACGAGACACCAGGGCTGGGCAGGGTGGCGCCGAGCCGGTAGACCGCGATGATGCCTACCGTAAACAGCAGCTTCTTGCGCAGGTCAGGCGTACGGAACGCACTGAGAAAGGCGGACAGCAACTTCTTCCTCCTGCGCGAGGCGGGCCGCCGGTGGTGGTCCCTGGCGGATCGGGGTGGGTGCCGGGCGAGCGCCCGATATCCATAGCTGGGATGGGAGCCTAACAGCCCCGTCCCGGTCCGGGCAGGTGTGCCCGGCTACATAAATCGAATCCGATATTACCCGGTGGTGACGCCCGGGGTAGACCGAGGCGCCCGCCCAGTCACGAAGAACTGAGCGGGCGCCACGGACACAGCCTTACAGCTCGGTGACCGAGCCACCGGCGGCGGTGATCTTCTCCTTGGCCGACGCGCTGAACGCCTGCGCCGACACCTGGAGGGACACGCCGTTGAGGTCGCCGGTGCCGAGCACCTTGACCGGGTGGCCCTTGCGGACCGCGCCGGCCTCGACCAGCTCCTGCGGGCCGACCTGGCCGCCGTTCGGGAACAGCTCGGCGAGCCTGTCCAGGTTGACCACCTGGAAGACCACCTTGAACTTGTTCTTGAAGCCCTTCATCTTCGGCAGGCGCATGTGGATGGGCATCTGCCCACCCTCGAACGCCGCCGAGATGTTCTTGCGGGCCTTGGAACCCTTGGTACCGCGACCGGCGGTCTTGCCCTTGGAGCCCTCACCGCGACCCACGCGGGTCTTCGCGGTCTTGGCACCGGGCGCCGGGCGCAGGTGGTGGACCTTGATCGTCATTACTCGACCTCCTCGACCTTCACGAGGTGGTTGACCGCGAAGATCATGCCCCGGATCTCGGGACGGTCCTCCTTGACCACCACGTCGTTGATCCGCTTCAGGCCGAGCGAACGCAGCGACTCACGCTGGTTGCGCTTGGCACCGATCTCGGACCGGAGCTGGGTGACCTTCAGGCGAGCCATCAGGACGCCACCCCCGCCCGCGACGCGAGCATCGCGGCCGGCGCGACGTCCTCGACCGGCAGGCCACGACGGGCCGCGACGGCCTCCGGGGACTCCAGCCCCTTCAGCGCCGCCACCGTGGCGTGCACGATGTTGATCGGGTTGGACGAGCCGAGGCTCTTGGAGAGCACGTCGTGGATGCCCGCGCACTCCAGCACGGCACGCACCGGGCCACCGGCGATGACGCCCGTACCGGCGGAGGCCGGCTTGAGCAGCACCACACCGGCGGCGGCCTCACCCGTCACCGGGTGCGGGATCGAGGAAGCGATCCGCGGCACCTTGAAGAAGTGCTTCTTGGCCTCCTCGACACCCTTGGCGATCGCCGCGGGCACCTCCTTGGCCTTTCCGTAGCCCACACCGACGGTGCCGTCGCCGTCGCCGACGATCACCAGGGCGGTGAAGCTGAAGCGACGACCACCCTTCACGACCTTGGCGACGCGGTTGATCGCGACGACCCGCTCGAGGTGCGGGGTCTTCTCGACGGGCGCGTTTCCGCGGCCGCCCTCACGGCGGTTGTCGCGGCGACCACCCTCGTTGCCACCGGACCCGCCGCCACGGCGCTGTTGACCTGGCATCAGCAGCCTTCCTTATCTCTCGTGACGGGGTTTCTAGAACTCGAGCCCGGCTTCGCGGGCGGCGTCGGCAAGCGCGGCGACCCGCCCCGCGTACCGGTTGCCACCGCGGTCGAAGACGACCTTCGAGACGCCGGCGGCCTTGGCCCGCTCGGCGAGCAGGGCGCCGACCTTGCCGGCCAGGGCGCTCTTGTCGCCCTCGGTGCCGCGCACCGACGCGTCGAGGGTCGAGGCCGACGCCAGGGTGTGACCCTTGGTGTCGTCGACGACCTGCGCGACGATGTGCCGCAGCGACCGGGTGACGACCAGGCGGGGACGCTCGGGGGTGCCGCTGACGTTCTTGCGGACCCGGAAGTGTCGACGCGCACGGCCGACGGCGCGCTTGGCGGCGACGCCGCGGCGACGCTTGAGCAGCGTGGCGCTCACTTCTTACCTGCCTTTCCGGCCTTACGGCGAATGACCTCGCCCTGGTACTTCACGCCCTTGCCCTTGTAGGGCTCCGGCGGGCGGATCTTCCGGATGTTGGCGGCGACCTCGCCGACGAGCTGCTTGTCGATGCCGGCCACGTGGAACACGGTCGGCTTCTCCACCGTGAAGGTGATGCCGTCCGGCGCGGGGACCAGCACCGGGTGCGAGAACCCGAGCGCGAACTCCAGGTCCTTGCCCTTGGCCGTGACCCGGTAACCGGTGCCGGCGATCTCCAGACTCTTGCGGTGGCCCTCGGTCACGCCGACGATCATGTTGGCGATCAGGGTCCGGCTCAGGCCGTGCAGTTCCTTGGCCTTGCGCTCGTCGTTCGGCCGGTTGACCTGGAGCTGGCCGTCCTCGGCCCGCTCCGCGGTGATCGGCTCGGCGAGCACGTGCGTGAGCTCGCCCTTCGGGCCCTTGACCTTGACGGCCTGGCCGTCGATCGTGATGTCGACGCCGGCAGGCACCGGGATCGACTTACGTCCAATACGCGACATTTCTACCTGTCTCCCGTTACCAGACGAAGGCGAGGACTTCCCCGCCAACGCTCCGCTTGCGGGCCTGCCGGTCGGTGAGCAGCCCCTGGGACGTCGAAATGATCGCCACGCCCAGCCCGCCGAGCACCCGCGGGAGCCCGTCCGACTTGGCGTACACCCGGAGACCGGGCTTGGACACGCGCTTGATGCCGGCCAGGCTCCGCTCGCGGTTCTGGCCGTACTTCAGCTCGACGACCAGTCGCTTGCCGACGGCGCCCTCCTCGGGCTCCTCGACCGACCAGGTGGCGATGTAGCCCTCGGACTTCAGGACCTCGGCGATGTTCGCCTTGATCTTGGAGTAGGGCATCGTCACCCGGTCGTGGTACGCCTGGTTGGCGTTACGCAGACGCGTGAGCATGTCTGCGATCGGGTCGGTCATCGTCATGGATTTCGTCAGCCTTTCTCGCCGGGGTTCCCGGGGCGGTCAGCCCCGGGCCTACGGCGAAGAGCAATACATGATCGGTGCAAGGGGGCCCCGGCCGGCAGCCGGGGCGCGGTCGCCCTTACCAGGAAGCCTTGGACACGCCCGGCAGCTCACCGCGGTGGGCCATCTCCCGGATGCAGACCCGGCAGAGACCGAACTTGCGGTAGACCGCCTTGGGACGCCCGCACCGCTGGCAGCGGGTGTACGCGCGAACCGAGAACTTCGGCTTCGCGGCCGCCTTGAGGATCAGCGCCTTCTTGGCCATCTCAGTTCTCCTTGAACGGGAAGCCCAGGAGCTTGAGCAGCGCCCGGCCCTCGTCGTCGGTCGTGGCGGTCGTGACCACCGTGATGTCCATGCCCCGCTGGCGATCGATCTTGTCCTGGTCGATCTCGTGGAACACCGACTGCTCGGTCAGGCCGAACGTGTAGTTGCCGTGCCCGTCGAGCTTGCGCCCGTCCAGCCCGCGGAAGTCGCGGATACGCGGCAGCGCGATGGAGAGCAGGCGGTCCAGGAACTCCCACATCCGGTCGCCGCGGAGGGTGACCTTCGCGCCGATCGGCATGCCCTCGCGGAGCTTGAACTGCGCGATGGACTTGGTCGCCCGCCGCACCTGCGGCTTCTGGCCGGTGATGGTGGCCAGGTCCCGGACGGCGCCGTCGATCAGCTTGGCGTCCCGGGCGGCCTCGCCGACACCCATGTTCACGACGATCTTGACCAGCCGCGGCACCTGCATGGGGTTGCCGTAGCTGTGCTGCTCCTGCAGCTTGGCCACGATCTCGTTGCGGTACCGCTCCTTGAGGCGCGGCATGGTCTTGGTTTCGGTAGCCGTGGTCATCACAGGTCCTTACCGGTGCTACGCGCGATGCGGACCTTCTGGCCGTTGTCGTCGATGCGGTATCCGACGCGGGTCGGGTTCCCGTCGGAGTCCACGACCATCACGTTGGAGACGTGGATCGGGGCTTCCTGGGTGACGATGCCGCCGGTCTTGGCGCCACGCTGGGTGGTGCTGATGCGGGTGTGCTTCTTGACCCGGTTCACGCCCTCGACCAGGACCTTGTCCTGCCGCGGGTAGGCCGCGATGACCTTGCCCTTGGCGCCCTTGTCCTTGCCGGCGATGACGACGACCGTGTCGCCCTTCTTGACCTTCACGGTCACAACACCTCCGGCGCGAGGGAAATGATCTTCATGAACCGCTTGTCCCGCAGCTCCCGACCCACCGGGCCGAAGATGCGGGTACCGCGCGGGTCCCCGCCGTCCTTGATGATGACGGCGGCGTTCTCGTCGAAGCGGATGTACGAGCCGTCCGGCCGCCGCTTCTCCTTGGCGGTGCGAACGACGACGGCCTTGACGACGTCGCCCTTCTTCACACCGGCACCCGGGATCGCGTCCTTGACCGTGGCCACGATGACGTCGCCGATGCTCGCGTAGCGCCGACCGGAGCCACCGAGAACCCGGATGCACAGGATCTCCCGGGCACCCGTGTTGTCGGCGACGCGCAGTCGCGACTCCTGCTGAATCACGTCTATCTCCTATGTCTGCCGGTTCTCCGGCCGCCTGCCGCGACCGGAGCCTGGCGGAACCTGCGCCCGGCTGACGCCGGGCGAGCTCGAGCCTTCGCTACTTGGCCTTTTCCAGGATCTCCACGAGCCGCCACCGCTTGGTGGCGGACAGCGGCCGGGTCTCCATGATCAGGACCCGGTCGCCGATGCCGGCGGCGTTCTGCTCGTCGTGCACCTTCAGCTTGCTGGTACGGCGCATGATCTTGCCGTACAGCGCGTGCTTGACCCGGTCCTCGACCTCGACGACGACGGTCTTGTCCATCTTGTCGCTGACCACGAGGCCCTCGCGCACCTTGCGGCGGGCCCGCGCGGCGGCGGTGGTGGCGGTGTTCTCACTCATGACGCAGTCACCTCAGTCGGCGCGGCCGAGAGACCCAGCTCGCGCTCACGCATGATCGTGTAGATCCGGGCGATCTCCCGACGGATGACCTGCAACCGCCGGTTGTTGTCCAGCTGACCGGTTGCGGCCTGCACGCGGAGGTTGAACAGCTCCGCCTTGGCCTCGCGCAGCTTCGTGACCAGCTCCTCCTCGGAGAGCTCACGCAGCTCGGAGGCCTTAACGCCCGCTGCCATCAGGATTCACCCACTTCGCGCGTAACAATGCGGCACTTCATCGGGAGCTTGTGGATCGCGCGACGCATCGCCTCTCGCGCGATCTGCTCGTTGGGGAAGGACATCTCGAACAGGATCCGCCCCGGCTTGACGTTCGCGACCCACCACTCGGGCGAGCCCTTGCCGGAACCCATCCGGGTCTCGGCCGGCTTCTTGGTCAGGGCCTGGTCCGGGAAGATCGAGATCCAGACCTTGCCGCCACGCTTGATGTGGCGGGTCATCGCGATACGCGCCGACTCGATCTGCCGGTTCGTCACGTACGCCGGCTCGAGAGCCTGGATCCCGAACTCGCCGAACACCACGCGGTTGCCACCCTTGGACGCGCCGTGGCGGTCCGGGTGGTGCGGCTTGCGGAAGCCCTTCGGGGGCTTGCGCGGCATCAGCATCTGTCAGCCCTCCTGCTGCGTTTCTGCCGCGGCGGCGACGGCGGACGTGTCCACCGGCTCGCCACTCGGCGTCTCGGCCTGCTGCGCGATCGTGGTCGCGGCAGCCCGGCCGGCCTCGGTGCCACCGGCGGTCGTGCCGGACGAACCGGACCGACCACGGCGCGGCCGCTCGGGGCGGTCGCCGCGCTCACGGCGCGGGCGCGACGGAGCCTCGGCCGGGGTCTCCCGACCCGGCACCGCGTCGCCCTTATAGATCCAGACCTTCACGCCGATCCGGCCGAAGGTGGTACGGGCCTCGAAGAAGCCGTACTCGATGTTGGCCCGCAGCGTGTGCAGCGGAACCCGGCCCTCGCGGTAGAACTCGGTCCGGCTCATCTCGGCGCCGCCGAGGCGGCCCGAGACCTGCACCCGGATGCCCTTGCAGACCGGGTTCTTCATCGCCGACTGCATCGCCTTGCGCATCGCCCGACGGAAGCTGACCCGGCTGGAGAGCTGCTCGGCGACGCCCTGGGCGACCAGCTGCGCGTCCGACTCGGGGTTCTTCACCTCGATGATGTTCAGCTGCACCTGCTTGCCGGTGAGCTTCTCCAGCTCGCCGCGGATCCGGTCGGCCTCCGCACCCTTACGGCCGATGACGATGCCCGGCCGGGCGGTGTGGATGTCGACGCGGACCCGGTCCCGGGTGCGCTCGATGTCGACCTTGGAGATGCCGGCCCGCTCCAGACCCTTGGACATCATCCGGCGGATCTTGACGTCCTCGCCGATGTAGTCCTTGTAGAGCTTGTCCGCGAACCAGCGGGACTTCCAGTCGGTCGAGATGCCGAGCCGGAACCCAGTGGGGTGAACCTTCTGACCCATTACTCGGCGCCCTCCGTCTTGCTCTCCGTCTCAGCGGCCGCAGGCTGCTGCGCCGGGGCGGCCTTCTTCGCCGCGGACTTCTTCGGCGCGGCCGGCGCGACCGCCTCGACCGCCACGGTGATGTGGCAGGTGCGCTTGCGGATCCGGTACGCCCGGCCCTGCGCCCGCGGCCGGAACCGCTTCATGGTCGGGCCCTCGTCGACGAACGCCTCGCTGACGAGCAGCGCGTCGGGGTCCAGCCGCTCGTTGTTCTCCGCGTTGGCGATCGCGCTAGCGAGCACCTTGTAAACCTGCTCGCTCGCAGCCTGCGGCGCGAACTGCAGCACCGTGAGCGCCTCCTTCGCGGGCAGGCCGCGGACGAGGTTGACCACCCGGCGCGCCTTCATCGGCGAGATGCGCACGTGCCGCGCAACCGCCCGCGCGCCCGGAAGCACCGGAGCGTCGCCCTTTCCTGGCATCGCTGTAACCCCTTGTTCCTCTATCCGTATGCCCGCGGCTCAGCGCCGGCGGCTCTTCCGGTCGTCCTTCTCGTGACCCTTGAAGGTGCGGGTCAGCGCGAACTCGCCGAGCTTGTGCCCGACCATCGCCTCGGTGACGAACACCGGGACGTGCTTACGTCCGTCGTGCACGGCGATCGTGTGGCCGAGCATCTCGGGGATGATCGTCGAGCGCCGCGACCAGGTCTTGATGACGTTCTTCGAGCCCTTGTCGTTCTGCGTCTCCACCTTCTTGAGCAGGTGGTCGTCGACGAACGGGCCCTTCTTCAGGCTGCGAGGCATGTCTTATCTCCCTCAGCCGCGCTTACGCGTGGCGTAGCGGCGGCGGACGATCAGCCGGTCGCTCGGCTGGCCCTTACGACGGGTGCGGCCCTCGGGCTTACCCTGCGGGTTGACCGGGTGGCGACCACCGGAGGTCTTGCCCTCACCACCACCGTGCGGGTGGTCGACCGGGTTCATGGCGACACCACGGACGGTCGGGCGCTTGCCCTTCCACCGCATCCGGCCGGCCTTGCCCCAGTTGATGTTCGACTGGTCGGCGTTGCCGATCTCGCCGACGCTGGCGCGGCAGCGCACGTCGACGCGCCGGATCTCGCCGGACGGCATACGCAGGGTCGCGTACGCGCCCTCGCGGCCGAGGAGCTGGATGCCGACGCCGGCCGAGCGGGCCAGCTTGGCGCCGCCACCCGGACGGAGCTCCACGTTGTGGATCGTCGTACCGACCGGGATGTTGCGCAGCGGCAGGTTGTTGCCGGGCTTGATGTCGGCGCCCGGACCGGACTCGACCGCGTCGCCCTGCTTCAGGTCCTTCGGCGCGATGATGTACCGCTTCTCGCCGTCGGCGTAGTGCAGCAGCGCGATGCGCGCGGTGCGGTTCGGGTCGTACTCGATGTGCGCGACCTTCGCCGGCACGCCGTCCTTGTCGACCCGCTTGAAGTCGATCAGACGGTACTGGCGCTTGTGGCCGCCACCGTGGTGCCGCGCGGTGATCCGGCCGTGGGCGTTACGCCCGCCCTTCTTCGGCAGCGGCACCAGCAGCGACTTCTCGGGCGTCGACCGGGTGATCTCGGCGAAGTCGGCGACGCTGGAGCCACGCCGGCCCGGCGTCGTCGGCTTGTACTTACGGATAGCCATTGTCTACACCCCTCAGCTGACCGGGCCGCCGAAGGCCTCGATACGGTCACCGTCAGCCAGCTTCACGATCGCCCGCTTGGTGGCCTTGCGCTGACCGAAGCCGGTCTTGGTGCGCTTGCGCTTGCCCTCGCGGTTGAGCGTGTTGACCGTCAGGACGCGGACGTTGAAGATCTGCTGGATAGCGATCTTGATCTCGGTCTTGTTGGCGTCCGGGTGCACCAGGAAGGTGTACCAGTTCCGGTTCAGCTCGCTGTAGCTCTTCTCCGAGACGACCGGCGCGATGATGACGTCACGCGGATCGGCGATCGTGCTCACTTGTCACCCTCCTCGGTGGTCTCGGCCGGCACACCCAGGAACTCGTCCAGGGCGTCCTTGGTGAAGACCACGTCGTCGGCCACCAGCACGTCGTACGTGTTGAGCTGGCCAGCCTCGATCAGGTGCACCCGCGGCTCGTTGCGCAGCGACACCCAGTTCAGCTCGTCGGTGCTGCTCAGCACGACCAGGACGCGCCGCGCCTCGGTCAGCTTGGTCAGCGTGGCCAGGGCGGCCTTGGTCGACGGCTTCTCGCCCGAGACGAACGCCTCGACGACGTGCACCTGGCCGGCGCGGGCCCGGTCGGAGAGGGCGCCACGCAGGGCGGCGGCCTTCATCTTCTTCGGGGTCCGCTGGCTGTAGTCGCGCGGCACCGGGCCGTGGACCACGCCACCGCCGGCGAACTGCGGCGCGCGGATCGAACCCTGGCGGGCCCGACCGGTGCCCTTCTGCTTGTACGGCTTCTTGCCGCCACCGGCGACCTCGCCGCGGGTCTTGGTCTTGTGCGTGCCCTGCCGGGCGGCCGCGAGCTGGGCCACCACGACCTGGTGCATCAGCGCGATGTTGGCCTGGACGTCGAAGACGTCGGCGGGCAGCTCGACGGTGCCGCTCTTCGTGCCTTCGACGTTGAGCACGTCAACGGTGGTCACTTGGCCGCACCGCCCTTCTTCGCCTTGACCTTGGCCGCGGTGCGGACCAGGACCAGCGCGCCCTTCGGGCCGGGGATGGCGCCGCGGACGAGCAGGAGGTTGTTCTCGGTGTCGACCGCCTGGACGGTCAGGTTCTGGACGGTGTAGCGCACGCCACCCATCCGACCCGCCATCCGGGTGCCCTTGAAGACGCGACCCGGGGTGGCGCAGGCGCCGATGGAGCCCGGCGAGCGGTGCTTGCGCTCGACACCGTGGCTGGCGCGCAGACCGTGGAAGCCGTGCCGCTTCATCGGGCCGGCGTAGCCCTTGCCCTTGGTCTTGCCGGTGACGTCGATGGTGACGCCCACCGGGAACTCCTCGACCGTGACCTCCTGGCCCAGCGAGTAGTCCGCGGCGTCCGTGGTGCGCAGCTCGACGATGTGCCGGCGCGGCGCCACGTCCGCCTTGGCGTAGTGCCCGGCGAGCGGCTTCTTGGCCTTGCGCGGGTCGATCGTGCCGTACGCGAGCTGGACCGCGGAGTAACCGTCCTTCTCGGCGCTACGAACCTGGCTGACGACGCACGGGCCGGCCTGAACCACGGTCACGGGCACAACCTTGTTGTTGTCCCAGACCTGGGTCATGCCGAGCTTGGCGCCCAGGATCCCCTTGACTTGCCTGTCCATTTGTCCGGTCCCTACAGCTTGATCTCGATGTCGACGCCAGCCGGCAGGTCGAGGCGCATGAGCGAGTCGACCGTCTTCGGGGTCGGGTCGATGATGTCGATCAGCCGCTTGTGCGTACGCATCTCGAAGTGCTCGCGCGAGTCCTTGTACTTGTGCGGCGAGCGGATAACGCAGAAACGGTTGATCTCCGTGGGCAGCGGCACCGGGCCAGCGACCTGCGCCCCGGTACGCGTCACCGTCTCGACGATCTTCCGAGCCGAGGAGTCGACGACCTCGTGGTCATAGGCCTTGAGCCGGATGCGGATCTTCTGTCCCGCCATGGTGGCTTCTGTTCCTTCTCTCGATGCCGCTGTGTTGCGGGCGCCTGCACCGGCTGGTGCAGGCCCACTTCCGCCGACCCCCGCGGTCGGGCGTGTCGCGCCCTCGGACCAGGCTCCGCCCCGGGACCCCGGAGCTCTGCTGGCCATGCGGTGGGTCAATGGCGCCGATCGCGTTCACCGCGACCCGGACGCCGTGCGAGGGTGGTTGGCCGCCCAGTGGCAGGCCAACCACCCTACGCGCGACTGTTCAACGACCCGGAGGTCCAACGGATGCCGGACACGGGCGAGGAACTGCCGTTACGCAACCTGACTAGTATGCCGCACGACCGGCGGCCACGCTAATCGGGGTTACCCAGTTCACTTGACGATCTTGGTGACCCGACCCGCGCCGACCGTACGGCCACCCTCCCGGATCGCGAACTTGAGGTTTTCCTCCATCGCGATGGGCTGGATGAGCTTGACGCTCATCGTGGTGTTGTCGCCCGGCATGACCATCTCGGTGCCCTCGGGCAGCGTGACGACGCCGGTGACGTCCGTGGTGCGGAAGTAGAACTGCGGGCGGTAGTTCTGGAAGAACGGGGTGTGCCGGCCGCCCTCCTCCTTGGAGAGGATGTAGACCGTCGCCTCGAACTCCGTGTGCGGGGTCGTGGTGCCCGGCTTGATGACGACCATGCCGCGCTCGACGTCCTCGCGCTTGGTGCCACGCAGCAGGAGACCGACGTTCTCACCCGCGCGCGCGTCGTCCAGGGTCTTCCGGAACATCTCGATCGCGGTGACCTTGGTCTTGAAGCCCTTCTCGCGGATGCCGACGACCTCGACGTCCTCGTTCGGGAGCAGCACGCCACGCTCGACACGACCAGTGACGACGGTGCCACGACCGGTGATCGTGAAGACGTCCTCGACGGGCATGAGGAACGGCTTCTCGGTCTCGCGCTCCGGCTGCGGGATCGCGGTGTCGACCGCGTTCATCAGCTCGAGCAGCTTCTCGGTCCACACCGGGTCGCCCTCGAGCGCCTTCAGCGCGGAGACCTGCACGACCGGCAGGTCGTCGCCCGGGTACTCCTGCGAGGAGAGCAGCTCGCGGACCTCGAGCTCGACGAGCTCCAGGAGCTCGGCGTCGTCGACCATGTCGCTCTTGTTGAGCGCCACGACGATGTACGGCACACCGACCTGACGGGCCAGCAGCACGTGCTCGCGGGTCTGCGGCATCGGGCCGTCGGTCGCCGCCACCACCAGGATCGCGCCGTCCATCTGCGCGGCACCGGTGATCATGTTCTTGATGTAGTCGGCGTGCCCGGGGCAGTCGACGTGCGCGTAGTGCCGCGCCTCGGTCTGGTACTCGACGTGCGCGATGGAGATCGTGATGCCGCGGGCCTTCTCCTCCGGCGCCTTGTCGATCTCGTCGAACGGGGTGTACGGGTTCAGGTCCGGGAACTGGTCGTGCAGGACCTTGGTGATGGCCGCCGTCAGCGTCGTCTTACCGTGGTCGATGTGACCAATGGTGCCGATGTTGACGTGCGGCTTAGTCCGCTCGAACTTCGCCTTCGCCACTGGTGTCCTCCTGTGGACTTCTTGGTTCTTCTCGCCCCGGCACGCCAGGTAGGCGCTTAGGACTCTGTCGACAGCCTTTCCGGCCTTGCGGCCGGAGAGCTTTTGTGGGTTCTGCGGCGATGAAGCCTACAGGCCCGGTCTCACACAACCCGACCGAGGTGGCCGCGGGCGGGAGCACCCTCCCGCGACCAGCCCTGGTTCATCGGATCAGCTCAGGCGAGCGTCACTCACCAGTCGCCTTGGCGATGATCTCCTTGGCCACCGAGGCCGGAATCTCGGCGTAGGAGTCGAACTGCATGCTGTAGCTAGCCCGGCCCTGGGTCTTCGACCGCAGGTCGCCGACGTAGCCGAACATCTCCGACAGCGGCACCAGCGCCCTCACGATGCGGGTGCCGCTGCGCTCCTCCATCGCCTGGATGATGCCACGGCGGGAGTTGAGGTCGCCGATGACGTCACCCATGTTCTCCTCGGGAGTGGTGACCTCGACGGACATCACCGGCTCGAGCAGCGCCGGGTCGGCCTTGCGGGCCGCCTCCTTCAGCGCCATCGAACCAGCGATCTTGAACGCCATCTCGGACGAGTCGACCTCGTGGTACTGGCCGTCCACCAGCGTCAGCTTGACACCCACCAGCGGGAAGCCGGCGAGAATGCCGTACTGCATGGCGTCCTGGGCGCCGGCGTCCACCGACGGGATGAACTCCCGGGGGATCCGGCCACCGGTGACGGCGTTCGCGAACTCGTAGGTCGGCGCGTCGTTGTCCAGCGGCAGCGGCTCCAGGCTGATGATGACCCGGGCGTACTGGCCGGAACCACCGGTCTGCTTCTTGTGGGTGAACTCGACCTTCTCCACCTTGCGGCGGATGGTCTCGCGGTACGCCACCTGCGGCTTGCCGATGTTCGCCTCGACGTTGAACTCGCGGCGCATCCGGTCGACCAGGATGTCCAGGTGCAGCTCGCCCATGCCGGAGATGACCGTCTGGCCGGTCTCGTCGTCCAGCTTGACGCGGAAGGTCGGGTCCTCCTCGGCCAGCCGCTGGATGGCGGTGCTGAGCTTCTCCTGGTCGGCCTTGGTCTTCGGCTCGATGGCGACCTCGATGACCGGCTCCGGGAAGGTCATCGACTCCAGGATGACCGGGTTCGCCGGGTCGCACAGCGTGTCACCGGTGGTGGTCTGCTTCAGACCCTGCACCGCGATGATGTCGCCAGCCTGGGCCGAGCCGCGCTCTTCCCGCTTGTTGGCGTGCATCTGGTAGATCTTGCCGATCCGCTCCTTGCGGTCCTTGGTGGAGTTGACCACCTGGGACCCGGACTCGACCACGCCGGAGTAGACCCGGACGTAGGTGAGCTTGCCGAGGTGCTTGTCGGTCTGGATCTTGAAGGCGAGACCGGAGAACGGCTCCGTCTTCGACGGCTTCCGCTGCAACGGCGTCTCGCCGTCGGTGGCGGTGCCCTCGATGGCCGGGATGTCCAGCGGCGACGGCAGGAAGTCGACCACGGCGTCGAGCATGGGCTGCACGCCCTTGTTCTTGAACGCCGAACCGCACAGCACCGGGTTGGCCTTGCTGGCGATCGTGGCCCGCCGGATGGCGGCCTTGATCTCCTCGACGGAGATCTCCTCGCCCTCCAGGTACTTCTCCATCACCGCGTCGTCGACGTCGGCCAGGGTCTCCATCAGCTTCTCGCGCCACTCCGCAGCGGAGTCGGCGAGGTCGGCCGGGATCTCCTCGATCGCGTAGTCCTCACCCTTCTGGGTCTCCCCGCGCCAGGTGAGGGCACGCATGCCGATCAGGTCGACGACGCCGATGTGGTCGCCCTCGAGCCCGATCGGGATCTGGAGCACCAGCGGGGTGGCGTTCAGCCGGTCGATCATCATCTGGACGCAGCGGAAGAAGTCCGCGCCGGTCCGGTCGAGCTTGTTGACGAAACACATCCGCGGGACGTTGTACTTGTCGGCCTGACGCCAGACGTTCTCCGTCTGCGGCTCCACACCGGCGACGCCGTCGTAGACCGCGACCGCACCGTCCAGCACCCGCAGCGACCGCTCGACCTCGACCGTGAAGTCGACGTGACCGGGCGTGTCGATGATCTGGATCGTGTGGCCCTTCCACTCACACTTGGTGGCAGCGGAGGTGATGGTGATACCACGCTCCTGCTCCTGCTCCATCCAGTCCATGACGGCAGCGCCCTCGTGGACCTCACCGATCTTGTACGTGATACCGGTGTAGAAGAGGATCCGCTCGGTGGTAGTGGTCTTACCGGCATCGATGTGCGCCATGATGCCGATGTTGCGTACGTTGGCGAGCGCGTCTGCGGCGGCCACTTCAATCCCTACTTATCGTCGTCTCGACACAACTGGTGGTGGTTCCGGCGCCCGCGGGCGCCGGAACCAGATGTGTTACCAGCGGTAGTGCGCGAAGGCCTTGTTCGACTCGGCCATCTTGTGCGTGTCCTCGCGCCGCTTGACGGCGGCGCCGAGGCCGTTGCTCGCGTCCAGCAGCTCGTTCATCAGCCGCTCGACCATGGTCTTCTCGCGCCGGGCGCGGGAGTAGGTGACCAGCCAGCGCAGGCCCAGGGTGGTCGCCCGGGCCGGGCGGACCTCGACCGGGACCTGGTAGGTGGCGCCACCGACACGGCGGCTGCGCACCTCGAGGGTCGGCTTGACGTTGTCCATCGCCCGCTTCAGGGTGACGACCGGGTCGGTGCCGGACTTCTCGCGGCAGCCCTCCAGGGCCGCGTACACGATGCGCTCGGCGAGCTGGCGCTTGCCGCGCAGCAGGATCTTGTTCACCAGCTGGGTGACCAACGGCGAGTTGTACACCGGGTCAGCGACCAGCGGCTTCCGCGGAGCAGGTCCCTTACGCGGCATCTCAGCTCTTCTCCTTCTTCGCGCCGTAACGGCTGCGCGCCTGCTTGCGGTTGCGGACACCCTGGGTGTCCAGCGAGCCGCGGACGATCTTGTAACGCACGCCGGGGAGGTCCTTCACCCGGCCGCCGCGGACGAGCACGATGGAGTGCTCCTGCAGGTTGTGACCCACGCCCGGGATGTAGGCGGTCACCTCGATCTGGCTGCTGAGCTTGACACGAGCGACCTTGCGCAGCGCCGAGTTCGGCTTCTTCGGGGTGGTGGTGTACACACGGGTGCACACGCCGCGCCGCTGAGGGGAACCCTTCAGCGCCGGGGTCTTGGTCTTGCTCGTCTTCGCCTGGCGGCCCTTTCGGACCAGCTGCTGGATCGTGGGCACCGGGTTTCTCCGCTCCCTTCGGCCGCCTTCCGGCGACCGCGCCGTCTGCTCGTAGCCATCCCTCGTGGAAAGGCTCTCCTACATTCCGGCCAGGCCCACCTCGCGGAGGTCCCGGCACCCGCGGTCGGGCGTGTCGCCCGGCTCACGGTTCCGGCGCAGTCGCTCGCGCGCGCACCGGCTTTCTGTCACCGGCACACGGTCACCGCGCGCCGGGTCTTCTTGGCTCTGTCGTGCTGCCGCGCGATCACCGGGCATCCGGTTCCAACGCACGCACGAGTTGCCCGGGCGAGCCCGGGCACAAGGGGAAAGAGTACCTATCACAGCCGCACAGGTCAAAACGGAGAGGTCCCGGAGATCGGCGTCACCGCCCTGCCGGCCGAACCGTCGCGCCTGCCCACCCGCGATGGGCACCTACAGAAACAAGTGTAACGGCTACCCCGGCACCCGGCCCGTCGGCCCTGGGAACGCCTCCCGCCCCGCCCGCCACCTGCCCGGTTCAGGCCGAGCCGCCCCGGGCTGAGCCGCCATGTCGGCGAGATGGCGGTATCCCGGCACCCACAACCCCACCATGTCGCCGACATGGAGTCGATCAAGCCGGGCCACACCGGGCCACACCCGGAGCCCGCCCCAGCCGAAGCCAGCCCAGACAGAGCCAGGCCAGAGGGAGCAGACAGCGGCGCAGGCCCCAGGGGTGACTCAGGCCCGACGAGGGGGCTTAGCGCAGGGCGGAGGCTCAGGCCAGGGCGAGCAGCAGGGCCAGGCCGAGACCCAGCAGGCTGAGCACCATACCCACCGCGCCGCAGCTGATCCCGGCCACCGCCAGGCCACCGCCGGTGAAGCGCACCGCGGGCGGGGGTGCCGGACGCCGGATCTGCCGCCGGCCGAGCAGGCCGGCCACCACCGCCGCCGTGCCCGCGAGCAGTCCCAGGACCGTGAACACGCCGGCGGCCCAGGCCCCCTGGCTGCCCGCGGTCGCCCCGAGACAGATCACCAGGAACGACACGAGGGTGGAGGCGATGCCCGCCACCAGGGACCCGATCGCGAGCCCGGACGTCACCGGGGGCACGTCGAGGTGCACCACGCCGAACGGGGTGCCCGGCACCGGGTCGACCCGCTTGGGCGGCCGGGCCGCCTCCTTCGGCGGCGGGGGCGCCGCCCCCCAGCCGGTGCCCGGCCCGCCCCAGGCGCCGCCCGGTGCCTGGCCCGGGTATCCCCCCGGCGCGCTCCCCGCCTGGGCTGCAACGGGATGCCCCGCCCAGGGGGCGGGACCCGGTTGCGGCCAGGCCGGCGGCTGTGGGGCTGGGCCAGGCTGCACAGCGGTAGCCGGCTGCGTGGCAGGAGCCGACTGCGTGGCAGGGCCCGGCTGCACGGGAGAGAACGGCTGCCCGAAGGAGGCGGGCGGTGCCGAGGCACCCGGCTGCGCAGGCGAAGCGGCTTGCGCAGGAGGACCAGCTTGCGCAGGGGAAGCCGGCCGCGCAGAGGAGTCAGGCTGCGCCGCCGAAGGACCCGGGGGCACGGCGGAGGCCGGCGGTGACCCGGAACTCGACCGCGCGGCATCACCGGCTCCCAGGCCGGGGCCGAAGGGGCCGGACTGCGGCGACGGGCCGGCCGCCCGGCCAGGATCGAGCTGCGGTGGAGAGCCGGCCGCCCCACCGGGACCGAACTGCGGCGGAGCGCCGGCCGACGGGCCGGGACCGGGCCCGGGGAACGGATCGGGCTGCGGGAACGCACCGGCGGAAGGCCCGGTGCTCCCGATCGACGGGGAGACCGACGAGGCGTCGGCGGCGGGCACGCCCGGTGCCTGCGGATCGGCGTCGGCGGGGGGCCGGGCCCACGGGGACTCCTCCGGCGCTGCCGGCGACCCCGCCGGATCCGGGAGCGCGGCGGATCCCTCCGCCGACTCGCCCGAGGGCCGCGCCGGTTCCGTCACGAGGGCCTCCTGTCACCGGTCGTCGCCCGTCGCCGCGCGACGGACACCGGCCAGGCTACCGCCGCCCGGCCAGCCCCGTGGTCGCGCGTCGACGTCTCCCCCGCGCGGGGCGGTCAGTCCACGTTCGGGGCGTAGTCGTGGCCGAACGGCGTGCCGGCCGACCGGACCAGGCCGATCACCAGGGCCGCCACCACGACCGCCGCGACCAGGACCAGCCCGGCCCAGGCCAGGCGCTCCCCGCGCCGCAACCAGGCCGCGCCGGTGAGGAAACCCCCCGAGGCGTACGCCTCGCGGCGGGCCTGCCGGGCGAGCACGAGAGCGAGCGTGGCCGGCACCACACCGCCGACGAACAGCCCGGTCAGCGCGCCCATCAGGCCGAGCGCGAAGACCGCCCGCGCCTTGCTGGAGCGCACCGGGTCGGGGTCGAGCGGATGGCGTGCCCCGTGCGGGGCGACGGGCACCTGCCCGGGTGCGATCGTCATGCCCTCCATCATGCCCGTCCCCCGCGTCGACTCCAGTCGACCCCGGACAGATGGCGGTATCCCGAGCCTGCGTCCCCGCCAGGTCGGCGACATGGCGGGCGCACGGCCCGACGCGACGAGGCCCCCGGCGGTGCGCCGGGGGCCTCGTCGTCAGTACGTGATCCTTAGCGGTACGACCCGAAGTCGAAGTCGTCCAGCGGCACGGCCTGCCCGCTGGCCGGCCCGAAGCCGTAGTCGGTCTCCGGGTATCCGGTCATCGAGTAGACCTTGGCCTTGGCCTCCTCGGTCGGCTCGACCCGGACGTTGCGGTACTTGCTGATGCCCGTACCGGCCGGGATGAGCTTACCGATGATCACGTTCTCCTTGAGGCCGATCAGCGAGTCGCTGCGGGCGTGGATCGCCGCGTCCGTCAGCACCCGGGTGGTCTCCTGGAAGGAGGCCGCCGACAGCCAGGAGTCCGTGGCCAGCGAGGCCTTGGTGATACCCATCAGCACGGGGCGACCGGCGGCGGGCTCGCCGCCCTCGCCGACGAGCCGGCGGTTCTCCGACTCGAACAGCGCCCGGTCGACCAGCACGCCCGGCAGGAACTCGGTCGAGCCGGAGTCGATGACCGTCACCCGCTTGAGCATCTGGCGGATGATGATCTCGATGTGCTTGTCGTGGATGAGCACACCCTGCGAGCGGTAGACCTCCTGGACCTCCTGGGTCAGGTGGACCTGGACCGCGCGCGGGCCGAGGATGCGCAGCAGCTCGTGCGGGTCGATGGTGCCCTCGGTGAGCTTCTCGCCGACCTCGACGTGGTCGCCGTCGTGGGCCCGCAGCCGGACCCGCTTGGAGATCTTGTCGTAGACGATCTCGTCGGAGCCATCGTCCGGCACCACGATGATCTTCCGCGACCGCTCGCCGTCCTCGATCCGGATCCGGCCCGGGGTGTCGGCGATGGGCGCCTTGCCCTTCGGGACGCGGGCCTCGAAGATCTCCTGCACCCGGGGCAGACCCTGGGTGATGTCCTCACCCGCGACACCACCGGTGTGGAACGTACGCATCGTCAGCTGCGTACCGGGCTCACCGATCGACTGGGCGGCGATGATGCCGACCGCCTCGCCGACGTCCACGGTCTTGCCGGTCGGCAGCGAGCGGCCGTAGCACGCACCGCAGACGCCCAGCTTCGACTCGCAGGTGAGCACGCTGCGCACCCGCACCGTCTCCGTCCCGGCGGCGACGATCGCGTCGACCAGGATGGAGTTGATGTCCTGGCCCCGGTGGGCGACGACGGTGCCGTCCGGGCCCTTGATGTCGTCGGCCAGGGTCCGGGCGTGGACGCTGGTCTCGGCGTGCTCGTGGACGTACAGCTTGCCGTCGCGCCGCTCGCCGATCTGCATCGGGATGGCCCGGTCGGTGCCGCAGTCCTCCTCGCGGATGATGACGTCCTGCGAGACGTCCACCAGACGACGGGTCAGGTAACCCGAGTCGGCGGTCCGCAGCGCGGTGTCGGCGAGACCCTTACGGGCACCGTGCGTGGAGATGAAGTACTCCAGCACGGAGAGACCCTCGCGGTACGACGCCTTGATGGGTCGCGGGATGATCTCACCCTTGGGGTTGGCCACCAGACCACGGATCGCGGCGATCTGGCGGAGCTGGAGCAGGTTACCGCGGGCACCCGAGTTGATCATCTTCCACAGCGGGTTCTCCTGCGGCAGCGCGGTGTCCATCTCCTTGGCGACCTCGTTGGTCGCCTTGGTCCAGATCTCGATGAGCTCGCCGCGACGCTCCTCGGCGGTCATCAGACCACGCTGGTACTGCTTGTCGATCCGGTCGGCCTCCTTCTCGTACCGCTCCAGGATCTCCCGCTTGCGCGGCGGAGCGATGACGTCCTCCATGCCGATCGTCACGCCGGACCAGGTGGCCCAGTGGAAACCGGCCTCCTTGAGCCCGTCGAGGGTCGCGGCGAGGGCGACCTTCGGGAAGCGCTCGGCGAGGTCGTTGACGATCGCGGAGAGCTGACCCTTGCGGATCTCGTAGTTCACGAAGCGGTAGCCCTGCGGCAGCGTCTCGTTGAACAGCACCCGGCCCAGGGTGGTCTCGACGGTGAGCGGCTCACCCTCGACCCAGCCCTCCGGCGCGACCCACGGCTGCGCGCCGGCGCCGTTGTCGACCCCGACCAGCCCGCGCAGCCGGATCCGCACCGGCGCCTGCAGGTGCAGCTCGCCGGCGTCGAACGCCATCCGCGCCTCGGCGTCCGAGCTGAACGCCCGGCCCTCGCCCTTCTCACCGGCGGTGAGGTGGGTGAGGTGGTAGAGGCCGATGACCATGTCCTGGGTGGGCATGGTGACCGGCTTGCCGTCGGCCGGCTTGAGGATGTTGTTCGACGACAGCATCAGGATCCGCGCCTCGGCCTGCGCCTCGGCGGACAGCGGCACGTGCACCGCCATCTGGTCGCCGTCGAAGTCGGCGTTGAACGCGGTGCAGACCAGCGGGTGGATCTGGATGGCCTTGCCCTCGACCAGCTGCGGCTCGAAGGCCTGGATGCCCAGGCGGTGCAGGGTCGGCGCGCGGTTGAGCAGCACCGGGTGCTCGCCGATGACCTCTTCCAGCACGTCCCACACGACCGGGCGCTGCCGCTCGACCATCCGCTTGGCGGACTTGATGTTCTGCGCGTGGTTGAGGTCGACCAGCCGCTTCATCACGAAGGGCTTGAACAGCTCCAGCGCCATCTGCTTGGGCAGGCCGCACTGGTGCAGCTTCAGCTTCGGGCCGACCACGATGACCGAACGGCCGGAGTAGTCGACGCGCTTGCCGAGCAGGTTCTGCCGGAACCGGCCCTGCTTGCCCTTGAGCATGTCGGACAGCGACTTGAGCGGGCGGTTGCCCGGGCCGGTGACCGGCCGGCCGCGGCGGCCGTTGTCGAACAGCGCGTCGACGGCCTCCTGGAGCATCCGCTTCTCGTTGTTGACGATGATCTCGGGCGCGCCGAGGTCGATCAGCCGCTTGAGGCGGTTGTTCCGGTTGATCACGCGGCGGTACAGGTCGTTCAGGTCGGAGGTCGCGAAGCGGCCACCGTCGAGCTGCACCATCGGGCGCAGGTCCGGCGGGATGACCGGGACGCAGTCCAGCACCATGCCGAGCGGCGAGTTGCGGGTGTTCAGGAACGCCGCGACGACCTTCAGCCGCTTGAGCGCCCGGATCTTCCGCTGGCCCTTGCCGGAGCGGATGGTCTCGCGCAGGCTCTCGGCCTCGGCGTCGAGGTCCATGTTCTGGACCAGCGCCTTGATCGCCTCGGCGCCCATGCCGCCGGTGAAGTACTCGCCGAACCGGTCGCGCAGCTCCCGGTAGAGCAGCTCGTCGGTGACGAGCTGCTTCGGCTCCAGCTTGCGGAACGTGTCGAGCACCTCGTCCAGGCGGTCGATCTCGCGCTGGGCCCGGTCGCGGATCTGGCGCATCTCGCGCTCTCCGCCCTCCTTGACCTTGCGCCGGACGTCCGCCTTCGCGCCCTCGGCCTCCAGCTCGGCCAGGTCGGCCTCCAGCTTGGCGGCCCGCTTCTCGATCTCCGAGTCGCGGCTGTTCTCCGACTGCCGCTTCTCGGCGAGGATCTCGTTCTCGATGGTCGAGAGGTCACGGTGACGCGACTCGGCGTCCACGCTCGTCACGACGTACGAGGCGAAGTAGATGATCTTTTCGAGGTCCTTCGGGGCGAGGTCCAGCAGGTAGCCCAGCCGGCTCGGCACGCCCTTGAAGTACCAGATGTGGGTCACCGGAGCGGCAAGCTCGATGTGCCCCATCCGCTCACGGCGGACCTTGGAGCGGGTCACCTCGACGCCGCAGCGCTCGCAGATGATGCCCTTGAACCGGACCCGCTTGTACTTACCGCAGTAGCACTCCCAGTCCCGCTGCGGACCGAAGATCTTCTCGCAGAAGAGCCCGTCCTTTTCCGGCTTGAGGGTGCGGTAGTTGATCGTCTCGGGCTTCTTGACCTCGCCGTGCGACCACTGACGGATGTCGTCGGCGGTGGCGAGACCGATGCGCAGCTCGTCGAAGAAGTTGACGTCGAGCACTATGTCCCCTATGTCGTCGTCTTTACAGCTAGATCACGGGCGGGGTTGGGGGCCGGCCGCCCCGCGGAGGGATCAAGCCTGACCGCCCGGAGCGGGGCGGCCGGCCCCCAACCCACACCACTTACACCTCTTCGACCGAGCTCGGCTCGCGCCGGGACAGGTCGATGCCCAGCTCCTCCGCGGCCCGGAACACCTCGTCGTCGGTCTCGCGCATCTCCAGGGCCACGCCGTCGCTGGAGAGCACCTCGACGTTCAGGCACAGCGACTGGAGCTCCTTGAGCAACACCTTGAACGACTCCGGAATGCCCGGCTCCGGGATGTTCTCGCCCTTGACGATCGCCTCGTAGACCTTGACCCGGCCCAGGACGTCGTCGGACTTGATGGTCAGCAGTTCCTGCAGGGCGTACGCGGCGCCGTACGCCTGCATCGCCCAGCACTCCATCTCACCGAAGCGCTGGCCACCGAACTGCGCCTTACCACCCAGCGGCTGCTGCGTGATCATCGAGTACGGACCGGTCGACCGGGCGTGGATCTTGTCGTCGACCAGGTGGTTGAGCTTCAGGATGTAGATGTAGCCGACCGCGATCGGGTCCGGCAGCGGCTCGCCGGAGCGACCGTCGAACAGCTGCGCCTTGCCGGAGGAGCCGATCAGCTGCTTGCCGTCCCGGTTGGGCAGGGTCGACGCGAGCAGACCGGAGATCTCCTCCTCGCGGGCACCGTCGAAGACCGGCGTGGCCACGTTGGTGTCCGGCTCGGACTCGTGCGCCTCGATGGAGCGCAGCTGGCGCTTCCACTCGGCGTCGTCACCGTCGACGCTCCACCCCGTCTTGGCCACCCAGCCGAGGTGCGTCTCCAGCACCTGGCCGATGTTCATCCGGGACGGCACACCCAGCGGGTTGAGCACGATGTCGACCGGGGTGCCGTCCTCCAGGAACGGCATGTCCTCGATCGGCAGGATCTTCGAGATGACGCCCTTGTTGCCGTGCCGGCCGGCGAGCTTGTCGCCGTCCTGGATCTTGCGCTTCTGGGCGACGTAGACCCGGACCAGCTCGTTGACGCCCGGGGGCAGCTCGTCGCCGTCCTCGCGGGAGAACGTGCGTACGCCGATGACCGTGCCGGTCTCGCCGTGCGGCACCTTCAGCGAGGTGTCCCGGACCTCGCGCGCCTTCTCGCCGAAGATCGCGCGGAGCAGCCGCTCCTCCGGGGTCAGCTCGGTCTCGCCCTTGGGCGTGACCTTGCCGACCAGGATGTCGCCGGGGACGACCTCGGCGCCGATCCGGATGATGCCGCGCTCGTCGAGGTCGGCGAGCATCTCCTCGCTGACGTTCGGGATGTCCCGGGTGATCTCCTCCGGGCCGAGCTTGGTGTCCCGCGCGTCGACCTCGTGCTCCTCGATGTGGATCGAGGTGAGCACGTCCTGCTGCACGAGGCGCTGCGACAGGATGATCGCGTCCTCGTAGTTGTGGCCCTCCCAGCACATGAACGCGACCAGCAGGTTGCGCCCGAGCGCCATCTCGCCCTCGTCGGTGCAGGGACCGTCGGCGATGACCTGGCCGGCCTCGACGCGGTCGCCCTCGAAGACGACCGGCTTCTGGTTGACGCAGGAGCCGGCGTTGGAGCGGCGGAACTTGTGCAGCAGGTACGTCCGGCGGTGGCCGTCGTCCTGGTGGATGGTGATGTAGTCGGCGCAGAGGTCCTCGATGACACCGCCGACCTCGGCCACGACCACGTCACCGGCGTCGACGGCGGCACGGTATTCCATGCCGGTGCCGACCAGCGGCGACTCCGCCTTGACCAGCGGCACCGCCTGGCGCTGCATGTTCGCGCCCATCAGGGCCCGGTTGGCGTCGTCGTGCTCGAGGAACGGGATCATCGCGGTCGCGACCGAGGTCATCTGCCGCGGCGAGACGTCCATGTAGTCGACGGCGGCCGGGACCACGTCCTCGGTCTCGCCACCCTTACGGCGGCACAGGACCCGGTCCTCGGCGAACGTGCCGTCGGCCTTCAGCGGCGCGTTGGCCTGCGCCTTGACGAACCGGTCCTCCTCGTCCGCGGTCAGGTAGTCGATCTGGTCGGTGACCCGACCGTCGACGACCTTCCGGTACGGCGTCTCGATGAAGCCGAACGGGTTGACCCGGGCGAAGGTGGACAGGGCGCCGATCAGGCCGATGTTCGGGCCTTCGGGCGTCTCGATCGGGCACATCCGGCCGTAGTGGGACGGGTGCACGTCGCGGACCTCGAAGCCGGCCCGCTCCCGGGACAGACCACCCGGGCCGAGCGCGCTCAGCCGACGCCGGTGGGTCAGGCCCGCCAGCGGGTTGGTCTGGTCCATGAACTGGGACAGCTGCGAGGTGCCGAAGAACTCCTTGATCGCCGCCACGACGGGACGGATGTTGATCAGGGTCTGCGGCGTGATCGCCTCGACGTCCTGGGTGGTCATCCGCTCGCGGACGACCCGCTCCATCCGGGACAGGCCGACGCGGACCTGGTTCTGGATCAGCTCGCCCACGGTGCGCAGGCGCCGGTTGCCGAAGTGGTCGATGTCGTCGGCCTCGTAGCCGTCCTCACCGGCGTGCAGCCGGCAGAGGTATTCCACGGTGGCGACGATGTCGTCCTCGGTGAGCGTGCCGGTGGTGATCGGCACGCTCAGCTCGAGCTTCTTGTTGAACTTGTACCGACCGACCTTGGCGACGTCGTACCGCTTCGGGTTGAAGAAGAGGTTGTCGAGCAGGGTCTGGGCGTTCTCACGGGTCGGCGGCTCGCCGGGGCGGAGCTTGCGGTAGATGTCTAGCAGCGCCTCGTCCTGGCCGGCGATGTGGTCCTTCTCGAGCGTCGTCATCAGCAGCTCGGACCAGCCGAACTTCTCGCGGATCCGCTCGGCCGACCAACCGATGGCCTTGAGCAGGACGGTGACGGCCTGCCGGCGCTTGCGGTCGATGCGGACGCCGACGGTGTCGCGCTTGTCGATGTCGAACTCGAGCCAGGCACCCCGGCTCGGGATGACCTTGACGCTGGAGAGGTCGCGGTCGGAGGTCTTGTCCGGCTGCTTGTCGAAGTAGACGCCCGGGGACCGGACGAGCTGGCTGACCACGACGCGCTCGGTGCCGTTGATGATGAAGGTGCCCTTGGGCGTCATCATCGGGAAGTCACCCATGAACACCGTCTGGCTCTTGATCTCGCCGGTGGTGTTGTTGGTGAACTCCGCCGTCACGAACAGCGGGGCGCAGTAGGTCAGGTCCTTCTCCTTGCACTCCTCGATCGAGGCCTTGACCTCGTCGAAGCGCGGCGCCGAAAAGGAGAGCGACATGGTGCCGGAAAAGTCCTCAATGGGACTGATCTCGTCGAGGATTTCCGCGAGACCCGAGCGTGCGTGCGGGTCGTCCGCCGACCGGCCCTGCCAAGCCTCGTTGCCGACGAGCCAGTCGAAGGACTCGTTCTGGATGGCGAGGAGGTTGGGGACCTCGAGGTGTTCGGTGATCCTGCCGAATGAAACTCGGCGGGGTGCGAAAGCGCTCGACGTACGACTGGTCTTCGCAGGGCGGGAAGCTGCCAAGATGCGTCCTTCCGAGGACCGGTGCTGCAGAACGGCTGGTACGCGTGCACTCCAATGACCCCACCAGAAATACCCGTAATCGGACATTTCTGCGCAGGGGTCAAGTCGGAAGGCAGCGCAAACTAGCAGTGTAGCCGAGAGGCTAACCGCTGTCCAGCCCAACCCGCAGGTCGCCGCGGAACGTGCCTCGGGGCCCCCGAAACGGGGCCTCACCGGGCCGCTCGGAACGCGGCATACCCACGGACCGCCCAGGTGCAGCGGGCGATGGTGCCGCCGCTGCCAATACCCGGATGGTGGCCGTCGCAAGCGCGGAAGGTCTTGCAGGTGTCAGCGTGCCTGGCAGCCGGGGGCCGCGTCAAGGGCCCGTCTCGTGCGCGACAGGTGTTTCCCACGCGTGGGCGACGGCCCCGAAGCGCCCCGCCGTCGGGCGTGGAGCGTCGCCGCCCTGCTCACGACGCTGTCAGGGAGTCACCACACGAACACGGCGGGCGGTGATCCGGAATCGGATCACCGCCCGCCGCGACGCGATGTGCCCTGGCTCACGTGGCGAGCCGGGCGCACGCCTGAGTCCTACCTCAATTACTTGAGGGTGACCTTGGCGCCCTCGCCCTCGAGCTTGGCCTTGGCCTTGTCGGCGGTCTCCTTGTTGACCTTCTCCAGGATGGCCTTCGGCGCGGCCTCGACCGCGTCCTTGGCCTCCTTGAGGCCCAGGCCGGTCAGCTCGCGCACGACCTTGATGACCTGGATCTTCTTGCCACCGTCGGCCTCGAGGATGACGTCGAACTCGTCCTTCTCCTCCTCGGCCGGCGCGGCGGCGGCGCCACCGGCGCCACCGGCGGCGGCGACCGCGACCGGGGCGGCCGCAGTGACCTCGAAGGTCTCCTCGAACTGCTTCACGAACTCGGAGAGCTCGATCAGCGTCATCTCCTTGAACGCGTCGAGCAGCTCGTCGGTGCTGAGCTTCGCCATGGCTGGCGTCCTTTCTAACGGTTGTCTAAGAACGTGGGTGCGCCGGACGCGGCCTCAGGCCGCCTCGGCGCCCTCCTGCTCGCGCTTCTTGTCCGCCAGGGCGGCCGCCGCGCGGGCGGCCTTGGAGAGCGGCGCCTGGAACAGGGCCGCGGCCTTGCTCAGGTTGCCCTTCATGGCACCGGCCAGCTTGGCCAGCAGCACCTCGCGGGACTCCAGGTCGGCGAGCTTCGTGACCTCGGCCGCCGAGATGGCCTTGCCCTCGAAGACGCCGCCCTTGATGACGAGCTTCGGGTTGGCCTTCGCGAAGTCGCGAAGCCCCTTCGCCGCCTCGACGACGTCGCCCGAAACGAAAGTCAGCGCGGTAGGACCGGTGAACAGCTCGTCGAGGCCGGAGATGCCCGCGTCGGCCGCGGCACGCTTCGCCAGCGTGTTCTTCGCGACCGTGTAGGTGGTCTCCTTGCCGAGCGAGCGCCGCAGCTGGGTGAGCTGGGAAACCGTCAGACCACGGTACTCGGTCAGCACCGTAGCTCCCGCGTTGCGGAAGCTGTCGGTCATCTCAGCGACTGCCGTGGCCTTGTCGGCCCGGATCGGCTTGTCCGCCATGTCCCTCCTCTCTCGTTGCTCCAGGCTGATCCACCAGCAGGCCGGCAGGCCTCCCGGTACCGGAGGGCCACGACAACGAGAAAAGCCCCGGCGCAGGGCGCACGGGGCGAGGGCCGGCCGGTCGCACCGCAGTCGGCGGACCACGGGAACACAGCCGAGTTTCGCTTGCCGCCCTGCGCGGGTCGCCCGTCGGATCGGGACCTTCGACCGTGCCGGAGCACGGTGACCAGCGGTCTCTGGGTGGTACTTCGCCGCAAGGTTACGCGACACGCCCCGTGAGCACCAAATCGCCCCCGGGTGCGCCCCGTCACTCCCCCGCCGCCCGCGCCCCTCAGGCGCGGGCGCGCCGCCGCCAGGCGTACCCGGTGAGCGCCGCCGCGCTCCAGGCGACGGCCCACGCGGTGAACAGGGCCACCGCGGCGGGGGACGGGCCGGCGGCCGCGGCCCGGGCGACCGGCAGCACCGGGGGCGCGAGCCAGGGGGCCACCGAGTCCGACAGGCCGAGGACCAACGAGCCGACCGCGCCGAGCGCCAGCACCGCCACCCCGTAGCCGGCGCTGCCCGTCACCGCCCGGCTGGCCAGCGCGCCCAGCGCCACCGCGGCGGGCAGGGCGAGCAGGTGCGCCCAGACGCCGAGGGCCACCCCGGCGGCCACCGACGGGCCGCCCGGCTCCGCCTGGCCGGTCACCCCGCCCACCAGCCAGGGGAAGACCAGCGCGACGGCGACCGTGCCGAGCCCGGCCACCAGCGCCGCGAGCAGCCCGGCGGCCCACTCCCGGGCGGCGCCGGCGAGCACCAGGGCCAGCCGGCGCTGGACGTCCGGCTCGACGTCGAGCAGGAGCTTGGTCTGCCACGCCAGCACGGGGAAGAGCACCACCGCCGACACGCCGTAGGCCTCCGCCGGCTGGGCCCGGCCGCCGCCGTAGAGGATGCCGAGGGCGAGCAGGCCGGCCAGCAGCGGGGCGACCGCCCGGCCGGTACGCAGGAAGCCCGCCAGCCGCAGCCGCACGAGCGCGGTCACCGGGGCACCTGCCCGCCCGCCCCGGCGGCGTCCACCGGCCCGGTCTCCGGGTCGGCCTCCCCCGCCTGCGGGGCGATCGGCGGGCCGCCCCCGGGAGCCGGGGCCGGCGGGGCGTCGGCGGGCACGGGGGCGTCGGGCGGGGCGGGGTCGGCGCGTACGCGAAGGACGTGGTGCCCGTCGGCACGGAGCCGGGCCACGGCCCCCGCGGCCCGCGCGGCCGGGACCGCCACCTCGACCACGACGAGCGCCCCCGGCGACGTGTCGGTCGGAGCCTGCGCGGAGACCGTGCCGTCGGCGACCGTCCAGCGGGCCGCGCCCGGCAGCCGGGCGGTCTCGCCCCGGTGGTCGCTGACCAGCACCGACCCGCCGGCCGCCAGCACCTCGTCGATCAGGGCCGGGACCAGGTCGCGGGCGGCGGCGTCGAGGCCCTCCCAGGGCTCGTCGAGGATGAGCAGGCCGGGCCGGCGGAGCATGGCCTGGGCCAGGCCGACCTTCTGGGCGGTGCCCTTGGACAGCTCGGGGAGCCGCACCCCGTGGAAGGGGCCCAGGCCCAGCCGCTCGGTCCACCGCCGCACGGCCGCGCCGGCCTCGGCCCCGCCCAGGCCGGCGACGCGGGCCATGCCGTCGAGGTAGCGGCCCACGGTGAACGGCTGGTCGGCGGGGAACCGCTCCGGCACCCAGCCGACGTGCCGGGGCCGGTCGACGACGCGGCCCCGGGCCGGCCGGAGCACCCCGGCCGCGAGCTGGAGCAGCGTGGACTTGCCGACGCCGTTGCGGCCGAGCACCACGGCGGCCTCGCCGGCGCCCAGCCGCAGGTCGACCTGCCGCAGCACCCACGGACCGCGCCGGTGGTAGCGGAGCCAGACATCCTCCCAGCGCATTCCGTGAGCCTGCCACACCGGACAGACGGACGGGGCCCCGCCACGAGTCGTGGCGGGGCCCCGGCGAGGCGGTGGTGCTCAGGCCTCGACGCCCTCCTGGAGGTTCTTGATCAGGTTGGGGTCGACCGGCACGCCCGGGCCCATCGTGGTGGTGAGGGTGACCTTCTTGAGGTACTTGCCCTTGGCCGCCGAGGGCTTGGCGCGCAGCACCTCGTCGAGGACCGCCGCGTAGTTGTCGATCAGCTGGGTCTCGGAGAACGAGGCCTTGCCGATGATCAGGTGGAGGTTGGAGTGCTTGTCCACCCGGAAGGTGATCTTGCCGCCCTTGATGTCCGAGACGGCCTTGGTGACGTCCATGGTCACCGTGCCGGTCTTCGGGTTCGGCATCAGGCCGCGCGGGCCCAGGATCCGCGCGATCCGGCCGATCTTGGCCATCTGGTCCGGCGTGGCGATCGCCGCGTCGAAGTCGAGCCAGCCGCCCTGGATCCGGGCGACGAGTTCGTCGGTGCCCACCTCGTCCGCACCCGCGGCGACGGCCTCCTCGGCCTTCGCGCCGGCGGCGAAGACGATCACGCGGGCGGTCTTGCCGGTGCCGTGCGGCAGGTTGACCACGCCGCGGACCATCTGGTCCGCCTTGCGGGGGTCGACGCCGAGGCGCATGGCGACCTCGACCGTGGCGTCGAACTTGGTGCTGGTGGTGTCCTTGGCGATCTTGACCGCCTCGGCCGGCGTGTAGAGCTTCGACCGGTCGATGACCTCGGCGGCCTTGCGGTAGGTCTTGCTGCGCTGCATCTCTGCTTACTCCTGTGGTCTATGGCGGGCCGCGGCGCTCCGCGTGCCCTCCCACGAACTGATCGGGTGAGGCGGTGGGGCGAGGTCAGTCGCCGACGGTCAGGCCCATCGACCGGGCGGTGCCGGCGATGATCTTCTCAGCCTGGTCGAGGTCGTTGGCGTTGAGGTCGACCATCTTCTTCTCGGCGATCTCCCGCAGCTGGGCGCGGGTGACGGAACCGATCTTCTCCTTGTGCGGGTTGCCCGAGCCCTTCTGCACACCGGCGGCCTTGATCAGCAGCTGGGCGGCGGGCGGGGTCTTCAGCACGAAGGTGAAGCTGCGGTCCTCGTAGACGCTGATCTCGGCGGGGACGATGTCGCCCCGCTGGGCCTCGGTCTGCGCGTTGTAGGTCTTGCAGAACTCCATGATGTTGACGCCGTGCTGGCCGAGCGCGGGGCCGACCGGCGGCGCCGGGGTCGCCTGGCCCGCCTTCAGCTGAAGCGTGAACGTCTTGACGAGCTTCTTCTTCGGAGGCATGTCTCTTCCTGGGGCTTGGAACTGGGAAAGGTGCCGGCCGGGGCGCGCACGGTCAGCGCGATGCGACGGTCGACGTTCTAGGTTAGCGCAAGGCTCCGCCACCGGATGCGGCGAGGTCCGCCGGGGCCGGCACCGGGCACGGAAACGGCCTCGCCGGCGGCGGGCCGCTGCCCACCGCCGGCGAGACGGAACGTCAGATCTTGGTGACCTGGTTGAAGTTCAGCTCGACCGGCGTCTCCCGGCCGAAGATCGACACGAGCACCTTGAGCTTCTGCTGGTCGGCGTTGATCTCGCTGATCGTCGCCGGCAGCGACGCGAACGCGCCGTCGGTGACGGTCACCGAGTCGCCCACCTCGAAGTCGAGGACCTTGATCTCGGGCTTGGCCTTCTTCTGCTCGGTCTCGACCGCCGGGGCCAGCCACTTGAGGACCTCGTCGAGGCTCAGCGGCGCGGGCCGGTCGGCCCGGTCGGTCGCCCCCACGAAGCCGGTGACCCCCGGCGTGTTCCGCACGCAGGAGTAGGACTCGGCGGTCAGCTCCATCCGGACCAGGATGTAGCCCGGGAAGACCTTGGCCTGGATCTGGGACCGCTTGCCGTTCTTGACCTCGACCTCTTCCCGGGTCGGCACCTCGACCTGGTAGATGTAGTCCTCCATGTCGAGGGACGTGATCCGGGTCTCGAGGTTGGTCTTGACCTTGTTCTCGTAGCCGGCGTACGAGTGCACCACGTACCAGTCGCCCGGTGCGTAGCGCAGCTTCTGGCGCAGCTCCGCGACCGGGTCGTAGTCCTCGTCCGGGGCGGGCTCGGTGGTCGGAAAGTCCGGCTCGCTGGCGGCCTCGACCGACTCATCGTTGGCCGCCGTCGCCACCGCGGACTGCTCGTCCGTGGTTTCGGCGGTCTCGTCGTACTCAGGCACGCTCGCTCACTTCCGTAACTATCGGCTGGATCAGCCGGTCAGCTGGGGTTGCCGAAGACCCACAGCACGCCCTTCGCGAAGGCGTAGTCCAGGCCGGCCACGATCGTCAGCATCACGGCGACGAAGGTGACCACCACCGCGGTGTAGGTCAGCAGCTCCTTGCGGGTCGGCCAGATGACCTTACGCAGTTCGGCCACGACCTCGCGGAAGAACCGCGCGATGCGGGCGAACAGCCCGATCCGCTCGGTGTCCTTGCGGGTCTTCCTCTCGTCGGCCGACTCGGCCTTGGCCCGCGCCCGGGTGGCCGTGCCACCGCGGGAGACCGGCTCGTCCGCGTCGGTGGCGTCGTCGTCGGCGGCAACGTCGTCGGCGACCTCGTCGTTCAGACGGTCGTCGTCGCCGGCGTCCTCGCTGCGCCGCTTGTTCTCGGCCACTTCGCCCTCCGTCGCGGGAATCGGGTCGCACGCCGTGCGGCGTGCGCGGCGCTGGTCACGCCGGCCGGACCAACCGTCCCGCGACGGGCCGCGGCCGGCGGATCGACGGACGGCCCCGATGCCTCGGAACCACCCCGCCGATGCCACCACCACGGGCCGGACGCCGCCGGTTGGCGGCGCGACCCACGGGAACGGTCAGGCCTGAGGCGCAGGGGTGACAGGACTTGAACCTGCAGCCTGCGGTTTTGGAGACCGCTGCTCTGCCAATTGAGCTACACCCCTGTGCGGCAACGCTCGCCCGACCCGGCCATGACGCACCGGGCGGGGTCACTTGCCCCACGGCGGACCAGTGTACGGGTACCGACCCGACTTTCCCAACCGGTCTGCCCCCGCGCGTGGCGCGACCCCCTCAGCGGGGCGCGCGGATCACCGCCCGAGCCTGCGAGAGCACCTTCTCGCCCCGGCACGTCGCGGTGATGTCGAGCCTGGTCAGGCCCTCCCCCGCGCCCTCGCGGACCTTCGCGGACACCTCGATCTCGGTGCCGGCGTCGTCGTCGGGGACGACCACCGGACGGGCGAACCTGACCCCGTAGTCGACCACCGCGTCGGGCGCGCCGGCCCACTCGGCGACCGCCCGGCCGACCAGGGCCATGGTGAACATGCCGTGCGCGATGACCCCGGGCAGGCCGACCCCGCTGGCGACCCGGTCGCTCCAGTGGATCGGGTTGAAGTCGCCCGACGCGCCCGCGTAGCGGACCAGGTCGGCCCGGGTGACCCGGAAGGTCTGGGTGGACAGCTCCATGTCAGGCCTCCCCGCGTACGACGAGCTTGGACCAGACGGCGACCACCGGCTCGCCGGCGGCCGTGCTCACGTCGGTGCGGGTGGTCAGGAAGTCGTGCCCGCCCCGGCTGGTGATGTCCTCGATGGTGTTCACGCAGACCAGCTCGTCGCCGGCCACCACCGGCCGGGTGTAGGCGAACCGCTGGTCGCCGTGGACCACCCGGCTGTAGTCGACCCCGAGGGCCGGGTCGTCGACGATCTGCCGGGTGGCGGCCATCGTGATCACCACGGGGAAGGTCGGCGGGGCGACCACGTCCGGGTGCCCGAGCGCGCGGGCGGCCTCCGGGTCGTGGTGCGCCGGGTCGGCGGCGCCGATCGCCGTGGCGAACTCGCGGATCTTTTCACGGCCCACCTGGTAGGGGGCGGTCGGCGGATAGGTCCGGCCGACGTAGGACGGGTCCAGGGACATGCCCGAGAACCTACACGGGAAGCACGAAAGCCGACCCGGGGGCGGACGGTCGGCCGGATGGCCGTGTCTCGCCCCGGATCGGCGATCGGGGTGTCGTGCTGGCCGGCGGATGCCGGCGACGGGTCAGCGGGTCTCGCGGTGGACCGTGTGCTTGCCGTCCCGGGGGCAGAACTTCTTCAGCTCGATGCGGTCCGGGTCGTTGCGGCGGTTCTTGCGCGTGATGTAGTTGCGCTCCTTGCACTCCACACACGCCAAAGTGATCTTCGGCCGGACATCGGTAGCCTTCGCCACGGCGGAGTGCCTTCCTCGCTAACGGACAACAACTACAGCGCCTCAGCCTACGCGCTGGCGACGCGGACATGCAAAGTGGGCGCCTATGGCGCCCATCCCACCGACCACCGGAAGCTGGCCCGGAGGACGAGAGTAGCGGTGGCCGGACTTGAACCGGCGACACAGCGATTATGAGCCGCTTGCTCTGCCATCTGAGCTACACCGCCGTGGCGGGTCCAGCCGGACCCTTTGAGCCCCCTTACGGAATCGAACCGTAGACCTTCTCCTTACCATGGAGACGCTCTGCCGACTGAGCTAAGGGGGCCTGCGCGATCACTCGGTGGCCGCGCAGAGGTAAGAGTACACGGCCCCGCGCCGCAGGTGAAATCGGATCCCCCCACCCTTGCGCGTCGCAACGTTTCCCCAGCTCAGCACCGTGTTTGCGGTGGATTCAGGGGACGATGCGCAGCCGCCGGACGTCCGGGGTGACGAACGCCTCGGACTCCAGCTGGGCCCCGAACCACGCCTCCAGCCGCTCGTACGGCAGCGGCCGGCTGAACAGGAAGCCCTGGCCGATCTCGCAGCCGATGTCCTGGAGCAGCTCCAGGGTCAGCTCGCTCTCCACCCCCTCGGCCACCACCGCGAGGCCGAACTGCTGGGAGAGGGTGACCACGGCGTTGACGATGGCCAGGTCGCCCGGGTCGGTGGCCATGCCCTGCACGAAGGAGCGGTCGACCTTCACCTCGTGCACGGGCAGCCGGCGCAGGTAGGCCAGCGAGGAGGAGCCGGTGCCGAAGTCGTCCACCGACAGCCGCACCCCGAGGTCGCGCAGCCGGTGCAGCGTCGGGATCGGGCGGTCGGTGCCGTCGAGCACCCCGGCCTCGCGGATCTCGAAGGTGAGCCGCTGCGGGGGCACGTCGTACTCGGCGAGCAGCTCGCGCACGCGGTCGGGGAAGTGCCGGTCGGTGAGCGTACGCGCGGAGAGGTTGACCGCGACGGCGAGCGGCTGCTCGGCGTGCGCCCAGTCCCGGCTGCGCCGCAGCCCCTCCCGCAGCACCACCTCGGTGAGCCGGCCCAACTGGCCGGTGTGCTCCGCCACGGCCACGAAGTCCTCCGGGGCGACCTCGCCGTGCGCCGGGTGCTCCCAGCGGGCCAGGCACTCCACCCCGACCAGGCGGCGGTGCCGCAGCGTCACCTTCGGCTGGAAGTAGACCTCCAGCGCGCCGTCGTCGAGGGCCTTGCGCAGGTCGCCGGCGAGGCCGAGGCGGCGCAACGAGCGTGACTCCAGCGCCGGGTTGAACAGCTGGATGCTGCCCGGCATGGACTTCGCCGCGGTCGCGGCCAGGTCGACCCGTTGCAGCAGGGTCGCGGCGTCGCTGCCGTGGTCGGGGTGCACGGCCACCCCGACGGCGGTGTCGACGTCGAGCGTGAACGCGTCGAAGACCATCTCGGCGCGGATCTCCTCGCGCAGCCGGGCGGCCAGGTCCAGCGCCGCCTCGGCGTTCTCCAGCCGCAGCGTCACCAGGAACTCGTCGCCGCCGGCCCGGCCGACCAGCGCCGAGGAGGGCGCGGAGGCGCGCAGCCGGACGGCGACCTCGGCGAGCACCTGGTCGCCGGCGGCGTGGCCGAGCGACTCGTTGACCTGGCGCAGCCCGTCGACGTCGAACAGCAGGACGGCCACCACCTCGCCCGGGGCCCGGATCTTCACGGCCTCGTCGAGCGCCGCGCTGATCCGCCGCCGGTTGGGCAGCTTGGTCAGCGTGTCGTGGTAGGCGTCGTGGCGCAGCCGGTCGACCAGCCGGGAGTTCTCCAGGGCCACCGCCGCGTGCGCGGCGACCGTCTCGAGCACCGGCACGTCCGACGGGGTGAAGTGGCCGACGTCGCTGAGCCGGTTGACCACCTCCAGCGTGCCGATGACCGCCTCGCCGGAGCGCAGCGGCACGACGATCGCGTCCTTGGTCGACTCCGCCCGGAGCATGGCCAACTGCACGCGGTCACCGCCGAGGCGCGCGCCGAGCGCGACGGTCTGCCGCTGCTGCACCACCTGTTCCCGCACCGACGCCGGGATCTTCGAGAAGTCGAGCAGGCCCCGCCCGTCGATCCGGGCGGTCAGCAGCACCTCCGGGTGCCGGCCCTGGGCGGGCAGCCACAGCGTCGCGTACTCGGCCTGCATGAGGGCGCGGACCCGGCCGAGCAGCGCGTCCGGCAGCGTGCCGTCCTGGCCGCTGCGGGTCATCGCCCGGGTCAGGTCGTAGATGTCGGCCAGCGTGCGGTGCTGGCGGAGGAACTGGGCGTACGCCCGGTAGACCAGCGCCACCGTGAGCGCGAGCGCGGCGAGCAGCAGCAGCGACCAGTAGGTGGCCTTCAGCGCGAGCAGGATGATCAGGCCGACGGTCGCGTTCACCGCCGCCGCGAGCAGCGGCACGGTGGACGTCCGGACCACCTCAAGGCCGGCCTGCCAGCCCTGGAGCAGGGTGATCACGCCGACCACGGCGGCGAGGGTGACCAGGGTGACGGTGCTGACCGCCGCGAAGAGGATGCCCCACGTGCCGGGGCCCACCCCCCGGATCGGGGGCAACGCCAGCAGCACCAGGCCGGCCAGGGACGTGGCCGCGGCCGACCGGGCGACGTTGAACGCGAACTTGGCCGGGCCGAGCCGCCGCCGGAACTGGGCGATCAGGGCGGCCAGGGTGGCCACCAGCACCAGGGTCAGCGGCGGGAGATAGTAGAGCGCCAGGACCAGGGGAATCTCGGTGATCGTGGCGGAGAGTGTCTGCCGCCGGACGATGAAGCTCAGCACCGGCAGGTGGGCGGCGACCAGGGCGGTGAGCAGCAGCAGGCCCAAGCCCCACTCGCCGTAGGCGTCCTTCTTGTCCTCGGTGACCAGCGCGATCAGCAGGCAGCAGATGACCGCCAGGAACGCCAGCGGCCCGGTGATCAGCCAGGCCAGGTCAGTCCCGCGTCGTCGCACGGCTGCCGCTCGGCTCGTCATCCTGCTCCCTTGTTGTCACCGAGAGTGAACTCCGCGCCGACGCCTGACCGTTGCCGCCGCCGCCCGGTGGGTGGCCGGGCGACGGCGGCGTCACACGAACTGCGAAGAACCTAGTTCCACTCGAACTCGAGGTTCACCAGGCCGCCCGAGGCTGAGGCCGGGGCACCGGCGACAGAGGCGACCGAGGCGACCCCGGAGGCGAGCGCGAACAGCATCAGGGTCATGCCGAGCAGCCGACCCAGCTTTTGAGTAGGCATCTGTGGGGCTCCTGTCACGAAACGGGCAGCACGGGGGGCGTGAAGATTCCATGATGGTGCCACACGCACTGAGGGCAACAAAGCCCTCAGTGGCCTGGCTCCGCCTGGACGGCAACAAGTCCGACCGATCGGCAGGACGCCCTGCCTGGCGGGGTGATACCCCTGCGTTCCCGCGTTCCACGCCGTCCTTCATTTGGCGAACACTCGGACCTAGCGCGCCAATCATGGAAATTCATTGAATGCATGCTCCAGCCCCCTGGCGCCACGCATCGGGAAACAGCACACCACAGACGACGAGATATCGAAAGGGACCTTCGTCCCGAACCCACGTCGACCCCTCCAGGGCGGTGCGCGACGGGCCCGGGCGGGCCGGGCCGGGCCCGGCACGTCGGCGACATGGGGGCATCCGGCGACCGGGACACCGCCACCTCCCCGACATCGGGACGCTGGGACAGAACGCCTGGTCAGGCCGGGGGTCGGCGGGCCCAGAAGAGGGCGTGCCCGCTCGTCCCCTCGGGCACGAACTCCTCGGCGGTGGCCAGCAGCCCGGCCTCCCGCAGCCAGGAGCGGTAGGTCGACGCGTCGGCCTGGCTCCACCACATCGGGGCGGGACCGCCGAGCCAGTTCTCCCCGGTGCCGGTCCAGGCGCTGTCGCCGACGGTGGCCAGCAGCCAGCCGCCCGGGCGCAGCCAGGTGGCGATCCGCCCGATGAGGCGGGGCTGCTCGGGCAGGGGCAGGTGGATGAGGGCGTACAAACAGATGATGGCGTCGAACGAGCCCGGCGGCAGGTCGACGCGGGTGGCGTCGGCGCGGAGGAAGGTCCCGGTGGGCACCAGGCGGCGGGCCCGCTCGACCTGCACGGCGCTGATGTCGACGCCCGTGACGTGGTGCCCGGCGGCGGCGAGGAAGCGGGCGGCCGGCACGCCGCAGCCGCAGCCGAGATCGAGAACCGTTGCCGCACCCGGCAGGCGCCGGTGCAAAGCGGCGAGCCACGGAGCGTATTGGCCGTCCCCGGCATCGTCCGCTCGGTAGTGGTATGACAACGCGTCGTATCCGCGCTCGACCAAGCCCCGCTCGTCAGGATCGTCCATCTTCGCGAGGCTGGGCGGCGCGATGCCGCGTGCCGATTCGATTATCCCGAAAAGGGCGGAGCCGCCGCCCATTGCCATTGCCCCGGCGGGCGGCTTCTGCCGCGCATAGGGAGCTGAGTCAGATACGACATCACGCACGACGCCCGGCCGCACTCCCGAAGCGCCATCCCGACCCCACTCGTGCCCGGATGGCAACACCTTGATCGTCTGCTCGTCACCGGCGCGACACGCCGAGCCGGACGCCGGTACCCGACAGGCGATCTTCGTGGCCGACCGTCGGGCGGTGCCGGAGCCGGCAGCACTGTCGGGCGGGGCCGCAGGGCCGGCGGCGCGACGGCAGTAGTGCGGCGAGATCGGGCAGGTGCCTACTGCCGGGTGAGTCCGATGGTGGCGGCGAGGCGGGCGACGTCGGCGGCGGTGAGCCCCGTGCGGACGACTGCGGTGAGGGCGGCGCGTGCGGCGGGGCGGGTGCGCGCCTCGGCGGGGGCGATCCGGTCGGCGGCGATCAGGGCGCGGCCGGCGGCCCGCGGGTCGCCCAGATCGAGGTGGGCGCGGGCGATGTCGATGAGGTGTGCGGCGCGGTGCTCGGCGGGAAGCTGGTGCCAGCCGTCGCCGCTGGTGGCGTACCGATGGATGGTGACGGCCCGGTGGTGGTCGCCGAGCCGGGTGGCGACCAGGGCGCGGGCGAGGGTGACGGCGGCGGAGCCGAAGGCGATGCCGTCGCCGTCACCCTGCTGGCCGTCGTGCGCGGCGGCGAGGTGGGCGGCGCGCTCGGCGAGGTCGTGGGCGGTGGCGGCGTCGCGGTAGGTGGCGGCGGCGAGGGCGGCTTCGAGCAGCAGCGTCCCGGCGAGGCCCGGGTCCGGCGGGCCGTCGTGCGCCGCCGGGTCGAGCTGGTGTACGGCGCTGAGCGCGGCGGCCTGCGCGAGGCGTCCCCGGTGCAGGGCGCGCAGGGCCTGGGCGAGGGAGACGGCGGCGAGCGCGGTGCGGTGCGGGTCGCCGGTGGCGGCGGTCATGGCGCGGTCGGCGGCCAGCCAGGCGAGGTGGGGCTGGCCGAGCTTGACCAGCGTCTGGGCGGTCAGCCGGTAGACGCGGACGGGCAGGTCGGCCGCCGGCCCGGCGCGGCCGGTGTGCCGGGTGGCGGCGAGCAGGTCGGGCAGGGCGCGCAGGACCTGGGTGTGGTGGCCGTTGCGGTACGCGGCCCAGGCGTGCCCGGCCCGGTCGTCGAGCTGCCGCACGGTGGGGCTGTCGGCGTCGGCCCCGGGTGGGTCGTGGCGGGCCAGCGCCGCGCGGATGCGTTCCACGGCGGCGTCGGTGTCGGTGACGCCTTCCCGGCGGGGACTGCCGGTGAGCAGGATCGTCGGGGTGACGCCGAGGGCGGCGGCCACGGTTTCGATGACGGAGAGCCGGTCGAGGGTGCGTACGCCTCGTTCGACCTTGTCGACCCAGCTCTTCGACCTGCCGATCCGGTCGGCGAAGACCTGCTGACTCATCCCCCGGCGGGCCCGCAGCTCGGCCATCCGCCGCCCGATCGGCACCTCGTCCCGGTCGCTCATCTGTCCAGCTCCGGGGGCATGGCCAGGGTGTGCTCGCCGCAGCGGGGGCACCAGCGGGACTTGACCCGGAAGGCGAGCAGCCCGAGCAGGAAGCCCGGCACCAGCCCACCGAACACAATCGACACGACCCCGGAGATCACGAGGGCTCCCGATTCCTGCGCAGGTCAGAGGTACGCACAGGCGAGGTCGCCCGCAGTCCTGCCCACGCCTGTCGAATCCCACCACCGGCTGTGCACCCAGGCACCGTGCAGCCTGCGGATGGGCGCCGTCGAACGGATCGGGAGCTCAATCGTGTGCGGACCATGCCCTACCTCCTGTCGCGTCGGTCTCCGCTGACGTCCGCGGACAACTGCCAGCCGCACCGCAACTGGCTTAAGCCAGATTGCGTTAGGGTGGCCCGACTGTCAATAGCTGGCTTGAGCCAGTTGCGCTAGCCTGGAGCCACATCGAGAAGCAGGTGATCTGATGACCGATCAGGAAGACCGACGACCCCCGAGCCGCCGCATCGCCGATGACCTACGGACTGCGATCACAGCAGGCGGTCTCGCGGACGGCGACCGGCTGCCCTCGGAGCGCGAGCTGGCGTCCCGGTACTCCACCGCCCGCAACACGGCCCGCGAGGCGTTGGGCATCCTGCAAGCCGAGGGCCTCGCCGTCGCCCAACACGGCCGAGGCGTCTTCGTGCGTCAGCGCCGTCCACTCGTGCGGATGGGCCGGGACAGGTACTCCCGCCAGGCCCGAGACGAGACCGGGCTGTCGCCGTTCCGCATCGAGGTGCAGCAGCAGGGCCGCACGCCGCACACCGAGTGTCGATCGGTCACCGTCGTGCCGCCGCCAGCCGACGTGGCTGACCGACTCGGGCTGAGCCCCGACCAGGACGTCGTCCGCCGCGAGAACTGGTACTTCGCGGACGACGAGCCCGTGCAGGTCGGGGTGACCTTCATCCCCACCGCCATCGTCGCGGGGTCACCCCTGGCAACCGAGAAGAAGCTCGGCCGGGGAAGCATCTACCAGCGGTTCGAGGATCTCGGCTACCCCATCGCCCGCATCCGGGAAGAGGTCAGCTCCCGGATGCCGACACCGGAGGAGTCGAGGGGCCTCGCGATGCCGCCGGGCGTGCCAGTGATCGAGGTGCTGCACACCAGCATCGACGGCAACGGGCGGGCCTTCGAGGTGACGCGGTTCGTCCTGCGCGCCGACGTGAACGGCCTGGACTACGAGATGCCCGTTGACGACTGAGCACCAGGGCGTCAGCCGGGCTGGACTCGTCCGGGTGGCCGCCCTGGCCCTCCTGTGGGGTTCCAGTTACCTCTGGATCAAGCTCGCGCTACGCGGCTTCAACCCCGTACAGATCGTCTTCGGGCGGCTCCTGCTCGGCTTCGCCGTCCTGGCCCCCGTCGCCCTGTCGCGCGGTCTACGCTTCCCCAGGCAGGGACGCACATGGGCACACCTGTTCGCCGCCGCCCTGGTCGCCAACGCTGTGCCGTACGTGCTGTTCGGCATTGGAGAGGAGACCGTCGGGTCGAACGTGGCCGGTGTTCTCAACGCCACCACCCCGCTATGGACCCTGCTACTGGCGTTCCTGGTCGGCGTTGACCGAGCCGTCACCGCGAAGAAGGCCGCCGGCATCGTCCTCGGGTTCCTCGGGGTGGTGGTCATCTTCTCGCCCTGGAGGTCCGCTGGCGAGATCGCGAGCTGGGGCGGGCTCGCCTGCCTCGCCGCAGCCGCGAGCTACGGCGTCGGCTACGTCTACATGGGCCGCTTTCTGACCGGGCGCGGCATTCCGCCTCTGATGCTGTCGGCGAGTCAACTCGGCGCAGCAACCGCGCTGCTGGCCGTCACGATGCCGTTCGCCGGCCTGGAAACGCCAACATGGCGGGGCGACGCCCTGGTCAGCCTGCTGGTGCTCGGCGTCCTCGGCACCGGGGCCGCCTATGTCCTGAACTACCGGATCATCGACGACGAAGGACCGACCGCAGCATCCGTCGTCACCTACCTGCTGCCCATCGTCGCCATCGCCTTCGGCTGGCTGTTCCTTGGGGAAGGCATCACCGCCGCCGTCGTGGTCGGCATCGTTCTGGTGCTCGCCGGGATCACCCTCAGTAGGAAGCCACGAACAGCAGGCCGTCCTCGACGGCCAGCACCCGACTGACCCGTACATCTCGGGTCGGCCACACCGGACGGACGACGCCCCCAGGCCGCCGGCTGCGCACGCAACCAGGGCCGGGTGACCGAGAGTTCCTTTCGGGACACCCGTCGCCCGGCCCCGACAGGCCCGGAGATGCAGGATCGTCACCGCAAAAGAGCCACTAGTGGGCAGCGCGGTGCCGACCGGAAGACCAGCGCTGCGACTAACCGGCCACGTTCAGCAGGAATTTCTCGTGGCCGCCACCATTGGCGTTGAACTGACAGTTGACGATCCCGCCGCCAGCATCGGTGGAGGCCGTCACCCCGGAGCCGACCAAGCGCAGATACACGTTCGGAAAGGCCGTCGCCGACTCGAAGGAGAACGAGCCGTCCGCCTGCGCGCGAAGTTTGAACTTCTCGTAGGGCTCCACGCCGAACTGGCAGTTGACCGTCCCACCACCGGGACCTGAGGTGATGGGCGGCAGCTCGGCACCGTCCATTCGGAGATACACGTTCGGAGAGACCACCGACTCGAAGGAGTACGAACCGTCCGAATTAGCGTGGAGCCTAAACTTCTCCAGGGGGCCTGCGCCGAACTGACAATTGACCGTCCCACCGCCGGACCCGGTGAACGTGGTCACCCCGGCCCCGTCCATACGCAGATAGACGTTCGGAAAGAACGTCGACTGGATCGTGATCGGCTTGTTTCCGAGCGCCGCGAAGTCCGCTACTGACAACGGCATTGGCCATCTCCTCCCATAGGGATCACTCACGATAATCGAACGACTACAGAGAGGTAAGGGGGAGGCTTGGCGCTGCTTGAACGTAACGACGATCGCGGACGGATACAGCAGAAGCCGAAATCAACCCATATGGCGGCATCACCCAATCTCGCGGTGAGAATGCCATCTGCTGGAAGGTGCGGCAAAGCCGCGCGATTATCAGAGTCACCGACGACCCAAACCAGGTGGCGGCTGAATCTTGGGTGGGGCGGCGGAGCCTGCCGGTAGTCGCGGCCAAGCGAATCCGGACTTTCGAGGCGACCGGACGGGCTCATAGTCGGCGGCCAGCGAGGAACAGCTCAATCGTCCGTTGGCGTCGGCCAGACATCGCGCGAGTCGTTGAAGGGCCGGCCCTGCGGTGAGTCGACCGTCAGCGACCTCATTCGGCGAGGCAGGGAGACAGCCCAGTGCCCCAGGGAGACAACCGCACGGGGCACCGACCACCGCAGCCAGTTCGCCAGGTACCACAGAGCGAAAACCGCCACCAAGCCCAGCACCATCAGCGCCAGACACAGGAACGCCAGCTTGAAGATCACTTACGCATTCTCGCTCAGCAGGGTCAGGCAGGCCATCGCCCCAAAGCCGCGACGAATTATGCGCAGCCCGTGGGTGCGGCACAGCTCGTGCATCGAGGGTCTCAGCCTTCCGGAGGCATCGGCCAGACGTCGCGGGCATCGTTGAAGAACTCGCCAGACGTCGAGCTGACCCGGCCTCCCGACTGGCGCGCAGGGCCCCTGCTCGCGCTCGGATGCGCCCCTTTCCTGGGTCGGGGCGCTCAGGAAGCGCACCCTTCGGTCGACGAACCGCCGCCCATGCCAGCCATCCCGCCACCGCGACGACAGAGAGGATGATCAACAGCGGAAGCCACAGTTGAATGATCACCGCAGCCAGGGCGACGAAGACGTTCATGGCAGCAGGATGCGCCGACCGCATGCCGGATGGAAGCGAAGGGGTCATCATGCGCAAGCGCCGCTGATCTCGCCGCCCTGACGGAAGCAGCCCCGAGCGGCTGGACTCGGCGGACCTTCACCGGCTCAACGAGAACGGCCCCCGATCAGCATTCCTGCTGTTCAGGGGCCGTTTTGCACCTGGTGGCGGGTAGAGGATTCGAACCTCTGTAGCTTTCGCGACGGATTTACAGTCCGCTCCCATTGGCCGCTCGGGCAACCCGCCAGGGCGTCACCGCCGCGCCGTGGCGTGGCAGCGGAGCCAAGGATAGCGGTTGCTCCCGGGGCGAGCGCAACCGGGTACCGTCAGGGGGTCGTGCCGCTGGTTGGCGGCGCGTACGTGCACTGACCACCGCCGGACAGCAGGAGCATCAGCATGGCAGCGAACCCGTCGTTCGACATCGTGAGCAAGGTCGACCGGCAGGAGGTCGACAACGCCCTCCGCCAGGCGGAGAAGGAGCTCGCGTCGCGGTTCGACTTTCGGGGCACCGGCGCGGAGATCTCCTGGACGGGCGACGAGGCGATCAGGCTCCAGGCGGAGACCGAGGAGCGGGTCCTGGCCGCCTTGGACGTCTTCAAGGAGAAGCTGGTCAAGCGGAACGTCTCGCTGAAGGCCCTGGACGCGGGCGACCCGCGCGCCTCGGGCAAGGTCTTCAGGATCGAGGCCAAGGTGGTCCAGGGCATCGACTCGGACAAGGCCAAGGCGATCAGCAAGAAGATCCGCGACGAGGGCCCGAAGGGCATCCAGGCGCAGATCCAGGGCGACCAGCTCCGGGTCACCGGCAAGAAGAAGGACGAACTCCAGGCCGTCATCGCCCTGCTCAAGAGCGAGGACTTCGGCATCGCGCTCCAGTTCACCAACTACCGCTAAGGGCCCGGTCGGGCTCTTAGCCGGGCAGCGAGCCGCGCCGTGTGAGCTGGGCGAACCTCGGCGGCTCTGGTCGTCGTTGGTCGCCCTCCTCCGGCCTTTTGACGGCCTGGGTCCGCTACCGGGTGGGACCACCCCGCGTGCGCGGGGAACAGGCCCACGGCCGGGCCCTACCGGAAGAAGCGGTGGGATCACCCCCGCGTGCGCGGGGAACAGGGCCCGCCCTCACCGGACGTAGACCGGACCGTGGGATCACCCCCGCGTGCGCGGGGAACAACGAACGCCGGGTTGCTCGGTGCCCGAAAACCACGGATCACCCCCGCGTGCGCGGGGAACAGGTGAGCCGGATACGCCCATGCGGCGGCCCAGCTAGGATCACCCCCGCGTGCGCGGGGAACAGCGGGGCACCGACCTGGCGCTCACGTACGGGCAGGGATCACCCCCGCGTGCGCGGGGAACAGTCTCACCGACCGAGCCGAGGGCTGAGACTTTCGGGATCACCCCCGCGTGCGCGGGGAACAGTCGATGTCGAAGCTTGCCCCCTGCCCGGGCCCGGGATCACCCCCGCGTGCGCGGGGAACAGGCATCGGCGGCAACGTGCGTGCCATCTCATCCCGGATCACCCCCGCGTGCGCGGGGAACAGCTGCTGACCCGCACCGCCCCCACCACCGTCGACGGATCACCCCCGCGTGCGCGGGGAACAGTCTGGACTGGGCCCCGATGTCGGGTGTCGACGGGGATCACCCCCGCGTGCGCGGGGAGCAGGTGACCGTCCAGTCGTCCCCGCCCAATTTCATGGGATCACCCCCGCGTGCGCGGGGAGCAGCCGACACTCACGGCCCGCACGCCGCTCGACACGGGATCACCCCCGCGTGCGCGGGGAGCAGCGGAATCCGCTCATGCTGAACGTCGGGTCGGTCGGATCACCCCCGCGTGCGCGGGGAGCAGGTGCGACCGGTCGCCAGGACCAGGCGGGCGCGCGGATCACCCCCGCGTGCGCGGGGAGCAGTCCTCGATGATGCCGGGGAACGCCGCCGCAGCCGGATCACCCCCGCGTGCGCGGGGAGCAGACGAGGACTCCACGGCCACCCTGGAGACCACCGGGATCACCCCCGCGTGCGCGGGGAGCAGACTTCCTGACCTGGGCCGCTAAAGATCAACAACGTCGATTTCATTCACTTGCCTGACCAAGATCTCTCCGCCCGTGCCGCCCGTCTACTGGTGACAAGGTACCGCTGACTCGTCGCGCTTGGCGCACACCATGCCCCCGCCATCCCGTCCTACGCCGACCCCCACGACGGAGAAGGGGGCCAAGGCGACAAGGTGGAGCGCCCCACAGGACGAACGACCATGCCGGCCCCGGCCCGCTCGGCTCTGCCTGAGTAGGCGGTGAACCGGATCGCACACCCACCCCTACCCCCACGACCGTTCGGCAACTCCACACCAACTACCGCTGACGAGGGATCACAGGGCTACGGTCTGACGCATGACGGTCGCCCGCTCGATCCTGCTGTTCCTGCTCGCCGCCCTCGCCGAGATCGGCGGGGCCTGGCTGGTGTGGCAGGGCTGGCGGGAGCACCGGGGGCTGCTCTGGATCGCGGGCGGCGTGGTCACGCTGGGGCTCTACGGCTTCGTCGCCACGTTCCAGCCCGACGCGAACTTCGGCCGCATCCTCGCCGCGTACGGCGGGGTGTTCGTCGCCGGGTCCCTCGCCTGGGGCATGGTCGTCGACAGGTTCCGGCCCGACCGCTACGACGTCGTCGGCGCGGCCATCTGCCTGGTCGGGGTCGCCGTCATCATGTACGCGCCACGCAACGGCTGACCAGCCCCACGCCGCGCCGAGCAGCCCGGCGCAGCGGTGAGCAGCGAGGCGCTCAGGCGGCGAGGGTCTGCTCGACGCGTACCGCCGTGGCCTCGGCGCGGGCGATGGGGCCGGCGGGCAGCGCGGCGACGGCGGCCCCGACGGCGACGGCCGACCCGGCGAAGACGAACGCCCACGGCACGCCGCCCGCGTGGTCGATGATCAGCCCGGCCACCGCGCCACCGGCGGCGCTGGACGCGACCATGATGGTCACCGCCCAGGTGTACGCCTCGTTGAGCATGCCGGCCGGGGCGATGCGCCCGACGAGGGTGTTCTCCAGGGTGAGCGCGGGGGCGATGGCCGCCCCGCCGACGACCAGCGCGACGCCGAGGGCGAGCGGGCCGGGCATCACCGCGTACACGGCGAAGGTCGCGGCGACGGCGGCGAGCAGCCAGGCGAACTGGCGGGTCATGTTGGCCGCGGGCTTGCGCACGCCGAACCAGAAGCCGGCGGCGGCGCTGCCGAGGCCCCAGACGGCGAGCAGGACGCCGGCCATGCTCTCCGGGTCGTCGGTGGGCTGGTTGCCGGCGAACGCCGGGACGATGACCCCGGCGGCCCCGAACGCGATGCCGAGGCCGGCGATGCAGAGCAGCAGGGCGGGGAAGCCGCCGACGCGCAGCGGGCCGAGCCCCCGGGCGTGGTTCTCCTTCGGGTGGGGCTGCCAGCCGCGCATGACCCGGCCGAGCGCCACGGCGACGGTGCCGACGAGGGTGACCACGGCCGCGCCGACCAGGGCGGCTGCCGCGTCGGCGATGAGGACGAACGCGGCAACCAGCAGCGGGCCGAGCACGAAGACGACTTCGAGGAGCGCGGTCTCCGCGCCGAGGGCGGTGTTGCGCAGGTGGTACCGGCCGGTGGCGGGGCTGGTGAGGTCGTTCCAGGCGCCGCGCAGCGCGGCGGTCAACGGAGGATACGTGGCACCGGCCACCCCGGCGGCGAGGTAGATCAGGGCGATGCTGGCCCCATCGGCGCGGCTGGCCCAGAGCAGCCCGCCGAGGGCGAGGGGGTGGGCGACGGCGGTGGCCAGCAGCACGGGGGTGGGGCCGACCCGGTCGGCGACGCGGCCGGCGACGGGGCTGAGCGCGGCACCGGCGAGGGCGTAGATGCCACCGGCGACGGCGGCGAGCGAGTAGCGCCCGGTGACCTGTTGCACGACGAGCAGCAGCGCCAGCGGCGTCATGCCGATCCCGAGCCGGCCGATGACGCCGAGGACGAGCAGCATCGGCGCGCCGGGGATCCGCCATACGCCGAGGTACTGGCGCAGTGCGGCCACGGGAACCTCCAGGGGTGCAAACGAGAGGGGTACAACGAGGGCTTGTAACGAGCCGGAAACGTTCCGACCCTAACGCCGCAGCCCGGCGGGAGTGAACAGGTTATGGTGCGCGTCTCGCCGCGTACCAGACGAAACGCCCGCGCCCGGTCGGACCGGGCGCGGGCGGGATCGGGGTCGGGACGGGTCAGCGCTGGAACTGCACGGGGCCGGCGCTGGCGGCCATCCGCTCCAGCCGGGCCACCCGCTCCTCCATCCGGGGGTGGGTGGAGAAGAGCGCGGCGATGCCGCCGCCCCGCTTGAACGGGTTGTCGATCATCAGGTGGGCGGTGCTGGTGAGCTGCCCCTGGGCCGGCAGCGGCCGGGCCTGGGTGCCTAGGTGGATCTTCCGCAGGGCGCTGGCCAGGGCCAGCGGGTCCCGGGTGAGCCGGGCCCCCGACTCGTCGGCCTGGAACTCGCGGCTGCGGCTGATCGCGAGCTGGATCACGGTGGCCGCGAGCGGGCCGAGGATCAGGGTGAGCAGCAGCACGACCGGGTTGGGGGCGTCCTCGTCGTCGCCACCGCCGAGCGGGATGAACCAGGCGATGTTGGCCAACATGGTGATGATGCCGGCGAGGCCGGCGGCGACGCTGGAGATGAGGATGTCCCGGTTGTAGACGTGCGACAGCTCGTGCCCGATCACGCCCCGCAGCTCCCGGTAGTCGAGGATCTCGGTGATCCCCTGGGTCACGCAGACCGCCGCGTTGGCCGGGTTGCGGCCCGTGGCGAACGCGTTGGGCTGGGAGGTGGGGCTGACGTAGAGGCGGGGCATCGGCTGGCGCGCCTCGGTGGCCAGCTCGCGGACCATCCGGTACAGCTCGGGGAACTGTGCCTCGCTGACCGGTTGCGCCCGCATCGAGCGCAGGGCGAGCTTGTCGGAGTAGAAGTAGGTCACGCCGTTCATCACCAACGAGACGACGACGGCGAGGACGAGCCCGCCGCTGCCACCGAACCAGTAGCCGACCGCGAGGATCAGCGAGGTCAGCAGGCCGAGCAGCGCTGCGGTCTTCAGACGGTTGTGATGCACGATCGCTCCTTCGGTGCGCGGACCGCGCGGGATCCGCTGACCGGTACAACACCTCGGTACCCGCCAACCATCCGTCTCAACGCTGTGAGTTGCCTGGGATCGACCTGCGGAAACACTGGGTCGGGGGCGACTCGGGGGCGGTGGCCCGGCGACCGCTCAGCGGGCGGCCAGGTCCAGCACGAGCTGCGGGGCGACGCCGACGGCCAGGGCGACCAGGGTGGCCACGGCGAGGGTGACGAGCACCGCCCAGGCGGGCCGGGTGCCGGCGGTCCCCACAGCCCCGGCGGACGGGGCCGCCTCGGCGGGCGGGGCGTAGAGGGTGGCGGCGAGGCGGAGGTAGTAGGCCAGGCCGATCACCGCGTTCACCGCCACCACCAGCGCCAGCCAGCCCGCGCCGCCGTCCAGCAGCGCCCGGACCACGGTCACCTTGGCGAACAGGCCGGCCAGCCCCGGCGGGAGCCCGGCCAGCCCGACCAGGGCCAGCGCGAACGCCGCCGCCACCCAGGGCCGCCGCCGGGCCGCGCCGCGCAGGTCGGCGAGGCTGCCGCCGTCGGCGCCGGCCGGGCGCAGGGCCACCAGCGCCGCGAAGGCGGCCAGCTCCAGGACCACGAAGAACACGGCGTACGCCACGGCGGCGGCGTACGCGGCGGCGCGGGCGTCGGCGGTGCGCCCGGCGGCCAGCGCGAGCGCGCCCAGCGGGGCGAGGATGTAGCCGGCCTGGGCCACCGACGACCAGGCGAGCAGCCGCACCGTGCGGCGCTGGCGCAGCGCCACCAGGTTGCCCACGGTCATGGTGAGCACGGCGAGCCCGGCCAGCACCGGGCCGGTCACCTCGGCGGGCAGGGCCCGCTGCACCACCGCGAGCAGGGCCACCACGCCGCCCAGCTTCGACGCGGTCGACAGGTAGGCCGCCACGGGCAGCGGCGCGCCGTCGTAGGTGGCCGGGGCCCAGGCGTGGAACGGCACGGCGGCCACCTTGAACGCCAGCCCGAGCAGCACCAGCGCCACCGCCGCCGTGGTCAGCGGCACGTCCAGCAGGTCGGGCCGCCCGGCGAGCAGCGCGCCGACCCGGTCGAGGTGCAGGCCGCCGGTGACCGCGTAGAGCAGGGCCGCGCCGAGCAGCGTGACGGTGGTGGCGACCACGCTCACCACGAAGAACGTGACCGCCGCCTCGGCGGAGGCGAGGCTCCCCCGGCGCAGGCCGACGAGCACGTACAGCGGGAGGGTCAGCGTCTCCAGCGCCACGATCAGGGTGATCAGGTCGCCGGCCGCGCCGAGCACCACGCCGCCGGTCATCGAGCAGGCGAGCAGGAAGCAGTATTCGCCGACGGGCGACCGCCCGGCGCGCAGCGCCGGGCCGGACAGGGCCAGCACCCCGAGGGTGAGCAGCGCGAACAGCGCCCCGACGAGGGCGGCCCGGCCGCCGTAGACGTATGAGCAGTCGGTGGCGACGCAGAAGGTGGACCGCTGCCCGCCCGCCCCGACGACCGCGCTGCCCAGCGCGGTGGCGACCGCCCCGGCAGCGGCCACGGCGACCGTCGCGGCGGCGCGGGCCACCAGCAGGTCGGCCAGCAGCACCAGGACGGCGGTGCCGGCGGCCAGGTAGGCCGGGAGCAGCGCCACGTTGTCGACGCTCTGCACGAGGCTGCTCATCTGACTGCCTCCAACAGGGCCGCCACCGGGTCGGCGGCGACGCCGAGGACCAGCGTGGGGGCGAGGCCGACGGCGAGGGCGAGCAGCACCAGCGGGGCCCAGGCCGTCCACTCGGCGGCGGCGAGGCCGGGGCCGATCCGGCCGACCGCCGGGCTGGCCGGGCCGTGGGTGACCCGGCGCAGCAGCCGCAGCAGGTACGCGGCGGTCAGCGCCCCGCCGACGGCGGCGAGCACGCCGAGGGTGGTCCACAGCGGGCCGCCCCGCCCGATCGCGGCGACCACGGCGAACGCCTCGCCCCAGAAGCCGGCGAGGCCGGGCAGCCCCAGCGAGGCGACGGCGGCGAAGCCGAGCAGCCCGGCGAGGCGGGGCGCGGTCTCCCGCAGCCCGGACAGCTCGGCCAGCGCCCCGGTGTGCGCGCGGTCCTTGATCGCCCCGGCGAGGAAGAACAGCAGGCCGGTGATCACCCCGTGCGCGACGTTGCCGATCAGCGCGGCCTGGAGGCCGGTGGCGGTGAGCGTGGCCACCCCCAGCAGCACGAACCCCATGTGGCCGACGCTGGAGTAGGCGATGAGCCGCTTCAACTCGCCCTGCGCGAGGCAGACCAGCGAGCCGATGATGATGGCGGCGACGGCGAGCACCCCGAGCACCGGGGCCGCCCAGCGGGCCCCCTCCGGGGCCACCCCGACGGCGACGCGGATCAGCCCGTACGTGCCCATCTTGAGCAGCACCCCGGCGAGGATGACGCTGCCGACGGTGGGCGCCTGGGTGTGCGCGTCGGGCAGCCAGGAGTGCAGCGGCCACAGCGGGCTCTTCACCGCGAACGCGAGCCCGAGCAGGGTGAACGCGGCGAGCTGGGTGCCCCGCGACAGCCCCGTGCCGCCGGTGAGCGCGAGGAGGTCGGCGGTGCCGGCGGCGGCCACCACCACGTAGACGCCGACGAGCAGCAGCACCGAGCCGAGCAGCGTGTAGAGGGCGAACTTGGCCGCCGCCCGCCGCCGGTCGGCCCCGCCCCAGCCGGCGATGATCGCGTACATCGGCAGGAGGACGACCTCGAAGAACACGAAGAACAGGACCAGGTCGAGGGCGAGGAAGGTGCCGAGGATGCCGACCTCGACGACCAGCAGCAGCGCGACGAGGGCCCGGCCGCTGCCGCCGCCGTCGGGCACCTTCCACAGGGTGTACGCGCAGCAGAGCAGCGTGAGCAGCGCGGTCAGCACGACCAGCGGGTAGGAGATGCCGTCGACGCCGAGGTGGAAGCGCAGGTCGAGGGCGGGCACCCAGGGCAGGTCGAGCCGGTGCCAGGGGCGCACCGCCGGGGCGGGCCCGAAGGCCGTCCAGCTCCGGTCGCCGGTGGCCAGGGGCAGGGTCGCCAGCAGGGTCAGCCCGGCCGCCACCGTGCCGACGACGCGGGCCGCCCGGTCGCCGGGCAGCAGCGCGACCACTGCCGCGCCGAGGGCCGGGACGGCCAGCGCCGCGACGAGCAGGACCTGTCCGAGGCTCATCCGGCTCCCCCGATCAGCACGGCGGCCAGGCCGATCAGCAGCGCCCCGGCCAGCACCCCGGCCGCCGCCCGGGGCAGCGCGGCCCGGTGCAGCCCGGCCAGCGCCCCGCCGAGGCCAGCAGCGCCCCGGCCGGTGCCCTCCACCGCGCCGTCGACCACCCGCTCGTCGGCGGCGCGGGCGAACCGGGCGAGGGCGGTCACCGGGCGTACGACGAGGGCGTGCTGCACGTCGTCGAGCCGGAAGCCGGCCGCGAACACCGGCCCCAGCGGGCCGAGGGCGCGGGCCGGGTCGGCGGCGGTGTCCCGCCGCCAGCCGGCCCAGGCGAGGGCGGCCCCGGCGACCAGCAGCGCCAGCGGCAGCAGCAGCGCCGGGCCGACGTGGGTCCACTCCCCCTCGCCCGCGCCGAGCCGGCCGGTGAACGCCGGCCAGAACGCGGCGAGCCCGAGCAGCGCGGCCGGCACCGCGAGCAGCAGCATCGGCACCCGCATCACGGCCGGCGGGTCGTGCGGGTGCAGCGAGATCGGCCGGTCGTGCTGCGGCAGCGGCGGGCGGGCCGCGCCGAGGAACGCGCGCAGCAGCAGCCGGGTGGCGTACCAGGCGGTGACGGCGACGCCGGCCAGCCCGGCCAGCCACACCAGCCAGCCCACCCAGGCGGGGGCCGGGCCGGCGGAGTCGAGCGCGGCGGCCTGGGCGGCGGCGAGCACGCCGTCCTTGCTCCAGAAGCCGGCCAGCGGGGGGACGCCGGCCAGCGCGCCGAGGCCCAGCGCCGTGCACCAGAACGTCACGGGCATCGCCGACCGCAGGCCGCCCATACGGGACAGCAGCGGGGTGCCGAGGGCGTGGATCACCGCACCGGCGGCGAGGAACAGCAGCGCCTTGAACGCGGCGTGGGTGAGCAGGTGGAACAGCGCGGCGGCGGGCGCGCCGACGGCCAGCGCGCCCGTCAGGTAGCCGAGCTGGGAGACCGTCGACCAGGCCAGCACCCGCTTCAGGTCGTCCTGGGCGGTGGCGGCGAGCGCGCCGAGCAGCAGGGTCACCGAGGCCAGCACCCCGAGCACGGCCAGCGCCGCCGGGGCCCGCCCGAACAGCGGGAAGAGGCGGGTGACCGCGTAGACCCCGGCCGCGACCATGGTGGCGGCGTGGATCAGCGCGGAGACCGGGGTGGGGCCGGCCATCGCGTCGGGCAGCCAGGTGTGCAGCGGGAACTGGGCGCTCTTGCCGGCCACCCCGGCGAGCAGCAGCAGGCAGGCGGCGGTGAGCGTGCCGGCGGCGTGGTCGTGGGCGAGCACGTCGGCGATGCGGAAGCTGCCCGCCGAGACGCCGAGCAGGGCGATGCCGAGCAGGAAGCCGACGTCACCCGCGCGGGTGACCAGGAACGCCTTCATCGCGGCGGCCGGCGCGCCGGGCAGCCGGCGGTCGTGGGCGATGAGCAGGTAGGAGCAGAGGCCCATCACCTCCCAGCCGACCAGCAGCATGACCAGGTCACCGGCGACGACCACCAGCAGCATCGCGGCGGTGAAGAGGCTGATCTGCGCCGCGTACGGCGGGTAGCGGTGGTCGACGTCGACGCCGGCCTCGTCGTGCGGGCCGGCCCGCAGGTAGCCGACCGAGTAGACCTGCACGGCCAGCGCCACCGCCGCCACCGCGACGGCGACCAGGGCCGCCGCGCCGTCGAGCCGGACGCCGAGGGTGACCCTCAGGCCGCCCAGGTCGACCCAGGTGGTCGACGTCTCCACGGGCGCGCCGACCCGGGCCAGCAGCGCGACCGCGACCAGCAGCGCGCCGGCCGCGCCGGCCACGCCGAGCCCGACGGCGACCCGCCGGGCCGGGTCCGCCCCGGCCCGCGCGCCCCCGCCGCGCGACACGGGCGGCAGCAGCAACCCCACCAGACCCGCCACCAGGGGTACGGCCGGCAGCAGCGCCCCGAGCAGCCCGGTCACCGGGTCACCTCGCCGGTGGTCGGGGTGCCCGCCTGGGCCAGCCCACCGGCCGGCGGCTCGGTCAGCGGCACCCCGGTCAGTGACGGCTCGGTGAGCGGCACCTCGTCGACGGCGACGCTGGCCCGCAGCCGGTAGAGCTGGAGCACGATGGCCAACCCCACGCCGATCTCGGCGGCGGCCAGCACGATCACGAACAGCGCGAACACCTGCCCCGCGTGCGGCAGCGCCGCCCGGACCGTCGCGTCGGCGATGACCAGGATCAGGTTGACGGCGTTGAGCATCAGCTCCACCGCCATCAGCACGAGCACCGCGTTGCGGCGGCGCAGCACGCCGTAGGTGCCGAGGCCGAACAGGAGCGCGGCGGTGACGTACGGGACGACGGGCCTCACGGGCGGCCTCCCGCGCGGTCCTGGCCGGCTACCGCGCCGCCCGCTGCGCCCCGGTCCGTGCCCTCGGCCGGACGGCGGCCGATGTCGGGGCGGGACAGCACGACCGCGCCCACCAGGGCGGACAGCAGCAGCACCGACAGCACCTCGAACGGCAGTACCCAGGTGCGGAACACCTGCTCGCCGAGGCGCTCGGCGGTGCCCGGCGCGGGCAGGTCCACCCGGGTCCAGCGGTAGGCGTCGACAAGCAGGGCGGCCAGCCCGAGGCCGACGCCGCCGCCGATCAGGGCCGCCGGCCAGCCCGGCCGGTCCAGGTCGTCGGACGCGCCGATCGGGGCGCGGGTCAGCATCACCGCGAACAGCAGTAGGACCACCACGGCGCCCACGTAGATCAGCACCTGCACCCAGGCCACCAGCTCGGCGGCGAGCACCAGGTAGACGCCGGCCAGCGCGCCCAGGCAGACCACCAGGTAGAGGCCGGCGCGGACCAGGTGGCGGGTCGTCACCACCAGCGCCCCCGCGCCGACCGCCACCGCGCCGAGGGCCAGCAGCAGCGCGTCCGCTCCGGTCACGGGGCGGCACCCGGGTCGGTGGGGGAACCGTCCGCCGGGGGCTCGGGGGCCGGGCGGGCGGCGGGGCCGGGCTCGGGGCGTACCCGGGCGGGAGTCGGCCGGGCGGCGGACCCGGCGGGGGCGGCGGCCTTGCGCGCGGCGGTGGCCTCCTCCTTCGCCGGCTCGCCGTTGCGGTCGTGCGCGGGCGGCGGCGGGACGGTGGCCATCCACTCGCCGAGGTGGTCCTTGTCGTGCAGCAGGTCCCGGATGTCGTACTCGGCGTACTCGAATTCGGGCGACCAGTAGAGCGCGTCGAAGGGGCAGACCTCGACGCAGATGCCGCAGTACATGCAGAGCGAGAAGTCGATGTCGAACCGGTCGAGCACGTTGCGCTGCCGGGGGCGGGCGGCGCCGGGCACCGCCACCTCCTCCTTGTGCGAGTCGATGTAGATGCACCAGTCGGGGCACTCGCGGGCGCAGAGCATGCAGACGGTGCAGTTCTCGGCCAGCAGCGCGATCACGCCCCGCGAGCGGGGCGGCAGCTCGGGGGCGACGTCCGGGTATTGCTGGGTGGTCGAGCGGCGGGTCATCGTGCGCAGCGTGACCGCCAGCCCCTTCGCCAGCCCCTCGCCGGGCACGCCCCGCCCACTCGTCTCGCCCATGCCGACCATCCTGCCCTGTGCCCCCGGCGCGCGCGACCACCACCCGGCCCTTCGCGCGGTACGGTGACGGCGGGGAGAACGACACGCCGGGAAGGACCTGTCCCATGACCGCCGCGTTGCAGAGCGACTTCCCGCCCGAGGGCGGGTGGACGACCGACGACCTCGACGGGCTGCCCGAGGACGGTCGCCGCCGCGAACTGCTCGACGGAGTGTTGCTCTTGTCCCCCTCCCCCACCCGCATCCACCAGACCATCGCCGGTCTTCTCATGGCGGCCCTCGTCGAGGAGTGCCCCGACGAGTACGACGTGACCCAGGGCGTCGAGGTGCGGATCAACCGGACCCGCTGCTTCATCCCGGACGTGCTGGTCACCACGGCGGAGGCCGCCCGGCGCTCGCCGTCGCGGTACGCGCCGCACGAGGTGGTGCTGGCCGTCGAGGTCGTCTCCCCGAGCACCCGCTCGATCGACCGGGTGCTCAAGCCGGCCCTCTACGCGCAGGCCGGCATCCCGTTCTACTGGCGGATCGAGACCGGCGACGGCGAGCTGGCCGTCCACACCCACCGGATCGACCCGGTCGACGAGGTCTACACGGAAACCGGCCGCTGGACGAAGTTCGTCGACACCGGCGAGCCGTTCCCGGTGAACCTGTCGATCGCCCGGATCACGCCCCGGCACCTGTGACGGGTCCCGCCGCGCGGCCGGGCGACGTCACCGCCCGCCGCCGGGTCGCCAGCCGCGACGTCGGTCGTCGCCGGGCGGCCGTCAGGGGCCGGTGAGCGGCGGGAGCATCTCGACGCCGAGCTGCTGGAGGAGCTGGAACAGCTCGGTGGCGTGCCACACGTCGACGATCCGCCCCGCCGGGTCGAAGCGCAGGAACGTCGCCCCCGAGAAGCTCGCCACCCGCCCGGTGGGCGGCACCGGCCCGAACGGGCCGGCCTGGGTGCCGGCGGCCCGCCAGCGCACCGCCACCCGGTCGGCGGCGGCCACCACGTCGACGAGCTTGTAGCGCAGGTCGGGGAAGGCCGCCCGCCGCTCCCGGTGCCACGCCAGGACCGCCTCCGGGCCCGTCCCGCCCAGCCCGGGGCAGCCCGCCGCCACCAGCTCGTACGCGGACTCCTCGCGCCCGGCGTTCCACACGTCGGCGACGAAGCGCCGGGCCGCCGCCTCCCCGTCGGGCACCGCCGCCGCATCCCTGTCGCTCACCGGGGCAGCCTAGCCAGCCGGTCCTCCCGTACGCCGGGGTGCGGCGCTCTCGGCGGGCCGGGAGCGTGGCGATCGGGGCTCGGCGGGCGCGGGACGCGGGGATCGGGGCTCGGCGGGCCCCGGGGCGGCGGATCGGTCAAGATGGGACGGACGGAGACGGCGAGGCGGACAGCAGGGGGCGACGTGGGCGACGAGGCGGGCGCGACGACCGGCGGCAAGTACGTGGAGCCCGGTGGGGAGTTCACCCGGGACCAGCGGTACATCGCCACCCGGATCACCGCCGACGGGCGGGACGGCTGGCCGGTGGAGCCGGGACGCTACCGGCTGGCGGTCAGCCGCGCCTGTCCCTGGGCCAACCGGCTGATCATCGTGCGCCGGCTGCTCGGCCTGGAGGACGTCCTCTCGATGGCGGTGGCCGGGCCGACCCACGACGCCCGGAGCTGGACGTTCGACCTCGACCCGGGCGGGCGGGACCCGGTGCTCGGCATCGAGCGCCTCCAGGAGGCGTACTTCAAGCGGTTCCCCGGCTACGAGCGGGGGATCACCGTGCCGGCGATGGTGGACGTGCCGACGGGGCAGGTGGTCACCAACGACTACGCCCAGATGAGCCTGGACCTGTCGACGGAGTGGACGGCGTACCACCGCGAGGGCGCGCCCGAGCTGTACCCGGCCCGGCTGCGCGACCAGATCGACGAGGTCAACGCCGTGGTCTTCGCCGACGTCAACAACGGCGTGTACCGGTGCGGCTTCGCCGGCAGCCAGGGGGCGTACGAGACGGCGTACCGGCGGCTGTTCGACCGGCTCGACTGGCTGACCGAGCGGCTGTCGGGGCAGCGGTACCTGGTCGGCGACACGATCACCGAGGCCGACGTGCGGCTGTTCACGACGCTGGTCCGCTTCGACCCGGTCTACCACGGCCACTTCAAGTGCAACCGGAGCAAGCTGTCGGAGATGCCGGTGCTGTGGGCGTACGCCCGGGACCTGTTCACCACCCCCGGGTTCGGCGACACGATCGACTTCGACCACATCAAGCGGCACTACTACGAGGTGCACCGGGACATCAACCCGACCGGGGTCGTCCCGCTCGGCCCGGACCTGGCGAACTGGCTCACCCCGCACGGCCGGGAGGCCCTCGGCGGCCGACCCTTCGGCGACGGCACCCCGCCGCCGCCCCCGCCGCCCGCCGAGCGGGTCGACCCGGCGCACACCCCGCTGGGCTGAGACCGGGGGCGTTCCGCGCACCCGCAGGGCACCCGCTGAGCAGGCGGCGGGCACCTGCGGGGCATCCGACGAGCACCTCGAATTAATCGATAATCTTCACTGGTTAACACTCGCTTCAATTCAGGCTGATCGACTTGAGTGGCCTGCGCCGCCGGCTTTTCGCCGGTGTTCGGCGCAGGCTGTCCACAGTTGAGGAGATCAGCCTTGCGGAAGCCAGGTCGCAGAACGGCACGCCTCGGTGTGCTGGCCGGCATGATCACCGGAGCGCTCGTCACCACCCTCGCCGTACCCGCGTCGGCCGCCCCCGGCGCGGCGGAGCCCGGGCGTCCCGCGCCCGCCCCGCTGCGTCCGGGCGGACCGGAGGCCGCGCCGGACCGGTACATCGTGGTGCTCGCCGACCCGCCCGCCGGCACCGACCGCGCCACGCGCACCGCCCGCACGAGCCGGGCCGCCGCCGTCGCCGAGCGCGCCGGCGGCACCGTGCTCAACCGCTACACCCGGGTTCTCGACGGGTACGCCGCCCAGCTCTCCCCGGCGGCCCTCGCCGCCGTGCGGGCCGACCCCGCCGTCGCGTACGTCGAACGGGACAGCCGCATCTACGGCGGCGGCGCCGACGACTTCTCGACGCAGGCCGTCCAGTCGAACCCGCCGTCCTGGGGGCTGGACCGCATCGACCAGCACTACCTGCCGCTGAACAACAGCTTCGGCTACACGTCGACCGGGTCCGGCGTCACCGTCTACGTGGTCGACTCGGGCATCCGGGCCAGCCACGTCGACTTCGGCGGCCGGGCCAGCGGCGTCTACGACGCGGTCGGCGACGGCAACGGCACCAACGACTGCCACGGCCACGGCACGCACGTCGCCGGCACCGTGGGCGGCGCGACGTACGGGGTGGCCAAGTCCGTCACCATCAAGGCCGTACGGGTCCTCCAGTGCGACAACTCCGGCTGGACGACGGACCTGATCGAGGGCATGGACTGGATCGCCACCCACCACGACCCGGTGTCGGTGGCGAACTTCAGCCTCCAGGGGTACGGCACCACCCCCAACACCGCGGCCGAGAACCTGATCGACTCGGGCGTGCACACCGTCTTCATCGCCAACAACTTCAACACCGACGCCTGCACCAACGGCCCCCGGTCGTCCCGGGGCGTCACCGTCGCCGCGACCGACGTCACGGACACCCGGGCCTCGTTCTCCAGCTACGGCACCTGCGTCGACGTCTTCGCCCCCGGCGTCAACATCACCTCCGCCGGCATCGCCTCGAACACGGCCGTCGCGTCCGGCTGGTCGGGCACCTCGATGGCCGCGCCGCACGTCACGGGCTGGATGGCGCGCTACCGGCAGCAGTTCCCGACGGCCACGCTCGCGCAGGCCAAGAGCGCGCTGATCGCCGCCGCCACCACCGGCGTGGTGATCGACCCGGGCCCCGGCTCGCCGAACCGCCTGCTCTACGCCGCCCCGTAACGAGTGTTAGGAAGGGCCCCTTGTACAACAGAATGCGTTAACAGGGGGCCCTTCCTTACATCCAGACGCGGACGGTGGCCGTGAGGACGAGCTGGGCGAGGGATGCCGGCACCAGCACCAGCCAGCACAGCCGCTGGAGCTGGTCCTCGCGCAGCCGGGGGTACGACACCCGCAGCCAGATGATCACGAACGAGACGGCGAAGACCTTCAGCAGCGTCCACAGCCAGCCGAGCTGGGCGTCGGCGAACGGGCCCTGCCAGCCGCCGAGGAAGAGCACGGTGGTCAGCGCGGCGATCACCACGATGCCGACGTACTCGGCGAGCAGGAAGAACGCGAAGCGCAGCCCCGTGTACTCCGTCAGGTAGCCGAAGACCAGCTCCGAGTCGGCGACCGGCATGTCGAACGGGGGCCGCCGGATCTCGGCCAAGCCGGCCACGAAGAAGACGATCATCGCGGGGGCCTGCCAGAGCAGCCACCAGGGCCGCCACGCCTCGACGATGCCGGGCAGGCTCAGCGTGCCGGCCGCCATCGCCACCGACGCGGCGGCCAGCACCAGCGGCAGCTCGTAGCCGAGGAGCTGGGCGGCCCCGCGCAGCCCGCCGAGCAGGCTGTACTTGTTGGCGGACGCCCACGCCGACATCAGCACCGCCACCACGCCCACCCCGACCACGGCCAGGACGAAGAACAGGCCGATGTCCAGCGGCTGGCCCACCAGGTCGCCGGGCCCGAGCGGGATCACCAGCAGGGCGAGCAGGTAGGGCACCAGGGCCACCACGGGGGCCAGCCGGAACACCGCCCGGTCCGCCTCCCGTGGGGTCACGTCCTCCTTCTGCACGAACTTGACCCCGTCGGCGACGAGCTGCGCCCAGCCGTGGAAGCCGCCCGCGTACATCGGGCCGAGGCGGCCCTGCATGTGCGCCATCACCTTGTGTTCGGCCTGCCCGACGACGAGCGGCAGGGTGAGGAAGGCGACCAGCACGCCGACCACCCGCAGCACGGCCTCCAACCAGTCGGGCATCAGGCCGCGCCCCCGTCGCCCGCGCCGCCGTCGCCCCGCGTCGCGCTCTCGCCCCGCGTCGCGCTCTCGCCCCGCGTCGCGCCGGCGGGCGGCCCGGCGGCCGGTGGCGACGTCGGCCCCCACTCGCCCGGGGCCGGCACCCCAGGCGGGCGCACCGCGCGGCGGCCACCGGCGGCGGTCGACTCGCCCGGCTCCTTCGCGCCCGGCCACGGCTTCGCCACCCGGGAGGCGAGCACGAACTCCTTGCGCAACGGGTGCCCCTCGAACTCGGGCGGCAGCAGCAGCGGACGCAGCTCGCCGTGCCCGGGGAAGTCGACGCCGAACATCTCGAACGTCTCCCGCTCGTGCCAGGCCGCGCCGGGGTAGAGGTCGACGACCGAGTCCACCCGGGGCGCGTCCCACGGCACCCGGGTGCGCAGCAGCAGGCCGTGCCGACGCCCCGTCGACCACAGGTGGGCGACCACCTCGCAGCCGTCGGCGAGCTGGTCGACGGCGGAGAGCCAGTCGAAGAAGTCGCAGCCCAGGTCGGCGTCGTCGCGGGCCGCGCGCAGCGCGTCCCGCCAGCTCGCCGGGGGTACGTCGACGGTGGCCCGCGCGTACGCCTGGCCGCCGGACACCGACGCGGTGGCCTCGACGGGCGCGAGCAGCGCGACCAGTCGCTGGCCGACCTCTTCGGGAGTCATGCCGCTGATCCTATGACCGACGCCGGTCACCCGGGGCGGCCCGGATGCCGGTTCTGCCGGGCGGGCGGCGGGCCGGATGCCGGATTCGCCGAGCGGCGGCGCGCCCGGCGGTGAAGGATGGGGTCGTGCGCGCCGTGACCGTCAACCCCGGAGTCCGCGACTCGCTGCGCCTGGTGGACGACTACCCGGAGCCGCACGCCGAGGAGGGGGCGATCCTCGTCGAGGCGCTGGCCGTGGGGATCTGCGGCACCGACCACGAGATCGTCGAGGGCACCTTCGGCGAGGCCCCGCCCGGCGCGGCTGCCCTGGTGCTCGGGCACGAGTCGCTGGGCCGGGTGGTGGAGGACCCGAGTGGCATCCTGCACCCCGGCGACCTGGTGGTCGGCATCGTCCGGCACCCGGACCCGGTGCCCTGCGCCAACTGCGCGGTCGGCGAGTGGGACATGTGCCGCAACGGCGAGTACACGGAGCACGGCATCAAGGGGTTGCCCGGCTTCGCCCGGGACCGGTGGCGGGTGCAGCCGCGCTTCGCCGTCGGGCTGGACCCCGTCCTCGCCCCGGTGGGGATGCTGCTGGAGCCGACCAGCGTGGTGGCGAAGGCGTGGGACCACATCGAGCGCATCGGGGCCCGCGCCGAGTGGCAGCCGCAGACCGCGCTGGTCACCGGGGCCGGGCCGATCGGCCTGTTGGCGGCGCTGCTGGCCACCCAGCGTGGGTTCGCCGTGCACGTGCTGGACCGCGCCGAGACCGGGCCGAAGCCGGACCTGGTCCGGGCGCTGGGCGCGACGTACCACACGGGGCCGGTGAGCGAACTCGACCTCGTGCCGGACGTGGTGGTGGAGTGCACCGGCGCGCCGGCGGTCGTGCTCGACGCGATGTGCAAGGCCGGGCCGACCGGCATCGTCTGCCTCACCGGCGTGTCCAGCGGCGGCCGGACCCTCGACTTCGACGCCGGGGCGCTCAACCGGGAGCTGGTGCTGGAGAACAACGTGGTGTTCGGCTCGGTCAACGCCAACCGGCGGCACTGGGACCTGGCCGCCACGGCGCTGGCCCGCGCCGACCAGTCCTGGCTGAACGCGCTGATCACCCGCCGGGTGCCGGTGGCGGCGTACGCGGAGGCGTACACCCCCACCGGCGACGACATCAAGGTGGTGCTGGACTTCACCCGGTGAGCGGCCCGGCCCCGGGTCGGCTCAGATGCCGGGCAGCCGGCCGTTGCGGAACAGGTCGACGAAGAGCTGGTGGTCCTCGCGGGCCCGCAGCCCGTACGCGTGGGCGAACTCCACCAGGCCCGCGACGAACCCGTCGGGGTCCGTGTCGACCGCCGCGACGATCGCCTCCTCGGTGGAGTAGTCGACCAGGTCGTGGCTGGACTCGTCGTCGGCGACCGAGTGCATCCGGGCCACCGCCCGGCCCAGGTCGGCCAGCACCCCGGCCAGCTCCTCCGGCTCGTTGACGTCCGCCCAGTCCAGGTCGGCGGCGTACGGGGAGACCTCCGCGACGAGCTGCCCCGCCCCGTCCAGCTCGGTGAAGCCCAGCCACGGGTCGGCGTGGGCCTGGAGCGCCCGCTGCGACTCCGCCGTCCGGTGCCCCTGGTGCCGGAAGTACGACCGCACCCGCTCGTCGTCGATGTGCCGGGCGACCGCCGGCACCTGGGCCTGCTTCATGTAGATGACGACGTCGTTCTCCAGCGCCTCGGTGTGCCCCTCCAGCAGCAGGTTGTACGACGGCAGCCCGGCCGAGCCGATGCCCACCCCCTTGCGCAGCACGACGTCCTTGATGTGCGCGGAGACCGGGCGCAGGTTCGCCGAGGACTCGGGCAGGCTGCCGAGGTAGTCGGCGAACGCGGCGCAGACCTTCTCCCGGGTGTCGCCGTCGATCTCGAACACCCCGTCGCCGAGGGAGAACCGCCGCTCGTAGTTGTCGACGGTGGTCTGCGCGGCGAGCAGGTCCACCCGGGTGTTGAGCCGGGCCTGCTGGAGCACCCGGCGCAGCACCCCGTCGGCGTTGTCGAGGGTGATCGAGCCGATCGCGTCGTCCCCGCCGGCGGCGATGGCCCGCAGCTCCGTGAGGTACGACCGGGCGAAGCCGGCGACCAGGTCACCGATCGCGCGGTCGGAGAGCGCCTTGGCGTAGCCGAGCAGGGCGACGCTGGCGGCGAGGCGGCGCAGGTCCCAGGTGAACGGCCCGACGTACGCCTCGTCGAAGTCGTTGACGTTGAACACCAGCCGCCCGGAGGCGTTCATGTAGGTGCCGAAGTTCTCCGCGTGCAGGTCCCCGTGGATCCACACCCGGCTGGTGCGCTCGTCGAGGAACGCGTCGTCGGCGAAGTCGCCCCGCTGGTCGGCGTAGAAGAGCGAGGCGCTGCCCCGGTAGAAGGCGAACGGCGAGGCGGCCATCTTGCGGAACTTGCGGCGGAACGCCGCCGGGTCGAGCGCCATCGACGCGCCGAACTCCTCGGTCAGCACGTCGACGATGAAAGCGGAACGCTTGTCCGCAGACTGGTTCATGGCCGCAGGCTAATCCCACCCCGCCACCGTCCCGCCTACCCGGTCCCGCCCTACGCCCTGGGTCGCGCCCAGCCGGTGAAGCGCTCGGCCAGCCGGGCAGGCAGGACAGCACCGCCCAGCTCGACGGCAGCTTCCTCCATCAGGGCGGCGAGGTGGCTCAGCAGGCCGTCACGGTCCTCCCGGTACACCGCCAGGAGACGCAGCTTGGCGGGCGAGCAAGGCCAGGCGATCCCGCACGCTCGGCAGCGCCAGGTGGGTCGGCTCGGGGCGTGCTCCGGCCGCCTCATGCGGGCACCCGCACGCTGCGGGCGGCTCGGCCGGGACGGCGGGTCGCCGTCGTCACCGCCTGACCCGGGGTCAACCACCGCAGCCCGTTCCGCCGGACGAACAACTCACGCTTGGCGACCGCCTCGCCCCGGGCGTCCAACTCGTACGCCTCGATCCAGGTCCAACCGTGGTAGGTGTGCCGGTCGGTCAGCTCCCGGATCGCCCGCACGACGATCGGGCGGACGAACTGCGGGCTCGCGGCGCGGGTCAGGTGCAGCAGGTCGCCCGCCCTGATCGCCCGCGCCGTCACCAGCGGCCCGGTGTGAAGCGATCCGGGCAGGGGGCCGGCAGGCCACACGAACAGCGCCGCCAGCACGAACGCCACGTCCGGCGGTGGGAGGGAGCGAGAGGTACGGGTTTGGGTTCACGGAGTGTGGGCATACGGCCACACTGGCAGCCTATTGACAGGTAGTCAATCCCCCTGATGACAACTTGCCTACCTCTGTCATCGGAGGGTCCGCCCGTGCGAGTCATGGCGCTGTCCGAGGTCGCCGCCTATCTGGGCGTCTCACGCCAGCGCGCCGCGATCCTGGTCGACCGGCCCGACTTCCCCGCCCCCATCGACACGCTCACCGTCGGGCGCATCTGGGACGCCGCCGAGATCCGGACATACGCCGAACGCCGCAACCGTCCCCTCGCCGACGAAGAACCCACCTGACTCACCCTCACCCCGTCCGCCCGCGCCGATCTTGCACTTGCGGCCCCCGAGAAGGGCGTTTCGCCCGCTTTGCCTGGGCCGAAACTGCAAGATCGCGGGGGTGAGGGCTGCGCCAGGGGCGCATCGTGCGGGGGAGCGGGATGGGGTAGATCTTGGAAGTTCTCGGCCCCCAGAGGGGCCGTCCGCTTCCAAGATCTGTGAACTTCGGAGCGGGTGGCGTCGCAGGAGCGCTGCGGCTTGGGCAGGGATGCGAGGTCGCGCTCGATCCCGGAAAGGGTGGCCTCCTCGCCGCAACAAGGCCACGCGTTCACTGATCGAGCACGATCTTGTTGTGCAGGCCCACCTCAGGTGCTCCAGAACCCACCCATGCGGGCCGCGGTGGGTCGGCTTCGACACCGGCCCCAGCTATTCAGGGGTGGCCCGTGTCCGGTTCGCCGCCGTCAGTCGGCACCCACCATGTCCCGTCCCGCTGGGGCGTCCCCGACAGAGCCTCGGTGGCGAGAGCGATCGGCATCCTGCGGGGGCGGGCAACGGCGCGGGCGGGATGGGTCAGGAGCCCTCTGGCGGGTTCCAGACCGTGACATGGGCGGTTACCTGGAAGGAGTCGTCCGGATAGCGGATGACCTTGAACATGGCAACGTGGTCCTTGTTGGTGGTCAGGCAACCGATTCTGCCGACCGGGACGTGAACCCACTCCGCGCCGTGCGTGGAGACGCGCTCGGCGCATTGCTGCCGCGAGGGCGTGCCCGGCCCCGGCCACAAGGCGAGCTGTCCCCATTCCGCGTGCAGCCCGTCATCCGCGCTCGCCGAGTCCCGACTGAGGTCCGCGTCGGTCGACCAGTATCTCTGCACCGCCGCCGGCACGGTGTCGAGATCGACGCCGTGGGTGGCGAACTGCACCTCACCGCTCCACCGGACCTCCCCGTCGGACGGGGCGGCCACGGTGGGGCCCGGCCCGGTCGACGAAGTGGCCGTAGGGCTCGGGGTGGCCGTAGGGCTCGGGGTGGCCGTGGGACCCGGCGCGGCCGGGGAACTCGGCACCGGCGGCGCGTTGGCCGGGCTGCTCGCTCCGGCACTCGGCCTGGCGTCCGGTGGAGCGTCCTTGTCGTCGCCCCTGGTCGCCACGTAGATCGCCACCGCAGCCCCGAGCAGGGCTGTCACCAGGCCGATGAGGGCGCTCAGCACGGCCCCCCTGCCGCTGCCGTCCAGACTCTCGTTGTAGTGGCGGCTCAGGCGTCGCCGCAGGGTCGGCCGCTCGTCGGGATTCTGGTTCCTCGGCACGTCTTCTGGCACTGCCACTGCGGTCCCCTCTTCGCCTCGACTCGCTGGCGGGCCACCCGGAACATCGAGCTTCGACACGGCTGATTATGCCGGGGCAGGGCACGCACGAACCGGAGCCCGGACACGGTGTCCTGCCGAGGTCCGCATCCGTCACGCGCGCTCAATCGGGGCGGGACTCAGTCGGGGCGGCGGATGGGCGGGGCGGCCAGCGACTCCACCGAACGGGGGGACCGGCCGCCGGCCGGTGCGGCCTCCGCGTCGGCCGGGGAGGCCAGGGGGTCGGGGCGGGGGACGCCACCGATGCCGGACTGCTCGGCGGCGATCTTCTCCTGCAGGCGCAGGATGCCGTGCAGCAGCGCCTCCGGGCGGGGCGGGCAGCCGGGCACGTACACGTCGACGGGGATGAGCTGGTCGACACCCTTGGTCACCGAGTACGAGTCCCAGTAGGGGCCGCCGCAGTTGGAGCACGCGCCGAAGGAGATGACGTACTTGGGCTCGGGCATCTGGTCGTAGAGCCGCTTGATCGCCGGGGCCATCTTGTCGGTGACCGTGCCGGAGACCACCATGAGGTCGGCCTGGCGCGGGCCGTGGGCGAACGGGATCACCCCGAGCCGGATGAAGTCGTGCCGGCCCATGCTGGTGGCGATGAACTCGATCGCGCAGCAGGCCAGGCCGAAGTTGAACACCCACAGCGAGTAGCGGCGGCCCCAGTTCAGCACGAACCGGATCGGCTCCCCGAGCACTGCCGGCAGCTGCACGACCGCCTCCTCTCCTCCGCGCCAGTCAACCACAGCCGCCGCCCGCCCCGAACGGGACAGCTCAGGGCGGCGGCTCAGGGGCAGCTCAGTAGGTGGGGCGTTGCAGCAGGCCGACGAACTCGACCAACAGCCGCTCCCGCAGGGCCGGCGGGGCGGCGTCGAGCAGGGCGTTGACGGTGGCGTCCGGCGCGAAGCCGCCGCCGGAGCCAACCGCAGCGCCACCAGACCCGGCCGCAGCGCCAACGGCACCGGCCGCCGCACCGCCGAGGCCGAGGGCGGCGGCCAGGCCGGCGACCAGTTCCGGGGTGAGCGCGTCCGGGGTCAGCGTCGCCGCGAGCGCGGTCAGCTCGGCGGGCAGCTTCACCGGGCCGGCGGCGCGGGCCGCCGCCGCCGCGTCGGCCAGGTCGGGGCCGAACTCCGCCACCCGGGGGGCCACCGCGGCGGTCACGGTGAGGTGCACGCTGGCCGGCAGGTCACCGTACGAGAGTTGGGGCTGGGTGTGCCAGCCGCGCGCGGTCAGCTCGTCGACCAGCACGAACAGGTCCAGCGTCGGGTCGGTGGAGGTGAAGCAGACCACCGTCGACTCGGGCTCGGCCAGCAGCCGCAGCCCGTGGGTGCCGCGTACCGCGTCGGCGAGCCCGGCCACGGCGTCGCGGGTCGCCGCCGCGAGCCGCAGATAGCCGTCCTCGCCGAGGTGGCGCAGGGTGGCGTACGCGGCGGCGATCGGGCCGCCGGAGCGGGTGGAGGCGATCACCGGGTTGACCATCGTGTAGCCGGGCCAGTCGGCGTACGCGAAGAACTGCGGGGCGCGCAGCGCCGGGGTGCGGTGCAGCAGCACGGAGACGCCCTTCGGGGCGTACGCGTACTTGTGCAGGTCGACGGAGATCGAGGTGACCCCGGCGACGGCGAAGTCGAACGGCGGCACCGGCTCGCCGAGGCGGCGCAGCCAGGGCAGCGTCCAGCCGCCGAAGCAGGCGTCGACGTGGCAGCGCACCCCGGCCCCGGCGGCCACCGCCGCGATCTCGGCGACGGGGTCGACGACACCGTGCGCGTACGAGGGGGCGGAGCAGGCCACCAGGACCGTGTCGGGGCCGATCGCGGCGGCCACGGCGGCGGCGGACGGCCGCAGGGTCACCGGGTCGACGGGCACCGGGTCGAGGGCGACCCGCAGGTAGTGGGCGGCCTTGGCGAACGCCGCGTGGGCGGTCACCGGCACCGCGATGCGGGGCGCGGCGACGTCGGGGCGGGCGTCGCGGGCGGCCTTCACGGCGAGGATCAGCGACTCGGTGCCGCCGCTGGTCACGCTGCCGACGACGTCGGGGGCGTTCGTGCCGGTGCCGCCGCCGAGCAGCCGGGACGCCGCCCCGACCAGCGCGTTCTCCATCGCCAGCAGCGACGGGAACGCCGTCGGGTCGAGCCCGTTGACGTGCGCGCTGCCCGCGTGGGCGGCGGCGGCCAGCTCGTCCAGGCCCGGCACGGCCGGGTCGTAGACGTACGCGAAGAGCCGCCCGCCGTGGGTGGGCCGGTCGCCCGCGCGCAGCGCCTTGACGTCGCCGAGCACCCGCTCGGCCGGCAGCCCGCGCTCCGGCAGCGCCCGGCCGGTGTCCTGGCCGTTGTCCTGGTCGTCGCTCATGCGGCGGTGACGTTCCTCTCGTGGTGGCCGGTGGCGACGGTAAGCAGGTCGTCCCGGGTGAGCGTGTAGTGGCGCAGCAGGAGCAGGGGCGGGCCGACCAGCAGGGCGGGCAGCACGGTGAAGCCCAGCAGCACGCCGAGGCGGGCCGCGTCGGACTGCGCTGCCGCCGTGCCGGTGGCGGAGGAGACGTAGCCGCTGAGCTGGAGCACCAGCCCGTAGATGCCGGGGCCGAGGGCGAGGCCGAGGGTCTCGCCCGCCGTCCACAGGCCGGTGAACACGCCGGCCTGCCGGCGGCCGGTGCGCGCCGTGTCGTACGCGATGCAGTCGGGCAGCATGGCCAGCGCGAAGACCTGCTGGCCGGCGTACCCGACGCCGATGACCGCGACCACGAGGTAGACCGCGACGGCCGGCAGCGCCGGCGCGGCGACCAGGCCGGCGGCACCCGCCGTGAGCAGCACGGACGCGGCGACCAGCGCGGACCGCTTGCCGACCCGCGCGCCGACGCGGGTCCACAGCGGCATCACCAGCAGCGCTGGCCCGACGAAGCAGGCGAACAGCACGGTCGGGCCGGTGGTGGGGTCGCGCAGCACCTGGTCGGCGAAGTAGCTGACCCCGGCCAGGATGGTGGCCACCCCGGCGGACTGGATCACGAAGCAGACCAGCAGCGCCCGGAACGGCCGGTTGCGGGCGGCGACGGCGAGCTGGGCGCGCAGCGTCGGCTCGCTCTCGCCGGCCGTGCCGGTGGGCGCGCCCCGGGTGCCGAGGAACGCGCCGAGGGTGCCGAGCACGATCAGCGCGGCGACGAACAGGCCCATCCAGCGGTGCCCGGCGACGCCGTCGCCGCCGGCGGTCACCACGGCGGGGGCCACCGCGCCGGAGACCAGGATGGCCACCGCCAGCACCGCGATCCGCCAGCTCATCAGCCGGGTACGTTCGGCGTAGTCGTCGGTCAGCTCGGCCGGCATCGCCACGTAGGGAACCTGGAAGAACGCGAACGCGGTCGCCGTGGCGAGGAAGGCGAGCGCGACGTACGCCCCGGCGGCCGGTCCGGCGTCGAACGGGGCGGCGAAGATCGCGGCGAACAGCACGGCGAGGGCGAGCCCGCCGAGCAGCAGGTACGGCCGGCGGGCCCCCCAGCGCGACCGGGTGCGGTCGGAGATCCGCCCGGCGACGGGGTTGACCAGCACGTCCCACGCCTTCGGCAGGAGCACCAGCAGGGCGGCCACCCCGGCGGCGACGCCGAGGGTGTCGGTCAGGTAGGGCAGGAGCAGCAGCCCCGGCACGGTGCCGAAAGCCCCGGTGACCAGGGAGCCGAGGGCATAGCCGGCGTGCACCCGGCGGGGCAGGACGTGGCCGCCGGACTGCGGAGCGGCCCCGCCCGCGCCGGGCTGCGGCGCCTGGGCCGCGGGCGGCGTCCCGGGTCCGGCGGGCGGCAGCGTCATGACGCCGAATGTTACTCACGTTACGGTCGCGGTCACATCCCCTCTTCCGGCGACCAGGCCGCCGCGGCCATGTCCACCCCCGTCCCGCCCAGCGGGGCGCCCTCGGCGCGCAGCCGGGCCCGCGCCTCGACCTCGTGGCCGGGCGGCAGCCGGCCCGCCGAGGTGACCACCCGGTGCCACGGCACCCCGCCCCCGTGCCGGGCCATGATCGAGCCGACCAGCCGCGCCGACGCCCGCCCCGAGCGCTCGGCCAGCGCGTCGGCGACCGCGCCGTAGGACATCACCCGGCCAGGTGGGATGCGCTCGACCAGCTCCAGGACCGCCTCGACGTACTCCGCAGGTGTCACGAGCTGCCACGATATGGGAACGCCGCCGGGGCCCGCCGACCCGACCGCGCAGAATGGGCGGGTGCGTCTCGCAGTCACCTCGGCCCGGCGGGTCGTCGTCAAGATCGGCTCGTCCTCGCTGACCACCGCGTCCGGGGGCCTCGACGACGCCCGCGTCGACGCGCTCGTCGACACCCTCGCCCGGCTCGCCGCCGACGGCCGCGAGGTGGTGCTGGTCTCCTCCGGCGCGATCGCCGCCGGGCTCGCCCCGCTCGGGCTCAGCCGCCGCCCGCGCGACCTGGCCACCCAGCAGGCCGCCGCCAGCGTCGGCCAGGGCCTGCTGATCGGCCGGTACGCGGCCGGCTTCGCCCGGCACCACCTCACCGTCGGGCAGGTGCTGCTCACCGTCGACGACGTGACCCGGCGGGCGCACTACCGCAACGCGTACCGGACGCTGCGCAAGCTGCTCGACCTGCGGGCCGTGCCGATCGTCAACGAGAACGACACCGTCGCCACCGAGGAGATCCGCTTCGGCGACAACGACCGGCTCGCCGCCCTCGTCGCCGCCCTCGTCCACGCCGAGCTGCTGGTCCTGCTCTCCGACGTCGACGCCCTGTGGACCGGCGACCCGGCCCGCCCCGGGTCGACCCGGATCACCGACGTCCACGACGAACACGACCTGGCCGGCGTGCAGATCGGCGGGGCCGGGCGGGCCGGCGTCGGCACCGGCGGCATGGTCACCAAGGTCGAGGCGGCCCGGATCGCCACCGGCTTCGGCATCCCCGTGGTGCTCACCGCCGCCGGACTGGCCGCCGCCGCGCTGGCTGGCGAGGAGGTCGGCACCCTGTTCCACGCCGAGCGCAGACGCCCGACCGCCCGGCTGTTCTGGCTCGCCCACGCCACCACCCCGCGCGGCCGGCTGCACCTCGACGCGGGCGCGGTGGCCGCCGTGGTGGGGCGGCGCAAGTCGCTGCTGCCGGCCGGGATCACCGCCGTCGACGGGGCGTTCACCGCCGGCGACCCCGTCGACCTGGTCGACGCGGGGGGCGCGCCGGTGGCCCGGGGGCTGGTCAACTACGACGCCGTGGAGCTGCCCGGGCTGCTCGGCCGCTCGACGGGCGAGCTGGCGGCGGCGCTCGGGCCGGCGTACGAACGTGAGGTCGTCCACCGCGACGACCTGGTGCTGCTGTAAGCAGGGGCCCCCTGTTAACGCATTCTGTTGTAAAAGGGTCCCTTCCTAACACCGTGAGGAGTGAGCTGGATGAGCGTCGTCGAGCAGGCCAGGCGGGCCCGGGGCGCGGCGGAGGCCCTGGCGGTCGCCACGCGTACCACCAAGGACGCCGCGCTGGTGGCGATGGCCGACGCGCTGGTCGCGCGTACCGCCGAGATCGTGACCGCGAACGCGGCGGACCTGGCGGCCGGGCGGGAGGCCGGGCTGAGCGCGGCCATCCTGGACCGGCTCGCCCTCGACGCGGGCCGGGTGGCGGGCATCGCCGACGCGCTGCGCGAGATGGCCGCGCTGCCCGACCCGGTCGGCGAGGTGGTCCGCGGCTCGACCCTGCCCAACGGGCTGGAGCTGCGGCAGGTCCGGGTGCCGTTCGGGGTGGTCGGGATCATCTACGAGGCCCGCCCCAACGTGACCGTCGACGCCGCCGGGATCTGCCTGAAGTCGGGCAACGCGGCGCTGCTGCGCGGCTCCGGCTCGGCGGCGCACTCCAACGCGGCCCTGGTCGCGGTGCTGCGCGACGCGATCGCCGACGCGGGCCTGCCGGCGGACGCCGTGCAGCTCCTCGACGCCAGCTCCCGCGACTCGGTCAAGGAGCTGATGCGGGCGCGCGGCCTGGTCGACGTGCTGATCCCGCGCGGCGGGGCGTCGCTGATCCGCACCGTCGTCGAGGAGTCGACGGTGCCGGTGATCGAGACGGGGGTGGGCAACTGCCACGTGTACGTCGACGCCGCCGCCGACCTCGCCAAGGCCGTCGCGATCACCCTGAACGCGAAGACCCAGCGCCTGTCGACCTGCAACACCGCCGAGTCGCTGCTGGTGCACGCCTCGGTCGCGGACGCGTTCCTGCCGGCGGTGCTGGCCGCGTTCGCCGAGGCCGGGGTGACGGTGCACGGCTCGCCGGAGGTCGCCGCGTACTCGTCGGCGGTGGTGCCGGCGACCGACGAGGACTTCGCCACGGAATACCTTTCGGCCGACATCTCCGTCGCCGTCGTCGACTCGCTCGACGCGGCGGTGGCGCACATCCGCCGGTACGGCACGGGGCACACCGAGGCGATCGTCACCGACTCCCAGTCGGCGGCCCGCGAGTTCGTGGCCCGGGTCGACGCCGCGGCGGTGATGGTCAACGCCTCGACCCGGTTCACCGACGGCGGCGAGTTCGGCTTCGGCGCGGAGATCGGCATCTCGACGCAGAAGCTGCACGCCCGGGGGCCGATGGGCCTGCCGGAGCTGACCAGCACCAAGTACGTCGTGACGGGCGACGGCCACCTGCGGGGGTAGGTGTAAGGAGGGGCCCCCTGTTAACGCATACGGTAGAGAGGGGTTCTCTTCTCACCCCGCTGGGCGGGGCTGAGGCGGCGGTGGTGCCGGTCAGCGGCAGGCGCGGATCGCCGCCAGGGTGGTGTGCACGTCGAACTGGTGGCCGTCGTCGCTCTCCCAGCCGCCGTCGCTGCGCTGGGTCTCGGTCAGCCGGCGGCGGGCCGCGACCAGCGTCCAGTGCTGCTCGTCGACGCCGACCCGGCGCAGGGCGGCCGCCAGCGACGCCGCGTTGGCCGGGGAGAGCTTCGGCATCCGGTCGGCCAGCACCACCTGGATCCGGGCCGACTCGTAGAACAGCTCCTGCTGGTGGAAGACCGCCGCGCTCAGCCAGCCGACGGCCAGGTACGACGGGAAGGTGCCGTCCGGCTGGAGCTGCCCGGCGAGGGCCCGGACGCCGGCCTGCACGGCACCGGCGTACGCGTCGCCGGCGAGCTGGTTGCCGGCGAGCTGGTTGCCGGCGAGCTGGTTGCCGGCATGCGGGCTGCCGGTCGCCTGGTCGGGCGGGCCGGCCGGCCAGCGGGGGTCAGGCGGATGAGCCGACCAGCGGGGGTCGGGCGGGTGCGTCGACCAGCGGCCGGGCGGCGCGGCGGCCCGCGCCGCGTCCAGGTCGGCGACGGTGAGCCAGAAGGTGACGGTGGCGGTCAGGTACAGCCGCGCCTCGGGGTCGCCGGGCCGGGCCCACCAGGGAGCGTCGTCGGCGAGGGCGGCGTCCTCCTCCCAGCCGCCGTCGGCCTGCTGCCGGGACGCGAGCCAGTCCAGCGCCCGGCGGGCGGCGGGCCGGCCGAGCGCGCCGAGGTCGTCCAGCTCGGCGAGGCGGAAGCAGGTGGCGTCGACCGAGGCGAGGTCGGTGCCCCACACGGCGGGCCAGCCGCCGGTGGGCGTCTGCCCCACCTCGGCGCTGTCGAGCAACTCCGGCGACGGTGTCGCACCGGCCCGCAGCCAGGACAGCCGGGCCCGTTCCACCGCGTCACCGTGCGCCACCACGAACCCGATCGCGGCGTCCAAGTCGACCACGGCAGGAACGCTACCGACGCAAACGCGATCCCACCTCGGATGGTCGGCCGGGCGACACTGGGCGAGCAGGTGCCAACGGTGGGCGAGCAGATGTGAACGGTGGGCGCGCGGATGTGAGAAGGGGCCCCTTCTCTGCCGTAAGCGTTAAGAAGGGGCCCTTCCTTGCACCGCCAGCGCGGGCGCCGCCCGCGGTGGCCGCGGTCAGTACGCCGGCAGCGAGGGGTCGATCTGCTTGATCCAGGACAGGACGCCGCCCTGGACGTGTACCGCGTCGCGGAAGCCGGCCGCCTTGAGCGCGGCGAGCGCCTCGGCGGAGCGGACGCCGGACTTGCAGTGCAGCACGATCTGCTTGTCCTGCGGCAGCTTCGCCAGCGCCTCGCCGGAGATGATCTCGCCCTTGGGGATGAGCGTCGAGCCGGGGATCCGGACGATCTCGTACTCGGCGGGCTCGCGGACGTCGACGAGGAAGATGTCCTTGCCGGCGTCCTGCCACTCCTTGAGCTCGGCTGCGGTGATCGTCGCGTCGACCACCGCCTCCTGGGCCTCCTCGGAGACCGCGCCACAGAAGTCCTCGTAGTCCTCCAGCAGGTCGGTGACCGTCGGGTTCTCGCCGCAGAGCACGCAGTTCGGGTCCTTCCGAACCTTGATCTTGCGGTAGCTCATCTCCAGGGCGTCGTAGACCATCAGCCGGCCGACCAGCGGCTCACCGATGCCGGCGAGCAGCTTGATCGCCTCGTTGACCTGGATCGAGCCGATCGACGCGCAGAGCACGCCGAGCACGCCGCCCTCGGCGCAGGAGGGGACCATGCCGGGCGGCGGGGGCTCCGGGTAGAGGCAGCGGTAGCAGGGGCCGTGCTCGGCCCAGAACACCGACGCCTGGCCGTCGAACCGGTAGATCGACCCCCAGACGTACGGCTTGCCGAGCAGCACCGCCGCGTCGTTGACCATGTAGCGGGTGGCGAAGTTGTCGGTGCCGTCGACGATCAGGTCGTAGCCGGAAAAGATCTCCCGCACGTTGTCCCGGTCCAGCGCCGTGTTGTGGATCTCCACGGTGACCAGCGGGTTGATCTCCCGGATCGACGCGGCGGCGGACTCGGCCTTGGACCGGCCGACGTCGGAGACGCCGTGGATGACCTGCCGCTGGAGGTTGGACTCGTCGACGGTGTCGAAGTCGATGATGCCGAGCGTCCCGACGCCCGCCGCGGCCAGGTAGAGCAGGGCCGGCGAGCCGAGACCGCCGGCGCCCACACAGAGCACCCGGGCGTTCTTCAGCCGCTTCTGCCCCTCGACCCCGACGTCGGGGATGATCAGGTGGCGCGAGTAGCGGCGGATCTCGTCAACGGTCAGCTCGGCGGCGGGTTCGACGAGCGGGGGCAACGACACGGTGGACTCCCCGGGATCGGCGTGGGTGACGAGCCATTGTCGCTCGCCGGAGCGCCGGTCGGCCATGAGCAGGGACACCCGCCCGACATGCGGGAGCGGGAATATCTCAGGTGCCCGGGACCTGCTCCCCCGCGTACCGCCTGCCGTCGAGGTAGGGCCAGGGGTTCGCGACGCAGCCGTCGAGGCCGTACGTCTGCTGCTGCATCACCGGCGCGGGCTCGCCCGGCCCCGGGCACGCCTCGTGCAGCTCGCCGAGCTCGTGCCCGACCTCGTGGTTGACCACGTACGTGCGGTAGGCGTCCAGTGGGGCGCCGTAGTCCGGAACCGCCTCCATCCACCGGGCCAGGTTGATGATCACCTGCCCGGGCAGACGGCAGGAGGTGTACCGCTCGGTGCGGAGCCCGCCGAGCGCGCACATCCGCTCCGAGGTGACGGGGGTGGCCAGGTAGACGGTGAAGTCCACCTCGGGTGCGGACACACCGGAGACACCGGGGGCGGAGGGGGCGGCGGCGGCTTCCGGGCCGGCGGGAGCGGCGGGCCCGGCCACCCGTTGCAGCCGCACCTCGCCCGAGGCGGTCCAGCTGCGCGGGTCGCCCAGCGCCTCGTCGACCGCCTCGGCGAACGCGTCCGCGTCCTGGCCGGTGTCCCGCTCGACAAGCACCCGGTAACGGCGCACCGGCCCGCCCGCGCCCCGGACCGGGGACCCGCCCGCGGCGGCCACGAACCGGCCGGGTCCGCTGGTCGGCCAGTCGCCCGACCGCCCCTGCTCGGCCCGCCCGGCCCGACCGTCCTGGTCGGCCCGGTCGCCCGGCGCGGCCCCGACGCTGCGGTCGCCCGCGCCGGCCCCCGCCCCGCCGGGTTGCGCCGGCCCGGTCGGCGGCACCGCGCCGAGGACCAGGAGCACGGCGGCGGCGACGGCCGCCAGGGCGGACAGGCCGCCGAGCGCCGTACGGGGGCCCGGGCGACCCGGCCGCCGGGGGCGGTACGCCCCGGACGGGGAGAGGGAAGTCACCCCGTCAGCCTGACAGACAAATCGCGCCCAACTGCGCTTTTGCCGCTAGCAGTGCGAGAAGCCCTCGCCTTTTCCGCGCGCCCCGCCCCGGCCGCAGCGACGGGAGCCAACCCGATCACCGTGGCAGGCCCCCGGTCACAGCGGCGGGCCGGCGTAGCGGCGGCCGTCCCGGTACGGCCACGGGTTCGCCACGCAGCCCTTGAGGAAGAGGGTCTGCTGCATCATCACGGGCGCCGGCCGGCCCGGCTTCGGGCAGCGCTCGTGGCCGTGGCCCAACTGGTGCCCGACCTCGTGGTTCACCACGTACGTCCGGTAGACCGCCAGCGGCACCCCGGCCGCGACGAAGTGCGGCACCGACAGCCGCCACCGGTCCAGATTGATGATCACTTTCCCGGGCGCGCGGCAGGAGGTGTACGGCCGCCCGCCCACCCGGATGTCGACCCCGCCGGCCGCGCACATCCGCGCCGCCGTGCCGGCCGTGGCCAGGTAGACCGTGAAGTCGTGCCGGGCCGTGCCGGGCACCCGTTGCAGCCGCAGCCGGCCGCTGTCCACCCAGCTTCCCGGCCCCGCCAGCGCCTCCTGCACCGCCGTGCCGAAGTCGCCCGCGTCCTCGCCCGCCTCCCGTTCCACCGCCACCCGGTAGCGGCGCAGCGCGCCGGCCGCGCCGAGCACCGCGCCGGGGCGGTCGTCGTACCGGAAGCCACCCCGGCCGGCCGACGGCACGGGGCCCGGGATCCGCAGCACCGGGGACGCCCCGGGGGCCGGCGGGGCGCCGGGGTCGACGGGCGGGGAGCCGCCGAACGCCACCGCCGAAGGGCCGCCGGGGCCCGGCGACGCCGGGGCCGGGGCCGCGCCGCCCGGCGGGGCCGGTGTGCGGGCGGCCTGGTCCACGGCCAGCGCCTCGACCTCGGTCGGGGGCCCGCCGGTCGGGGGCCGGGCCGTCAGCAGGACCGCGCCGGCCAGGACGCACCCGGCGAGGGCGGCGGCCGACAGCAGGGCCCACCGGCGGGCGGGCGGGGTTGCGGGGGAATTCGGGCGGGAAGCGCGACGAGGCAGGAATCCGGGCATCCCGGTCAGGATGCCACGTCACGGACCGTCACGGGGTTCGCCACTTCGTCGAGCAGACCGAGCACCGCGCGGGCCACCGTGCGGGGCACCTCCAGCTGGGCCACGTGCCCGACGCCGCGCAGCATCAGCAGCCGACTGTCCGGGATCACCCGGGCGGCCTGCGGGGCCACCCGCACGTCGACCAGCCGGTCCTCGGACCCGCCGATCACCAGCGTCGGCACCCGCACCGCCGCCGCGAGCCGCCACAGCGACTCCGGCCCCCGCAGGTACGAACGCAGGAAGCTGGAGACCAGGCCGCGGAAGGTACGCACGTACACGGAGGCGTAGTGCGCGGCCTGGTAGCGCAGCAGGATCTCCTCCAACGCCTCCCGCCGGCGCTGCTCGCTGATCCGGGTCAGGTCGGCCACGCAGGACTCCAGCACCTGCTGCGCCATCACCTCCGGATCCAGCCGGGCCAGTTGCCAGCCGACGAGCCGCTCCCCGCGCGGGACGGCCAGCAGCGGCAGCATCCGGCCCTGCAACGAGCGGCGGAAGTCCAGGAAGGGCAGCGCCGGGGAGATCAGGGTCAGCGTGCGTACCAGGTCCGGGCGCAGCGCGGCGACCCGCACCGAGATCGCCCCGCCCAGCGAGTTGCCGAGCAGGTGCACCGGCCCCCGGCCGGAGTGCTCGATCCAGCGGACCACGTGCTCGGCGAACGCGGGGACGGTGTAGCGCCGGCTCGGCTCGCTGTGCCCGAATCCCGGCAGGTCGATGGCCTGGCCGTCGAGCCGGTCGGCGAGCAGCCCGGCCAGGTCGGTCCAGTTCTGCGACGACCCGCCGAGGCCGTGGACGTAGAGCGCCGGCTCCGCCGCGGCGGCGGTGGCCGGGGTGTCTCGGACGTAGGTGACGGTGCCGTCGAGGCGTACCTCCCGACCGGGCCACGGCGGCGGGGTGCCGTGCGGGGGCAGGTGGTGGTCCGGCCCGAGGATGGCGGCTTTCATGGCACCAAGTCTGCCCGCGCCCGCCGCGTCCCGCCCGCGTTGCGCCCACCGGCCGGCGACGGCCACGCCGGACCGCCGGCCGGCCCCGCACCGGGAGCCGCGTCGGGCGCGCCCGGCCCGGCGGCTCACGCGAGCAGCGCCTCCAGGCGGCGGTTGACGGCCGCCAGGGTGGCCCGGACGACGGCCTGCCGGGGGTCGCCGGCCACCAGCGCCGAGCCGGCGAGCTGCTCGACCCAGCCGTCGCAGACGAGCAGCACCACGACCGTGGCCACCTCGCAGTTGCCGAACGGCACCACCGCCGCGTGCTCGACGAAGCACCGGCCCCGGTCGGGCTCCTGCTCGCCGCCGCGCAGCAGCTGGTCCACCGCCGCCGCGGCGGCGACGGCGCAGAGCCGCAGCACGTAGCCGTCGACGGCGGGCCCGGTCGCGTAACCGGATGCGGTCTCCCGGTCGGCGAGGAGGCGGACCTCGACGTTCGCGTCGAGGCCGAACGTGCTCACCTGGACGTGGTCGATCACCACGCGGGGCCCCGGCGCGCCGCCGGTGTCCAGCGGTCGCGAGGGCGCGGTCTCCGTCGTGGTCATCTGCCCACCGGAGTACGAGGAGCCGAGCGTCGCCGGGCTGCCGGTCGCGAGCCCGGCGGGGGCGGCGCTGACCTGGCCCGGCTCCTCCACGGCGGCCCGGCCCCGGTGCGTGGTCGCCTGGCGACGCCGGCGCGGCGGCTCCCCCGCCGGGTCGGCCCGGCGGTCGAGCCGGGGCGGCGGCGCGTCGGCGGACGGTCGGCCCTCGGGCAGCCGGCCGGCGGCCCGGGGGTCGACTGCCCGGGGGTCGGCGGGCCGCCGCTCGGGGGGCCGGGGGGCGGCGCCCCGCAGGTCGGGGCGCGCCTCGGCGGAGCGGCGACGCACGGGCGGGGGCGGGGCGCCCGGTGGTCCCGCGGCGTCCTGCGGGGCGGCGGCCAGCCCCATCCGATCCTGGAGCAGACGGGCCACCTGGCGGCTCACCTCGGCGGGGTCGGCGCCGTCGGCGAGGTCGAGCCGCAGGCTGTGCGCGCCGGCCGGGGTGCGGCGCAGGGCCGCGTCCCGCACCCCGGCGACACCGCGCACGGCGTCGAGGATGGCGTTGACGTCGAACCCCTCGGGCCGCTCTTGCGGCGGGGCGGGCTCGTCGTCGCGACGAAGGTGGGTGGCGGTGCGGGCGAGCTCCGGGGTCTCTGCGGGGGGCTCCACGGCTGGCGGCTCCGGCACGACGGGCACGTCCGGTTCGGCGGGGACGCGCTGCGGCAGCACCGCCGTGCGGTCCGGCTGCCGGCCCCCGTCGGCCGGGGCGGCCGGGTTCACCGGGTCGGGTGCGGATCGGCGGGCCGCGTACGGGGGTGCGCTCGCCGGGGCGGGCGCGGGCGGGGTGCGGACCAGCCGGCCGATCCCGCTCGTGGCGGGCGCGGCGGTCGGTCCGGCGCCGGTGGCGGTCGGCGGTCGGCCGGGCGCGTCGGTGGGCGGGGCGTCCTCGGGGACCGGACGGAGCCGGAAGGGCCGGGCGGCGGCGGCCCGGACCTCGGCCGGGTCGACGGCTGCGGCGGACGAGGTCCCGGGCCCGCCGGCGGGCGGGGCGGACGCCGGGTGGGCACCGGCCCAGGCGGGGCGCTCGGCCGGCTCCGGGGCGGGTCGGGTGGTCGGCTCGGCCCCGGCACGCGGCTCGGACCCGGGACGGGGCACCTCGTACGGCCGGACCGGCTCGGCGCGGACCGGCTGGTACGGCCGGACCGGCTCGGCGCGGACCGGCTCGTAGGGCCGGGTCGGCTCGGCGGCGTAGGGGTGGACCGGCTCCGGCGGGTGGCCCCGACCGGCCGGGGGGGCCCAGTCGGCCGCCCGGCCCTCGCGCGACGGCGGACCGGCCTCCTCGGCCTCCGGGCGCGCCGGGCCGTTCGGCTCGGCCTCCGCGCGGGCCCGACGCCCGGCCAGCTCGTCGACGCCGGCGCGGCGGTCGGCGGTGTCCTCGTCGGCGCGCAGGCGACGCCCGGCCGGTCCGTCGTCGCGGGACCGGCGGGCGGGCTCGCCCTCGTCGTCGCGCAGGCGGCGGGCGACCGGCTCGCCCTGGTCGCGGGACCACGGCGGGGCCCACCCCCCGCCCCAGCTCGGGCGGTTCCAGTCGGGGCCGGCCCAGCCCGGCGGGGGCGGCGCGGCGGTCTCGTCGCGCCCCCGGTCGGGCCCGCGGTCGGGCTCGCCGGGATAGCCGCCACGACCCGGTTCGCCGGGATGGCCGCCGCGACCGGACTCGGCCGCCGGGTAGCCGCGCGGGTCGTCGTCCTCGGGCGGGAACCGGTGGGCCCAGTCGTACGGCCCGCCGGCGGTCGCGCCGTGATCGGGGGCGGCGCGGTCGGCGGGGAAGCCGCGCGCCGCGTCGAAGCCGGGGTCGGCCGGTGGGGCCTGACCGGCGGGGGGCGCGGACGCCGGGGCGTCGTCGTCCGGCCGGTGACCCAGGCGGGAGACCGGCTGGTCGTCGGAGGAGTGCCGGGCGGCGGGGTCGGGGTCGCCGCCGCGCGCCGGGGCCGACCGCTCCAGGGCGGAGGCCGGGCGCTGCGCGGGGACGGCCAGCCGGTCGTCGTCGGGCTCCCAGCCGGCGCCCTCGGCGTGCGGCGGCGCGCTGACCGGCGTGGGGCGGCCCGGGCGCGACTCGTCGCCGGGGTGGCTCACGCCGTTGACGTGCGGGTGGCCGTTGACCCGGGTCGCGGGCTCACCCCGGGTCGCCGGGCCGGGCAGGGGGGCCGGCAGGTCGCCGTGGCGGGGCGACGAGGCGCCCCAGCCGGACGCCGGCTCGGCTCGGCCCCAGCCGGACGACGCCTCCCGCGACGCGCCGGCGTCGCCGCCACCGGACCAGCCGGTCGCCGAGGGCGCCCACCCGCTGACGGAACGGGCGAGGTCGTCCTGCTGACCCGTGCCGTCGCCGTGCTCTCCCGGGGTGGCGGCACCGGGTTGCCCTGCTTCACTCACCGCGCGCTCCTTGGTCGCCCCCGCTGAGGCTACCGTGTGGTGACAGTGGCGATAAGTTACAGCGGCGGGCCAATTCCGCGCGGGGTTCGTCGACCCCGACCGGTTCGGGCGATATGCCGGCTCGTACGACCAGTTTCGGAGGTTCCCATGACGGCTGTGGGGAACGGTGCCCAGACCGCCGGCCGGCCCACGCGTTTGCCCCGCTCCGCGCGGCGCAAGCAGCTGCTCGCGGCGGCGCAGGAGGTGTTCGTCGCGCAGGGCTACCACGCCGCCGCGATGGACGACATCGCCGAGCGGGCGGGGGTTTCCAAGCCGGTGCTCTACCAGCACTTCCCGGGCAAGATGGAGCTCTACCTGGCGCTGCTGGACACGCACTGTGACGCGATCGTGGCGAAGGTGCACGACGCGATGCGGGGCACCAACGACAACAAGGAGCGCGTCGGCGCGTCGGTTCGCGCATACTTCGACTTCGTCGACCACGAGAGCGAGGCGTTCCGCCTGGTCTTCGAGTCCGACCTGCGCAACGACCCGGCCGTGCGGCAGCGGGTGGAGCGGGTGGAGCAGGGCTGCATCGCCGCGATCACCGACACGATCATCTCCGACACGGGGGTGAGCCGGGCGCACGCCGAGCTGCTCGCCTCCGGCCTGGTCGGCGCGGCGGAGACGGCCGCGCAGTTCTGGCTGGCCGGGGGCCGGCAGGTGCCGAAGGCCGAGGCCGAGGCGCTCGTGGCGGCGCTGTCCTGGCGGGGCATCGCCAGCTTCCCGTTGCAGGGTGAGTCAGCCTGAACATCCGGCCGTGAGATCGGATAGCCTTCCCACGGCGGCTTTTTCGCCCCAGTTGAGGAGGCACCGTGGAGGTCAAGATCGGCGTGCAGTACGCGCCGCGCGAGCTGGTTCTGGAGAGCGCGCAGTCGCCGGCCGAGATCGAGCAGATCGTGACCGACGCCTTCGCGAAGGACGAGGGGACGCTCTCCCTGACCGACGAGAAGGGCCGGCGGGTCATCGTGCCGGTCAACAAGGTCGCCTACGTCGAGATCGCCGAGGCGTCGCCCCGGGCGGTCGGTTTCACCGTCCGCTGAGCTCCCTGCGGGAGACCGGCGGCCAGCGGCGCTGGCCGGCCCGACCGCGCAGGTCGGCCGGCCGGGCCCGCCCACCCCGTCCCGAACGCGGCGCAACGGGGCGCAATCGGGTGGCATTCATGTGACCCAAGTCACAATCACCGACCCCAACTGTGGATACCCTGCCCTGAACAGGGACGACACCGGGGCGGCTCAGGTAGTATGGGGCAGTTGCCGTGGGCGCTGATCCGGCGAAGGGTCGATCCGACCCGAAGCCCTGCACCACGGCGCGCGTGCGGCCCGGTCCGGCTCGGCGATCTCGCCCCCGACCGTGTGGCCCGCGCACTACCGTCCGCGCCCTGAGGACCTGAGGGGCGCACCACGAGAGGGCACCCCCAAATCCATATGAGCGATCAGATCTTCGATCCCACAGCCGGCCAGGAGCTGGCACCGACCGCCCCGGTCCGCCCGGAGGCACCCACCTTCGCCGAGCTCGGCGCCCGACCGGAGACCGTCGAGGCGCTGGCCGCAGCCGGCATCACCCGCGCCTTCGCCATCCAGGAGTACGCGATCCCGATCGCGCTGCGCGGCGTCGACATGATCGGCCAGGCACCGACCGGCACCGGCAAGACCCTCGGCTTCGGCGTGCCGCTGCTGGAGCGCGTCTTCGCCCCGGCCGAGGGCGGCGACGGCGTGCCGCAGGCCCTCGTCGTCGTCCCCACCCGCGAGCTGGGCATCCAGGTCGCCAAGGACCTGGCCGCCGCCGGGCGCACCCGGGGCGTCCGGGTGCTGCCGATCTACGGCGGCGTGGCGTACGAGCCGCAGATCGACGCGCTGCGCAAGGGCGTCGAGATCCTGGTCGGCACGCCGGGCCGGCTGATGGACCTGCAGAAGCAGAAGCACCTGCGCCTCGACCGGGTGCGCGCGCTGGTGCTCGACGAGGCCGACCGGATGCTCGACCTGGGCTTCCTCGACGACGTCGAGAAGATCCTCGCGATGCTGCCGGAGGACCGGCAGACGATGCTCTTCTCGGCCACCATGCCGGACCCGATCGTCACCCTGTCCCGGCGCTTCCTGCGCCAGCCGATGACGATCCACGCCGGGCACACCGCCGAGACCGGGCCGTCGCCGCAGACCGAGCAGCTGGTCTACCGCACCCACTCGATGAACAAGATCGAGATCGTGGCCCGCATCCTCCAGGCGGAGGGGCGCGGCCTCACCATGATCTTCACCCGCACCAAGCGGGCCGCCGACCGGGTCGCCGAGGATCTCGACTTCCGCGGCTTCGCCGTGGCCGCCGTACACGGCGACCTGGGCCAGGGCGCCCGGGAGCGGGCGTTGCGCGCGTTCCGGGCCGGCAAGATCGACATCCTGGTCGCCACCGACGTGGCCGCCCGGGGCCTGGACGTCAGCGGCGTCACGCACGTCATCAACTACGACTGCCCCGAGGACCAGGACACCTACACCCACCGGATCGGCCGCACCGGCCGGGCCGGCGCCACGGGCGTCGCGGTGACCTTCGTCGACTGGGACGACATGCCCCGCTGGCGGATCATCGACAAGACGCTCGGGCTGGAGATGCCGGAGCCGCCGGAGACGTACCACACGTCGCCGCACCTCTACACCGACCTGGCCATCTCCCGCGACGTCACCGGCACCCTGCCGACGGCGGAGCGGACCCGGGCCGGGCTGTCCGCGGAGGTCGAGGAGGACCTCGGCGGCCGGTCCCGGCGCGGCGAGTCCGGCGGCCGGAGCCCCCGGCGCGGCGAGCGGGGCGAGTCCCGTGGGCGCGGCGAGCGCCGCCGGGGCCGGCCCGACGGCGACGCCGCCGATGGCCCGGCCGAGCAGGCCGCCGAGGGCGAGGCCCGCACCCCGCGCCGCCGGCGTCGCCGCCGGGCCGGCGAGGTCGTGGCCGGCGAGCCGACCGCGGTGGTCGCCGCCGAGCCGTCCGGCGCCGAGCCCGCCGCCGCTGCGGCGGGGGCCGACGGCGACCCGGCCAAGCGCCGCCGCCGACGCCGCCGGGGTGGCGGTTCCGGCCCGGGTACGCCCGCCGAGGCGACCGCCGACTGACCCACGCGCGACCGTCGACATCCCCCGCCCGGCCCCGCCGGAGCGGGGGATGTCGCATTCCGGAGCAGGCCGACCGGGCGGGGCGGCTCGGCACACCCCACGTCCCGCCGAGAGCACCGCCCGCCGCGCCCGAGACGATCCCGGCGAGGAAGATGGAGAGATGCCCGAACCCCTGGACGCCGCCCTGACCGAGGTCCGGGCCCTGTTGCTCGACCCCGCGCTGACCCGGGCCGTCGCCGCCGGCCGCCGCAAGGGGCACCGCCCCTCGGTGGTCCGCGCCGAGCTGCGCCCCGTCGCCCTCAAGGCGGGCCCGAGGTTGCAGATCGCCACCTCCGACGGGGCCCGCCCGTACACCCGCAACCTCGCGCCCGGCGCGGAGGCCGGCGCGGCCGTGGACGCCCTGCTGGCCGAGCCGTTCGGCAACTGGCACGTGGAGACGACCGACGTGACGCTCCAGCTCCGGGTGACCAAGTCCGGCGAGGCGCAGGTGCACCGGGCCGCCGCCGACCGGCCCGCCGCCGAGCCGGTCGGGCACGACCGGGCCAAGGAGTGGCTGCTCGACCCGGGCGACCCGATCTTCGCCGAGATCGGCGGATCGGCGGCCAAGCGCCGACAGGTGGACGCGTTCCTGCGGGCGCTGGCCGCCACGCTGCCGGACGACCTCACCGGGCCGCTGCGGGTGGTCGACCTGGGCTGCGGCAACGCGTACCTGACCTTCGCCGCGTACCGGTATCTCGACCAGCGGGGGCTGGACGTGCGGCTGGTCGGCGTCGACGTGCGGGAGGACCAGCGGCAACGCAACACCGAGCTGGCCGGGCGGCTCGGCTGGGTCGACCGGGTGACCTTCGTGGCCGGCACGATCGCCGACGCGGTGGTCGACCCCGCTCCCGACCTGGTGCTGGCCCTGCACGCCTGCGACACCGCCACCGACGAGGCGCTGGCCCGGGCGGTGCGTTGGGACGCCCGCTGGGTGCTCGCCGCGCCGTGCTGCCACCACGACCTCGCCGCCCAGCTACGGGCCCGTCCGGCCCCGGCCCCGTACGACCTGCTGACCCGGCAGGGCATCCTGCGCGAGCGCTTCGCGGACGTGCTGACCGACTCGCTGCGGGCCGCGCTGCTGCGGCTGCACGGGTACCGGACCGAGGTGGTCGAGTTCGTCGACTCCCGGCACACGCCCCGCAACCTGCTGATCCGGGCGCGGCGGGCGGGCGGGCCGCCGACGGCCGAGCAGCGCGCCGAGTACCGGGCGCTGGTCGACCAGTGGCAGGTGACCCCGCGCCTGGAGGCGCTGCTCGCCACGCCGCCGACCGGCTGACCCGGCCCGGCCCCCGGCTGCGTCTGTGCGCCGGGCCGCCCTGGCTGTGGCACCGGGCCGGCTCTGCTGTCCCGCCGGGCTGGCCCTCGCTGTATCGCCGGGCCGCGCCGGGTCGGGCCAGGGGCCCGGCTCGCGCCGGTCCGCTCAGCGGCGGCGGTCGCCGCTGCCGCCCCGGTCCCGCCCCTGGGCCCGCTCGTTGCCGGCGCTGCGGTCGAAGGCCGAGAACCGGTCGCCGCGTCCCCGGCCGCCCGGCCGCTCGACGTCCGGTGCCAGGGTCGGGAACGGCACCACCTTCGCCGGGGTCTCCGCGTTGCCGGCGGCGGCGAAGGCGTTCCAGGAGATGTCGACCAGCAGCCGCTTGAGCTCGGCGTGCCGCACCGCCGCGTTGCGTTGCAGGGCCAGGCGCACGCCGAGCACCACGCCGACCAGTGTCGTGGTGACCGCGCCCGTGGCGGCCAGGACGTGCGCCCCGGTCACCCGCTCGGCGTGCGACACCAGGACGAGCAGCCAGCACCAGAAGCCGGCGGCGAACACGCCGGCCTTGGCGACGAAGAAGAGACTCACCGCACCCGGACGGTGCGGCACCGGACGGCTCGGCTCGCTCATGCTGCTCCTCATCGGTTCACCCACGGCCACGGGCGGTGGGCGGATGAGCATCGAGCTTAGTTGACGTACGGCAATCAGCCGCAGGGACCGATACGCTTCCCGTGGGAACGTTCCCATTCGGCGGGAAAGAACATGAGGGATATTCGCAGGTAGCCGCCCCGGGAAGGCACCGATCGGGACGAAGGGGGCGAGCAAACGCTTGCTTCCGCCATCTGTGGGACTACCCTCAGGGGGCACCGCCCCTTGCTCCGGCCCGAAGGAAGACCGCGCAGGAATGGCTTCGCCAGAGGTTTCGCCGCAGATGGCGTTCGCGCGTTTCGTGCGACGCGCCATCGACGACGCCCGCGAGGAACGGGGCTGGACCGTCAGCGACCTGGCGTCGCACACCGGGGTGGGCCGGTCCACCGTCTTCCGCTGGCTCGCCGGCGACTGGCAGGACTACCCCGAGCTGGCGAAGGTGCGCGGCTTCTGCGCCGCGCTCGACCTGCCCGTGACGGCGGCCTTCCGGGCCCTCGGGCTGCCCGACTCGGGGCCCGTCCCCCGGCGACGCGGCGACGAGGGGCCGGTCGAGGCCGACGTCCGGGTCATCCTCCAGCGGCTGGCCGACCCGGCCGTGCCGGCCGAGGAGAAGCACCACATCCGCGACCTGCTCCGCTACCTGGCCCGCCGCCCGGTCCGCCGCGCCGGCTGAACCGCCCCGGCTGAGCCGCCCGGCCTTCGCGCCGGCTGAACCGCCCCGACCGTGGCGGGTCCTCCGACCGTGGCGGGTCCTCCGACCGTGGCGGGTCCTCCGACCGTGGCGGGTCCTCCGACCGTGGCGGGCCACTCAGCCCTGTAGGTCAGGGCACGGCCAGGGTGAACTCGGCCGTCCGCACCACGCCGGCCACCTGGAAGTCGAGGAAGAGCCGGTAACGGCCCGGCCCCGGCACGGTCACCTGGAAGCTCACCCCCGCCGTCGGCGGCCCCGCCTCCGGGTGCACGTGCAGGTAGCCCAGGTCGCCCTCGCGCAACGCCACCAGGTGCCCGTACGCGCCCAGGTAGCGCTCAAGCGGCGCGGCGGTGCCGTCGGCGGCGCGCACCTCGAACCGCAGCGGCCGGGTGAGGCCGATCCCGGGCTCGCCGGACCAGCTCACCGCGAAGCCGTCCACGGTCGCGGCACGGGCCGCCGCCGGCAGCGGCCGGGGAGCGTACTCCCCCGGGACGGCCAGGTCGGTGCCCAGCGTCCGGGCGCTCTGCCCGCCGTCGTCGGTGACCAGCGTGAAGTCGGCGTACGCCCGCCAGACGCCCGGCTGCGGCAGGGTCAGCGGGACCGACCAGGTGCCGTCCGGGGCCATCGTCGGGTGCAGGTGCTGGTAGCCGGTGAGGTCGCGGCGCACCACGATCATGTGCATCGGCTTGTCGTGCACGACCGCGAAGCGGGTCACCGGCCGCCCCTCGGCGTCCCGGATCTGGAACCGGAACTCGCCGGCCCGCCCGGCGGCGAGGTCGGCCGCCAGCGGGGTCAGCGTCCAGCCGCCGGAGCTGACCGCGAGGCCCCCGACGCCCGTCGGGTCGCTCCCGTCGGCGGTGCCGCCGTGGTCGTGCTCCCCGGTGCCGGGCGCGTGCGTGTGGTCCGCGCCGGCCGGCGTCGACGCGTAGCCGCCGGCCGCCGGGGGCGGGTTGAGCCGACCGAGGCCGAACCCGAGCAGGACCGCGAGCACCAGCCCGCCGACGACCGACGCGAGCCGCAGCGTGCCCCGGTCGACCAGCGCCCCGGGCTGCTGCGGCTCCCCGCCGTCGGGAAGCTGCTCGGTCATGCGGCCCACCGTACCGCCGGGGCCCGCCCGGCCTGGTCAGCGACGGCGCGGCGTGGCACTGGTCGCAATCCGCCGCCCCCGGGAACTTTTGTTTGCAGGGGCCCCCTGTACAACAGAATGCGTTAACAGGGGGCCCTTCCTTGCACCCGTCAGCCGGCGACGGCCAGCGCCAGGGGGAGCACGTCGGGTGCGCCGGCCCGGCGCAGCAGCCGGGCCACCATCGTCACCGTCCAGCCCGTGTCGACCAGGTCGTCGACGAGCAGCACCGGCCCGTCCAGCCCGGCGAGCGTGTCGGCCAGCCCGTCCGGCAGGGCGAAGGCGTCGTGCAGCGCGCGTACCCGCTGGGCGCTGTTGCCGCGCGGGCCGTCCGGGCCGGCGGCGCCCGTGGGCACGACCACGCCGAGCAGCGGCAGCCGGCCCACCGCGGCGATCCGCTCCGCGAGCGAGCCGACCAGCTCCGGCCGCCGCCGGGAGCCGACCGCGACCACGCCGACCGGGCGGCGCGGCCACGGGTCGTCGCCGTGCGCCCACGCCTTGAGCACCTCGACGACCGCGCCGACCACGTCGTCGGGGACCGGCCGGTCGGCCGCGCCGGGGCCGACCAGCTCCCGCAGCCGGCCGCCCCAGCCCAGGTCCGACAGCCGCCCCACGGCCCGCCCGGCCAGCGCCTGCTCCGCCGGGGGGATCCGGCCCTTCAGGGGTACGCCCACCGCGTCCAGCCCCGTCGGCCACAGCTTCTTCGGCGGGACGTCCACGCCGGGGCGGCCGAGGAACCCCTGGGCCGCGCCCAGCGCCGGCGAGGACACGTCGGCGGCGAACAGCGGGCCCGCGCACCGGTCGCACCGGCCGCAGTCGCCGGCCCCGGCGTCGTCGAGGCACTCCCGTAGGTACCGCAGGCGGCAGCCGGGCGTCGTCGCGTACGCGCGCATGGCCCGCTGCTCGGCGGTGCGCGCCTCGGCGACGCGGCGCAGCCGGGCCCCGTCGTAGACCCAGGGCTCGCCCGTGGCGAGCCAGCCCCCGCGCACCCGACGGACCGCGCCGTCCACGTCGAGCACCTTGAGCATCAGTTCGAGGCGGGCCCGGCGCAGGTCGACGATCGGTTCGAGGGCCTGGGTGGACAGCGGCCGGTCGGTGTGCAGGGCGGCCAGCACGGCGCGCACCTGCTCCTCGGGCGGGAACGCCAGCGAGGCGAAGTAGCGCCAGATGGCCGCGTCCTCCGCGCCGGGCAGCAGCAGCACCTCGGCGTGCTCGACGGCGCGCCCGGCGCGGCCGACCTGCTGGTAGTAGGCGATCGGCGACGGCGGCGCGCCGAGGTGCACCACGAAGCCGAGGTCGGGCTTGTCGAAACCCATGCCCAGCGCCGACGTGGCCACCAGCGCCTTGATCTTGTTGTCGAGCAGGTCCTGCTCGGCGGCCCGCCGGTCGGCGTCCTCGGCCTGGCCGGTGTAGGAGGCGACCGGGTAGCCCCGGGAGCGCAGGAACTCGGCGGTCTCGCCGGCCGCCGCCACGGTCAGCGTGTAGACGATCCCGGAGCCGGGCAGTTGGTCCAGGTGGTCGGCGAGCCAGCCGAGCCGGTGCGCGGGGCTGGGCAGGTCGAGCACCCCGAGGCGCAGGGACTCCCGGTCCAGCGTGCCGCGCAGCACCAGCGCGTCGCCGAGCTGTTCGGCGACGTCGGCGGTGACGCGGGCGTTCGCGGTGGCCGTGGTGGCGAGCACCGGCGTACGCTCCGGCAGGTTCGCCAGGAACGTGCGCAGTCGCCGGTAGTCGGGGCGGAAGTCGTGCCCCCAGTCGGAGACGCAGTGCGCCTCGTCGACGACGAGCAGCCCGGTGGTCGCGGCCAGCTGAGGCAGCACCGCGTCCCGGAAGTCGGGGTTGTTGAGCCGCTCGGGGCTGATCAGCAGCACGTCCACCGCGCCGTCGTGGATCTCGGCGGTGACCGCGTCCCACTCGTCGAGGTTGGCCGAGTTGATGGTGCGGGCCCGGATGCCGGCGCGGGCGGCGGCCTCCACCTGGTTGCGCATGAGCGCCAGCAGCGGCGACACGATCACCGTCGGCCCGACGACGGCGGCTCCTGCACCGACGGGCGTCGTCTCGGCGTCGCGGTCGCGCAGCAGGGCGGTGGCCACGAAGTAGACGGCCGACTTGCCCCACCCGGTGCGCTGCACGCAGAGCACCCGACGCCGGTCCACCACCAGCGCCTCGATGGCCCGCCACTGGTCCTCCCGCAGCCGGGCGTGCTCGCCGGCCAACCGGCGCAGCACCGCCTCGGCCCGCTCCCGCACCCGCCCCTGCTGATCCACCCCCCATTCCTACCAGCCCCGGCCCGCCACCCCGTCGATCAAGGGGTGCGGCGGGCGGGCAGGTGGCGGGTCAGCGGGCCGAGGCGGGTGCGGAGGCTGGCCAGGCCACCGGGGAAGAAGTAGACGGCCAGGATGAACACCGTGCCCAGCACGAACAGCGGCTGGCTCAGGGGGCGGCTCAGGAACGCCGGCAGCGACTCCACCGCGTCGCTGCTGCCGAACGCGGTGAGCCGGTGGTCCAGGTACATGTAGCCGACGCCGCCGAGCACCGGCCCCCAGCGGGTGCCGGGCCCGCCGAGCACCACCATCACCAGCAGCGACAGGGTCAGCTCGCTGGAGGTGACGTGCGGCGACGCGCCGCCGACGATCAGGCAGTAGACCACTCCCCCGCCGGCCGCGAGCCCGCCGGCCAGGGTGAACGCGACCAGCTTGAACCGGTACGGGTCGAGCCCGAGCACCCCGATCCGCCGCTCGTCGTCGCGCAGCCCGGCGAGCACCCGCCCGGTCGGCGAGCCGGACACCCGGTGCACCACGAGGACCACCAGGGCCAGGTACGCCAGCGCCAGCCAGTACAGGTTGACGGTGTTGGCCACCCCGACCAGCCCGGCGGGCAGCCCGGACACGTCCAGCGGCAGCCCCTCCTCGCCGCCGGTGAGCCCGCCGAAGTCCCGGGCCACCAGGATCGCCCCGACCTGCGCGAAGGCGAGGGTGACCATGGCGAACGCGATCCCGGCCGTCCGCAGCGCCACCGCGCCGAGCAGCCCGGCGAGGACCGTCCCGCCGGTGACCGTGAGCAGCGCGGCCTGCCACAGCGGCAGCCCGGCCCGGGTGACCAGGATGTCGGTGCCGTACACGCCGGCGGCGAAGTAGAGGGCGTGCCCGAAGGAGAGCATCCCGGTGCGCCCGAACAGCAGGTCGTAGCCGGCGGCGAGGCCGCCGAAGACGAGGCACACGGCGAGCAGTTGCAGGGTGCCGGGCGAGTTCAGCGGCCCCTCGAAGACCCCGGGCAGCTCCAGCGTCGAGTACGGCAGGACCGCCGCCACGGCCAGCGCCACCAGCGGCAGGTAGGGCCGCAGCCCGTGCCAGCCCCGCCGGTGCGGGGTCAGCTCGTCCGGCACCCGCGCCGGGGGCGCCTCGACCATCGAGTCGGTCATGCGTGAGCCACCTTTCCGGCGATGCCCTGGGGGCGCAGCAGCAGCACCACGGCCAGCAGCGCGACGACGCACAGGTCGCCGACGCCGGACGCGCCGTAGTAGTTGACGAACTGTTGCAGCAGGCCGACGGCGACGGCCGCGTACGCGGAGCCGACGACGGAGCCCATGCCGCCGATCACCACCACGATGAACGCGAAGATCAACAGGGAGCCGCCCTGGCCGGGCGAGACGGTGCCGAAGTAGACGCCGCCGAGCGCGCCCGCCAGCGCGGCGGCGGCCCCGCCGATGGCGAAGACCAGGGTGAACGCCTTGCGCACGTCGATGCCCAGCGCGGTGACCATCTCCCGGTTCTCCACGCCGGCCCGGATGATCAGCCCGTACCGGGTCCAGCGCAGGAACGCCAGCAGCGCCCCCAGCACCACGGCGGCGGCGACGATCAGCAGCAGCCCGCCGTTGGGCACCTGCGCGCCGAGGACCCCGGTGACCTGCCGGGTCCACTGCGGGCGGGGGAACGGCCGGGCGTCCGCGCCCCAGGTGGCCTGGAGCAGCGCCACCCCGGCCAGCGACAGGCCGACGGTGACGAGCACCTGCTCGATGGTGCGCGAGTAGAGCGACCGGATCAACACCAGCTCGACCAGCACGGCGACTGCCGTGCCGGCGGCCACCCCGAAGGCGACGGCGAACACGAAGCCGAGGCCCTCGCCCCCGGCACCGGGCAGGTTGCCCGCCGCCCACCACGTCCCGTACGCGCCGACGCCGAGGAACAGCCCGTGGGCGAAGTTGAGCACGTCGGCGAGGCCGAAGACCAGCGACAGCCCGGACGCGACGAGGAAGTACAGCGCCGCCAGGCCGAGCCCGGTCAGCGTCAGCAGCACGATCGTGTTCACGCAGCGCCACCTTCCGTTCGCGGCTGCGGGGCTCGCAGGCCCGGCTCACTCCTCGCGCTCACCGGCACCTCGCCCGAGCCCACGCCCAGCAGGGAGCGGGTCAGCTCCGCCGAGCCCAGCAGCTCGCCCGCGCCGCCGGCCCAGGCGACCCGGCCGGCGGAGAGCACCACCGCGTCGGTGGCGAGCCGGCGGACCACGGCGAGGTTCTGCTCGACCAGCAGCACCGGCACCGTCTCCGCGACGCGTTCCAGCACCTCGGCCACCTCGGTCACCACCTTCGGCGCCAACCCCTTCGTCGGCTCGTCGACCAGCAGCAGCCGGTTGTCGTTCAGCAGCACCCGGCCGATCGCGAGCATCTGCTGCTGCCCGCCGGAGAGCGAGCCGGCCCGTTGCCGTCCCCGCCGGTCCAGCTCCGGAAAGAGCGCGAACACCCGGTCGTACGCCGGGGTGGCGCCCCGCCGCTCGGCGAGCCGCAGGTTCTCGGCGACGGTGAGCCCGGCGAACACGTCGCGGTCCTCCGGCACGTAGCCGAGCCCGGCGCGGACGAGCCGGTGGGTGGGGCGGCCGAGCAACTCCCGCCCGCCCGTCCGCACGGTGCCGCGCGCCTCGCCGCCCCGGGGCGTGAGCCCCAGGACGGCACGCAGGGTGGTGGTCTTGCCGACGCCGTTGCGCCCGAGCAGCACGGTCACGCCGGTCGGCGCGACGGTGAACGACACCCCCTGGAGGATGTGCAGCCCGGCGATGCGCACCGACAGGTCCGCGACGGTCAGGATCGGTTCCGTCACAGCGACTCCCCCAGGTACGCCTCCTGGACGGTGGCGTCGGCCATCACGGTCTCCGGGGTGTCGCAGGCCAGCAGCGCGCCGTGGTGCATCACGGCGATCCGGTCGGCCAGTTCGAGGATCACGTCCATGTGGTGTTCCACCATGAGCACGGACCGGCCGCTGTCGCCGGTCAGCGACCGGATCACCGCGACCAGCTCGGGCACGTCCTCGGCGCTGACGCCGGCCATCGGCTCGTCGAGCAGCATCACCCGGGGCTCCCCGGCGAGCAGCAGGGCGATCTCCAGCTTGCGCTTCTCGCCGTGGGCGAGGGTTCCGGCGAGCGCCGTACCCCGGTGGTGCAGGCCGACCCGGTCGAGCGCCGCGTCGGCGGCGGCGGCCACCCCCCGGTCGGCCGCCGCCCGCCGCCACAGCTTCATCGAGCCACCCCGGTGCGCCTGTACGGCGAGCCGCACGTTCTCCCGCACGGTCAGCGACCCGAACACCGACGACGACTGGAAGGTACGCCCCAGCCCGCGCCGGGCCCGCCGGTGCGGCGGGAGGGCAGTGACGTCCTCGCCGTCGAGCAGCACCTGGCCGGCCGTCGGCGGGCGCAGGCCGGTGATCAGGTTGAACAGGGACGTCTTGCCGGCGCCGTTCGGCCCGATCACGCCGAGGAACTCGCCGGGCGCCAGGTCGAGGTGCACGCCGTCGACGATGGCGACCTCACCGATGCGCCAGGTCAGGGCGCGGGTGGCGAGCACGGGTCAGCCCTTCATCTGGCCGACCGGCGGCGCGGTCTCGTCGCCGGTCAGGCTCTTCTGCGACGTCGCCGTGTACGCGCTGCCGCTGCCGGCCAGCTTCGCCTGGAACATCGGCTGGAGCAGGGCGTGGTCCTCGGCGCGGATCGTCATCGTGCCCTTGACGCCCTCGAAGCTCCAGCCCTCCAGGCCGGCGATCATCTTGTCCACGTCGTCGCCACCCTGCTCGACCGCGCGCACGACCATCTGGGCGGCGGCGAAGCCGTCGGGGTGGAACAGGTCGAGGGTGCCGCCGGGGACCTTCGCCTTGGCGGCCTTCGCGGCCTCGGTGTCGGCGGCCCCGTCGAACCAGTGCGACAGGAAGGAGATCTTGGCACCGGCCGCGCCGAACGTCGGCCAGGACGCGCGGATGTCCAGCCCGGTGACGACCGTGGTCGAGGAGAGCACGCCCTGCTGGTCGAGGGTCTGCCACATGGCGGGGGCGGTGGTGCCCGCCCAGGCGACGAAGAGCAGGTCGGGCTTGGCAGCCTTGATCTGGCTCGCGAACGGGGTGAACTCGGTGGCGCTGGCCGGCGCGCGGACGCTGCTCACCGTGGCCCCGGCACCGCCGATGACGGCCTTCACGGCGGCCTCGTTGGCGTCGCCGAACGCGCCGTCCTGGGCGAACACGACGACCTTCTTGCCGGTCGGGTCGCCGATGAACGACCTCGCGGTCACCACGTCCTGGTAGGACTGCCGCCCCGAGCGGAACGTGTACCGGTTCGCCCCGGTCACGGCGTCGGTGGCGGCCGGGCCGGAGATGAACAGGACCTTGTTCTGGGCGGCGATCGGGGCCACCTGGAGCGCCACGCCCGACGAGGTCGAGCCGGCGATGATCTTCGTGCCCTTGCCGATCAGGTCCTTGGCCGCCGACACCGCCTTCGCCGGGTCGCCCGCGTCGTCGACCTCGGTGACCTCGATGGTCCGGTCGCCGACCTTGCCGGTGCCCCTGGTGGCATGGTCGAGCCCGGCCCGGAACCCCTCGATGTACTGCTTGCCGTAGCTGGCCAGCGCTCCCGACTGGGAGTAGACCAGGCCGACCTTCACCGGGGCGGCACCGTCACCGCCGCCGGAGGCGGTGTCCTGCGGGCTGCCACAGGCCGTGGCGGCGAGCGCCGCGGCCATCATCGTGGCGGCGGAGAGGAACACCCGCCGCGTCGTCCGGACCGTCATTGCGACTCCACGTGAGGACTCGGAGGAAGTTAACGTCATGTGTCGGATCACGCTAGAAGTGACGTCACCCACGAGCCATGTGGCGGAAACACATAAGTAGCGATGAATGGGTGGCCCGCCGGGACAGTCACGCGGCGGTAGTACGGCCGCCCCGCACCTGCCGGGGCCGCTTTCCGCACCGGCCCACCGGCCGGTGTGTCGCCACCCGCCACCGCCACCTACCACCCGCCACCCGCCACCTGGCGGCTGGCGGCTGGCGGCTGTCGGCGATGATCGACTCTATGCCGGGGACATCGGCCTGTCCTGCCTCGCCGATACCCCCATCTGCCCGACATCACGGGCTGCGTCTGGGCTCGGGGCCTCGGTCTCGCAGGCTAGGGAGCTGATGTCGCAGATGACTCGGCACCGAGCCGCACCGAGCCGCCCGCCGCGCGCCGCCGGGGCTGCGCGACCGGGTCGGACAGGTCTGCCGGGGCTGTGCGACCCGGGTCGGACAGGTCTGCCGGACCGGCAGGTGACAGGTGCAGTCACGCGGCCTGACCAGGACGCGCCCGGAACGTGGCGGTGCGGGCCCGATCCACTTACGACATCAGCTCCCTAGCCGGAAAATGGCGGTGCGGGGCCCGATCCATCTACGACATCAGCTCCCTAGCCGGCAGAACAGGGGCCGCGCCGCCAGGCGGCGCACCTAGCCAGCCGCAGCACGCCCAACCAGCGCAGCGCAACCAGCCAGCCACCCAGCCGCAGCAGGCCCAAACAGCCGCGGCATGCCCAGCCAGCGCGGCCCGCCCCCGGTGGAGGGGACGGGCCGCGTTCGTGCGAGGTCGGTCAGTGGCGGGGCAGGCCGGCGCGGGCGGCGACGGCGGTGTCCGGCTGGTCGGCGAAGACGCCGTCCAGGCCGAGGCCGTAGAACAGCTCGTACTCGGCGGTGCTGTCGCCGCGGGCGTTCGGGTCGGCACCGATGCGGAAGTCGGCCGGCAGGAACTGGTTCTCGGCCCGGAACGTCCAGGCGTGCACCACCAGCTTGAGGCGGTGGGCGTCCCGGATCAGGGCGGTGGGGGCGAGCAGCTTGCCAGCGGCGTCCCGGGGGACGATGAGGTTCTTGTTCGCGCCGACGCCGTCGGCGTACCCGGCGATCCACTTCAGGCCGGAGGCGGTGGCCAGGTCGGCGTAGGTGCGGGGGTCGCCGGCGAGGGTGAAGTCGTAGGGGCGGCCCGACGCGTCGAGGAGCTGGGCCAGCTTCACGTCGGTCAGCTTGTCCAGCTTGCGCAGGTTGGCCGTCTCGAACGACTGGATGATCACCGGGTCGCCGCGGTGGGTGAGCTTGTTCGCCTTCAGCACGGCGACCAGGGGCTCCTCCAGCGGCAGCCCGATCGAGGCGAAGTAGCTCGGGTGCTTGGTCTCGGGGTAGACGCCGATGGTGCGGCCCCGGGCCCTGCTCTCGGTGCGGGCCAGGTCGATGACCTCCTGGAGGGTGGGCACCGGGAACCTGCCGTCGAACGCGGTGTTGGCGACCCGCACCTGGGGCAGCCGCTCCGTGGCCCGCAGCGTCCTCAGCTCGGCCAGGGTGAAGTCCTCGGTGAACCAGCCGGTCACCGGCACCCCGTCGATGGTCTTCGTCGCCTTCCGGGCGGCGAACTCGGGGTGGGCCGCCACGTCGGTCGTACCGGAGATCTCGTTCTCGTGCCGGGCGACGAGCTGGCCGTCCTTCGTCGGGACCAGGTCCGGCTCGATGTAGTCGGCGCCCATCCGGATCGCCAGCCGGTAGGCCTCCAGGGTGTGCTCGGGCCGGTAGCCGCTCGCACCCCGGTGGCCGATGACCAGCGGCCGGTCGGCGGCCCGGGACCGGTCCGCGGCGGCCGGCGGGGCGGCGTCCGGGGCGGCGCCGGGGGCGGCCTCCGGCTTCGCCGAGGCGCTCAGGGCGGGCACCGCCACGGCCGCCGCGAGCAGCGCGCCGGCCAGACCGAGGGCGGAAAGGGTACGTCGCAACGCCGTCTCCTGTCGTCGAGGGAACGCGCCCAGCAGACCGGGGGCGGTTGGCCGGTAGATGGCCGTTTCGGCACCGGCGGTCGGCGGGGAACGGAAGATTGTCTGGTGCGCCGGTTTCTCCGTCACCCCGTGCGGCTGGTGCCGTTCGGGTTCCTGGCGGTGATCCTGCTCGGCACCGGCGCGCTGATGCTGCCGGCGGCGACCAGCGCGCACCGGTTCACTCCGTTCAGCACGGCGTTCTTCACGGCCACCTCGGCGGTCTCGGTCACCGGGCTGTCCGTCGTCGACACCCCGACGTACTGGAACGGGTTCGGGCTGGTGATGATCACCGTGCTGACCCAGGTCGGCGGGTTCGGCATCCTCAGCGGCGCGACCCTGGTGGTGCTCGTGGTCGCCCGGCAGCTCGGGCTGCGCAACCGGCTGCTGGTGCAGGCCGAGACCGCCGAGTTCGGCATCGGCGACGTCCGCGGGCTGCTGCTGCGGATCGCGGCCACCATGGCCGGTTTCGAGCTGGCCATGACCGCCGTCCTCGCCGGCCGGTTCTGGCTCGGCTACGGCTACCCGCCGGGCCGGGCCCTCTGGTACGGCTTCTTCCACGCCGTGCAGGGGTTCAACAACGGCGGCTTCGCGCTCTTCACCGACAGCCTCGTCGGGTTCGCCCGGGACCCGTGGATCTGCCTGCCGATCGCGTTCGGCACGATCGTCGGCGGGCTGGGCTTCCCCGCGCTGTTCGAGGCGTCGCGGGAGTGGCGGACGCCGGGCCGCTGGGCGATCGCCACCAAGCTCACCGTGTGGGGCAGCGCGGTGCTGCTCCTCGTCGGCTTCCTCGGGCTGCTCGCCGCCGAATGGCCCGACCCGCGCACCGTCGGCGGGTACGACGTCGCCGGCAAGGTGCTGGCCACCTTCACCCAGAGCGCGGTGATCCGCACCGGCGGGTTCGCCGTCCTCGACCCGGCGGGCCTGGACGAGGAGAGCGTCCCGCTGCTGATCACGCTGATGTTCATCGGCGGCGGCAGCGCCAGCACGGCGGGCGGGATCAAGGTCGCCACGTTCTTCCTGCTCGGCTTCGCCATCTGGGCGGAGCTGCGCGGCGAGCCGGACGTCATCGTGGGCCGGCGGCGGGTGTCCACCGCGAGCCTGCGGCAGGCGCTGACCGTCGCCCTGCTCAGCGTCGCGCTGGTGGTCGGCGGCACGGTCGTCCTGCTGCTGCTCACCGAGGGGCTGGCCTACCACCTGGCGCTGTTCGAGGTGACCTCGGCGTTCAGCACCACCGGACTCTCCACCGGCGTCGCGTCGACCGTCCCCGAGCCGGGCCAGCTCGTGCTGACCGTCCTCATGTACGTCGGTCGGGTCGGGCCGCTCACCCTCGGGTCGGCGATCGCGTTGAACACCCGACGACGGCTGTACCGCTACCCGGAGGAGCAACCCATTGTCGGCTAGGAACACGGACGGCGGGGGCGTCGCGGTGATCGGGCTGGGCCGGTTCGGCTGCCACCTGGCCAGCTCACTGACCCAGCTCGGCCACGAGGTGCTGGCCATCGACCGCAGCGGCGAACGGGTGCAGCGCTGGTCGCCGTACCTGGACCGGGTGGTGCAGGCCGACGCGACCGAGGAGGGGGCGCTGCGGCAGCTCGGCGTGACGGACTTCCCGCGCGTGGTCGTGGCGATCGGCGCGTCCGTGGAGGCGAGCGTGCTGACCGTCCTCGGGCTGGCCGAGCTGGGCGTGCCGGAGATCTGGGCGCGGGCCACCTCGGACAAGCACGCGAAGATCCTCGGCTCGGTCGGCGCCCGCCACGTGATCTTCCCGGAGGCGGAGACCGGCGAGCGGGTGGCGCACCTGATCATCAGCAAGATGCTCGACTTCATCGAGTTCGGCGACGACTTCGCCATCGCCAAGGTGCGGGTGCCGGACGCGCTGGTCGGGCGACCGCTGCGCGAGCTGGCCCCGGCGGACCGCTACGGGGTGATGGTGGTCGGGGCGAAGCTGCCCGGCGAGCGGTTCCGGTACGCCGACCCGGGCACCGTCCTCACCCCCGGCAGCGTGCTGATCGTGGAGGGCAGCATCGCCCAGGTGCAGCGCTTCGCCGAGCTGAGCTGAGCCGAGCTACTTGCCCTTGCCGGACGGGCCGGGCTTGCGGGGCGGAGCGGGCTTGTCGGGCGGGCCGGGCTTCGGTGGCTTGTCCGGCTGGGCCTTCGCGCCGCCGCCCGCGCCGCTGTTCCCACCGCCGGGGCCGCCGGCCTTCGCGACCGTGGCCTTCTTCGTGGCGGGCTTCGCCGGGGCCTTCGTCGGCTTGGCGGTCGGCTTGACGGTGGGCACGGTCCCGGCGACGCCGGAGACGCGTACCCGGCACTCGGCGTCGCCGAGGCGGAACTCCAGCGGCAGCGGGTTCGTGCCGGTGTACCGGCCGGTCAGGGCGACCTTGCGGGCCGCTCCGGGTGCCAGCGCGGGCTGCCCGGCGGCGGGACGCACCTCGACCGTGCGCCCCTGCTGGCGTACCGCCGGGTCGGTCTTCGTCACGGTCTGCTGGCCGGGGAACGCGAAGCTCATCGTCCAGTCGCGCAGCTCCCGTTCGGAGGTGTTGGTGAGGGTCAGCTCGGCGGTGAAGTCCTTCCCGGAGTCCTTGCGCAGCGCGTAGTCGACGGCGCAGGGCGGCGGCCCGGTCAGCCCCATCCGGGCCTCGATGGGCCGGTCGATGCCGCCGCTGGCCGGGCTGCGGGACGTCAGCCCCCACATCGTCGCGGTCACCGCCACCAGGCCGGCCGCCGCCACCCCCGCCTCGACCCGCCGCCGCCGGACCACCGCCCGCCGGGTGCGGGTGCGGCCCGGGAAGGGCAGCGCGCCGGTCTCCGTCGACCAGGGCAGGATCGTGGTGCCGGCGTTGGCGAGCACGTCCGGGTCGAGCCGGGCCGGGTCGCCGCCGGACGGCGCGGACGGCACCGTGACCGTGGCGAGCATCCCGGCGGCCCCGGCGAGGGTGCGGGCCACCTCGGCGGTCACCGGCCGGTCCTCGGGGCGCTTGGCCAGGCAGCGGTGCACCAGCCCGGCCACCTCGGCGGGCAGCCCCGACACGTCCGGCATCGGCTCGGGCTCGGCGTACATGTGGGCGCGCAGCATCTGGGTGGTGGTGCTCGCCTGCCACGGCAGCCGGCCGGTGAGCATCCGGTAGAGCAGCAGGCCGAGGGCGTACACGTCGGTGGCCGGGGAGACCTGGCCGTTGTCCAGCCGCTCCGGGGCCAGGTAGGCGGGGGTGCCGAGCAGCGTGCCGTCCGCGCCCTTCTCGCTCTCCCCGGCCAGCGCCGAGATGCCGAAGTCGACGACCTTCACGCCGGTGGAGGTGAGCATGACGTTGCCCGGGGTCACGTCGCGGTGCACCACCCCCCGGGCGTGGGCGGTGGCCAGCGCCGAGGTCACCTCCGCGCCGATGGTCACGGCCTCCCGCCAGGGCAGCGTCCCGTCGCGGCCGAGCCGGGCGCTCAGCGGCCCGCCGTCGACCAGCTCCATGACGACGTACGGGACGGTCAGCCCGACCTGCTCGGACTCGCCGTAGTCGTACACGTTGGTGATGTTGGGGTGGCAGAGCCGGGCGGCGGCCTGGGCCTCGGCGCGGAGCCGGTGCCGGAACGCCCGGTCGCTGGCCAGCCGGGAGGCGAGCACCTTCACCGCGACCTGCCGGCCCAGCACCTCGTCGTAGCCGCGCCACACGACGGACATGCCGCCCGCGCCGAGCTGCTCGACGAGCCGGTAGCGCTCACCGAGGAGCTGCGCGCCGTTACGGACCGCTCCACCCATGGTCGGAGGTTTTGCCCGACCCGCGCCGTCCTAACCCCGCACGGTCAGAATCGGTCAGGGTTTCACCCTTTCAGGCGGTCGCGAGCAGTTGGTCCACGGGCGCGTAGTCGTCGGTGAGCACCAGCGCGTCGCCGACGAAGGACGCCAGCACGTCGCCGGCGAGCACGATCGCCGCCTCGGGCAGCGCGTTGATCCGCTGCGCGAGCGGGGCCAGCGGCAGCGGCTCGTCGGAGGCGACGATGAGGAAGTTCGCGCCGGTCCGGCCGGCGACCGCGTCGGGCGGGGCGACCAGGGCGACGTGCCGGAACGCGGCGGCGACGGTGGCCACCTCGCTGCGGACGAACCGGCCGGGCGGGTAGTCGATGACGTTCTGCACGTAGATCCCGCCGGGGCGCAGCACCCGGTTGATCCCGGCGGCCATCTCCCGGGTGGCCAGGTGCCACGGCACCACGAGGTGCCCGAACGCGTCGCCGACCACCAGGTCACGGCTGTCGGCGGGCTCCGCGTCGAGCAGCACCCGGGCGTCGCCGGCCTCGATGCGCAGGTCCGGCCCGGGGCGCACGCCCAGCTCCCGGCGGTCCAGCTCGACGAGGCCGCCGTCGATCTCGAAGACCGCGTTGTCGGTGCCGGGCCGGGTGGCGGTCAGGTAGCGCGGCACGGTGAAGCCGCCGCCGCCCAGGTGCAGGGCGTCCAGCCGTTGCCCGGCGGGGGCGGCCACGTCGGCCGCCGCGCCGATCCACTGCGTGTACGCGTACTCCAGGTGGGTGGGGTCGGCCAGGTCGACGTACGAGTGCTGGGCGGAGTTGAGCAGCAGCGTGCGCCCGGACGGCCGGCCGGGATCGGTCTCCACCGACGCGCAGTGGTACGCCGTCTCCACGTCGCACGGGTTCGGGGCGACGGTGGTCAGCCCCGCCCCGGCCAGCCCGAGCACCGCGAGGACGGCCTTCGTCCGGACCGGGCCGGGCAGCCCCGTCCCCGCCCCGGCCAGCCCCGCCCGCCCCTGCCGGTGCAGGTACGCGCCGAGCCCCAGCCCGGTGCCGCCGAGCAGCACGGCGAGGGCGAGCAGGATGACGCTGCTGGGCAGCGCCGCGACGAGCACGAAGCCGGTCAGCAGGGTGGCCGTGATGCCGCCCAGCGTGCCGACGCCGGAGAGCCGGCCGACGACCTGCCCGGTGCGGCGCAGGTCGGCGAGCTGGAGCTTCACCACGAGCGGGGTGACCGCCGCGAGCAGCGCCGCCGGCACGAACACGGCAAGCGCGGTGAGCAGCAGCACGGCGCTGGCCGCCCCGCCGCGCAGCACCTCGCCCGCGTACCGGACGACGGGGAGGGTGACGGCGGTGGCGATGCCGGCCAGCACCAGCGCCGGGGCGATCAGGGCGCGCGGGTCCCGCCGGTCGGCCAGCCACCCGCCGGTCCACGCCCCGTACGCGATCGCGCCCAGCGCGATGCCGATGACGGAGCTGGTCACTTCGAGGGTGACCCCGACGTAGGGGCCGACGAGGCGCAGCGCGACGGTCTCCAGCACGAGCACCGCCCCGCTGGAGAAGAAGACCAGGAACGCGGCGAGCCCGTTGGGCAGGGCGCGGGCGTCAGGCGGCGCGGGCCGCGCCGGCGCGACGGCGGCGGACGACGATGAGCTGCTCACCGTCGCGATGGTACGCAGCGAAGCTGGGTCCCCGGGTCAGTACATCGAGAGATGAACATGGTTCGTGTGGTCGGCGGCGGGGCTGCCGCTGCCGCTGTACGCCCGCCACCCGGTGTTCGGCATCCAGATCTGCCGGTACCAGATCACGTAGAGCACGCCGAGACGGCTGGCGTTGTTCTTGAAGTAGTTGGCCAGGCTGTCGCCGTACGCCTTGTCGCCGCCGGTGGCCGTCTCGTCCTTGAAGCCGTTGGTGGCGGCGGAGAAGTCGCAGGCCCGGCCCTTGGGGTGCTCGCCGCTGCCGCCGCTGCGGTAGCAGGAGACGTACCGCTTGTAGCCGGCGGCCTTGGCCTGCTGGAGGGCGTGCAGGGTGCGTGGGGTGATGCAGCCGGAGGTGGTCGGGTCGTTGACCGAGCAGGACTCGGACGGCCAACTGCCGTCGGAGTTGCGCGGGGCCGGCTTGGCCGAGGCGGAACCGCCGCCGAACCCGGAGCCGCCGCCGGAGCTGACCGCCGCGAGCGCCGTCTCGGCCTCCCGCTTCTTCTTGGCCAGCGCCGCGAGTTGCTTCTGCTGCTCCCGCACCTCCGCGTCGATGGCGATCTTGGCGCGGTTCGCCTCGTCCCGGGTGTCGATCAGCTCGCGCAGCCGGCGGCTGTCCCGCTGGGCCATCACGTCCAGCTCGGCGGCGCGGTTGAGGAACGCCTCCGGGGAGACCGACTGGATGAGCAGCGCCGGCGCGGTCATCCGCCCCAGCCGGTAGGACTGCGCGGCCACCTCGCCGACCTGTGCGGTCAGCCCCGCCAGCCGGGTCTCGACGGTCTTGAGCTGGGCGGTGAGCAGCTGCTGCCGGCGCTTGGAGTTGTCGAGCTTCGCCTTGGCCTCGATGTGCCCCTTGGCCGCGGACTCCAGCGCCTCGCGCAGCTTCTTCGTGCCGCCCTCGTTGGGTTCGGCGGCGGCCGGCCCGGCGCCCACGCCGAGCAGCAGCGCCACGGCGACGAGCAGCACGGTCAGCGGCCCCCGGCCGCGACGCCGGATGAGGCTGGTCCTGGGCACGTCGGCGTCCCTTCCCTCGACCACCGGCTCCCGGTGGCGCGCGGCGGCCCCCACCGGCGCCGGGCGGCGGCCCGCTGGCGGAGACCGCCGGTCAGGATACCGGACCGGGCGGCGGCGGACGCCCCGCCGGATGCTCCCACGGATGTCAGTCGAGGATCAACGCCTCGCGGGCCTCGGCCCACACCCGCTCGTTCACGGCGACCAGCAGCCCCGACGCGTCCTCGGCCGGGTGGTAGTCGCTGCCGTCGAACCGGCGGGCCACCCCGCCGGCCTCGCGGACCAGCAGCGCCCCGGGGGCGTGGTCCCACGGCAGGGTGCGCCAGAAGAGCACGAACTGCTGCTCGCCGACGAGCAGGTCGAGGTATTCCCGACCGGCGCAGTGCTGGCCGGGCAGCAGCGCGCCGATGCGCTCCCCGCCGGCCTCGGCGCGCCGCCGCAGCTTCGGTGGCAGGAACTGGGTCATCGCGGTGCCGCGCAGCTCGCCCGGTGGCGGCACCGCGTCGCCGACGCGCACCGGCGCGCCGTTCACCGTCGTGCCGTGGCCCGCGCGGGCGACGGCCAGCGTCCCGCCCAGCGGGTCGAGCACCCACGCGCCGACCTGCTCGCCGCCGGTCAGCAGCGCCACCATCAGCGCGAACGGGCGCCGGCCGGCGGCGAAGTTGGCGGTGCCGTCGACGGGGTCGACCAGCCAGACGTCCCCGCCGTCGCGCAGGTGCCCGAGCAGGGCCGGGTCGTCGGCGACCGCCTCCTCGCCGACCACCACCGAGCCGGGGCGCAGCCGGCGCAGCGCGGCGCTGATCAGCTCCTCGGCCCGCTGGTCGGCGATGGTGACCAGGTCACCGGGGGCCTTCTCCGTCACGTCGCCGTCGTCGAGCTGCTGGAACAGGGGCAGCACGACGTCCGTCGCCGCCCGGTGCAGCAGCTCGGCGACGTCGTCGGTCAGGGTGTCGGTGAGGTCAGCCACGCGGCGGCAACTTCACCACGCTGACGAAGAACTCGTCGATCTGCCGGACCACCGCGATGAACCGCTCGAAGTCGACCGGCTTCGTGACGTACGCGTTCGCGTGCAGCTGGTAGCTGCGCAGGATGTCCTCGTCGGCCTGGGAGGTGGTCAGCACCACCACCGGGATGCGGCAGAGCTGCTCGTCCTGCTTTATCTCCTCCAGCACCTCCCGGCCGTCCCGGCGGGGCAGGTTCAGGTCGAGCAGGACCAGGTCCGGTGTCACCGCGTCCGCGTACTTGCCCTCGCGGCGCAGGTAGGCCAGGGCCTCCGCGCCGTCGGAGACGACGGTCAGCCGGTTGCGGAGCTTGTGCTCCTCGAACGCCTCCTGGGTCATCAGGACGTCGCCGGGGTCGTCCTCGACCAGCAGGACCTCGATCGGGCTCTTGCCGTCCGCGGGCGCGGTCATCCCACCGCCTCCTTCGTGCCGTCGCTGTCCGGGGTCCCGCCGGTCCCCTCCGCCCGCGCGCCGCGTGGGCGGGGCAGTTCCACCCGCACCCCGCCGTCGCCGGCCGGCGCGTCGTCCGCCGCCGGGTCGGTGCCGGCCGCCGCGGCGTCCGCCGCCGACCCACCGGCCGCCGGACCGTCGTCCGCCGTCGCCGCGTCGCCCGTCGCCGCGTCGCCCGTCGCGTCGTCGGCGGCCGGCTGCTCGGCGCCCCGCGCGGCGGCCGCCACGTCCTCGGGCAGCGCCGGGAGGGTGAACCGGATCGCGGTGCCCTCGGCGGTGTCGGTGTCCACCCAGACCCGGCCGCCGTGGTATTCGACGATCTTCTTGACGATCGCCAGCCCGATGCCGGTGCCCGGGTACGCGTCCTTGGAGTGCAGCCGCTGGAAGATCACGAAGATCTTGTCCGCGAACTCCGGCTCGATGCCGATGCCGTTGTCCTGGCAGCTGATCTCCCACTCGTCGCCCACCAGCCGCGCGGAGACGTGCACCCTCGGCGGCACGTCCGGGCGGCGGAACTTGATCGAGTTGCTGACCAGGTTGGCCAGCAGGTTCGTCAGCAGGGGCTCCTCGCCCCGGATCGTCGGCAGCGCGTCCCAGGTCAGCTCGCCGTCGGCGTACTGCCGGGCGGCCTCGGTCTGCCCCGCCACGTCGCCCATCACGTCGTTGAGGTTGACCTCGGTGAAGCCCGTCGTGAGCCGCCCGATCCGGGAGAACGCCAGCAGGTCGTTGATGAGCCGCTGCATCCGCTGCGCGCCGTCCACGGCGAACGCGATGTACTGGTCGGCGCGCTCGTCGAGCTGCCCCGCGTACCGGCGCTGGAGGAGCTGGCAGAAGCTGGCCACCTTGCGCAGCGGCTCCTGCAGGTCGTGCGAGGCGACGTACGCGAACTGCTCCAGGTCGCGGTTGGACCGGACCAGTTCCTCCGCCTGCTTCTGGAGCTGGCTGTTGACCCACTCGATGCGTTCCCGGGCCTCCCGGACCTCGGTCAGGTCCTTGGCGATCTTCTGGCGCATCGCGTCCACGTCGTCGGCGAGCCGCAGGAACTCCGGCGGACCCGACCCGGTGATGCGGTGCTGGAAGTCGCCCTTGGCCACCTCGCGGACCTGCTCGGCCAGGCCCGTCAGCGGCCGGACCACCATCCGCTCCAGCGAGATCAGCAGCACCGCGCCGGCCACCGCCACCACCATCGCCGCCCCGACCAGCAGCAGCACCAGCATGCTGCTGGTGCGGTAGATGTTGTCGGCGCCCTTCTCGCGCTCGACGAGGATGCCCTCCTGGAGCTGGCTCACCGAGGTGCGGATGACGTCGAAGCGCTGCCGGGACTCCTCCGTGATCAGCGCCCGCCCGGCGGTGGTGCCCTGCTCCTCGGTGGTCCGGATCACCGGCTCGGCGACCGTGCTGCGCCACCGGCCGGCCTCCGCCTCGACCCCGTCGAGCTGGCGGCCCAGCGCCGGGTAGACGCCGATCAGGCCGCGCATGCTGCGGTAGAGCTGCTGCTCGCGCTCCCCGCCCTGGACGTACGGTTCGAGGTCCCGGCGGTCGCCGGTCAGCGCGTACCCCCGGATCGCCGTCTCCTGGTCGACCAGCACGCTGAGCAGCTCCTGCGACTGGGCGCGCAGCGGGCCGGTGCGGTCCAGCACCGAGTGGGTGTAGTCGCGGTTCTTCGCGGCCACGGCGATCTCCACCGCCACCGACGCGCCCAGCAGCACGCCCACGACGGTGAGCAGCGCGACGACCCGGCGGCGCAGGGTCCAGCCGGCGGCAGGTGCCGTCACCGGCCACCGCCCCGGGTGACCAGGAGCATGGCGACGTCGTCGGCGAGCGGGCCGCCGTTGATCTGCTCGGCCCGCCCGACCAGCCACGCCGGCAGCTCGGCCAGCGGCACGGCGAGATTGTCCCGGTCGCTGAGCAGCTCGGTCAGGCCGGGGACGTCGAGCCGCTCGTCGCCGTCGCCGACCCGCCCCTCGATCAGGCCGTCGGTGTACATCAACAGGGACCAGTCATCGGTGTCGAACTCCAGGTCGAAGGCCACGGGACGGCGGGGACGGACGCCCAGCAGCAGGCCGCCCGGCGCCGGCACGGGCGCGACCTTGCCCCGGGACAGCAGCAGCGGCGGCGGATGCCCCGCGAGGCGCACCGTGGCGGCGTTGCCGGCCAGGTCGAGCCGGGCGGTGGCCACGGTGGCGAAGATCTCCTGGAGCCGGCGCTCGCTCATCAGCACCTGCTCCAGGGCCGGCAGCACCTCGTCGTCGGGCACCCCGGCCAGCACGAGCGCCCGCCACGCCACCCGCAGCTCCACCCCCAGCGCGGCCTCGTCCACGCCGTGCCCGCAGACGTCGCCGACGATCAGGTCCACCCGGTCCGGGCGGGTCTGCACCACGTCGTAGAAGTCGCCACCGATCAGCGCCGCGTGCCGGCCGGGCCGGTAGAACGTGTGCACCGCGACCTCGTCGGTCGACATCAGCGGCTGGGGCAGCAGGCCGCGCTCCAACCGGGCCGACTCCGCCTGGCGCAGCTCCACCTCGCGCAGCCGCCGCGCGTTGACGTCGGCCCGCTTGCGCTCCACCGCGTAGCGCAGCGCCCGGGTCAGCAGCACCCCGTCGACCTGGCCCTTGACCAGGTAGTCCTGCGCGCCCTCGGCGACCGCGACGATGCCCAGGTGCTCGTCGGAGCGCCCGGTCAGCACGCAGACCGCGGCGCCGCTGGACATCTCCAGCACCTGACGCAGCCCGTCCAGCCCCTGCGCGTCGGGCAGGCCGAGGTCGAGCAGCACGCAGTCGACGCCCGTCACCCGCTGCCGCGCCTCGCTCAGGCTGGTCGCGACGAGCAGGTCGATCGACGAGTTGGTCTCGGCGAGCAGCTCGCCGACCAGGAAGGCGTCGCCCTCGTCGTCCTCGACCAGCAGCACCCGCAGCCGCTCGCCGGGCGGCAGCACCGGGTGCCCCAGGCCGCCGCCGGCCGGGAACGCCCGGGGCACGACGGAGGAACCGGCGGGACCGGCCCCCCGGGGCGACCGCGTCACCGCACCGGGACGCGGGAGATCGCTGGTGATGTCGGGCTCCTTCCGAGTGCCCTGCTGATCCTGTATTAGACAACGCTCCCACACAACACGACGGGCCCGGCACGGCCGGGTCGCCGCCGGTCGTCCTCGGTGGCGACGACGGCCGCCCCGGGTGGGGACAAAGGGAACAAGTGCCCCGAGGGGAACCGACCTCTGCCCCGGGGAGTCCCGCCGCGGGCACCGGCGGTGCAGGATGGTGCCCACCCCTGGCCCACCACCCCGAGGCCCGGCCCGGCCCCACCCCGAGGAGTCACCGTGGGCGCACCGCCCCCCACCCGCGCCGCCGACCGGGCGCTGGCCCGCCCCCGCCGCCGCCCGCTCGCCGCCCTCGCCGCGCTCGCCGCCCTGCTCGCCGTGGGCGGCACCGTCGCCTACGACCTGGACACCCCCGCCCCGCGCCCCGCCGACGCCCCCGCCGACGAGTTCAGCGCCGCGCGGGCGTACCGGAACGTGGAGACGATCGCGGCCCGGCCGCACCCGGCCGGCAGCCCGGCCAACGACCAGGTCCGCGCCCACCTGGAGGGGGTGCTGCGCGGCCTCGGGCTGGAGACCACGGTGCAGGACACCGTCGCCCGGGAGGCCGGCCAGCTCAGCGGGGCCGCCGCCGGGTCGACCCTGGCCCGGGTCCGCAACGTCGTCGCCCGGCTGCCCGGCACCGACCCCACCGGCAAGGTGTTCCTGGTCGCCCACTACGACTCGGTGCAGTCCGGCCCCGGCGGCAACGACGACGCCGCCGGCACCTCCACCATCCTGGAGGTGGCCCGCGCGCTGGCCGCCGGCCCCCGCCCCCGCAACGACGTCGTGTTCGTGCTCACCGACGCCGAGGAGGCGTGCCTGTGCGGGGCGTCGGCCTTCGCCGCCGACCACCCGCTCGCCGCCGACGGCGGGGTCGTGCTCAACCTGGAGGCGCGCGGCTCGACCGGCCCGGTGATCATGTTCGAGACGTCCCGGGACAACGCGAAGCTCGTCGACGTGTTCGGCCGGGCCGCCCCGCACCCCGTCGGCACCTCCTTCGCCGTGGAGATCTACCGGGCGCTGCCCAACGACACCGACTTCACCGCGTTCCTCGACCGGGCCGGCTTCGTCGGGCTCAACTCCGCCTACATCGACGGCGGGGCGGTCTACCACACGCCGTTGGACACCCCGGCCGCGATGGACCGGGCCAGCCTCCAGCAGCACGGCGACAACGCGCTCGGCCTCGCCCGCGAGTTCGGCCGCGCCGACCTCAAGGCCCTCGACGCCGGCCACGACGCCACCTACTTCCCCGTCCCCGGCGGGCTGGCCCGCTACCCCGGCTGGCTGGTCCTGCCGCTGGCCGTGGCCGCCCTGCTGGCCGTGGCCGCGCTCGGCTGGCTCGCCCGGCGGCGGGGCCGCACCACGTACGGGCGGCTCGCCGCCGGGTTCGCGCTGGGCCTGGCGCCGATCGTCGTCGCGCCGCTGGGCGCGCAGTTGCTCTGGGCGGGCGTCACCGCCGTCCGGCCCGGCTACGCCGAGCTGCTCGACCCGTACCGGCCCACCTGGTACCGCCTCGCCGTGGTGGCGCTCGCCGCCGCGACCCTGTTCACCTGGTACGCGCTGACCCGCCGCCGGGTCGGCCCCGCCGCCCTCGCGATCGGCGGGCTGGGCTGGCTGGCCGTACTCGGGATCGTGCTCGCGGTACTGGTGCCCGGCGGGGCGTACCTGACGACCCTGCCCGCCCTGGCCGGCGCGGCGGCCGGGCTGACCGCGCTCGCCGTGCGGATCGACGGCCCGTGGCCCGTGCTCGCGGCGACCCTGGCGGGGGCGGTGGCCGTGGTGATCCTGCTGCCGACCGTGGTCCTGCTGTTCCCGGCGCTCGGCATGGCGATGGGCGGCGTCGCCGCGCTGTTCGCGGTGCTGCTCGGGCTGGCCGCGCTGCCCGTGGTGGACCTGCTGCACCCCGAGGCCGGCGGCCAGCGCGGCCTGGCCGCCGCCCGCGCCCGCCGCGCCGGCGCGCTCCCGGCCGTCGCCGCCGGGCTCGCGGCGGCGGCGTTCGCCGGGGTCGGGCTCGCCGTCGACCGGTTCGACGCCGCCCACCCCGTGCCCACCCACCTGATGTACGCCCTCGACGCCGGCACCGGGCAGGCCCGCTGGCTCAGCCACGAGACCGACCCCCAGCCCTGGACGGGTCAGTTCGTCGGCGGCGCGGCGTCGGTCGCCGACTTCCCCGGGCTCGGCGACACCGAGCTGCGCTCCGGGCCGGCGCAGGCGGCGAACCTGCCCGCGCCGAAGCTGGAGGTCCTCGCCGACACCAGGTCCTCCGAACAGCGCACCGTACGGGTGCGGGTCACGCCGCAGCGGCCCGTGCGGCTGCTCACCCTGCACGTCGACGGGGCGACCGAGGTCGAGTCGGCGGTGGTGGCCGGCCGGGCGATCCCCGGCGGACGCGCCACCGGCACCCCCTGGGGCTTCGGGATCGTGTTCCACGCCCCGCCCCCGGAGGGGATCGAGGTCACCCTCGTGCTGGCCGGCGGCTCCGGGCCGGCGGCGCTGCGCGCGATGGACGCCAGCGACGGGCTGGACGGCGTCCCCGGGATCCGGCCCCGGCCGGCGGACGTCGGGGTGGTCGGCTCGCACAGCTCGGAGATGCTGGCGGTGGCCCGCACGTACCCGCTGTAGGCCCTGCCCTTGTTGCTGGTCGGGGTGGGGTTCGCCGGGGCCCGCCCGCTCCGGGCGGTCAGGCTTGATCCCTCCGCGGGCGGGCCCCGGCGAACCCCTGACGTCGTCCCGGTCCGTGCCGGCCGGCGGGCTACTGTGACCGGCGTGGTTGCTCAGGGGTGGCTCGTCGACACTCGGGTGTCCTACGACACGGTGGCGGAGAGCTATGCCGATCTGCTGCGAGACGCCCTCGCCACCGCGCCGTACGAGCGGGGGATCCTGGCGTTGTTCGCGGAGCTGGTGCGGGCCGGCGGCGCGGGACCGGTGGCGGACGTCGGCTGCGGACCTGGGCGGATCACCGCTCACCTGCACAGCCTCGGCGTCGACGCCTTCGGGATCGACCTCTCGCCCGCCATGATCGACCGCGCCCGGCGTGACCATCCCGGCCTGCGGTTCGAGGTCGGCTCCATGACCGACCTGAGCCTCACCGATTCCTCCGCCGCCGGTGTCCTCGCCTGGTTCTCCCTGATCCACGTTCCCGACGAGGAGGTCCCGGCGGTTCTCGGGCAGTTCCATCGGGTGCTGCGCCCCGGCGGCGTCCTGCTGCTCGGCTTCCACGTCGGCGACGGTTGCCGGCTCAAGACGAAAGGCTACGGTGGCCACCCGATGAAGGTGTACGTCCACCGGCGCCCGCCCGAACGGATCAGCGCCTGGATCCGCGACGCCGGCTTCGCCGTCGAGGCTCAGGTGCTGCACCAGCGGGACGAGAGCACGCAGGGCGCGTTCCTCTTCGCGCGGCATCAGCCGTAGCTGGGCAGTAGTCGTGCTTGGATGGCCCGCCACGGTCCGCACACCTCGCTTAGGACCATCAGCGCGGGAACTGCGAGGCAGCCTCGAACTGTCGGTGCGCCCCGATCGGACCTCCTCGGATCCTGGGGCCCTGAGAAAGGGGGTGTGGCCGACCGTGAAGGTCGACCACACCCCTTCCCGCACGTCGACTTCAAGAGCCTGCGCGGATCCAGCTAGACCATTGGATCATTCGACCCTGAATCCGAAATAGTCACTAAGCAGGGCGGCAATTGCGATGACAACGCCCATTCCCGAGGCGACGAGGCTGAGGCGGCTATGCGGCGACAGATACGGGCTTCCTTCGGGGGCCCGCTCAACGATGGTATCGATGAGATGGTGCTCCGGTAGAGCCGCGCTTGGCTCTCCACTCGTGAGTGCTTGCACGATAATTGAATGGCCGGGATGAATCAGGTCCGGCCCGATCATGATGCACTGCTCGCCCTGCGAGACGTCCGGTACCGCCGATATCTGCGGATCGGTCGACACCTCCAACAACTTGACGATCGGAACACCGAGCGCGAAGGTGATTGGCCTACCCCGGTCGAAGTCGTCACTCTTGATTGCCAGGCGACCAGAGTTTGCCACCCTGATCACGATAACGCAGGGATCTTTGATGGGCCTTCCATCGATCACCACCTCCATTTTTACGCCTGGTATCGACTCATGGTTGAGCAGCGGCGCTGGGGCGACAATGGAGACGGACAACCGCTTCCTCTGAGGTTGGGTTTGCCGGCGAGCGTAGAACGTGCTAAGTATGCTGGGAACCAGACTAATGGCCGTTATCACCATTCCTGATATGGCAACAACCAGGGCCATACTGTCGCTCAATCAGAACTCCTGAGGGGCGCGAACAAGGCTGCCGTAAGTCGACCTTGCCGTTAGCACAGCAAGGCAAATCTCTTGGTGAGAAGTGGAGGCAGATTTCGCGCGCTACTGGCGGAGCACCCAGCGAGCGTGGTTGCTTCTGGAGATCTTGTCCTGCGCGAAGCCGGAGGACAAGATGCTGTGGTCGGGCTCGCGGTACGCGAGGGTAATGAATGCCATAAGGCAGTCTAAGGGCCCTTGTAACAGGCGACACGCGAGGCTCGCCAATCCCCCGCATGTTGATCTTTGAATCGCGCCGAGGGATAGAACAAAGCGCTTCTAACGGACACCACCAGGCAGCCCCGACAAGGCTAGTGGCGGAAGTCACACTCCACCCGGCGGTCGCTGCCCTGTTTGCGCATCCTCCTACGCCCCGCCCCGCCGCGCCTCCCAGCCTGTTGGCAGCGGACCTCGTCCGCGCGCCCCGGAGCGGGTAGGGCCGCCCCGGTCAAGGCAGCGCCAGTCCGTGATCACTTCCAGCGGAAGTGGACGAAGAGGCGGCCGAAGTTCTTCGAGTCCTTCTCCACCCGGTGGTAGAGCTGCTTGACGTCCTTCTGGTCGAGGAACCGCAGCACCCGCTTCTTGAGCTGGCCGGAGCCCTTGCCGGGGATGATCTCGACGAGGGTGGCCTTCTTCGCCACCGCCTCGTCCATGATCCCCCGCAGCGCGCGGTCGATGTCGTGACCCTTGTTGAAGATCTCGTGCAGGTCCAGCTTGAGCTTCATCCCGCCTCCACCACCTGCGCGACTCCCATGGCAGCCCATGGTAGGCCCGCCGCACGGCGGATGGGGACACCCGGCCGGAGGCAGAGCGCGCCGGGGAGAGCGCGCCTTGCCCTCCCCCGGCGGCGCGGTCAGTGACCGCCGCTGACCCGGTTCTCCACCCGGCGCAGCGCGGTCGTGTAGTCGGTGTTCGTCGAGTACATCGCGGCGGCGATGCGCAGGTGCCGCAGCGCGTCCGTCGGGCGGTTCATCCGCTCCAGCGTCCGGCCCAGCACGTGGTGCGCGTAGTGGTCGCTCGGGTCGCGGTCGACCAGCTCGCGCAGCTGCTCCTCGGCGCGGTTGAGCTGCGCCGTCTGGAAGTAGGCGCGGGCCAGCAACTGCCGCACCGCGGAGTTGCCGGGCTCGGCCTCGACGATCGGCTCCAGCAGCCGCACCGCCCCGGACGCGTCACCCATCTCGAAGAACATGGTCGCCCGTCGGTAGTCCGCCAGAAGGTCCATCGACCCACCTCCTCGTCTCGCGCCGGCACCTGATCCGACGCTGGCACAACACCGGCCGGACCGCGAGTGTTCCGCCACAGGAAGTTGCGACCGGGCGAGGTGTTAGGAAGGGGCCCTTCCTATACAAAAGGCGTTAACAGGGTGCCCTTCCTTACGCGCGCAGCGCGGTGGATAGGCTCGGGTGCTGATGAGCGCGACATTGGTGGTCAAGGATCTCGCGGCCGGGCACGGCGAGCGGCTGCTCTTCTCCGGGCTGGACCTGGTGGTCGCCCCGGGCGACGTGGTCGGCCTGGTCGGGGTGAACGGGGCGGGCAAGTCGACGCTGCTGCGTACCCTCGCGGGGTTGCTGCCCGTCGAGGCCGGCAGCGTCACGCTGAGCCCGCCCACCGCGACCGTCGGGCACCTGCCGCAGGAGCCGGAGCGCCGGCCCGGGGAGACGGTGCGGGACTTCCTGGCCCGCCGGACGGGGGTGACGGCCGCCCAGGCGGCCCTGGACGCGGCGACCGAGGCGCTGACGGCCGGGTCGGCCGGGTCCGACGACGCGTACGCCGAGGCGCTGGAGCGCTGGCTGGGCCTGGGCGGGGCGGACCTGGAGGAGCGGGCCGAGCAGGTGGCCGCCGAGCTGGGGCTCACCGTCGACCTGGACCATCCGATGACGGCCCTGTCCGGCGGCCAGGCGGCCCGCGCCGGACTGGCCTCGCTGCTGCTCAGCCGCTACGACGTGTTCCTGCTCGACGAGCCCACCAACGACCTGGACCTGGCCGGGCTGGACCGGCTGGAGGGCTTCGTCACCGGGCTGCGCGCCGGCACGGTGCTGGTCAGCCACGACCGCGAGTTCCTGACCCGCACGGTGACCCGGGTGCTGGAGCTGGACCTGCACCAGCAGCTCGTCCGGCACTACGGCGGCGGTTACGCGGCGTACCTGGAGGAGCGGGAGGTGGCCCGCCGGCACGCCCGCGCCGAGTTCGAGGAGTACGCCGACACCCGGTCCGCCCTGGAGGCGCGCGCCCGCACCCAGCGGGCGTGGATGGAGAAGGGCGTGCGCAACGCCCGCCGCAAGGCCACCGACGGCGACAAGCACGTGAAGCACCACCGGGGGGAGACGTCGGAGAAGCAGGCGGCGAAGGCCCGGCAGACGGACCGGCTGATCGAGCGGCTGGAGGTGGTCGAGGAGCCGCGCAAGGAGTGGGAGCTGCGGATGGAGATCGCCGCCGCGCCCCGCGCCGGCGCCGTCGTGGCCGCGCTCCGCGACGCCGTGGTACGCCGGGGAAGCTTCGCCCTCGGCCCGGTGACCCTCCAGATCGACTGGGCCGACCGGGTGGCGATCACCGGGGCGAACGGGTCCGGCAAGACGACGCTGCTCGCCGCGCTGCTGGGGCGGCTGCCGCTGGACGCCGGCCACGCCTCGCTGGGCCCCGGGGTGGTGGTCGGCGAGGTCGACCAGGCCCGGGGGCTGTTCCTCGGCGAGCAGCCGCTGCTGGACGCGTTCCGGCTGGCCGTACCGGAGCTGTCGCCGGCGGACGCGCGGACGCTGCTGGCCAAGTTCGGCCTGCGGGCCGACCACGTGCTGCGGACGGCGGCGTCGCTGTCGCCGGGCGAGCGGACCCGGGCGGCGCTGGCGCTGTTGCAGGGGCGCGGGGTGAACCTGCTGGTGCTCGACGAGCCGACGAACCACCTGGACCTGGCGGCCATCGAGCAGCTGGAGTCGGCGCTGGCCAGCTACCCGGGGACGCTGCTGCTGGTGACGCACGACCGGCGGATGCTGGACGCGGTGGCCGTCAACCGCCGGGTGCGGGTGGACGCCGGCCGGGTCGCCGAGGACTGACGGCGGCCGGGTCGCGCCGCCCGACGCGGGGCGGATCGCCAGGTCCGACGGCGTGCCGACCGGGGTCGGCGGGGTGACAATGACTCCATGCTCAAGTGGGAGTACGCGCTGTTGGTCCGACGCCGCCAGGCGGCCAGCACGGACGTCGGCTGGGAGCTGGTGTTCATCTGGTACGGCCCGGACGGCTCGATGGTCGACGTCACCCCGTACGGGGATACGGCGCTGGCGCACCTGAACCGGGCCGGCGACCAGGGCTGGGAGCTGGTCGGGATGAGCGAGGACCCGTCGCAGCCGGGCAGCAGCGAGCTGCACCGGTACCACCTCAAGCGGCCCAAGACGGCCGTCGCGCCGCCCCGGCAACGGATCCGGGGCGCGGGGCGGGGCAGCCGGCGGATCACCGGCTGACGGCTCGTCCCCCTTCGGGGGATCCCGCCCGGCCGGGGCATATCGCCCGCCCAGCCGGGTACCGGCGCACCGGAGGTGGCCCATGGTCGCGACGGTCCTGACCGCGCCCTCGGCCGACCGGCTGCGGGCGGTCGACGAGTTCCTCGCCGAGGCGTGGGCGGATCAGGCCGCCCACGACGCCCGGCTGCGTGACGTGGCGGTGCGGGTGCGCTTCGACCGGGGGGTGGCCCACCTGACCGGGGAGGTCGCCGACGCCGCGCAGTTGCGCCTGGTGCGGGGCCTGGTCGGCCGGCTCGCCGGGGTGTTCGGCGTCTGGTGCCGGGTGCGGGTCGCCGGCCGCGACCCGGTCGTGGTGGACCTGGGCTGCGGCGGCACCAAGCAGTACCCGCAGAACCTGGGGCTGGACATCTACCCGGCCCCGGGGGTGGACGCGGTGGCCGACCTGTCCGGGTCGCTGCCGCTGGCCGACGACTCCGTGGACGTGCTGTTCGCGGTGCACATCCTGGAGCACCTGATCGACTTCCTGCCGCTGGTGGACGAGTGTCACCGGGTGCTGCGCCCGGGTGGGGTGCTGCACGTGATGAGCCCCTGGTGGGGGCACGTGAACGCGGTGGCCGACCCGACCCACGTGCGGCTGCTGGACGTGCAGACGGTCAAGGGGATCTGCCTGCAACGCCCGCCGGGCACCCCGCGCTGGTTTCCCCTGCACGTGGGCTGCGACGGCGCCAGCATCTTCGCCGACCTCACCCCGCTGGGCGCGGACGACCCGGCGCCGGAGCAGCCGCACCTGGCCCGCTTCTTCGCCTGACACGGGGGCGTCGGCCCGGCCCGGGTGCCCCGGCCCCGCCGGGCCGACGTCGGTCAGCGGGGCACGTACCCCGGTGGGCGTGGCCACTGCTCCGCCTCCGGATCCACCCGTCGGGGCGCGGCGGGCGCCGGCGGGCACGGGGCGGCGGTCGCGGCCGGCGGCACGGGCGGCGGCACGGGCCCCGGGGCGGGTCCCGGGGCGACGGCGGTGGTGACCGTGGGGGTGGCGGCCACGCCCGTCGGTTGCGTCGCGCGCGGCTGCCAAGGCTTGTCGCCGGCGAGCAGGCTGCGGAAGTCGAACTGGCACTTCGGGCAGGTCCGCAGGGCCGTCTCGGCCCGCCGGTCGCCGCACCGCTGGCAGTACGTCACCACCGTCTCGTCGGCGTCCATGCCCTGACAGCGCGGGCAGGCGAAGCTGGGTCCCTTCCCGTTGAGCTGCACCAGCCGTCCGGCCAGCACGTACGGGGTGACCACCGCGCTGATGCTGCTCGCCAGGTCCCGGGTCCGGCGGGTGCGTTCCTGCAACCGTTCCAGGTCGGGGTTGGTGACCTTCTCCAGCCGGCAGGTGGTGCAGGTGCGCAGGGTCCGCACCGGGAGCATGCCCCGGATCCGGGCCTGCTGGTGCAGGAAGGTCACCACCGGCACGTCCGCCGGGTCGACGGTGAACCGGGCGGCCGGGGCCGCCCCGGCGGTGCCGGCGACCGCGGCGAGGTGCTCCTCGATCCGGACGACGAGCGACCGCACCTGCGCCACCAGGTGGGGCGGCATCCCGTCGGGGCGGCTGGCCACCAGGGTGCCGACCATCAGCATGCCGTCGGCCAGTTCGGCCGGCACCTCCGCGACGGCCTGCGGCGTCTCGAAGGCGAACGTCTCGGTGCCGGCGCGGCTGACCGACGCCCGGCGCGGGGTGGCGACGTCCCCTTCGAGCAGGCGGGAGGCGTGCCGGGACAGCACCGCTCCCGCCCGGTTGGCGATGCCGGCCGCGTTCTGCATGATCGCCACGTCGCCGGGGCCGGTCTGCCGCCACCAGGGCGCGAACGTGGCGGCGGCGGCCGGGTCGAGCCGGCCCAGCACCCCGTCGACGGCGCTGAGGACGGACCCGAACAGCTCGACGTAGACGGAGGTGAGGCCCCAGTTCCGGCCCACCTTGCCGACCCAGCGGTCGGCCAGCAGGACGGTGACCCGGGTCCCGGCCGCGTCGGCTTCGAGACCGACCCGGAGGAGGACGGGCACCCGGGCGGCGGAGAGGGTCACCCCGCCGAGCTTCGACCCGCGGACCGCCTCCAGCAGGCTGAGCTGCTCGGCGCGCAGGTCGAAGCCGAGGTCCCGGACGGCGCGGAGCAGGTGCTGCCGGACCGCGCTCGCCGGGGCGGCGATCCGGCGTTCCGCCCCGGCGGCGAGCCGGCCGGCCTCGGCGGCCAGCACGGCCGGCTGCGGCCGGCTGCCGGGGTCGTTGTCGTCGGCCCAGCTCATTCCGCGATGTCGAAGCTCGTGCCGGCGTCGAAGCCCGCCCCCGCGTCGTACGTGTCGTAGGGGGCGACCTCCGCGACGGCGGTGTCCAGGTGGGTGCCGGCCTGGGCGGCGTAGTCGAACGAGACGTCGTAGTTGCCGTCGGCCAGGTCGGCGTGGTTGGCGGCGGTGTCGAAGGCGCTGGCGGCGATGTCGGTGTTGCCGGCGGCCAGGTTCTCGTTGGCGTAGTCGACCCAGTCCTGCGCCGAGTCGGCCCACTGGTCGCCGCTGTCGGCGTGCCAGGCCGACCAGTCCTGGTCGGCGGCCGCGCCGGCCAACTCGCTCTCGACGACGTCCACCACGGGCTCGGGCAGCACCGGCTCGACCGCGACCGGCTCGACCAGCGGCTGGTCGAAGGTGGCGATGCCGGCGTCCGTGCCGGCGGTGTCAGCGGACAGGTAGTCGCCCCAGCTCGAATCGGTGCTCATCTCGCCCCCAGTTTGGTCTGCTCGTCCCCACGTGCCGCCACATCATCGCGACCCGCCGTCACCGCGCCCATCCGCCGTTCGGCGGCAGCCCGTGGCACGACTGTCGCATGTGGACGAACCGACGCCCGGGGCGGGGTCAGCGGCCCAGCGTGCTCTCCCGCGGTTCGAGCCGGTAGGGGACGGTGAGCATGCGCGGCGGGGCGCTCCGGTCCCCGTCGATCCGGTCGGCCAGCAGCGCGACGGCCAGCCGCGCGACGCGTTCCCTGTCGGGGGCGACGGTGGTGAGGGTGGGGACGGAGAAGCGCCCGTCCTCGATGTCGTCGAAGCCGGCCACCGCCACGTCGCCGGGGACCCGCAGACCGGCCTCGTGCAGCGCCCGCAGGGCACCGAGGGCGAGGGTGTCGGTGAGGCAGAGGACGGCGTCGGGGCGTACCCCCGAGGTGAGCAGATGCCGCACGGCCGCCGCGCCGTCGGCGCGACGCCAGGCCGGCGCGGGCACGACGAGGCGCTCGTCGTGGGCGATGCCGGCCGCGGCGAGCGCGGCGGCGTAGCCGGCGAGGCGGAGCCGGGCGGCGGCCACCTCGGGGGTGGGCCGCGCGCCGATCGCGGCGACGCGGCGGCGGCCGAGGGAGATCAGGTGGGCGGTGGCCGCGCGGGCGGCGGCCGCGTCGTCGGTCGCCACTTGGTCGGCGGGGCCGGGGCCGCCGGGCCCGCCGAGCAGCACCACCGGGGTGCCGTCGTCCCGGCCGGCGAGGTGCCCGGCGGTCGGCGTCAACGGGCCGACGATCAGGCCGTCGACGAGGTGGTCGCCGATGCCGGTGGCGGCCCGCCCCGGCGCGGGGCCGCCGCCGGCCCGATCGACCAGGACCGTCCAGCCCCGTTCGGCGGCGGCGGCGACGACGTGCCGGGCCAACTCGGCGAAGGAGGGGACGTCCAGCTCCGGCCCGGCCAGGGCGATCACGCCGGTACGCCCCTTGCGCAGGTTGCGCGCCGACAGGTTGGGCCGGTAGTTCAGCTCGGCGATGGCCCGCTCGACGCGGGCCCGGGTGTCGGGCCGCACGTGCTGGTAGCCGTTGACGACGTTGGAGACGGTCTTGACGGAGACGCCGGCCCGCTCCGCCACGTCCTTCAGCCTGTGTCGCACCGCCGCCTCCCCGCCGGGTGCCACGGGCGCTCCGCCGCCCCTTTACAGCGTTGAGTACAACGTTATAGAACCGACGGGACGGCGACGAAAGGTGGATTTCCCGGTGACCGCGAAGCTGACCATCGACCCGGCCTTCGCGATCGGGCCGGCCGACCGGCGGATCTTCGGGTCCTTCGTCGAGCACCTGGGGCGCTGCGTCTACGGCGGGATCTACGAGCCCGGCCACCCCACCGCCGACCCGCACGGCCTGCGCGGCGATGTGCTGGAGCTGACCCGGGAGCTGGGCGTCTCCGTGGTCCGCTACCCCGGCGGCAACTTCGTCTCCGGCTACCGCTGGGAGGACGGCGTCGGCCCCGTCGCCGACCGGCCCCGCCGGCTCGACCTCGCCTGGAAGACGATCGAGACCAACGCCTTCGGCCTCGACGAGTTCATGACCTGGGCGACGGCGGCCGGCGTCGAGCCGATGATGGCCGTCAACCTCGGCACCCGGGGTGTGCAGGAGGCCTGCGACCTGCTGGAATACGCCAACCACCCCGGCGGCACCCGGCTGTCGGACCTGCGCCGCGCCCACGGCGCGCCCGAGCCCTACGGGGTGCGGCTGTGGTGCCTGGGCAACGAGCTGGACGGCCCGTGGCAGGTCGGGCACAAGACCGCCGACGAGTACGGCCGGCTCGCCGCCGAGACCGCCCGCGCGATGAAGCTGATCGACCCCTCGGTCAGCCTGGTCGCCTGCGGCAGCTCCGGCCGGGGCATGCCGACCTTCGCCTCCTGGGAGGCGACGGTGCTGGAGCACACCTACGAGCACGTGGACTACATCTCCGCGCACACCTACTACGATCCCGCCGACGGCGACCGGGCCAGCATCCTGGCCTCGGCCGTCGACATGGACCACTTCATCGCGGAGGTGGTCGCCACCGCCGACCACGTGGCGGCGAAGCAGCGGCACCGGCGCAAGCTGAAGATCTCGTTCGACGAGTGGAACGTCTGGTACCAGTCCCGCCTCCAGGCCGACCTGGACCGGCGCGGCTGGGTCGAGGCCCCCACCCTCATCGAGGACGACTACACCGCCGTCGACGCGGTGGTGGTCGGCGACCTGCTGATCACCCTGCTCCGGCACGCCGACCGGGTCGGCGTGGCCTGCCAGGCGCAGCTCGCCAACGTGATCGCCCCGATCCGCACCCGCACCGGCGGTCCCGCCTGGCGGCAGAGCATCTTCCACCCGTTCGCCCTCACCGCCCGCCACGCCCGGGGCACCGTGCTGCGCACCGAGCCGGTCTGCCCGACGTACGCCACCAAGCGCTACGGGGACGTCCCGGTGCTGGACACCGTGGCCCTGCACGACGAGGAGACCGGCGCGCTCACCGTCCTCGCGGTCAACCGGGGCCCCGCCGACCTCCCCCTCGACCTGGACCTGCGCGGCCTGCCCGCCCTGGCCGGGGCGGCCCACCTCACCCTCGCCGCCGCAGCCGACCCGGACGCCGTCAACACCGAGGCCGAGCCCGACCGGGTCGCACCCCGGGAGCTGGCGGCCCCCGCCCCCGACGGGGGCCGCTGCGCGGTGCTGCTGCCGGCGGTCTCCTGGAACCTGCTGCGCTTCGCCCCCGCCGCCGCGTAGCGCCCCCGTTACCTTTTTGATCGTCCCCAGTCGGGGACCCTCGGTCGCCCGGCCCGGTATGACTTCCTGCCCCTGTCGTTTCGATGATCCGGGGGGTGTTGTCGCCGGGTCGGGTGGCGTCGGCGGACCGCTGATAGGGACACGGCCGCCCCGTGTTGGGGTAGGTCTCTTCGTAACGTGGCTGCCGGCAGTCCGACGCCCAGACTGCGGCCGGGGCCACGAGTGATGCGTGGAGGCGGGTGTGGTGCACGACGGATACGGTGTCTACCTCGGCTTGGACGTCGGCAAGGGTGATCACCACGCGGTCGGGTTGACCCCGGACGGCAGACGGTTGCACGACGCGCCGCTACCGAACACCGAGGCCCGGCTGCGGCAACTGTTCGACAAACTCTCCCGTCACGGCCAGGTCCTGGTCGTGGTCGACCAACCCGCCTCGATCGGTGCCCTGCCGGTGGCGGTGGCTCGGGCGTGCGGGCATCAGGTGGCCTACCTGCCCGGGCTGGCGATGCGCCGGATCGCTGACCTGCACCCAGGTTCGGCGAAGACCGACGCCAGAGACGCGTACGTCATCGCTGACGCGGCTCGTACCCTGCCGCACACGCTGCGGCGGGTCGACACCGGCGACGAGACCCTGGCTGAGCTGGAAGTTCTCGTCGGCTTCGACGACGACCTCGCCGGCGAAGCCACCCGGATATCGAACCGGATACGGGGCCTGCTGACGCAGATCCACCCCGCGCTGGAACGAGTCCTCGGCCCTAAGGTGCACCACAAAGCGGTACTGGAGCTGCTGTCCCGTTGCGGAGGACCCGCCGGGCTGCGCAAAGCCGGCCGCCGCAAACTGACCTCGATCGCCACAGCACACGCACCCCGCATGGGTGAACGGCTCGTCGAGCAGATCATGACCGCCCTGGACGAGCAGACCGTCACCGTTCCCGGCACCCAAGCGGCCGAGACGATCCTGCCTCGCCTCGCCGACAGCCTCCGCGAGACTCTGCGCCAGCGTGACCAGATCGGCGCTCAGGTCGAGGGGATGCTTGATGCGCACCCTCTTGCCCCGGTCCTGACCTCGATGCCCGGCATCGGCGTCAGGACCGCAGCCCGGATCCTCCTCGAAGTCGGCGACGGCACCGCCTTCGCCACCCCCGGCCACCTCGCCGCCTATGCCGGCCTGGCACCGGTAACCCGACGATCCGGCAGCAGCATCCGCGGCGAACACCCGCCAAGGGGCGGCAACAAGAACCTCAAACGCGCGTTCTTCCTCGCCGCCTTCGCAGCCCTCGCCGACCCCGTGAGCAGGGCCTACTACGACCGCAAACGCGCCGAAGGCAAACGCCACAACGCCGCCCTCATCTGCCTCGCCCGCCGCCGCTGCGACGTCCTCCACGCCATGCTCCGCAACAAGATCCCCTACCAACCACGCCCCACCAGCCCCGCCACCGCTTGACGAAACCCATAGGGACACCCCCCCGCCCCCGCCACCGTCCCGCGCCGCCACCCCGCGCCCATCCGGGCGGCGGGGGTGAGAAGGGGACCCTTCTCTACCTCAGGCGTTAACAGGGGGCCCTTCCTTGCGCGCCAGGCGGTTGCGGCGGTAGCCGTAGCCGAAGTAGATGATCCCGCCGAGCGCCATCCAGACGAGGAACCGGATCCAGGTCTCCACCGACAGGTTGAGCATCAGGTAGAGGCAGGCCAGCGCGGAGACGATCGGCAGCACCGGGGAGAACGGCACCCGGAACGGCCGCTCCAGGTCGGGGCGCTTGCGGCGCAGGATCGGCACGGCCACCGAGACCAGCACGAACGCGCAGAGCGCGCCGATGCTGACCAGGTCGGCCAGGGCCGACAGCGGCAGGAAGCCGGCGAGCAGCGCCACGGCCACCGTCATGACGGCCGAGATCCGGTACGGGGTGCCGAAGCGCGGGTGCACCTTCGCCACCGACGGCGGGATCAGCCCGTCGCGGCTGATGGCGAAGCCGATCCGGCCCATGGCCACCAGGTCCACGAGGATGACGCTGGTCAGGCCGGCGACGGCGGCGATGGAGACGAGGATGCCGGCCCACTCGGCCCCGACCGCGTTGAAGGCGGACGCGATCGGCGCGCCCCGGTCGATCTCGGTGTAGGGGACCATGCCGACGACGACCAGCGAGACGCCGATGTAGAGCACGGTGGAGACCAGCAGCGTGCCGAGCAGGCCGAGGGTGAGGTCGCGCTTGGGCCGGCGGGTCTCCTCGCCGAGGTTGGCCACGGCCTCGAAGCCGGTGTACGCGAAGAAGACCACGGCGGCGGCGCTGAGGACGCCGACGAACCCGAACACGGACGGCTCCAGCCCGAACAGCGCCTGGGTGACGGGCTGCTTGATCCCGTCGTCGCCGGCCCCGGCGGGCTCGGCCGGCGGGATGAACGGGGTGAGGTTCGCGGCCTTCACGAAGAACAGGCCGGCGACCACGATGAAGACGCAGATGGCCACCTTGACCAGCACGAGCAGGTTGGTGACCCGGGCGGACTCGCGGATGCCGACGATCGCCACGACGCCGAGCAGCAGCACGACGGCGATCGCGCCGACGTTGACGATGCTGCCCTCCTCGCCGAACCAGGCGGTGGGCAGGCCGAGCAGCTCGGCGAGGTAGCCGGACCAGCCGCGGGCCACCACCGCCGCGCCGAGGGCGAACTCCAGCAGCAGGTCCCAGCCGATGATCCAGGCGACGATCTCGCCCATCGTCGCGTAGGCGTAGGTGTAGGCGCTGCCGGCGGTCGGCACGCTGGAGGCCAGCTCGGCGTAGCAGAGGGCGGCGAGCAGCGCGACCACGCCCGCGATGGCGAAGGAGATCACCACGCCGGGACCGGCGCTGTCGCGGGCCTCGATGCCGGTAAGCGTGAAGATCCCGGTGCCGATGACGATGCCGATGCCGAAGCCGGTGAGGTCACGCGCGCCGAGTCGGCGCTTGAGGCCGGGGCCGCCGCCCTCACCGTCCGCCTCGCCCTGGGCTATCACGTCCTTGATCGGTTTGGTACGCAGCACCGACACCGCGCTCACCCCTCCCACCGTGCGACCACCACCGTGGCGGCCGGTGACCGGCGAAGCTACCCAGCGCGGCGACCCACGAATCACGACTTTGGGTGTCGATAAGGTCACGGTCCGCCGCGTACCCCGGCGGCGTTCCACTCCGGAGGGGCACCGATCCGGGCGGGGGGTCTTGCGCCGGCCCGCCCGATGTGAAAATTTCCTACCAGGGTCAGATTCGCTGCGGCGGTTCTTGCCGCAGCAGGCATCGCGCCCGCCCGCCGAGCCCACCGAAGGGACGCACCGGATGAAGGCAACTCGGCTCAGGGCCGCCGGGCTGGCCGTGGCCCTGCTCGGCGCGCTCGTCGCCGCCGCACCCACCGCCGCGGCGGCGGCACACGCCAGCACCGCCGCGGCGGCGGCACACACCAGCACCGCCGCGGCGGCGACGCCGTCCGGCGCAACGGCGCAGGCCACCCCCGGCGGCGTCACCTGCGCCACCGACCCGGCCACCCCGAAGCGGCAGTTCCGGGCCATGTGGATCTCGTCGGTGGTCAACATCGACTGGCCCACCAAGGCGTCGCAGACCGCCCCGGACCGCATCGCCGCCCAGCGGGCCGAATACCTGGGCTGGCTCGACCTGGCGCAACGGCTGCACCACAACGCCGTCGTCGTGCAGGTCCGGCCCACCGCCGACGCGTTCTGGCCGTCGCCGTACGAGCCGTGGTCGGAGTACCTGACCGGGGTGCGCGGGCAGGACCCGGGCTGGGACCCACTGGCGTTCCTCGTCGACGAGGCGCACAGGCGCAACCTGGAGTTCCACGCCTGGTTCAACCCGTACCGGATCTCCATGCCGGCCCCTGGCGGCGCGGGCGCGGACCTCGCCCAGCTCGCGCCCGGCCACCCGGCCCGCCAGCACCCCGAGTGGACGTTCGCCTACCCGCCGGCCGGCGTCGCCGGCAGCCGGCTCTACTACGACCCCGGCGTCCCCGCGGTCCGCGAGTTCGTCCAGACCGCCATGATGGACGCCGTCACCCGCTACGACATCGACGGCGTGCACTTCGACGACTACTTCTACCCCTACCCCAGCGGCACCTACCAGGTGCCCGACGACGCCACCTTCGCGGCGTACAACCGGGGCTTCACCGACCGGGCCGACTGGCGGCGGGACAACATCGACCTGCTGATCCAGGAGATGAACGGCAGGATCAAGGCGGCGAAGCCGTGGGTGAAGTTCGGGGTCAGCCCGTTCGGCATCTGGCGCAACGCGTCGGCCGACCCGAACGGCTCGGACACCACCGGCAGCCAGTCGTACGACATCATCTCCGCCGACACCCGCAAGTGGGTCAAGCAGGAGTGGATCGACTACATCGTGCCGCAGCTCTACTGGTACATCGGCCAGTACCCGGCGGCCGACTACGCCCGGCTGGTGCCGTGGTGGGCCGAGACGGTGCGCGGCACCCGCGTGCAGCTCTACATCGGCCAGGCCGACTACAAGAGCGGCGACCCGGCGTACGGGTCGTACTGGCAGAACCCGCGCGAGCTGTCCGACCACCTGACGCTCAACCGGGCGTACCCGGAGGTGCTGGGCAACGTGCACTTCTCGGCCGTGCAGGTGCGGGCGAACCGGCTCGGGGCGACCGACCTCTACGCCGCCGAGCACTACTCCCGCCCCGCCCTGGTCCCGGCGATGCCGCACCTGCCGGCGAAGCCGCTGCTGCCCCCGGTGGTCACCGGCGCGCAGCGGCAGGCCGACGGGGTGCGGTTGAGCTGGCGGCAGCCGGCCGACGGCGCGGGCCCGCTGGGCCGGGCCGCGTCGTACGCGGTCTACCGGTTCGACGGGACCGGCCCGGCCGGGGCGTGCGGCTTCGCCGACGCGTCCCACCTGGTCGGCACCGTGCGGGCCACCCCCGGCGCGACCCAGTCCTGGGTGGACGGCACGGCCGAGGCCGGCGCGCGGTACACGTACCACGTGACGGCGCTGGACCGGCTGTGGAACGAGAGCCCCGTCAGCCCGCCGCGCTTCGTGCGCTGAGGACTGGCGGCACGGACGAATGCCCCGGGCGCCCCAGCGTCCGGGGCATTCGTCTGTTTCAACTGATGTCACCAGATGTTGGTTTATGACGTACTCGACGCTTCGCGGTTTGATCGACACTTGTCGAATCCGGTGACCCGCCGGTAACCACCCGCACCGCACACCCCCGCGGAGGTCCCCCCGTGCCCAGACGCCTCGCCACAGTCCTCGCCTCCGGCGCGCTCGCCCTGCTCGCGGCGCTCGCGGTCGCCTCCCCCGCGACCGCCGCCGTCAGCACCAGCCAGAAGCTCGGCGTGCTGTCGAGCTGGACGCAGACCAGCGCCAGCAGCTACAACAGCTGGAACTCGGCCCGGCAGGACCAGTCCGCCTGGGCCGAGTACGCCTTCAACTGGTCCACCGACTACTGCTCGTCCAGCCCGGACAACCCGCTCGGGTTCAACTTCAAGCTCTCCTGCCACCGGCACGACTTCGGCTACCGCAACTACAAGGAGATGGGGCAGTTCCCGGCCAACAAGGCCCGGCTGGACAGCGCCTTCTACGAGGACCTCAAGCGGGTCTGCGCCACCTACAGCTCGGTGGTCCGGCCCGCCTGCTACAGCCTCGCGTGGGCCTACTACGAGGCGGTCAGCATCTTCGGCTCCCTCGCGGCGGTCCGGCAGGCCGACATCGACCGCGCCGCCCGCATGAAGGCGGCCGCCGAGCGCTGAGCCGCAAGGAAGGGCCCCCTGTCAACGCCTTCGGCAGCGCAGGGGTCCCCTCCTAACAGCAGCCCTCGGCGGGGCGCGCGGGGGCGGGCGCGGGGGCGGGCGTCGGCAGCCCGGTGGCCGCGAAGCGGGTCGAGTCCACCCCCAGGTCGGGGTGCTCCACCGCCAGGGCCAGCGCCGCCGCCTCCTCCAGGCGCAGCTCGCTCCCCTGCGCGTACGCCTCGTCGAAGGCCACGTCGCCCATCTCCCGGCGCAGCGCGGCCTGCCGTTCCAGCCAGTACGCCCCGTAGATGCCCGGGGTCGACCGCAGGCTCTCCCGGGTCGCCTGCGCCGCGCCGAAGAGCCGGGCCGCGGTCAGCGGGTCGCCGCCGGCCGCGCAGCGCACCGCGATCGCGTGCAGCGTGTCGCAGGCCCGGCGGTGGAAGCCGTGGCTCATCCGGGACCGCAACGCCACCAGCAGGTGCTCGTGTGCGGCCACCAGGTCGCCCCGGGCCAGCGCCACCATGCCGAGCAGCATGTCCACCGACCGACGCCCCCGGTCCGCCGGGCGGGCCGCCTCGACCGGGCGGGCCGCGCCGAGCAGCTCCGCGGCCTCCGCCAGCGCGCCGCGCCGCCAGAGCAGCTCGGCGAGGCTGAGCACCGCGAACAGGGCGTCCCCCGCCACCTCCCGCTCGTGCGCCCAGGCGATGACCTCCCGGCAGGCCCGCTCGGCGTCGGCGAACTGCCCCATGTCGACCAGCGGGGCGGCCCGCCCGGCCAGCACCCGGGCCAACAACCCGGCGTCGCCGGCCCGCCGGGCCGCCGCCTCGGCCTGCTGCGAGTAGCGCAGCTCCTCCGCGAACTCGCCGTCCGCGCCGGCGTGCAGCGAGTGCATGTAGTACGCGGCGGCCAGCTCGGCGTCCGGCACGTGCTCCCCGGTCTCGGCCATCCGGCCGTAGAGCCGGAACAGCCAGAGGCGTCCCTCCCGGGCCAGCCCGCGCTCCCGCCACCACTGGTCCAGGCCCCCGGCCAGGCGCAGCCCGTCCCGCGCGCTGCCGCCGGTCGTGCACCAGCGCAGCGCGGCGCGCACCTCGCCGGCGAGCGGGTCGAGGGCGTACAGGGACAGGGTCGTCGGCCGGCCGTCCGGCCCGAGGTGGGCCCGCCGCAGGGCGCGCGTCGACCAGGCCAGGTGCCGGTCCCGGGCCGCCCGCTCCTCGCCCGCCTGGGCCAGCCGCCGCGCCGCGTACGCCCGGATCGGGTCGAGCATCCGGTACGTGCTGCCCGACGCGTGCGGCTCGGCCAGGATCATCGACTTGTCCACCAGCACCGACAGCGGGTCCAGCGGGTCGTCGTCGAGCAGCCACTCCACCGTCGGCAGGTCCACCGGGCCGGCGAAGACCGCCAGCCAGCGCAGCAGCCGGGCCGCCCGGGGCCCGAGCGTCCGGTACGACCACGTGACGGTGGCCTGCATGGTGAGGTGCCGCTCGGCGGCCGACCGCTGCACGGCACGGGTCGCCGGGGTGGGCGGGGCGTTGCCCCGGGACGCCGCCACCAGGTCGACGGTGTCCTGCTGGTTGCCCGTCCAGCCGAGCTCGTCCCGGGGCGGCTGCGGGGCGGTGTCCCGGCCGGCGTCGAGGGTCCCGAGCACGTCGTCGAGGCGCTCGGCGAGCTGCCCGACGGAGAGCACCCGCAGCCGGGCGGCGGCCAGCTCGATGGCGAGCGGCAGCCCGTCGAGCTGGCGTACCACCCGCCGCAGGTCGGCCGACTCGACCGGGGCCGGCTCCCGGCCGCCCCGGGCCGCCGCCGTGCGGGCCAGCAGCAGCGCCACCGCGTCGCTCTCCGCGCCGCCCGGCCGGGGCTCCACGGACAGCGGCGGGATCCGCCACACCACCTCGCCGGGCAGGCCGAACGACTCGCGGCTGGTGGCCAGCACCCGGACCCCGCCCCCGCCGGCGAGCAGCAGGGAGATCAGCTCGGCGCAGGCGGCCGGCTGGGCGTCGCAGGTGTCCAGCAGGATCAGCATCCGACGGGCCGCGGCGTACTCGACGAGGGTGTCGACCATCCGGCGGCCGGGCTCCGGACGCAGCCCGAGCACGGCGGCGACCGCGAACGCCACCAGCCCCGGGTCGGTCACCGTGGCGATGTCGACGAACCAGACGCCGTCCGGATACTCCTCCACCATGCCGGCCGCCAGCTCGACGGCGAGCCGGGTCTTGCCGGCCCCGCCGGCGCCGAGGACGGTCACCAGCCGGTGCCCGGCGGTCAGCCGGCGCAGCTCCGCCCGCTCCGTCTCCCGGCCGACGAACGAGGTGACCTGGGTCGGCAGGTTGTGCGCCACCGCGTCGGCGGTGCGCGGGCGGGGGAACTGCCGCTCCAGGCCGGGCGCGATCAGCTGGAACAGCCGCTCCCGGTCGTCGAAGCCACGCAGCCGGTGCAGGCCGAGGTCCAGCAGGGACGCCCCCGCCGGCAACGGGGAGGCGAGCCGCGCGGTGGCCGCCGAGCAGAGCACCTGCCCGCCGTGGGCGGCGGCGGCCACCCGGGCGGCCCGGTGCACCTCGTGGCTGGCGTACTCGCCGTCGCGGGGCTCCGCCCAGCCCGTGTGCAGGCCCATCCGGACGCGGGGCGCGGCTTCCGGGGCCGGCCAGTCGTGCGTCGCGAGCGCGCGCTGCGCGGTGAGGCAGGCGGTGAGCGCGGCACCCGCGTCGGGGAAGGCGATGAAGAACGAGTCGCCCTCGGTGAGCAGCTCCGCGCCGTCGGTGCGGGCCAGGGTGTCCCGCAGCAGCCTGCGATGCTCCCGCAGCACCGGACGGTACCCGGGACCGAGCAGCTGGGCCAGGCGCGTCGAGCCTTCGATGTCGGTGAACACGAAGGTCACCCAACCGCTCGGGAGGTGGACCCCTGACGTCATACGTCGAACCTCCGCCCCCGTGACGACGGGTACATGCTGCCCTATGGTCGGGCCGTCACGCATCGTGAGAACGGATGGGCGCAATCCGCCCCAAGGTGCCAACCGGGGCCGGAAACGGCAGGACCCGGGCCGGTACGGCCCCGTCGGGGCAGGCCGGCCGGGGCGGGTCGCCCCGGTGCGCCGGGGCCGGTCGGGACCGGGTCAGCAGCCGCACCCGCCACCGCAGCAACCGCCACCGCCGCCCGCGGAGGGGGCCGGCGCAGCCGGACCCGCGCCGCCGCCACGGCCGGTCACGGCCACGGTGGACAGGAGCTTGACGGTGTCGGCGTGCCCGCTCGGGCAGGACGCCGGCTCACCGGCCTGCGCCATCGGACGGTTGACCTCGAAGGTGTCGCCGCACGCGCGACAGCGGAACTCGTACCGGGGCATGGCACCAGGGTACGACCGGGCCTGACTCCGGGCGGGGCATGGGTGATACTCGACGGGTGGTGGACGGCGAGGACAGACCGGCGGCTAGGGCCCTGCGACCGGCCGCGCCGCCCGACGATCCGGGCGGCGCGCCGCCGCGTGCCCGGGTGCCCCGCCCCCGCCGGCCCTGGCTGCGCGGCGAGCCGCCCGCCGACTCCCCGCCGCGGGTCGAGCCGGAGCCGACGCAGCCGGCGGAGCCGGAGGCGAAGCAGCCTGCCGGGCCGGAGCCGACGCAGCCTGCCGGGCCGGAGGCGAAGGAGCCGGCGGTGACCGAGCCCGCCGAGCCGACGGCGAAGGAAGCCGCCGAGCCGGAGCCGGCGACGCCGGCCGAGCCCGAGGCGGCGAAGCAGCCCGACGCCGAGCAGCCCGAGGCGGAGGCGGCGAAGCCCGCCGGGCCCGAGGCGGAGAAGAAGTCGGAGGCCGAGAAGCCGACCGGGGTGGCCCGGCGGCGTCGGGTGCCGTTCGCCCACGCCGTGCGCATGCCCCCGCCCCGGCAGGCGGCAGTCGCCGCCGCCCGCGCCACCCGGGCCTGGTCCCGCCGCCCGAGCGGCCGGCTCACGCTGCCCGGCCTCTTCCTGCTCGTGCTGGTCGCCGGGACCGCCGCCGCCGGGGCGCTGCTGGTGCCGGCGTCCGCGCCGAAGTCCCGCCCGGTGGCGGTGGACGGCACCGCCGGCACCCCGGGGGCCGGCACGGCGACCCCGCAGGGCGGGCTGCTGCCCGGCGGGTCGGCCACCCCGCTGCCGCCCGGCGCGACGGCGGTGCCCGGCGCGAGCGCGGGACCGGTCGTGCCGGCACCGACCGGCCGGCCGGCGGACGCGCTCGCCGCCTGGGCCCAGCAGACCGGGGCGAAGGTCGGCATCTCGCCGGTGGCCATGCAGGCGTACGGGTACGCCGAGCTGGCGCTCGCCCAGACCACCCCGGGCTGCCGGCTGAGCTGGACCACCCTCGCCGCGATCGGCTACGTCGAGTCGCGCCACGGCCAGGCCAACGGCGCGACCCTGGGCCCCGACGGGCAGGCGCTCCCGGAGATCATCGGCGACCCGCTCGACGGCCAGGGCGGGCGGCAGCGGATCACCGACACCGACCGGGGGCTCTACGACAAGGACACCGTCTACGACCGGGCGATCGGGCCCATGCAGTTCATCCCGACGACCTGGCAGGAGATCGGCGCCGACGCCGACAACGACGGGCGCAAGAACCCGCACGACCTGGACGACGCGGCCCTGGCCGCCGGCAACTACCTGTGCAAGGGCGGCCGGAACATGACGGCCCCCGGCGACTGGTGGGGGGCCATCCTGTCGTACAACGACGTGCGCCGTTACGCCCAGGACGTCTTCGACAAGGCCAACGAGTACGGGCTGGCCAGCCGCCGCCCGTGAGGTGGCCGCCGGCCTCGCGGGAGAAACCGGGCGCAGCCGAGAACTGGACACTTCCGTCAAGCTGCCGTAAGCGGCAAGCTAGACGGGTGATGGTGCGCGAATGGGACCCCCGGACCGCGTCGCCCGCCGAGCTCGCGTCGCTGCTGGACACGCTGAACGCGGTGCTGGCGGCCGACCTCCCGCAGGACCCGCCGTGGCAGGGGAGCCACCTGCGGGAATACCTCTCCGAGGTGATGCCCGGCGAGCGGCGGCTCGCCTGGGTGGCCCAGGCCGAGCCGGCCGCCGGGGGCGGCCCCGGGCCGATCCTCGGCCACGTCCACGTGCTGTTGCTCGGCGACATCGGCGTGCTGGAGGTGCTGGTGCATCCGTCGGTGCGCCGCACCGGCCTGGGCCGGGACCTGACCCGGGTGGCCGCCCGCCGGGTCTACCAGGAGGGCTTCCAGTCGATCGGGGTCGAGGTCGTCGGCGGCACCCCGGCGGTGGCGTTCTACGAGGCGTTGGGCTTCTCCCGGGAATACGTGGAGACCCGCAGCGTGCTCGACCTGTCCGGGGTGGACTGGTCGGCGCTGGCCGAGATGGCCACGGGCGTCGGCGCGGGCTACCAGGTGCGGTTCTGCCCGGGCGGCCCGCCGGACGACCTGATCGAGGCGTACGCGCGGGCGAAGGCCGAGGTGCGCGACGTGGACGACGGCGAGCTGCGCCCCAGCTCCTACGACCCGCAGCGGCTGCGGGACAGCCTGGCCACGCTGCACCGGCGCGGCATGAAGCCGTACATCGTGCTCGCCACCCACGACCGCACCGGCGAGGTGGCCGGGCTGACCGAGGTGGTGGTGCCGGCGCAGCACCCGACCCGGGCCGACCAGTACGACACGATCGTGGTGCAGGAGCACCAGGGCCACGGCATCGACCGGGCGATCAAGGCCCGGATGCTGCTGGAGCTGCGCTCGGCCGAGCCCACGCTGACCGAGGTGCAGACCTGGAACGCCCAGGCCAACGAGGCCATGCTGAAGGTCAATGCCGAGCTGGGCTACCAACCGGACCGGGAGTGGTGCGAATACGGCGTGGACGTCGCCGAGCTGGTGCACCGCCTCGGCGGCTGAGTCGGCTGAGTCGGCTATTCACCAAAGCGCCCCGTGGGGGATGGACGGCGGACAGCGCCGCCGCTTAACGTGCGTTCGTTCACGTCCACCCATCGTGGAGGCCCCATGCGCCCGCGCCGCAGAACTGCCGCGCTCGCGACCGCCGTAGCCGTCACCATCCCGGTCATCGGCGTCGCACCCACCGCGGCCAGCGCCGCGCCCACCGACCTTTTCATCTCGGAGTACGTCGAAGGCTCGTCGAACAACAAGGCGATCGAGCTCTACAACGGCACCGGTGCCCCCGTCGACCTCACCGCCGGCGGCTACCAGCTCCTGCTCTACTTCAACGGCAACACCACGGCCACCACCCTGGCCCTGACCGGGACGGTCGCCGCGGGCGACACGTTCGTGTTCGCCGCCGCCTCGGCCGCGCCGGCGGTCCTCGCCCAGGCCGACCAGACGACCACCGCCAGCCTCTTCAACGGCGACGACGCGATCGTGCTGCGTCGGGGCGGCAGCACCGTCGTCGACTCGATCGGCCAGGTCGGCGCCGACCCGGGCACCGAGTGGGGCAGCGGCCTGACCAGCACCGCCGACAACACGCTGCGGCGGCTGCCCACGGTCACCGCCGGCGACACCGACCCGTCGGACGCCTTCGACCCGGCCGCCCAGTGGGCCGGCTACGCCACCGACACGTTCGACGGGCTGGGCGCGCACACCGTCGACGGCGGCGGCCCCGTCGACCAGCCCGCCACCGTCACCTGCGGCGGGGCGCTGACCACCGCCGCCGGCACCGCCGCCAGCCGTGAGGTGACCGCCACCGACCCGGACGACACGATCGTCGGCCTGGCGGTCACCTCGGTCGAGCCGGCCCCGGCCACGGGCACGATCAGCCGCACCGCCTTCACCCCGGCCGACGCCGTCGGCGGCACCGCCCGCGCCACGATCGCCACCAGCGCCGACCTGGCCGCCGGGGCGTACACCGTGACGGTGACCGCGACCGACACGGACGGCGGCACCGCGACCTGCGCGCTGGCCGTGACCGTGACCCGGGAACTGACCGTCGGGGAGGTGCAGGGCCCGACCACCGACGCCGAGTCCGGCCCGGCCGACCGGTCGCCGCTCGCGCCGGCCTCCGGCAACGGCACCAGCAGCAGCCTGTACGACGTGCGGGGCGTGATCACCCAGCGCACCCTGGCCCGGACGTCGGCCGGCGCCGACCAGCACGGCTTCTTCCTCCAGAGCCGCGCGGACGCGAGCGACGGCGACCCGTCCTCCTCCGACGGCATCTTCGTCTTCATGGGCTCGTTCACGTCGCTGATCGGCGGCTACGTGCCGACGGTGGGCGACGAGGTGGTGCTGCGGGCCCGGGTGTCCGAGTACTACAACCTGACCCAGCTCTCCGGGGCCTCGCTGGTCACCAAGATCGCGTCCGGTCTCAACGTGAACTCCGTCGTCGCCGTCGCCGACGCGGTGCCCCCGGCCGACCTGGCCGCCGCGCAGCGGTTCTGGGAGCGGCACGAGGGGGCCCGGGTGCGGGTCCGGGCCGGCAGCGGCGCGGTGAGCGGCCGGAGCGTGTTCGCGTCCACGGCCGACTCCGAGGTGTGGGTGGTCGACCGGGACGACCCGCTGCTCGGCCGCGCCGACGCGTACGCCCGCCGGGTGTTCCGCGACGCGCACCCGCTGGACAACGACGCGACCCGCCGCTTCGACGACGGCAACGGGCAGCGGATCATGCTGGGCGCCATGGGCGTCAAGGCCACCGCCGGGGACAACGCCGCCCTGCTGCCGCCGGCCCGGACCTTCGACACCCTCACCGGGGACGCGTACGGCGCGCTCTACTACGCGTTCGAGAAGTACGGCGTCCAGGTCGAGCAGGCCGCCTTCGCGGCCGGGGCCGACCCGTCGAAGAACAACCCGCCGCAGCCGGCCGACCGGTCGCGGGAGATCGCGGTCGCCACATACAACGTGGAGAACCTGTACGACTACCGGGACGACCCGTTCGACGGCTGCGACTTCACCGGCAACGCCGGCTGCACCGGGGTCAGCCCGCCGTTCGACTACGTGCCGGCCAGCGAGGCCGACTACCGGGAGCACCTGACGGCGCTCGCCGACCAGATCCGCACCGACCTGCACTCGCCGGACCTGATCCTGGTGCAGGAGGCCGAGGACCAGGACATCTGCTCCGTGACCGGGGGCGCGCTGGTGTGCGGCGACACGAACGACGCCGACGGCGCGCCGGACACCCTCCAGGAGCTGGCGCTGGCCGTGGCCGCCGCGGGCGGGCCCACGTACGCCGCCGCGTACGACCGGACCGGCGCGGACGCCCGGGGCATCACCGCCGGGTTCCTCTACCGCACGGACCGGCTGTCGCTGGCCGAGGCGACCGCCACCGACCCGCTGCTCGGCTCCGCGCCGGTGGTGCCGTACCGGTCGGCGGGGCTGCCGTCCAACGCGGACGTGCAGAACCCGAAGGCGCTCAACGCGGTGCTGCCGGCCGACACCGACACCTCCACCGGCAAGGACGGCAACAACGTCTACACGCGGGCCCCGCAGCTCGGCAAGTTCTGGGTCAAGGCGACCCCGGGCGGCTCCGAGGGCTACCACCTGTGGGCGCTGAGCAACCACTTCTCGTCCGGGCCGGACAGCCGGGTCGGGCAGCGCACCGAGCAGGCCCGCTACGGTGCCGCGCTGGTCACCGCGATCCACAACGCGGACCGGAACTCCCGGGTGGTGTACGGCGGGGACCTGAACGTCTTCCCCCGCCCCGACGACCCGATCGCCACCGGGGCCGACCCGACCCCGTCGGACCAGCTCGCCGCGCTGTACGACGCGGGCCTGCACAGCCTGTGGGACGACCTGGTCGCCGAGGTGCCGTCGTCGGCGTACTCGTACAGCTTCGAGGGGCAGGCGCAGACGCTGGACCACCTGTTCGTCAACGACGCGCTGCGCGACGACCTGGTCCAGGTGCGGGCGGCGCACGTCAACGCCGACTGGCCGGCAGAGTTCACCGGGGACGGGTCGCGCGGCTCCAGCGACCACGACCCGCAGGTGGCCCGGTTCCGCTCCCGCGCGTCGCTGAGCGTCGCCGACGCCACGGTGGTCGAGGGCGACAAGGGCACCCGCCCGCTCGCCTTCACCGTCACCGTGTCCCGGCCGCTGTCGCAGCCGGCCCTGATCTGCGCCGCCACCTACGGCACCACGGCGCAGGCCGGGGCGGACTACGAGCCGTACGTCGGCTGCAAGGTCCTGGCGGCCGGGCAGACCTCGCTGACCTTCACGGTCACCGTGCGCGGTGACCGCAAGCGGGAGGCCGACGAGAAGGTGAACCTGCTGGTGGCCGGCGTGCCCGGCCTGCACCTGGCCGATCCGCTGGCCGTCGGCACCATCACCGACGACGACTGACCGGCCCGACGGCTCCACGGCGGCCCGTCGCCCGGCTCCTGGCCGGGCGGCGGGCCGTCAGCCGTACGGGGCGGCGGCGGGTGCTCAGTAACGGTCGCGGAGCAGGCGGGCGGCCTCGACCGCCCAGTAGGTGAGGATGATCTGCGCCCCGGCGCGCCGGATCGAGGTCAGCGTCTCCAGCATGACCCGCTCCCGGTCGATCCAGCCGTTGGCGGCGGCCGCCTCGACCATCGCGTACTCGCCGGAGACCTGGTAGGCGGCGACCGGGACGTCGACCGCCGCGCGCACCGCCGCCACCACGTCGAGGTAGGGCAGGGCCGGCTTGACCATCACGATGTCGGCGCCCTCGGCGACGTCCAGGGCCACCTCGCGCAGGGACTCCCGCAGGTTCGCCGGGTCCTGCTGGTAGGTGCGCCGGTCGCCGTCGAGGCACGACTCCACCGCGTCCCGGAACGGGCCGTAGAAGGCGGAGGCGTACTTCGCCGCGTACGCGAGCACCGCCACGTCGGTGTGGCCGGCGGCGTCCAGGGCCCGGCGGACCACGCCCACCTGGCCGTCCATCATCCCGGACGGGCCGACCACCCCGACCCCGGCGGCGGCCTGGGCCACCGCCATCTCGGCGTACGCGGCGAGGGTGGCGTCGTTGTCCACCTCGCCGTCGGGGGTGAGCAGGCCGCAGTGCCCGTGCGAGGTGAACTCGTCCAGGCACAGGTCGCTCATCACCACGGTCGCGTCGCCGACCTCGGCGACCACGTCGGCGATGGCGACGTTGAGGATGCCGCCCGGGTCGATGCCGCCGGAGCCGGTCGGGTCGCGCCGCTCGGGCACCCCGAAGAGCATGATCCCGCCCACGCCGGCCTGGACCGCCTCGGCGGCGGCCTTGCGCAGCGAGTCCCGGGAGTGCTGGAGCACCCCCGGGAGCGACGCGATCTGCCGCGGCTCGGTCAGCCCCTCCTTGACGAACATCGGCACGACCAGCTCGGCCGGGTCGACGCGGGTCTCGGAGACCAGCCGCCGCACGGCCGCGTTGCGGCGCAGCCGGCGGGGCCGGATCTCGGGGTACGGCATGCGGGGCCTCCCTGGGCGAGCTGGCTGTGCGGCCGGTGCGACTAGCGGAACCGCAGGGCGGTCGGCCCCTGCACCTTCGAGCCCCGGCGCTGCTTGGCCGGCATGGCGGCCAGCTTCTCGCGCAGCTCGACGGCGTAGGCGGCGAGCGCCTCCACGAGGTCGGGCACCGAGGCGTGCTGCGGCTGGACGTCGACCCGCAGGCCGAACTCCGTCGCGGTCTCCGCCGTCTTGGGGCCGATCACGGCGACAACCGTGCGCGCGTGCGGCTTCCCGGCGATGCCGACCAGGTTCCGGACCGTGGAGGACGAGGTGAACAGCACCGCGTCGAACCCGCCCGACTTGATCGCGTCGCGGATCTCGGCGGGCGGCGGGGCGGCCCGGACCGTGCGGTACGCGGTCACGTCGTCGACCTCCCAGCCGCGCTCGGTGAGCCCGGCGGCGAGGGTCTCGGTGGCGATGTCGGCGCGCGGCAGCAGCACCCGGCCCACCGGGTCGAGGATCTCGTCGTGCGGCGAGAACTCGGCGAGCAGCCCCTCGGACGACTGCTCCCCGGCGGGGACCAGCTCCGGCTGGATGCCGAACGCGCGGACGGCGTCGGCGGTGGCCTCGCCGATACAGGCGATCTTGACGCCGCCGAAGTGCCGGGCGTCCAGGCCGTGCTCGGCGAACTTCTCCCACACCGCGCGGACGGCGTTGACCGAGGTGAAGACCACCCAGGCGTACCTGCCGTCGACCAGGCCCTTGACCGCCCGCTCCATCTGGGCGGGGGTGCGCGGCGGCTCGACCGCGATGGTCGGCACCTCGCACGGGATCGCCCCGTACGCGCGCAGCCGCGCGCTCATCACCCCGGCCTGCTCCTTGGTGCGCGGGACGAGCACCTTCCAGCCGTACAGGGGGCGGTTCTCCCACCAGCTCATCTTGTCGCGCTGGCCGACGCCCTCGCCGACGGTGAGCACGACCCGGCCGGTGAAGCCCAGCGCGGCCGCGACGAACGAGTCGACGGTCGACGTGGTCGTGTACTGGGTCTCCCCGGTGCCGTCGCCGGTCACCCCGACGCCGGTCGAGCCGTCGACCCCGGCGGCGAGCAGGCCGTCGCGGATCGCGGCCAGGTCGCCGGCGTCCACGGCGAGCGCCAGCGAGCCCCGGCCGACGGCGGCGGCGAGGGCGTCGAAGTCCAGCGTGGCGACGTCCTCGACGTCGGCGGCGGTGCGTACGCCCGGCAGCGGCACGCCCGCGTAGGTGGCGACGCCCTCGGCCTGGCCGACGCCCGGCACCACCTCGAAGTGCGCGGCGGTGCGGGCGACCGCCTGCACCTCCTTGACCACGGAGTCGTGGCCGAACGGGTCACCGGCGACGAGGTGCACGGCGTTCAGGCCGGACCTCGCGGCCGAGATCAGCACCTTCGCCACGTCACCCGGCACGCCCTCCGCCGGGGAGAACTGGGCGTCGGACTTGGCCTGGGCGCGCACGGCGTCGAGCAGCGACTCGGGGACTCCCCGGTCGTATACCACCTGGTCGGCGTCGACCAGGGCGTCGTGCGCCCGGCGGGTCAGCAGGCCCGGGTCGCCGGGGCCGGCCCCGACGAACGCGATACGGCCGACGGGCTTACGGGTGCGGGTCATTCTGTGCTCCCAAATTGCTGGGTCCCCGGGCCGGCGTTTCCTTCGTGGCCGAGGATCGAGTCGGCGCCGAGTTCGAGGAGTTCGGCGGCGAGTGCCTTGCCGATCTCCGCCGCGTCGGCGGGCGTTCCGGTGCGGGACAGCCGGAGGTCTCGCGTGCCGTCCGGGCTGATCACCGCCCCGCGCAGGTAGATCTCATCGCCGGCGTCGCCTTCGGCGAGTTCCGCATAGGCGGCGACGGGTGCGCTGCACCCGGCCTCCAGGGTGGCCAGCAGCGCCCGTTCCGCGATGACCGCGGCCCGGGACGGTGCGTGGTCGAGCACCGCGAGCAGCTCGACCAGGTCGGTGTCGTCGGCCCGGCACTCCACGGCCAGCGCGCCCTGGGCGGGCGCGGGCAGCATGAGCATCGGGTCGAGCGTCTCGGTGATCACGTCGGCCCGGTCGAGCCGGGCCAGCCCGGCGCGGGCCAGGACGACCGCGTCGAGGTCGGCGTCCGGGCCGAGGACCCGCGCCAGGCGGGTGTCCACGTTGCCGCGGATCGGGGCGACCTCCAGTTGCAGCCCGAGCGCGTGCAGCTGGGCGATGCGGCGCAGCGCGCCCGTGCCGACCACCGCGCCGGGCGGCAGCTCGGCGAGGGTGCGCCCGCCCCTGGCGACCAGCGCGTCGCGCGGGTCCTGGCGGGGCGGCACCGCCGCGACGTGCAGCCCGGGGGCCGCCGCGGTGGGCAGGTCCTTGTAGGAGTGCACGGCGAGGTCGATGGTGCGGGCGGTCAGGGCGTCGCGCAGCGCGGAGACGAAGACGCCGACGCCGAGCCGGTGCACGGGGGCGGACGAGCGGTCGCCGGCGGTGACCACCTCGACGAGTTCGACCTGGCGGCCGGTCGCCTCGGTGAGCGCCGCGGCGACCTGGCCGGACTGGGCCATCGCCAGCGCGCTGCCCCGGGTGCCGAGGCGCAGGGGGGCGGTCATCTGTCGCCTCCGGGGTACGGGGTGGGGTCGGTGTCGACCACGTCGGGGACGGTGTCGACGGGGGACGTCTGCGGGACCTGGAGGTCGAACAGTTCGCGCAGCAGCGCCGCGTACTGGTCGCCGCCGGGCTCGGCGGCGAGCTGGCGGACCCGCACGGTGGGCTGGTGCAGCAGCCGCTGGACGACCCGGTGCACCGTGCGGGCCACCTCGGCGCGCTGGTCGTCGCTGAGGTCGGGGCGGCGTTGGGCCAGCCGGCGCAGCTCGGTGGCGACCACGTCCTCGGCCCGGCCGCGCAGGGCGGCCACGGTGGGTGCCACGTCGGCGCCGCGCAGCCAGGTGAGGAACGACTCGACCTCGGCGGTGACGATCCGTTCGACGGCGGCGGCCTCGGCGGCGGCGGGGCCCCCGGCCAGGACCGCCGCCATCCGGTCGATGTCGATCACCTCGACGCCGGGCAGCCCGGCCACGCCGGCCTCGACGTCGCGGGGAACGGCGAGGTCGAGCAGCACGAGCGGGCCCCGGTCGGGGTCGCGGCGGGCGAGCGCCCGGGTGACCACCTCGCGGGTGAGGACCGGTTCGGTGGCCGCGGTGGCGGCCACTACGATGTCCACTGTGGAGAGCACGTCGGTCAGCCCGGCAATGGGCGCGGCGCTGGCCCCGTACGACTCGGCCAGTCGCACTGCCCGGTCGGTCCCCCGGTTGGTCACGGTGAGCGGGCCCGCGCCGAGCCGGGAGAGCGTCGCCACGCCCAGCGCGCCCATCGCGCCGGCGCCCACCACGAGGGCCGGGCGGCCGGCGAGCGCGCCGTCGAGGTGGCCGGCGGCCAGGTCGAGCGCGGCGCTGACGACGCTCTGGCCGGCCCGGTCGATCCCGGTCTCGGCGTGCGCCCGCTTGCCCACCCGCAGCGCCTGCTGCATCAGCTCGTGCAGCAGCCGGCCGGCGGAGTCGGCGCCGCTGGCCCAGTGGTACGCGTCGCGGAGCTGGCCGAGGATCTGGGCCTCGCCGACGACCATCGAGTCCAGCCCGGCGGCGACCCGGAAGACGTGGTCGACGGCGGCGGCGTCGTAGTGCACGTAGAGGTGGTTGGCCAGGCTCGCGGGCGGGGTGCCGGCCTGCTCGGCGAGGACGGCGCAGACGTCGCCGAGGCCGCCGTGGAAACCGGACACGGCGGCGTAGACCTCCACCCGGTTGCAGGTGGAGACCAGCACCGCCTCGCTCACGTACGGCTGGGTGAGCAGGCGGTCCAGGGTGCGGGTGAGGTCGGCCGGGCCGACCGCCAGCTGTTCCAGGGTGGCGACGGGAGCGGTGCGGTAGGACGCGCCGACGACGAGCAGTTTCACGTGCCGATCGCCTCCTGGGGGTCGGTGGCCGCGAGCCCGCCGGGCAGGGCCGTGAGGGCGGTGCCGCCGGTGGCGGGCAGCGCGGTCAGCGACGCCTTGCGGTGCTCGTGGAAGGACAGGATCTGCAGCTCGATGGCGAGGTCGACCTTGCGCACGTCGACCCCGTCCGGGACCGAGAGTACGCACGGCGCGAAGTTGAGGATGCTCGTCACGCCGACGGCGACGAGCTGGTCGGCGACCGCCTGGGCGGCGCGGGCCGGGGTGGCGATCACGCCGATCGCGATCGGCTCCTCGGCGGCGATGCGGGGCAGCTCGTCGACGTGCCGCACGACCAGCCCGTTGATCTCCTCGCCGACCCGCCCCGGGTCGGCGTCCAGCAGGGCGGCGATGCGGAAGCCGCGGCTGGCGAAGCCGTCGTAGCCGGCGAGGGCGTGACCGAGATTACCCACCCCGACCAGGGCGACCGCCCGCCGCTGGGTGAGCCCGAGCACGAACTCGATCTGCTCGACCAGCAGGGCGACGTCGTAGCCGACGCCGCGGGTGCCGTAGGAGCCGAGGTGGGACAGGTCCTTGCGGAGCTTGGCGGAGTTGACCCCGGCGGCGCTGGCCAGGCCCTCGCTGGAGACGGTCTCGTGACCCGACTCGGCGAGGTTGTGCAGGGCGCGGAGGTATTCGGGCAGCCGTGCGACGGTCGCCTCGGGCAGGTCCGGGAGCGCCGGTACGGCACCGGCGCGGCCGGACGCGCCAGGGTGACGGTGCTGCTGACTCATGAGACTCCGTGCGGTGCGATCCTCGGCCGGCTCAAGCGGCCTGCCGTATCGGGACTCCCGCTGGCGACCGAGATTGCCGGCTGTGCTAGCAGGACGCGTCGGAACTACAGAGTAGGCGCTTGTGAAGACACGCACAAATCGCGATCTTGAAGACCGGCGACCCGCCTCCACCTGCCCCTCCACCCCCCAAGATCGATCCGGCGCCTCGCGTGGCCCGCGCCGATTATTGCTCATTCCCGACTTCCGTCACCAATCGCGCGAGCGCCGCGCCCGCCGCCGCCCGGTCCCGCCCGGCGGGGGCGCCGGCCGACGGTAGGGCTGGCACCACCAGCAAGAGGACGGCCGACGGGATTCCGGGGGCGGGGCCGCGTCCCTAGCCTCGAACCATGACCACCGCCGCCACGGCCGAGCCGGCCGCCCTCCCGCCCCGCCTCCCCCGCCAGCTCCTGCGCGACTCCGGGTACGTGCTGCTCGGCTTCCCCCTCGCCGTGGCCGGCTTCGTGGTCCTGGTGGCGGGGCTGGCCCTGGGCGTGGGACTGGCGGTGACCGTGATCGGCCTGCCCGTCCTCGCCGCCACCCTCTACGCCGCCCGGGGCTTCGCCGACGTGGAGCGGCTGCGGCTGACCACCGTGCTCGGGCAGGACCGGGTGCGGCCCGAGTACCGCCGGGCCGAGCCGGGAGCCAGCGCCTGGCGGCGGATCCTCGTCCCCATCGGGGACGTGCAGTCCTGGCTAGACCTGGCCCACGGCATCCTCAACCTGGTCGTGGCCCTCGTCACGTTCGTGGTGACCGTCACCTGGTGGGCCGCCGCGGTCGCCGGCACCCTCTACCCGGTCTACGACTGGGCGCTGCCCCACCCGGCCGACAACCAGCCCCTCAGCGAGCTGCTCGGCCTGGGCGACTCGGCCGCCGCCCGGATCGGGCTCAACACCGCCGCCGGGCTGTTCTTCCTGGTCACCCTGCCGCTCGTGGTACGCGGGTGCGCCCGTCTGAAGGCCGGCTTCGCCCGCGCCCTGCTCACCGGGGTGGCCGAGATGCGCAGCCAGATCACCGTCCTGGAGGAGCGGCGGCGGGCGGCCGCCTCCGCCGAGGCCACCGCGCTGCGGCGGCTGGAGCGCGACATCCACGACGGCCCCCAGCAGCGCCTCGTCCGGCTCGCCATGGATCTCAGCCGGGCCCGGCACCAGCTCGCCGACGACCCGGAGGCCGCCGGCCGGACCCTCGACGAGGCCGTCGCCCAGACCCGGGACACCCTCGCCGAGCTGCGCGCCCTGTCCCGGGGCATCGCCCCGCCGATCCTGGTCGACCGGGGGCTGCCCAGCGCCCTGGCGGCCCTCGCCGGGCGCGGCCTGATCCCGATCGAACTGCGGCTCGACCCCCGGCTGGACGCCCCGGACGGGCGGCCCGACCCGGCCGTGGAGAGCACCGCCTACTTCGTGGTCGCCGAGACGCTGACCAACGTGGCCAAGCACAGCGGGGCGACGGAGTGCCGGGTCGAGGTCACCCGGCACGACGACCGGCTGGTGGTCGCCGTCGCCGACGACGGCCACGGCGGCGCGCACCTGGCCAAGGGGCACGGCCTGGCGGGGATCGCCGACCGGGTGCGGGCGGCGGGCGGCCGGCTCGACGTCGTCAGCCCGGCCGGCGGGCCGACCGAGGTGCGCGCGGACCTCCCGCTGTGACGACGGCCGCTCCGGCGGCCGCCGGCGACACCCCCGACAGCGCCGCAGTCGCTCCCCGCGACACTCCCGACGGCGCCGCAGTCGCTCCCGGCGGCCCCACCGAGGGTCACGACGTGGTAGACACCAGCACCATGCGGGTGGTGATCGCCGACGACGCCGTGCTGCTCCGGGAGGGGCTGGTCCGGCTGCTGACCGAGCGCGGGCACGAGGTGGTGGCCGCCGTCGGCGACGGCGACGCCCTGGTCGGGGCGGTCGTCGCCCATCGGCCCGACGTGTCGATCGTCGACGTGCGGATGCCGCCGTCGCACACCGACGAGGGGCTGCGCGCCGCGGTCGAGGCCCGCCGCCTCGTCTCCCGCACCCCGGTCCTGGTGCTGTCCCAGTACGTCGAGGTGTCGTACGCCGACGACCTGCTGGCCACCACCGGCGGGGCCGGCGGCGGGGTGGGCTACCTGCTCAAGGACCGGGTGGCCGACATCGACGAGTTCCTGGACTCGCTGGCCCGGGTCGCCGCCGGCGGCACCGTGCTCGACCCGGAGGTCGTCGGCCAACTGCTGGTCCGCCGGCGGCGCGACGACCCGCTGCGGGAGCTGACCCCGCGCGAGCGCGAGGTGCTGGCCCTGATGGCCGAGGGGCACTCCAACACCGCCATCGCGAAGGCCCTCGTGGTCACCGACGGCGCGGTGGAGAAGCACGTCCGCAACATCTTCACCAAGCTCGGCCTGCCCCCGGACACCGCCCAGCACCGGCGCGTCCTGGCCGTCCTCGCCTACCTGCGCGGCTGACCGCCCGCCGCGGCAGTCAGCGCAGGGCGGCGGCCAGCGCGACGGCCTCGGTGAGGGTGTCGGCCACCGGATGACCGGAGTCCCGCAGCCGGGCCGCGTCGGTGAAGCCCCCCGTGTAGAGCACCGCCCGGCCGCCCACCGACTCGGCCGCGTCGGCGTCGTCGATCGAGTCCCCGATCAGCACCACCGCACGGCCGTCCAACCCCAGCCCGGACAGGTGCTCGGCCAGCGACCCGGCCTTGCGGTCGCCGCCGACGGTGGCGCGCAGCCCGTCCACCCGGGCGAACCGCCCCGTCAGCCCGTAGGAGTGCACGGCGGGCACCAGCTCGTCGTGGAACCACATGGACAGCAGGGACTGGCTGCCCGGCCAGGCCGCCATCGCCGCCGCCGCGTCGTCGGCCAGCGCGCAGGTGGTCAACCCGCTGCGGTACGCGTCGTGGAAGATCCGGTCCAGCTCACCGAACGCCGCGTCGTCGACCGCCCGGCCGAGCACCCCGGCGTAGTAGTCGGCGATCGGGCGGCGGAACCGCACCCGGTGCTCGTCCGCCGTGACGGCCGGCCCGCCCACGCTGGCGAACGCCGCGTTGGTGGCCGTCACCACCAGGTCGAGGTCGTTGAGCAGGGTGCCGTTCCAGTCCCAGACGAGGTGGGGGCGCGCAGGGGTCATCCGAGCACGATACGGCGGGCGGCCGCGTGGGGAACGCCGGGTCGCCTCCGGTGCGCCGTGCTGTCAGAGCTGTGGGGTGGTGTGCTGTCAGAGCTGTGGGGTGGTCAGGTCCCGCAGCAGCCGCTCCTCCTCCACCCGCCAGTACCCGTGCTCCTTGCCGTCGAGCAGCACCACGGGCAGCCGGTCGCCGTACTCCCGCTCCAGCTCGACGTCGGTGGTCACGTCCTTCTCGATCCACCGGTCGCCGGTGACCGCGACCACCCGGCCGAGCGCCGCCTTCGCGTCCTCGCAGAGGTGGCAGCCGGGGCGGGTGATCAGGGTGAGCCGGGCGTCACTGGACATCGGGAAACCTCCGTGCGGGTGTCGGCCGGGGCCGCCCTCCGGCGGCCCGCGCCCGGACAGTCTCCCCCGGCCCGTCGGTGGGACACACCCGGTACCGGCGACTCGGCAACGCACCGTGTGCGGACGGGACCGACCGGACGCGCGGGAGCGCCGCCGCCGCCCCGCGCGGGCAGCCGGCGCAGCCGTCGTCCCGGCCCCACGCCGAACGGGTCGATCGGGCGCTGAGCTGGGCATATCCCTAACCAGCCGCCGCGCGAAAGTCAACCTCCCCCGACGGACAACGGGTCCGCCGCAGATCGGACGGGCGAGCAAATACTTCTGCTCTGTGTAACGGACTTGCCACGCGCGGGTGACGTTGGCCCTATTATCACTCGGGTCGACTCACCCCATTTGCCGTGAGTCGACACCCCTCAGCCCGAGGAGGCCCCCGTGCCTGTGAGCGCATTGGACCCGTACCTCAAGGGGATCTGCCGCCCGTCGGCACGTCCCGGACGAGCCCTGCCCGACGGCCCCGGCCGCGCCCGCGCCGGGGCGGCCCCGTGGCCCGCGGCAACCCTGACCGGGGAGGCACGGTGACCAGTTTCGGCTACGCGCAGCGACCGGTCGGGCTGGCCGCGGCGGCCCGCGCCGTCCTCAACGAACGGCTGGGCATCGGCCGGAACCCCGTGGACGACGGGTCCAGCCTCGCCGTACGCGGCGACGGGGCCTCCAGACGGTTACGCAACCGGTCCCATCACAACGAGGCGGTGCCCCGGCCGGCGACGCCGGGAGGCAACGGTGGCCGGGTGGCGTCGCCCGCGCGGCCGACGATGCCGGCGCAGGGCCGACGCAGTGGCGACACCCCGCCGACGGCCGATCCGGCGGCCGGCGAGACGGCGGTGCTGCCGGCGGTGCCGGCCAACCCGCCCCCACCGCCGCCCGGGCCCCCGGGCGGCGGCACGCCGACGGGCTTCCCGAGCCGCCCCGACCCGTCCGACCCGGCCACCGAGGTCTGGAAGCTGGTCGAGCGCGCCCAGGCCGGCGAGGCCGAGGCATTCGGGCTGATCTACGACCGGTACGTCGACACCGTCTTCCGCTTCGTCTACTTCCGCGTCGGCAACCGGCAGCTCGCCGAGGACCTCACCTCCGACACGTTCCTGCGCGCCCTCAAGCGCATCGGCAGCTTCACCTGGCAGGGCCGGGACCTCGGCGCCTGGCTGGTCACCATCGCCCGCAACCTGGTGGCCGACCACTTCAAGTCCGGCCGGTACCGGCTGGAGGTCACCACCGGCGACGTGCTGGACGCCGACCGGGAGGACCGCGGCCCGGAGGGCAGCCCGGAGGCGGCGGTCGTCGAGCACATCACCAACGTCGCCCTGCTCACCGCCGTCAAGCAGCTCAACCCGGAGCAGCAGGAGTGCATCGTGCTGCGGTTCCTCCAGGGCTTCTCGGTGGCGGAGACGGCCCGGGCGATGGGCAAGAACGAGGGTGCGATCAAGGCGTTGCAGTACCGCGCGGTCCGCGCGCTGGCCCGGCTGCTGCCGGACGGCTTCCAGCCCTGACCGCCGCCGTCGGCCGCGCCGACCCGTCCCGTTCAGCCCGCCCCGGTGGGCCGCCCCGCCGCCCGGTGGGCCGGGCCGCGCGGGGCCGGGCCGCCCGGCCGGCGGCGTCCCCGCGCGGCACCCGGCCCCCGACGGCGGTGCACGCCGTACGCCGGCCGGGGCGCGCCGCGCGGACGGGAGCACCGGCCGGCGTACGGCGTGACGCCCATCACTCTTCGTGATTTCGCTCCCGCCGGCCCCGTAACCCGTGCCCGGGGCGGAGCGTTTCTCCCGGTGCGACCGGTGGTTCCCGGTATCCCCGGGCCCGACGGTCCGGAAAGCGCAGCCCGGCACGAGCTTCGTCCTGGGTGCATGCTGCCGCCGGTCGCTGGTGCCGACAGCGGCCGACCGGCCGTGACCAGCGAGAGGAGGTGCCTGCGGTGATCAGTAACCTCTTCTCCCGCCGGCGCGCCGAGCGCTTCGCGCAGCTTCTCGACGAAGCCAACGGCGGCCGGCGTCACCACGTCCGGTCCCGGGCCGACGATCATCTCGCCGCGCTCGTCGCGGTCGGCCGGCAACTTCACGCCGACCCTCCGCCCGTGAACCCCGACTTCCGCACCGGCCTGCGGGCGATGCTCGTCGCCGCCGCCGAGCGGGAGGGCATCGGGGCCACCGCCCCGGAGAGCGCGCCGGCCGTCCGGCGGGGCGTGCTCGGTCAGCGCGGCGCGGCGGCCCAGCGCGCCACCCTCGGCGGCGGCCCACGTGGCCCGTTGCTGCCGGCCGTCACCGCCCGCCGGGCCCGAGCCCGGGGCGCCATCCTCATCGGGGTGACCGCCGGCGCGATCGCCGTCTCCGGCATCTCCGCCGCCAGCGAGAACGCCGTGCCCGGCGACGCCCTCTACGGGATGAAGCGCTCCACGGAACGCGCGCAGCTCGCCCTGGCCAGCTCGGACCTCAGCCGCGGCCAGCTCTTCCTCGACTTCGCCCGCACCCGGCTCGGCGAGGCCGCCGCGCTGCGCGGGGACCGGCTCGGGTTCGACGCCGTCCTCGACGACATGGACTCGGACACCCGTCAGGGCGTACGCCTGCTCACCACCACGGCGGCACAGCGCTCCGACCCGGCCGGTCTGGAGTCGGTGAACGCCTTCGTCACGGGGCAGCGACGCGCGGTCGGCGACCTGCTCGACGGGGCCAGCCGCACGGAGCGGGACCGGGTCCGCCGGTCGATCGCCCTGCTCGACGCGATCCGCAAGCGCTCCGACGCGCTGCGCGCGGCCATCGAGTGCGAGCTGCCCGTACCCTCCGGCAGCGACGCGCTCGGCCCGACACCGACGACCTGCCCCGGCGACCGCTGACCGCCCGCTCTCCTACGCCGCTGTTCTCCTGCTTCCTGCTTCCTGCTCCCGCTGCGCTCCCGGCGTTGCCTGCGGTAAGGAAGGGGCCCCTCTACACCGTTATGCGTTAACAAGGTGCCCTTCCTTACCCCGAGCAGCGCGCGCCACAGTTCTCGCCGCAGCAGGTGGGGCGGCCGCGCGGCCCGGCTACGCTCGCGGGGAGGCACTCGTCGGGGTCGTCGAGCGAGGGAGGTCGGGTGGCCCGCAACGGCAGGATGACGGTCAGCACCGACCGGCACGGGCACACCGCCGGTTGGGCGGAGACCGAGGCCGCGCCCGCCACCCCGGTAGCCCCCGACCCGGCCGCCGCGGCCTTCTTCGACGTGGACAACACGATGATGCAGGGCGCGTCGATCTACTGGTTCGCCCGCGGGCTCGCCGCCCGCAACTACTTCACCACCGGGGACCTGGCCCGGTTCGCCTGGCAGCAGCTGCGCTTCCGGGTGCTCGCCACCGAGCACGCCGGGGACATGTCGCAGGCCAAGGACGCGGCCCTCGCGTTCATCGAGGGTTGGCGGGTCGACGACGTGGAGCGGCTCGCCGAGGAGATCTTCGACGAGCTGATGGCCCCCCAGATCTGGGCCGGCACCCGACGGCTGGCGCAACGCCACCTGGACGCCGGGGAGCGGGTCTGGCTGGTCAGCGCCGCGCCGGTCGAGATCGGCCGGGTGATCGCCGCCCGGCTGGGGCTGACCGGGGCGATCGGCACGGTCGCCGAGGTGGTCGACGGGGCGTACACGGGGCGGTTGGTGGGCGGCCTGATGCACGGGCCGGCCAAGGCCGAGGCGGTGACCCAGCTCGCCGCCGTCGAGGGGCTGGACCTGTCGCGCTGCTCCGCCTACAGCGACTCCGCCAACGACCTGCCGATGCTGTCGGCCGTGGGCCGGGCGGTGGCCGTCAACCCGGACGGCGCCCTGCTGCGGCAGGCCCGGCAGCGGGGCTGGGAGGTGCGGGACTTCCGCACCGGCCGGCGGGCCGTGAAGATCGCGGTGCCGTCGACGGCGGCGGCCGGGCTGCTCGCGGGTGCGGTCGGCGCCGGCATGGCGCTACAGAAGCGCCGCCGCGTCCGCTGACGACCCGCCGCCCCGCGTCCGGTGGGGCGCGGCCGGGGCCCCGGGCGGGTCAGGGCCCGAACGGGTCCGGGCGGCGTTCCAGCAGGCTGTGCAGGGTCTGCTGGATGGTCTCCCGCACCTGGTCGGCGAGGTTGAACACGACCAGCGGGTCGTCGGCCGAGTCGGTCAGGTGCGCGGTCGGGATCGGCGGGCAGAACTCGATGAGCCACTTGCTGGGCAGCGGCACCATCCCCAGCGGACCCAACCACGGGAACGTCGGCGTGACCGGGAAGTATGGCAGCTTGAGCAGCCGGGCGAGGGGCTTGATGTCGGCGAGCATCGGATAGATCTCCTCGCCCCCGACGATCGCCACCGGCACGATCGGGGTGCCGGTGCGCAGCGCCGCCGAGACGAACCCGCCCCGGCCGAAGCGTTGCAGCTTGTACCGGTCGGCGTAGAGCTTCCCGACGCCCTTGAACCCCTCCGGGAAGACGCCGACGACCTCGCCGGAGCGGAGCAGCCGCTCGGCGTCCGGGTTGCAGGCGACCGTGCCGCCGGTCTTGCGGGCGAGCTCGGACACCACCGGCATCCGGAACACCAGGTCGGCCCCGAGCAGCCGCAGGTAACGGTGGGCCGGGTGCTGGTCGTGCAGGGCGGCGGAGAGGATCAGCGCGTCCAGCGCCACCGTGCCGGAGTGGTTGCCGACCACCAGACCGGCACCGTCCGCCGGCACGTGCTCCAGCCCGGTGACCTCGGTGCGGAACCAGTCCCGGTAGAGCAGCCGCAGCATCGGGTGGAAGACGGACTCGGTCAGCTCCGGGTCGAACCCGAACTCGTCCACCTGGTAGTCGCCGGAGAGCCGCCGACGCAGGAACGCCAGCCCCGAGGCGACCCGCCGGTCCCACACGTCGCCCGGCTGGTCCGGCACCGCCGCGTCCCGTGGGGCGCCCGCCGCCGGCTCCGCAGGCTCCCGCTCCGCCGGCTGCTCCCGCCGGATCGGCCGCGGGGCCGCCGCGCCACGGGCGGGGTCGGCGGCGGGGCCCGGGGGCGGATGGTGGCCGTTGCGCCGCGCCGGCTCCCCGTCCGGGCGGGCCACCACCAGCGGTACGTCGTACCGGCCGTTGGCCCCGGCGCGCCCGCGCTCCTCGTCCGGCGGCGTCACGACTGCTCCCGCACGGCCGCGCGCACCTGGCGGATGCCGTCGAGGACGGCCCGCTCGGCGGCGGCCAACTGTTCCCGGGTGACCACCACGCCGCCCTGGTGGGCGCGGATGAAGTCGTCGAACGCGGCGGCGGTCGAGCGGGGCGCGAAGCCGTACTCGCGTTCCAGGGCGGAGGTGTCCACGACCCGACCGTGCACGAAAAGATCGACCTGGTCCAGGCCGTACCGGCCGAAGCCGAGGCTGCGGGCCAGCGCGACGGCCCCGGACAGGCCCGGTTCGAACACCGGCACCCCCACCCGCCCGGCCCGCCTGATCGCCTGGGACAGGGAGAGCACGCCCGGACCGGCCACGTTGAACGTGCCCGGGTGCTCCTCGGCGACCGACCGGTGCAGCACCTCCAGCGCGTCGTCGAAGTGCACGAACTGCAACCGGGGGTCGCGCCCGAAGACGGTGGGGACGAACGGCTGGGAGAAATACCTGGTCAGCGTGGTGTCGGCCGTGGAACCGATGAACGGCGCGAAGCGCAGCACCGTGGCGGTGACGTCCGACCGGCGGCGACGGAAGCCACGAACGTACCCCTCGATGTCGAGGATGTCGCGGCCGAAACCGCCGCGCGGCACCTCGCGCGGCTCGGTCTCCTCGGTGAAGACGGCCGGGTCCCGGAACGACGCCCCGTACGCGGCGGTCGACGAGCGGACCACGAGCTTGCGCAGCCGGGGCGCCCGCTGGCAGGCGGCGAGCAGCTGCATGGTGCCGATGACGTTCTGTTCCTTCATCGCCGACCGGCCGCCCTGCTGGGGGTCGGGGGAGGTGACGAGGGCGAGGTGCACCACGGCGTCGACGTCGAGGTCGGCGAGGAGCCCGCCGAGCGAGCCGAGGTCGAGCCGGATGCGCTCGACCCGGTCGAGCAGGCCGGACAGCTCGGGGCTGGGGGCGCTCGGGTCGACGCCGATCACCCGCTCGATGCGGGAGTCGGCGGCGAGGCGGGCGGCCACGTGCGCGCCGAGATAGCGGTTGACCCCGGTGACGACGACCACCCCCGGGGCACCTGGGGTGCCACCGGGGGTCACGTCGTGCACCTACCCCGGCAGGTGGGATCGAGCCGGGGCAACCGCGGCCTGATCACCTGAGCCTCCGAGGGTCGACTGTTGGCAAGCGACACGGGGTGCCGGGCCACGGTGGGCCCGGCCCCGGTCACTTGCCGAGACGGCGACGCTGGACGCGGGTCTTGCGCAGCAGCTTGCGGTGCTTCTTCTTAGCCATGCGCTTGCGGCGCTTCTTGACCACCGAGCCCATACGACGACAGCCTTTCGATGCAACGTGCGGGGCGGACCGGATGACACCACGCGGGCGTCGAGGGCCGCTTGCGGACAACGGGCCGGACCTGCTGGCGTGCGGCGGGCGCACCGGTGTGCGGTCACGGTCCGGTCCAGGGTAGCGGGAGAGCCTCAGCAGGACCAACGCGCCCCCGTCGATGCCCGTTACGTCGCACTCGGTGCCCTTTGCGACACTGCCCTCTGTGAAAGCGGGGTGCCCTGCGCGGCACGGCGGGCACCCCGTGCGGCACGCCGGACGCCCTGCGCGGGGTGCCGGGCCGTGACGTCGGCGGACGGGCGGCCCAGGTGCGGCAGGCGGATCAGGCGGTCTCCTGGAACGCGCCCCGGAGATACTCGTGCACCGCGTGCTCGGGCACCCGGAACGACCGGCCGACCCGCACGGCGGTCAGCTCACCGCTGTGCACCAGCCGGTAGACCGTCATCTTCGACACCCGCATCACCGTCGCCACCTCGGCGACGGTGAGGAACCTGACCTCCGACAGCCTGCCGTCGGACTGCGAACCGGTCATGGCCCACCGCCCCATCCCATGCCCCGGCGCGTGCCGCCGGACGGGATCCTCCCGCCAGGACGGGCTACGCGCGTGTTACCAGTACGGTAGCGGGACGGCTGTGACCGGCGCGATCCCTTCGCGCATGTTGATCACGCTAGGGACGGGTTTCCCCCGACGGTGGCCTGCCGTTTCGCCCCGCCCCGGGGGGCCGGGGCCTGCCGGGCCGGCGTCCGGTTGGGCCGGCGTCCGGTTGGGCCCGCGCCATGTCGGCGACATGGCGGTGTCCGGGGCCTCCAGACCCCGCCATGTCGCCGACATGGAGTCGATCAAGGCACCCGGTGGCTCCGGCGGCGCCACCGGAGCCACCGGGCGGGCGCCCCGGGCCGCTTCCGGACGCGGACCGGGGCTCCGCACTGGGAGCGCTTCAGTGTCGCAGGTGCCCCGTCGAGCCCGGACAGCGGTCGATCATCACGCCCACATCCGCTGGACGGACACCCAGCACCTACGGAACAAGACGCCTCGCAGTTGGCACCTCCCAGACCCGGAACTCAATGAGGTAGTCGAGCCGCCCCCACCCCTATCCCTATCGCCCGCCACCACCTCCCAAGTTCGGATCAAAGACACCGAGGCTCTCCCCTTTTCGCCGCGTTGCCCCTCACCACTCGCAGCAACCACGACCACACCCAAGGCGCACAACCGCCCCTGCCTGCACGCAGCGGAGCGAGATCGACATCTTCGCAGTGAAGCGATCAGGCTGATCGAATCGAAATTGTAGGCCCATAATCCTCTGACGCATCGGCCACGGAGACGACGAATCGCCGGGCAGGAAATGCCGATTCGAGCGCCGCCCGCCACATCGCCGCAATCCGCGGCGCCAGCTCGACCAGAACAGCGTATTCAGCTTCCACTTTCGGCGCAAAAACGTCCCACAAGTGAACATGGTTGACGACACCTTCGACCGCAACCTCATCCCCCTTGAGTTCATCGAACCAGGCGTCGACTCCGCGCCGCTCGAAGAGGAAGCCCAAGAAGACGCCCTTGCGATACTCGGTGAACTCGGGCCAGAAGAGAATCGACATAGCGGCAGCCTCACCCACGGACGCCGTGGACTGCAGAAACGATCTTGGATCGAACTCCTCGCCAGCTCTGATCCAGCCCTTCATTTCGGGAAGCCTGCTGAGATCCACCGCTTGCCTGCCTCTCTACTCTTCTGGCCCTGGCATCGCCCCCCCTGCGCCTGTCAGCACCCGACGCGCGGAAGATCCCCCGGGCCAGCCGGTGTTGCAATCTTGCTCTGCTGCGGGAAGACCCGCCCGTCAGGGGTCACGTTGCGGGTGAACTCCTGCACGTGAGGTGTCGGCACACCGCCATGCGCAGCACCAACCAAATCGACTCGCCGCAGAATGACACCATCCGCATCGTATACGGCGTAGTTACTAATAACACCATTCTGAGTGCGGTAGAGAACTCCATTCGCCGGCCCGCCGGCGTCAAGCGCGCCGCCCACCGGGAATCGTCCCCCCTGCCAAGGGGTCGCCTTGCTAAGGTCGATGCCACCGTTGTCGTTGTGGACCAGCACCGGAGTGTCACCGGCGAGGACATAGTACGTGTGGATGCCGTCGACGGTGAGGTTGTAGGCGGACGCGGCCGTCGCCGACGGCCACTCCAGCCCGCCTATCGAAAGCGCTATACCATCGCTACCCAGCGCCCAGTCGCCCCGATCGATCTCGTCGGCGCGCTGCCACTCGCGGTCGGTGTGGTTCCAGAACGGGTGGTCCTCCGTGGTGGTGACGAAGGCGTCCCCGATCCGGAGGTCGACGAGTTCGTCCTCGTGCACCCAGACGTTGGTGACGATGCGGGGACCCTGCTCACCGGTCTCCGGGTCGGCGGCGATGACCTCGTCCCCGACCCGGACATCTTCGAGCCTCCTGGTGCTCCCGTCGGCCATGAGGACCCGGGTGTCGCCGCTGAAACTCAGGCAACCGGCGCTACGGGAGCCGGTGCCCCTGCCCCCCTTCCCCTTGCCGACGCTCGTACCCGCGGGGGGCTTGGGGAGGCCACCCTCGTCCATGGGGAGGGTGTCGGCGCCCCACTGGTAGTGGATCTCCCAGAGTTCCTCGATCCACTCCTTGCACCCGCCCGGTCTGCCCATCTCACTGCAGATGTTCATGGCGAGCACGGCGGTGTCGTCGCGCATTCCGGCCCTGTCGGCGCCCTCGCCCCGCGTGGCGAACCAGTTCGCGCGCTGTTCGCGCCAGCGGCGCATGAAATCCTCGAACGGCACGCTCTCCGGCACCTGGATGCCGTAGCCGAGGTCCCTCGGGTGGTTGTCCTTGTCGGGCTTGGAGCTTCCCTTGTCGTTCTCGTCGCCCCACGTCACGTTGTCCGTCGAGCCGCAGCCGTGCGGGCAGCCCTTGTTCGGGTCGTAGCCGTAGCAGTCGAAGTACCTGCAGTCGTCCGGGATCAACCCCGACGGGTCGCTGGAGGTGACCGGCGTGTTGTTGGCGTACGCGTAGCCGTTCCACTGCTGTGGGTCGGCCGGGTCCTGCAACGGGTCGAGCGAGACGAACCGGCCGATCGTCGGGTCGTAGTTGCGGGCGCCGACCTGCGTCAGTCCCGTGTTCGGGTTCAGCGGTTGGTTGAGGAACCCCCGGTTGTCGGGGGCGGTCACCGTCGCGCCGCGCGGCGCGCCGTACGGGGTGTACTGCCGCCAGGTCGGCACCTGGGCGGTGTTGTTGAGGTACAGGCTGGGCGTGCCCTGGTGGTCGGGCAGGACGAAGCCGTACGCGGTGCCGCTGCCCGTCCGGTAGGCCACCGCGCCGCTGGGCAGGGCGTGGTACCGGATGCCGCTCAGCGCCTGGGTGCCGGTGTTCAGGGTGATCTGCTCGCCGGCCAGGTAGAGCGTGGTGGAGCCCGGGTCCCGCTGGATGAGCAGGTTGCCGTCGGCGTCGTACAGGAACGAGCTGTCCCCGTCCGTGCCGCCGGTCACCGAGGCCAGCTCGCCCGCGTCGTCCCAGGTGAGGGTCTGGGTGCCCTGCCCGGCCTGGCGGGTGGTCATGTTCCCCGCGCTGTCGTACGCGTACGACGTGCTGCCGGTGAGCCCGCCGGTGGTGGTCGTACCCGTCAGCGTGTGCGGCTGCCCGCCGCCGTTGCCGTCGTAGGCGTAGGTGGTGACGGTGTCGGCTCCGCCGGTCGGCGAGTACCGGGTCTCCTTGGTGCGGTTGCCGAGCGGGTCGATCTCCCACTCGGTCCAGTAGGCGCTGGTCGCGCCGATGCCGCTGCCGACCGTCGCGCGGTTGCCGGTCGTCGGTGTCGCGGTGCAGTCGTCGGTCGCGGTCCACGCCTTCGTGAGCCGCCGCAGCGCGTCGTACCGGAAGCACTCGGTCTCGGCGGCCGCGCCCGGCAGGTGGCGGGTGTCGACGGTCCTGACGATGTTCCCGAACAGGTCGTACGCGTAGTCCTGCCGGCCGACGTCGCTGGTCGTCGTCGTGGTCCTGGCGACCTTCTGCTGGAGCAGCCGGCCGTTGTGGTCGTCGTAGGTGTTGACGAGCGACGCCGCGCTCGTGGCCGGCCCCTGGACGCCCCGGGTGACCCGGCCCCACGCGTCGTACTCGGTGGAGCTGGCGTAGCTGGCCAGGCCGCCGAGGGTGCTGGGCAGGTCGAGGACGCCGCTGTAGCCGCGGACGACCGTCTCGGCGGGCAGGCCGCCCCGGGCCTGATAGGTGTCGCCGAGCGGCTTGCCCGTCGAGCTGTGGTAGCTGTGGGTGTAGCCGTAGGTGTTGCCGAGCAGCCCCTCCACGGCCGGGATGACGATCTTCTCGCCGGTCGAGGAGCCGTAGGCGTTGAAGCCGGTCCACTGGGTCCGGTACTCGGCGCCGCCGCGGAAGGCGATCTTCGTGGTCAGCTTGCCGACGGGGTTGGTCATCGTCGGCTCGGCGGCGTTGTCGTTGTCGTACACCCAGGCGGCGAGCCGGTTGCCGGCCGCCTGGGCGGAGAGGGCGGCGGCGTAGCTGCCCGTCCTGCGATCGATCTTGTCGTACGTGAAGGACGTCGTCCTGCCCCGGGAATCGGTCGTCTCGACGATGTTCCCGACGCCGTCGTAGCGCGTCGTGCTGATGCCGGCGTCCGGGTCGTCCCGGCTCACGACCTGCCCGAGCAGGTTGTGCTGGCGGGTCCAGACGTTGCCGGCCGGGTCGGTCAGGGTGGACTGGTTGCCGCCCGCGTCGTAGCCGTAGCCGGTGGCGACGGTGGTGCCGCCGGTGAGCTGGTAGCTCCCGGTGAACGGGTCGGCCGGACTGGTCAGGGTCGGTGCCGAGGTGTACTGGAGTTGCTGCTGCGTCCGGCCCATCGGATCCGTCACCACCGTGGTGGTGGTGCCGCCCGTCGGCGGGACGACCGTCGTCCGGTCCCCGTTGTGCACGGTCCTGGTCGCCGACCTGACCACGCCGTCACGGGCCGCCTCGGCCAGGATCACCCGGCCCAGTCCGTCGTACGTGTTGAAGGTCTGGTTCAGCGCCTTCTTCAGCAGGTTGTCGGCGTACACGGGGGTGGTGTCCGGCGTGCTCGCGGCATCCCACCAGCCGTTGTACGTGGCCCGCACCCAGCCCCGGCTGTCGTAGAACGTGTCGGTGACCATGCGCCCGCCCTGCGGGGTGTCCGCCTGGATCTGCCGCACCCGGTGCAGGGCGTCGTAGATGGTGGTCGTCTTCTGGTAGCCACCGCTGTTGTTCAGCGTCTGGGTGGTGGTCGCCGACGGGCCGGTCTTCGACACCGTGTAGGTGTGCTTGAGGTGGGCCGAGCTGCTGGTGGCCCGGGAGGCGAGCCAGACGGACGTGCGGCGGCCCAGCGCGTCGTACTGCGTGCGGGTCACCACGTTGTTCGCGTCGGTGCTGCTGGTGGTCAGGTTCCGCATCGGCGTGACGACGCTGGTGGTGGCGTGGCCCTCCGCGTTCGTCACGGTCAGGCCGGTGGTGAGCCCGACGGCGTTGTCCGTGTAGCCGACCGTGCTCTTGTGGCCGTTGCCGTCCCAGGTGCCGGTGGCCCGGCCGTACGCGTCGAACTCCGCGCGGTCGGTCGTCTGGTAGGTGTATGCGCCGGAGGCCCAGCCGGACGCCTTGCGGACCATGGTGACGGTGCCCCTGGTGGGCGCGGCGGCCTGCGGGAACGTCGTGGCGAAGGCAGGATCGTCGTAGTACGTCCGGACGTGCGAGACGACCTGCGCCGGCCGGCTGACCGTCGTGGGGGCGGTCAGCGTGTTCACGCTGCCCGGCGACGACGCCGACGGGCCCTGGGCGTAGCCGCCGCAGGCCACCGCCACGGTCTCGGTCTCGCTGGTCAGCCCGACGAGGTTGAGGCCGGCGTTCGGTGCCGCGTACGACGTGGTGGTGCACCGGTCGTAGGCGGCGCTCGCCGGCGTCGTGTGGTCGTAGGCGTGCTTCAGCAGCCCGAAGGTGGCCGAGCTGGTCGACGCGTCGTAGGAGTTGTCGGTCGCGCTGTACCGCCAGGTCGTCGCGCCGCCGGTGGTGACCGCCTGTCGCCGCCAGACCCGCGCGGGCGCGGCGAACGTCGCGGTCAGCGGGGACAGCCCGGTGCGGCTACGGGTCGCGGTCGCCTCCGACACCCAGTAGGAGGTGACCGTCGAGCTGTCGACGGGGCCGCCGTCGCCGAGGTGGCTGGTGGTCTCCAGCTCCCGGCCGGCGAGCTGGTCGACATCCTCGTGGACGCCGCCGGCGGAGTCGGTGAGGTTGACGACGGTGGTGTTGTTGTTGCGGCTCATGCCGCGGTGGTAGGTCGTCTCGGACAACGTCCGGCGGTCGTTGACCCCGTCGCCGCCGCGCACCCTGACCTTGCCGTAACCGCGGAACTGGCCGTACGTGCGGTACTTGGCCTTGACCACCTCGTTGTCGTCGTAGTGCCACGCGGCGCCGCCGACGTACTCGTAGCCGGTGGAGGTCGCGGGTGCGCCGCCGGTGGGGTCGGTGGCGGTGACCCGGGTGACGGCATAGCGGTGGAACCAGTCCCGGATCTGGTCGGTGTACCCGTCGGGGGTCCAGTGGATCGGGTAGCAGGACCTGGTGTTCGAGGCGGGGCCGGTGGTGACCGGGGCGGTGCACGGCAGGGGCAGCTCGTAGCTGGGCGAGACGACCGAGCCGGTCTCGGTGGTGATCGCCGAGATCCGCTGCCGGTAGAAGCTCGGCAGGCCACCGGTGACGTCGACGCGGTTGGCCAGCTTGATGCCGCTGAACGACACCGACGGCAGCGCGACGGGCGCGGTGGATCCGCCGGAGGCGGTGTCGTGCCCGGTGCGGGTGATCGAGGACAGCCAGAGCGTCGGGGAGGTGCCGTCACCGGTCGCCGGCATGGTGTGCGCCAGGGCGTACGAGTCGACCTTCTGGTACGTCGAGGTGGCGGTGTCGTACTGCTGGGTCTCGATCGAGGTCAGCCGGACGGTGGAGAAGAACGACGGGCTCCACGCCGGGCAGTCGGTGCCCGCGTTGCAGACCAGGTCGAAGGGCACGTCCGGCCAGTTCGCCTTGTTGGCCGAGTTCAGCGGCTGGCAGGTGCCGGCGAGGCACCGGTCGCCGGTGGCGAACACGACCCGGTTCGGCACCGTGCCGTACGCCCCGCCGTCGCGGAAGCCGTAGTCGATCCGGGCGAGATGGCTGTCCCGCACGTAGCTGACGTCGGTGGCCCCCATGTTGCGGCCGTAGCGGTTGGTGGCCTGGTCGTAGTAGTAGGCCATCGCGTTGCCGTGGACGTCGGTGACGTGGTCGAGGTTCCACCGGTACGCCATCGTGCAGACCGACGAGGAGAAGCCGGCCGGGTCGTGGCAGGGGTCGCCCGGGTGCGGGGAGTAGACCGGAACGGTGTCGACCGACTTCGTCTCCGGCTTCCCGGAGCTCCAGCCGGGCAGCCGGTTGCGGCCGAACTCGTAGACGGTGCCGTCGCGCTCGGTGACCCGCCAGTAGTCGGTGTCGTGAGTGCCGCTGCCGTTGCCGGAGTTGGTCACCCGGGTGACCGTGGCTCCGGTGTCGTTCTGAAGCTTCCACACCTGCTTGGTCGCGTCCCAGACCAGGGCGCTCGACGAGCCGTTCAACGCGATCGTCAGGACCGGGCCGGTGTAGCAGCGGTCGTGGGTCTCCACCGGGGAGGGGCTGCCACCCGGGTCGTCCTTGCAGGAGACGAAGGTCTGCTCGACGTACGACCGCGGCGTCGTCCAGCCGTCGCCGACCCAGGACGCCTGGGCGTTGGTCGAGGAGGTCTGCCCGTCGACGGCGCCAGAGTCGTACGACAGGGCCACCTTCGGCACCAGCTTGGAGCGGGTCGGCGGCACCGTCACCGGGTAGCTGTAGCTGAACGAGCCGGTGCTTCCGCCCGCGCTCCAGGACTGGGACGGCGACAGGTCGGTCGCGGCGTAGGTGCCGCCCGCGCCGCCCTCGTCCCCTGCGGTAGAGACCGCCGCCAGCACGGTCGTCGCGCCGCCCGCGGCCGCGGCGCCCGCCAGCGGGACCTCGGCCGACACGGTCCGGGCGGTGCTGTCGTTGGTGGAGGGCAGCGGCGACGCCGTGCGGCACCCCGCCGCCGCCGGGGTGGTGAGGGCGCACGCGGGCAGCCGCACCAGCCTCAGCCGGGAGCCGTAGTTCCCGCCGTACGCCTCGGCGAAGCCGGCGTAGTCCACGCCGACCCGCACCGTCGCCGCGGCGGCCCCGGGCGAGGGGGTGACCGACAGCAGCACGCCGTCGACCCCGGCGGCCTCCGCCGTGGCGCGGTCCGCGACGCGCACGTCGAGCCGGCGGGGGCCGGCGTACCGGCCGCCCCCGGCGAGCGGCTGCGCCCACACCGGCGTCCCCGCCGCCCGTGCCTTCGCCGCCGGTCGCGTGCCGGTGACGGCCGACGCGCTCAGGTCCAACCGCGCTGACGCGGCCCTGGGCCAGGCCGTCCGCGCCGGGCGATGGGTGGCCTTCGCGTCGTCGGACGGCGGCACGAACCGCGTCGGCAACGGCTTGACGCCCGTGACCGGACGGCCAGGAGACACCGGGGGCAGCAGCGCGTGCCCGCCGTCGTCCAGGGGCCTCGCCGACGCCGGGGCGCCGGACAGCACCCCCGCCGCCAACGATGCCGCCACGGCCAGCGCGATCAATCGCCCCGGACCAGCCAACAGGCGTGTTCCCCCGTGCCCGACCATGCGTGCCCCACTCCGCGAGAAAGAACCGAACCACGCAGAGTGTCCGAACAAGCACCGCGTGGCGCGAACAACTTTTCACGTTCGGCTACGCGGAAGGTCACGACGCGGTAACGATAGGTCGAGATCACTTCATCCATATCGGTCGCAGAGAGTCCCAAAGGGACGACCGATGGTGAGATTCGACGTTTCCCGTGGGCCGGTGGGGCTGCTTCACTGTGGCCGCCCACCGGACGCCGCCCGGCGTCCACCGGACACACGGGGAGGCACCGCTCCATGCTCCTAGCTCACCCGCCACGACGATCCCGCCGCGGAAGGGCCGTCGCGGCCGGCGTCAGCCTCGGCCTCCTGGCCGCCAGCGCCGCGTCGTTGCCCGCGCCTGCCGCCGAGGCGGCGTCGTCGGCACCCGCCGCGAAGCCGGCCACCGGCCCGCTCGGCGTGGACCGCGCCATGACCGAGGCCCGCCGCACCGGCCGACCCGTCGAGGCCACCGCCGCCGGCACCTCCACCTCCACGATGACCGCCCGACCCGACGGCACCGTCGAGCTGACCCAGACCGCCACACCCACCCGCACCCGCATCGACGGACAGTGGCGCACCCTCGACCCGACCCTCCTCCGCCACCCCGACGGCAGCATCACCCCAACCGTCACCACCAACCAGGTCCGACTCTCCCCCGGCGGCACCGGCCCCCTCGCCGAACTCACCAGCGGCGACCGCGCCCTCACCCTCACCGCACCCATGACACTGCCGAAGCCCGTCCTGTCCGGGCCCACCGCCACCTACCCCGACGTGCTACCCGGCGTCGACCTCACCGTCCGCGTCACCGCCGACGGCGGCTTCTCCCACGTCTTCGTCGTCAAGAACCGCCACGCCGCCCGACACCCCAAGCTGACCACCCTCGACCTCACCACGTCGACCAGAGGCGTCACGCTCACCGCCGACGCGGCGGGCAACATCACCGGCCACGACCGCACCGGCCACCCCGTCCTCACCGCACCCGCCCCCACCATGTGGGACTCCACCACCAACCCCACCGCACAGGCCACCGCGTCGAGCGCCACCGCGCCGGGCCGGACCGCGAAGAGCGCCCCCATCGGCGTACGGATCTCCCCCGGCACGCTGCGCCTGTCCCCGGACCGGAAGCTGCTCGACGACCCGGACACCGTCTACCCCGTCTACGTCGACCCCACGTTCAACTGGACCCCCGTCGGGCCCAAGATGTCCGGCTGGGCCACCATCTCCTACCAGCACCAGTCCACCAACTTCTGGAAGGACACCCCCGACCTCATCGGGCGCATGCAGGTCGGCAACTCCGGCAGCCAACGCTCCCAGACCCTGGTCAACTTCCCGATCCCCTACAGCACCCTCGCCGGGGCCGAGATCCACGACGCCATCTTCAAGATCACCAACACCAAGTCGTGGAACTGCACCGCCAAGACCGTCAACATCTACGCCCCCGCGACCACCCTGAGCTCGTCCAACGCCACCTGGAACCACTGGGAGGGGGTGGCCAACGGACCCCTCGCCGCATCGAAGAGCTTCGCCTACGGCTACAGCGGCTGCGACGCCGCCGCCGTCTCCTTCGACATCACCGGCCAGGTGGAAGCCGACGTCGCCGCCCAGAAGGCCACCCGCACCCTGCGGATGGTCGCCGCCAACGAGGCCAGCGACACCCAGAGCTGGAAGGAGTTCCTCGAAACCAGCCCCACCCTCACCATCCGCTACAACCACAAGCCCAACACCCCGACGGGGATGACCACCTCACCCAAGACCACCTGCGCCGCCGCCACGCCGACGATCGTCGGAGACGGCTCAGTCTCGCTCTACGCGCCGGTCTCCGACCGCAACGGCGGCACCGTCGGCGTCAGCTTCAAGCTCTGGAAGACCACCGACTCGGCGCAGCCGGCCGTCGCGTCCTCCGACCCGAACCTGCTGACCTACTCCTCCGGCAGCACGGCGGTGCTGGTCGTGCCGGTGGCGACCCTGCGCACCGCAGCCGCCGGCGCGGTCACCGGCTTTTCCTGGAAGGTTCAGGTGACCGACTTCCGCACCCCGAGCAACTGGTCGGCCATCTGCCGGTTCACCTTCGATCCCACCCGCGCGGGGCCGCCAGAGGTGACGGCACCGGTCGAGAGCACCATCGGCCAACTGACCACCTTCACGGTCGCCCCACCCACGACCGGCACGGCCCCTGGCGGATACGCCTACCAGCTCAACGCCGGCGCTCCGGTCGACGTTCCGGCCGACGGCAGCGGCAACGCCACCATCGCGGTCGCGCCCACCCGGTTCGTCAACACCCTGACCGTCACGAGCGTGTCCGCCGGCGGCAACGTCGGCGAGTCGGCCAGCGTCACCTTCAACGCCAACCCGGCTGCGACCGCCGCCGACGCCGACCTCACCGGCGACGGCGTCGCCGACCTGCTCACCGTCGGTGCCTCCAACGGCCTGCCATCCGGGTTGTGGCTCGGCAAGGGCGACGCCGAAGGCACGGCCGTCACCGGCACCGACATCGGTGCCCGCGGCAACGGTGTCACCGGCGACAACTCGCCCGCCGACTTCGACGGCGCCCAGGCCCTGACGGGCCGCTTCACCGGCACCGGCCTTCAGGACGTCCTCACCTACCACCCCACCGGCGCCGGAGCCGGAAGCGCGGGCGTCCTACGCGCCAACGGCGACGGCTCCGTCATCCAGGCCCAGCTCAGCGGCAACCAATACAGCATCGGCCCCGACCAGCTCCTCGACCCCGACGGCAACCAGCCCATCCAGTTGGCCAGCGCCGGCGACACCCGCCGCCTCGACTCCCCGTACCCCGATCTCATCGGCACCAGCGGCGACCCCACCAACGGCTACCACCTCACCTACCACCCCAATCTTGGCGCGCCCAACGGCTACCTCGGCGCCTTCCACACCACCGCCCTGACGCCCACCGGCGGCACCGACTGGAACAACTGGACTCTCGCCACAGCCCAGCTCACCGCCGGCACCGCCATGTTTCTGTGGCACCGCACCACCGGCGCCCTGCACCTGTGGACCGACCTGACCGTCGACCCCGACACGGGGCAGTTGACCTACCAGCCGTACGTCCTGTCCGCTGCCTGGAACGTCGGCGCGAACCTGACCCTCCGCGCCGCCGACGCCGACAACAACGGCACCCCCGACCTGTGGACCACCGGCACCGGCGGCGCCGTCACCCTCTGGAAGGTCACCACCCTCACCGTCGGTGTCCCCGGCAACGGCACCCTCGCCGCCCAACCCACGCAGAGCCTGATCACCTCCGACCACAGCTGGCAGCTCAACGACGCCGACAGCGGCGCGGTGGGCACCGCCCGCGACACCGCCGGCACCCTGCACGCCACCGGCAACGCCGGCGTGACCTGGAACACGGGCGACATGTTCGACCCCGACACGGTGTTCAACGGCACCAGCGGAACCCTCACCACACCCACACCGGCGGTGAACACGAACGCCGACTTCTCGCTCTCCGTGTGGGTCAAGCCCACCGCTCTCGGCGGCACCATCCTGTCCCAGGACGGCACCAACACCACGGGATTCAGGCTCTACACGGACGCCGCCGACAAGTCCTGGCGCTTCGCCATGCCGCGTACCGATGTCGCGGCCCCGGTGTGGGACGTCGCGATCTCGGCCGCCAACACCGCCCGGCTGGGCGTGTGGACGCACGTCACGGTCACCTACCAGAAGTCCGTCGGCACCATGTGGATCATGCTCAACGGCGTCCGGAGCGCCCACGGGGCCCACTCGTCGACCTGGAGCGCGGGCGGTGGGTTCCGGATGGGCAGCCATAGAACGGGGGCCAGCAGTCATGGAGGATGGTTCGCCGGGGAGTTGGCCGCTGCGCAGACCTGGTCGCGGACCCTGACCTTCTCCCGGGCCACAAACCTCCCGGTGGAGGACTTCGACGGCGACGGACGTTCGGACATCCTCGGCTTCTCCACCTCCCACACCGAGCTCTGGTGGACACCGAACACGACAGTGGCCGGCCAGCCCCCGTCGCGGGGCGTCAGCAAGCGGATCTCCGCCGGATGGTCGGACATCACCGACCCGTTCGTCACCGACTACGATGGGGACGGGAAGTCCGACGTCGTCGGGCGGGTCGACGACGAGCTGTGGACGTGGTCGAACGCGAGCGCCACCGGCACCCCGATCGTGGTGGCCGCCGACAAGCTCGGCGTGAACTGGGACAGTCTCCCCCGGATCGCGCCCGCCGACTTCGACGGGGACGGCAGAACCGACATCGTCGGCTACTCCAGCAACAACGACGAACTGTGGTGGGTCCCGAACACCACCCCCGTCGGCGGGATGCCGCAGCGTGGGACGAGCAAAAAGGTGTCCTCGGGATGGGGCGGCATCACCAAGCAGATGATCGCCGACTTCAACTCGGACGGTAAGCCGGACATCCTGGGCCGGGGCAGCAACAACGTCATGTACGTCTGGCTCAACACCAGCACGGTCGGCAACCCGTCCGTCGGTCCTCTCGTGGCCCTCGGCACCGCCTGGGACACGCTGCCCACCACCACGACGGCGGACTTCGACGGCGACGGACGAGAGGACATCGTCGGCTTCTCGATCAGCGGCGACAAGTTCTGGTGGGTGCCCAACACCACTCCCGCCGGCGGCACGCCGAGCCGTGGCACCAGCAAGGAAGTGGCGGCCGGCTTCGCCACCGCGACCGACAAGCGGGTCATCGACTACGACGGTGACGGCCAGCCGGACGTGCTCGCCCAGATCGGCGACGAGTTGTGGGTCTGGCCCAACACCAGCACGCCCGGCAACCCGTCCGTGGGGCCGAAGGTGTCCCTGGGACTGGCGTGGAACACCATCGGTGACTTCCTGACCGAGCGCCGGGCGTTCTGACACCGCTCCAGCCGGGGTGGGGACGGAGGCTGTCTCCGCCTCACCCCGGCGGGAGGGGCAGACGCGGGTTCAGCCGACCGCCGTCCGGGTGTACGCGACACACTCGTCGTGCAGGCCCGCCCACGGCTCACCGAACGCCTCCCCCGACGCCTCCTCCGCGGTCCGCCGGTCGTGCACCACCGCCTTGAAGAAGGCGAGCACCCGCTGCTCGCCGAACCGGTCGACGAGGTGCCGTACGGCCAGGTAGCCGACACCGTAGCTGCCACCGACGCGCCGGGCGGGGGCGTCCTCGGCCGGGGTGAGGTCGTCGAGCCGGCCGGTCCAGCCGCCGCCCGGCGCCAGCAGCTCGCGCACCTCGGCGAGCCCCTCGTACCGGCCGACGGGCGCTCCGCCGACGCCTGCGTACTCGGCGAGCCCCTCCACCAGCCACCACGTCTCCCGGCCCGGGTATCCGCGCTCGGGCAGGGAGGCGGCGTGCGTCAGCTCGTGCCGGAGCAGGTCGTCGGCGCCGGTGGCGGTGAGCCCGTCGGCGTTGAGGACCACCTCGTGGTGGCCGCCGCCGACGGTGACGGCGTACCCGCCGGTCCATGCCGGGCGGCCGCCGCCGTACCAGCTCAGCCACTCCGCCCTGCCGGCGTAGAAGACCCGGTACCGGTCGGGCGGTGGGCCGGCGACCGCGTACGCGTCGGCGGTCCGCGCCGCGGCCTCGGCCTGCCGGAGCAGGCCGGGGAGCTTCCCGCGCAGCGCCGGGGTGGTGGCCACGACCGTGCGCGGGCCCACCGCCACGACCAGGTCGCTCACCTCCCACGGCCGGGTGCCGGTCTCGGCGGACCGGGACTCCTCCATGGCGACCAGTCGGACCTGCCCGCCGGTGTCCCGCCACCGGGTGCCGACGAGCACGGGGCTGGGCCGGCAGCCGGGCACCACGAAGCAGTACTGGAAGCGGACCACGATCCGCCACTCGTCGGGCCGCCCGGCCACGGTGGTCGGCAGCCCGGTCTGTTCGGGCCGCCACACGGTGACCCGCAGGGCCCGGAGGGCGGCGTACCGGCGGGTCAGGGCGGGGTGGGCGGCGGGCTCGGCGACGGCGAGGAAGCCGGCCCGGTCGCCGTTGAGCAGGGCGGCTGCCTGCCGGTCGAGCTGGTCGGAGATCCGCTCGCCGAGCTGCCGGGCGGCCTGGACCGCCGGGTCGGCGGGCACGGTGGGCCCGAGGCGGCCGATCGTCGGCCGGTCCGCGGCCTCGTGCAGCACGCCGGCCAGCAGCACGGTCGGCAGGCCGCAGGTGAGCAGCACCAGCACCACGCCGAGTGCGGCCCACAGCGGCCAGGGCCGACGCCGTCGTGGTTGGTCCCACCGGTGCATGCCGTCCAAGCCGTCGGTCACCCGGCGAAGGGTACGACCTCCGGGGCGGATCGGGCGAACGCGCCACGGACCGCCCGGCCGCCGCCGGGCGGGCCGGCCGGGGGCAGAGGCGCGGGGCGGGCGCTCAGTCCCGCGGTGCGGTGAGCGCCAACAGGGCCCGGTCGAGGTGCACGGGTCAGCCCTCCCGGGGCCAGGAGCGGAACGCCACGTCCAGCCCGGCGACGAGCCGGTCGTAGGAGCGGTCGACGTCGCGCGGCAGTCCGAAGCCGCCGGTGGCCTCCAGGGCGAGGAAGCCGTGCAGGGCGCTGCGGAGCGTCCGGGTGGCGTCGACGGCGTCGTCGCCGTCCAGGCCGTACCCCCGGAGGATGGCGTAGATCGCGCCGACGGCCCGGTCGCTGGCCGCAACGTGGTCGGGATCGTCCGCGTCAGGTGACCGTTGGGCGGCCGGGTAGCGCCCCGGGTGCCGCCGGGCGTAGTCGCGGTAGGCGGCGGCGACGGCGCGCAGGGCGTCTCCGCCCGCGCGGCCGGCGGCGGCCGCGGTGAGCGCGTCGGCCAGCTCGGCGGTGGCCAGCGCGGCGAGCTTCTGGTTCAGCTCGTCGGCGCCCCTGACGTGCTTGTAGAGGCTGGGCAGGGCGACGCCGAGCCGGTTGGCCAGGGCGGCGAGGGTGAGCCGGTCGAGGCCGACCTCGTCGGCGAGCCGGGCCGCCTGGCGCACCACGACCTGCTGGTTGAGCCCGGCCCTAGGCACGGGCGGTGACCGTCAGGAAGGCGACGAGCTGCGCGGCGGTCTCGGCCGGACGGTCGGCGTGCGGGTAGTGGCCCGAGCCGTCGATCATGCGGGCCTCGGCGGTGGCGAAGAGCCGCCGGGCGGCGCGGGCCTCGGCGCCGGGGTCGGGGAAGTCGGGGTCCTTGGCGCCCATCAGCACGAGAACCGGCTGGCGCACCTCGGGGGCGCGGGTGGTCCAGTGCGGCTCGGCCGGGGCCGCCACCCCGCGCATCGCCGCCATCCGGCCGGGTTCGCGCAGGTTGGCCACCATCGCCCTGCGGTACGCGGCGTAGTCCGCCGGCAGGCCGCCGGGGAAGAGGCTGCGGTGGAACATGCCGAACAGCCGGGGGCTGCGCAGCACCGCCGCCACGGCCAGCCGCAGGACCGGGTTCAGCTTCCGCTCGGCGACGAACGCGCCCACTTGGACGATCGCGCCGACGAGGTCGGGGGCGTCGGCGGCGGCGAAGACCACGGCGGCGGCGCTTGAGGAGTTGCCGACCAGCGTGGCGGGGCCGCCGCCGAGGGCGCGGACGACGGCGAGCAGGTCGCCGCCGACCTCGGCCGGGGCGTACGTCGGCCAGCCGGCGCTGGACCGGCCGTGCCCCCGCACGTCGACCGACGCCACCCGGTAGCCGGCGTCGACCAGCAGCGGAACCAGGTGGCGGTAGGACGCCCGGTTCTCCCCCATGCCGTGTGCGAGGACCACCAGGGGGCCCTCCCCGTGCACCTCGTAGGCGATCCGCCCACCGTCCCGCTCGACGTAGCTAGTTGTCATAGCCAAAAAGCTAACATGATTAGCCAACCACCGACAAGCTGGTGCTCAGCATCCGGGCCCGGTCGAACGGGTGCGCCGCCTGCGCGCCGCGCCCGTCACTTCTTCGACATCAGGGCCCGGCCGAAGAAGGCCAGGTTCGCGGGGCGCTCGGCGAGACGGCGCATGAGGTAGCCGTACCAGTCGGTGCCGTACGGCAGGTAGGTGCGCACGGTGTAGCCGTCGCCGACGAGCCGGGCCTGCTCCTCCGGCCGGATGCCGTAGAGCATCTGGAACTCGAACCGGTCCGGCCCCCGGTCGAACCAGCGCGCCCGGTCCTCGCCGATGGCGATCAGGCGCGGGTCGTGGGTGGCCAGCATCGGGAACCCGTCGCCGGACATCAGGATGTTGAGGCACCGCACGTACGACTTGTCCACCTCACGGGCTGCCTGGTAAGCCACCGACTCCGGCTCCCGGTACGCGCCCTTGCACAGCCGCACCCGGGACCCGGCGTACGCCAGCTCGCGGCAGTCCGACTCGGTCCGCCGCAGGTACGCCTGGAGGACCGCCCCCGTCGCCGGGAAGTCCTTGCGGAGCCGGGCCAGCGTGTCCAGCGTCGAGTCGGTGGTGGTGTGGTCCTCCATGTCCAGGGTGACCGTGGTGCCCGCCGCGTCCGCCGCGGCGCAGATCGCCCGCGCGTTGTCGTAGGCGAGCCGCTCGTCGAAGCGCTGGCCGAGCGCGGAGAGCTTCACGCTGACCTCGGCGGCCGGGGTGAGCCCGGCGGCGGAGAGCAGGCCCAGCAGCTTCAGGTATTCGTCCCGGGTGGCGGTGGCCTGCTCGGCGGTGACGGTGTCCTCGCCGAGGTTGTCGAGGGTGACCGCGAGGCCCTCGGCGACGAGTTCGCGGGTCGCGCGCAACGCGTCGTCGGTGCCGGCGCCGGCGACGAACCGGCGGACGACGTCCCGGGTGAACGGGGCCGTCGCGACGAGCCGCTCGACCTGGGATGACCGGGAGGCGGCAAGAATGACGGAACGGAGCATGAGCTGAGCGTAACGCCAGGGGGCACCACCCCGCCCGGCGGCGGCCCCCGCCGCGACTGAAGGAAGGGCCCCCTATTAACCGGGGCGGTTGAGAAGGGAACCCTTCTCTACCGAATGCGTTAACAAGGGGCCCTTCCTTGCCCGGGGGCGCAGGCCCGGGGCGGGTGACGTGGCGCGGATCAGCTACAACGATCCCGTGGAACAACGCCCCCGACGCCGGCTCCGGTCGGCCACCGTGCAGATCGGCGCGCTGACCGCCCTCGCGCTCACCGTGTCCGGCTGCAACATGTCCTCCGGCGACGACGATGACGACGACTGCGCCCTCGGTCCGGTCGGCGGCGGGACGACCGTTGCGCTGGCGATGCACGTGCCCGCCACCGGCACCGCCGCCACCGACGCCGGGCGCGGCGACTCCCGGGCGGGCGCCGCCGCGGCGGTGCCGGACCGCGGCGGCTTCGGCACCCACCTCGCCTCCTGCGGCGGCTGACGTGCGGCGCGAGGCGGCCACCCCGCGCGCCGACTGGGACGCCACGGTGCGCTCGCAGGGCCTCGTCTACGTCGACACGGAGCTGCCCGACGGCGGGATCGTGTCGTACTGGGACGAGACCGCCGCGTACGTCTTCGGCCTGGAGGAGGTGCTCCGGCTGGAGGAGGCGACCGCCGAGCTGCACCGGATGTGCGTCGCCGCCGCCGAGCACGTGGTGGCCCGGGGCCGGTACGTCGAGTTCGGCATTCCCGGGTGGGCGGCCGAGGCGGTGGCCCGTTCCCTGCGCGAGGGACCGCCGAGCCTCTACGGCCGCTTCGACCTCTGCTACGACGGGAGCTGGCCGCCGAAGCTGCTGGAGTACAACGCGGACACCCCCACCTCGCTGGTCGAGGCGAGCATCGTGCAGTGGTTCTGGCTGGAGGACACGCGCCCGACGGCGGACCAGTGGAACAGCCTGCACGAGCGCCTCGTCGCGGCGTGGGCGCGCATCGGCGCGGGCCTGCACGACGACCGGGTGCACGTGGTGTGGTCGAACGAGGAGGAGTCGGGCGAGGACCAGATCACGGCCGGCTACCTCGCCGAGACCGCCCGGCAGGCGGGGCTGAAGGCGGAGCTGCTGCCGATCCAGGACATCGGCTGGGACGGCCGGCGCTTCGTCGACGCCGTCGACGCCCCGGTCACCACCTGCTTCAAGCTCTACCCGTGGGAGTGGATGCTCGCCGAGCCCTACGGGCCGCTGGCGCTGGAGCCGGGCACGCCGACCACCTGGATCGAGCCGGCCTGGAAGCTGCTGCTGTCCAACAAGGCGCTGCTCGCCGTGCTGTGGGAGCTGTACCCCGGGCACGAGTACCTCCTCCCCGCGTACCTCGACTCGCCGCGGTCGATGACCGAGTACGTGGCGAAGCCGCTGCTCGGCCGCGAGGGCGGGTCGGTGCGGATCGTCACGCCCGCCGGGGAGGTCAGCAATCCCAGCGACTACGGCGACGAGGGCTTCTGCTACCAGGAGTTCCGGGCGCTGCCGAGCTTCGACGGCAACCACGTGGTGCTGGGCAGTTGGATCGTCGACGGCCAGCCGGCGGGCGCGGGCCTGCGGGAGAGCGCCAGTCTGATCACCGACAACTACGCCCGGTTCCTGCCGCACTACATCGACACGCCGCGCCTGACGTGAGTCGTCTACCGTTGGGGTGTGAACTTCGACGCGTACGCCCGGACCGGGGTTGACCTCGTCAACGCCCGGCTGGACGACCTCGACGACCTGCGGGCCCTCTTCCCCGACGAGAACGCGTGGATGCGCGACGAGGTCGCGGACCGGGACCTGGCGATCTTCCGGCGGGCACAGAAGCGGCTGCGGGACGTCTTCGACTACGGCACCTCGGGGCGCGACATCGAGGCGGTCGCCGAGTTGAACGCGCTGCTGGAGGCATATCCGGTGCAGCCGCGCATCTCCGGCCACGACTCCAGCGACTGGCACATGCACGTCACCAGCCGGGGCGCGTCGGTGAGCGCGGAATACCTGGCCGGCGCGGTGTGGGGCCTGTCGGTGTGGCTCTGCCAGTACGGCAGCGCCCGGTTCGGGGTCTGCGCCGACGAGCGCTGCGGCAACGTCTACCTGGACACCTCGTCGAACTGCTGCCGGCGGTTCTGCTCGGAGCGCTGCGCCACCCGCTCGCACGTGGCCGCGCACCGGGCCCGCAAGCGGGCGGCGATCGGCGAGCAGCAGGCCGCCCCGGCCGACGCGCTGGCCCCGGCGCGCTGACCGGGCCGGGTCGACCTGCGCGTCGGCCGGCGGCCGGGCCGGGTCGCCCCGGGCGTCGGCCGGCGGCCGGGCCGCGGCTCAGGCGTCGACGGGGGACGGCGCGGTCAGGTTGGCGCGGGCGAACTCCAGGGACTCGCGCAGGTCGGCCTCGCGGACGGCGCGGCTCTTCGCGCCCCGCGTGGTGACCTCGACGGCCACCGAGCCGGTGAAGCCGCGCCCGGCCAGGGACCGCAGCAGCTCGCCGCAGGGCTGGCCGCCGCGCCCCGGCACCAGGTGCTCGTCGCGCCCCTCGCCGGTGCCGTCGCCGAGGTGCACGTGGGCGAGGGCCGGGCCCATCCGGTCGGCCATGGCCAGGGCGTCGGTGTGCGAGGCCGCGCAGTGCGACAGGTCGAGGGTGTACGACGGGTAGCCGGTCTCGGTCGGGTCCCACCCGGGGGCGTACGGGACGAACTGCCGGCCGGCCATCCGCACCGGGTACATGTTCTCCACCGCGAAGCGCAGCCCGGTGAACCGCCCGGCGACCTCGTCCAGCCCGGCGGCGAAGGTGCGGGCGTAGTCGCGCTGCCAGGTGAACGGGGGGTGCACCACGACGGTGGGCGCCTCCAGGGTGTCGGCCAGCTCGGCGGCGCGGCGCAGCCGCTCCCACGGATCGGGGCTCCACACCCGCTGGGTGACCAGCAGGCAGGGGGCGTGGACGGAGAGCACCGGCACGCCGTAGTGGTCGGCGAGGCCGCGCAGCGCGCCGGCGTCCTGGCTGACGGCGTCGGTCCAGACCATCACCTCGATGCCGTCGTACCCGAGTGCCGCGGCCAGCTGGAACGCCGCCGCGGTCCGCTCAGGGAACACCGAGGACGTGGACAGGAGCACCGGGACGCGGGAAGTCACAGCTGCCAGCGTAGCCCGGTCCACGTTGCGGCATCGTGACGAGTAATCGCAAACCGCCCGTAGCGCCGCATCGGGCCGCCGGGGCGTTACGCCTGGTCACCGCGGGTTGCGCTCTCGGTGAAGCGGTCGAGCTGGCGCAGGATGACCCCCTCCCGCAGCGCCCACGGGCAGATGTCCAACGCGGGCACGTCGAGCCGGCGCATCACCGCCTCGGCCACCACCGCGCCGGCCAGCAACTGGTGCGCCCGGCCGACGCTCACCCCCTCCAGCTCGCTCAGGTGGCGCGGCGGGATGTGCCGGACGAAGCCGAGGACCTGCCGCAGCCCCTGCCGGGTCACGCTGCGCCGGGCCCACAGCCCGGCGCCGGAGGGGGCCGCCCCGGCCAGCCGGGCCAGGGTGCGGAACGTCTTCGAGGTGGCCACGGCGCGTTCCCAGCCCACCTCGGCCATCTTCTCCACCACCGGGTCGAGCAGCCCGTCGACGTACTCCCGCAGGTCCGCCACGGCCCCGGCCGGCGGCGGCTCCGCGCCGTCGGGGTCGATGCGCAGCCGGTCCCGGGTGAGCCGGCCCGCGCCGAGCGGCAGGGAGACGGCGACGGCCGGATCCTCGTCGATGCCGGCGGCGATCTCCAGGGATCCGCCGCCGATGTCCAGGGCGAGCAGCCGGCCCGCCGACCAGCCGAACCACCGCCGGACCGCGAGGAACGTCATCCGCGCCTCGTCCGCGCCGGAGAGCACCTCCAGCCGTACGCCGGTGGCGTCGCGCACCCTCGCCAGCACCTCGGCCGCGTTGGTGGCGTCGCGCACGGCGGAGGTGGCGAAGGCCAGCAGGTCGCCGCTGCCCAGCCGGGTGGCCGAGGCGCGGGCCGCGGCGACCGCCCGGACCAGCCCGTCCGCGCCGGCCTCGGTGAGCGCGCCGTCCGGGCCGATCTGCTCGGCGAGCCGGAGCACCACCTTCTCCGAGTGCGCCGGCCACGGGTGCGCGCCGGGGTGGGCGTCGACCACCAGCAGGTGCACCGTGTTGGAACCGACGTCGAGCACTCCCAGTCGCATGCCGAAGACACTAGGGCCTGCCCGGATCGGTGGCTCGCCGGTGCGAACGGGGCACCGGGCGTACGCTGGTCCGGGTGACGAGCCAGATCGAGATCCAGGTGCTGGTGGACGACCCCGACGACCCGCGCAGCCGCGAGGTGGGGCTGGACTTCCCCCGGGAGTGGATCGAGTTCGTCGACCCGGCCGACGCCACCCACGTGGTCCGCGCCGACCTGACCTGGCTGCTGTCCCGCTGGACGTGCGTGTTCGGCCGGGGCTGCCACGGCATCGTCGCCGGCCGGGCCGCCGACGGCTGCTGCTCGCACGGGGCGTTCTTCACCGACGCCGACGACGAGAAGCGGGTCCGGGCGGCGGTCAAGCGGCTCACCCCGGACAACTGGCAGCACTTCCGGCGCGGGTTCAAGAACTGGACCGCCGACGACACGGTCGACGGCAAGACGCCGGCCCGGCGCACCGCCACCCGCGCGGTCGACGCCCCGTGCGTGTTCCTCAACGACGCAGACTTTCCCGGCGGGGGCGGCTGCGCGCTGCACGCCCAGGCCCTGCGCGACGGGGTGCACCCGCTGGAATACAAGCCGGACGTCTGCTGGCAGTTGCCGATCCGCCGAGACCAGGAGTGGCACAAGCGGCCCGACGACACGAAGGTGCTGGTCTCCACGCTGGCCGAGTTCGACCGGCGGGGCTGGGGCGCGGGCGGGCACGACCTCGACTGGTGGTGCACCTCGTCGACGGACGCGCACGTCGGCACCGAGCCGATGTACGTCTCGTACGGCCCGGAGCTGACCGCGCTGGTCGGCGCGGCGGCGTACGCGAAGCTCGCGGAGCTGTGCGCGGCCCGGCTGCGGCAGGGCCAGGTCGCCCCCCACCCGGCCAGCGCGTAAGGAAGGGCCCCCTGTTAACGCTTTCTGTATAGGAAGGGCCCCTTCCTAACCACGCTGGCGATTGCTCAGCGCACCGACCGGGTGCGGTCAGGCGGTGATCGGGCCTGTCACGGCTCGAACTTGTAGCCCAGGCCCCGGACGGTGACGATGAAGCGCGGCGCGGACGGCTCCGGCTCGATCTTCGAGCGCAGCCGCTTGACGTGCACGTCGAGGGTCTTCGTGTCGCCGACGTAGTCGGCGCCCCAGACCCGGTCGATGAGCTGGCCCCGGGTCAGCACCCGGCCGGCGTTGCGCAGCAGCAGCTCCAGCAGCTCGAACTCCTTGAGCGGAAGCTGCACGGTGCCCCCGTCCACGGTGACGACGTGCCGTTCGATGTCCATCCGCACCGGCCCGGCCGCCAGGGTCGGTGCCCCCGACTCGGCCACGTCGGGGGTCTGCCGGCGCAGCACCGCCCGGATCCGGGCCACCAGCTCCCGGGGCGAGTACGGCTTCGTCACGTAGTCGTCGGCCCCGATCTCCAGGCCGACCACCTTGTCGATCTCGCTGTCCCGCGCGGTGACCATGATGATCGGCACGTGCGAGCGCTGGCGGAGCTGCCGGCACACCTCGGTGCCGGACATCTCGGGCAGCATCAGGTCGAGCAGCACGATGTCCGCGCCCGTCCGGTCGAACTCGGTGAGGGCCGACGGGCCGGTGGCCGCGACCGAGACCTCGAAGCCCTCCTTGCGGAGCATGTACGACAGGGCGTCGGAGAACGACTCCTCGTCCTCGACCACCAGAACGCGGCTCAACGGGGTATTCCTTTCATAGCGGTCGGACCTGCCGGAAGCTCGGCCGGGCCGGCCTCGATCCCATCCGGTTGCGGTGTCGGCAGCAGGTCGTCCGGTGGACGGGCGGGCAGCCGGAGGGTGAACGTCGACCCACCACCAAGGGTGCTCGACACCTCGACCCGGCCGCCATGGTTGCTGGCGATGTGTTTGACGATGGCCAGGCCGAGGCCGGTGCCGCCGGTGGCCCGGGAGCGGGCCTGGTCGGCCCGGTAGAACCGTTCGAAGATCCGCTCGACGTCCGTCGGCGCGATCCCGATGCCCTGGTCGGCGACGGAGATCGTGACGTGCTCGCCGTCGGCCCGGGTGGTGACCCGGACGGTGGTGTCCTCGCCGGAGTAGGTGATGCCGTTCTCGACGAGGTTCGCCACTGCGGTGGCGAGCTGGGTGTCGCTGCCGTACACGGTAAGGCCGCGCTCGCCCTCGGTGGCCACCTCGATCCGCCGGGCGGCGGCGGTGGTGCGGGTGCGGTCGATCACCTCGGCGATCACCCAGTCCAGGGCGACCGGCTCCGGGGCGGGCTGCGGCTCCGCGCCCTGGAGCCGGGTCAGCTCCAGCAGCTCCTGCACCAGCCGCCCCAGCCGGGTCGACTCGTGCTGGATGCGCTCGGCGAACCGGCGCGCGGCCACCAGGTCCTCGGAGAGGTCGGGGGCCCCCGCCCCGGCCGGCTCGGTGGCGTCGAGCAGCGCCTCGGCGAGCAGTTGCAGGGCCCCGATCGGCGTCTTCAGCTCGTGGCTGACGTTGGCCACGAAGTCCCGGCGGACCCGGGCCAGCCGGTGCGACTCGGTGACGTCGGCCGCCTCCACGGCCACGTGCCCGCCGCCGATGGCCATCGCCCGCAGGTGCACGCCCAGCGGGTCGGGGCCGGAGGCGTCGCGGCCACGCGGCAGGTCCAGCTCGATCTCGCGCCGCACGCCGGTGCGCCGCACCTGACCCGCGAGGGTACGGATCAGGGGGTGCGCGGCGATCGAGCCGGGCGTGGCCCCGGTGCGCAGCAGTCCCATCGCGCGGGCCGCCGGGTTGACCAGCACCGGCACGTCGTCGGGGTCGAGCACCACGACGCCGGCCCGCAGCGAGTCCACCGTGCGGCGGCCCAGGCTGGAGAGGCCGGTCTGCTGCTCGTCGACCATCATGGGCCTCCCCCTGGTCCGGAACAGGCGGGCGGGGCCGCCGCTCCCGGCGGCCGGGCCGCGGCGACGCCACGACCGGACGAGCCGGGGCAGCAGCGACCCGATGGCCAGCCCGGCCACCAGTGTCACGACCGCCGCCGCCGTCACCGCCCACTCCACCCGGCGATCGTAGGGTCATTGTTCATCTGGACATCGCCACAAACAGGATGAAACGCTCTCGCTTCCGGCGATGTTCACCCGTCGGTCCCGCGTCGTTCACCAGCGTTCACCTCCGGTCATCTCCCCCGGCCTACGGTTGTCGCGCACCCTGCCAGACCAGCGCCGACGCCCGTACCAGCGGGGCCGGCGACCACCGACCACAGGACGTGATGATGCGCGACGAGTTCCGGGCCGACCTCCAGATTGTCAGCCAGCTGCTGGTGGACATGGCCGAGGCCATCCGCGCGGCCATGCGCCAGGCCACCCGCGCCCTGCTCACCGCCGACCGCCAGGCCGCCGAGAACGTGATCGAGCGGGACGCCGAGATCGACGAGCTCTACCGGCACGTCGAGGAGCGGGTCTGCGACCTGCTGGCCCGGCAGGCCCCCGTCGCCTCCGACCTGCGGGCCATGATCACCGCCCTGCACGTGGCCGCCGACCTGGAGCGGATGGGCGACCTGGCCGACCACGTGGCGAAGACGGCGCTGCGCCGGCACCCGTCGCCGGCCGTGCCGGCGGAGCTGCGGCCGGTCTTCGTCGACATGGCGTCGATCGCCGACCGGATGGCCGAGAAGATCGGCTCGGTGCTGGCCAAGCCCGACGCCGACCTCGCCGCCGAGCTGGACCGCGACGACGACGCCATGGACGACCTGCACAAGAGCCTCTTCGAGGTGCTGCTCGGCGACGACTGGCCGTACGGGGTGGAGACGGCGATCGACGCCACCCTGCTCGGCCGGTTCTACGAGCGGTTCGCCGACCACGCGGTCAACGCCGGCGAGCACGTCGTCTACCTGATCACCGGGGAGCCCGCCGTGTCGGCCGAGTGAGCGCCCCAGGCGTTAGGAGGGGCCCCTTGTTACCGCGAAAGCGCTAACAAGGGGCCCCTCCTTGCAGTTCAGCGGCCCTGGTTGGCGACCGCGGCGGCGGCCTCCTTGGCGGCGGCCGGGTCGAGGTACGTCCCGCCGAGGACCTGCGGACGCAGCTGCGGGTCCAGGTCGTAGCGCAGCGGGATGCCGGTCGGGATGTTCAGCTTCGCGATCGCCTCGTCGCTGATCTGGTCGAGGTGCTTGACCAGCGCGCGCAGCGAGTTGCCGTGCGCGGCCACCAGCACCGTCCGGCCCGCCAGGATGTCCGGCACGATCGAGTCGTACCAGTACGGCAGCATCCGCTCGACGACGTCCTTGAGGCACTCGGTGCGCGGCATCAGCTCGCCCGGCAGCAGCGCGTACCGGGGGTCGCCCACCTGCGACCACTCGTCGTCGTCGGCGATCGGCGGCGGCGGGGTGTCGTACGAGCGACGCCAGAGCATGAACTGCTCCTCGCCGTACTCGTCGAGGGTCTGCTTCTTGTTCTTGCCCTGGAGGGCGCCGTAGTGGCGCTCGTTGAGCCGCCACGACCGGCGCACCGCGATCCAGTGCCGGTCGGCGGCGTTCAGCGCCAGCTCGGCGGTGCGGATCGCCCGGCGCATCACGCTGGTGTGCACCACGTCCGGCAGCAGGTCGTGCTCGCGCAGCAGCTCACCGCCGCGGCGCGCCTCCGCCTCGCCCTTGGCGGTCAGGTCGACGTCGACCCACCCGGTGAAGAGGTTCTTCGCGTTCCAGTCGCTCTCGCCGTGCCGCAGCAGGACCAGCGTCCCGACGGTGGGCCCTTCGCTCGCAGTCATGCCGATCATCCTGCCGTACTCCGTCGATGCACACGCGGGGACCTGCGGTGACGACCACCACGTGGAAAAGCCGGTGACCCACCTTCGGCCCCGGGACTAGGTTGTAAGGCGCTTTAGATGCATCGGTCATTACAGAAAGCGGGGCGCGGGCGTGCGGACAGTGCGGGGCTGGGTGCGGGACACCGCGGGCGGGCTGCCGAGGACCTTCTGGTACCTGTGGACGGGCACCCTGATCAACCGCCTGGGCTCGTTCGTCCTGGTCTTCCTGGCCATCTACCTCACCCAGGAACGCGGCTTCGACGAGTTGGCCGCCGGCCTCGTGCTCGGCCTCTGGGGCGTCGGCGGCGCGGTCGGCACGACGCTGGGCGGGACGCTCGCCGACCGGTGGGGCCGGCGGCCCACGCTGCTCACCGCCCACCTCGGCGCGGCGGGCATGATGCTCGTCCTCGGCTTCGCCCAGCAGCTCTGGGCGGTGGCCGGCGGCGCGCTGCTGCTCGGCCTGTTCGCCGAGGCGGCCCGGCCGGCGTTCGGCGCGATGATGATCGACGTGGTGCCGGAGCGGGACCGGCTGCGCGCGTTCTCGCTCAACTACTGGGCGATCAACCTCGGCTTCGCCTGCGCGGCGATCCTCGCCGGCCTGGCCGCCGAGGCCAGCTACCTGCTGCTGTTCGTGATCGACGCGGCGACCACGCTGGCCACCGCCGTGATCATCTTCGTGAAGGTGACCGAGACCCGGGCCCCGGCCCGCGCCGTCGTGCTCCCCGCCGGGGCCGCCCGCCCCCGGGGGGCGCTGCGCACCATCCTCGGCGACCGGATCTACCTGGGCTTCGTGGCGCTCAACCTGCTCGGCGCGCTGGTCTTCCTCCAGCACATCTCGATGCTGCCGATCGCCATGGGCGACGACGGCCTGAGCCCCTCCACGTACGGCGTGGTGATCGCGCTCAACGGGGTGCTCATCGTGGCCGGGCAGCTCTTCGTGCCCCGGCTGATCCGTGGGCGCAGCCGCTCGCACGTGCTCGCCCTCGCCGCCGTGGTGATGGGCGTCGGGTTCGGGCTGACCGCGTTCGCCGACGCCGCCTGGTTCTACGCCCTCACCGTGCTCGTCTGGACCCTCGGCGAGATGCTCAACTCGCCGTCGAACTCCACCCTGATCGCGGAGCTCTCCCCCGCCGACCTGCGCGGCCGCTACCAGGGCGTCTTCTCGCTGTCCTGGCAGGTCGCCGGGGCCAGCGCGCCGATCGTCGGCGGCCTGGTCCGGCAGCAGGCCGGCAACGCGGCGCTCTGGCTGGGCTGCGCGGCGGTCGGCGTCGTGGTGGCGGTCGCCCACCTGGCCTCCGGGCCGGCCCGGGAGCGGCGGGCCGCCGCGCTGCGCCCGCCGGCCGGGCCCGCGCCGGCCCAGCGCGGACCGTTGACGTCCGCCGCGCACTGAGGCCGTCCGGGATCCGGGAGTACGGGAGCCGGGGCGCTCCCGGGCGACGCAAAGCGCCCACCTCGACCAGTGGTCGTGATGGGCGCCCGCATCGTGCCGGCGGCGGCGGGCGACACTCACCCCCGTAAGCGTCGCCCGCTCGCGCCGCCGGTTCCAACGGGTGGCGCCGTCCCCCAACGGCGGGATCCACCCGTCCCTGCGCCTGCGCTCGTGCGCGGATCTGATCGATCCACCGCTCCCCCGAACGGTTCCGAGCGCGGCGCGTGCAATAAAGCTAGTTTCCCCTGGTTACGGATTCAACCCGGAACGGCTGTCTCGCCGGTCACAGGGTCACCGTCCGGAACCACCCCTGCTCGCCGGGTCATCGCCGGCACCGCGGACTACCCGTGCGCCGGCCCCGCAAACCCTCAGCCGTCCTCACGATCGGGCGACTCCGTGCGGAAGAAGTTGCTCTGCCGCCCGTCCCGCAGCTGCTCCTGGTAGATCAGGTTCAGCCGGCGGCCGTCGAAGGTCCGGAACCACTCGTCCCAGGTGATCTCCCGCATCCGGCTGCTCTCCCGGTATCCCGGCAGGTTGAACGTCAGCACGCCGGCCCGGCCGTTGCGCTCCGTGCCCGCGATCGTGGCCGGCCGGGCGTTGCGCTCCCGCGCCCAGCGCCGGATCACGTCGTGGTTGGTGGTGACCAGGCTGCGCCCGGGACGCTCCGGCCGGTCCTGGAGCGAGGTGATCGGCTGCGAGGACCGCGCCGACCGGGACGACGACCGGCCGGTCCGGATCGGCGACCGCCGGGCCGTGCCCTGGCCGGCCCGCGCCGGGGCGGCCTTCCTCGCCGGGGCGGTCCGCCGGGCCGAAGCCGAGGCCGAGGCCGCCTTGGCCGCCCGCGTCGGGGTCGCCGTCGCCCGCGCCCGGCCCTGGGCCGTCGTCCGCGTCGGGGACGCCGTCGCCCGCGCCCGGCCCTGGGCCGCCCGCGCCGGGGACGGGGCCGCCTTGGCCCGGCCCGGGGCCGCCTTCGCCCTCGTCGGGGCCGGGGCGGCCTTCGCCCGGGCCGGCGTCGCCCTCGTGCGGGCGCTGGCCGCGGTGCGCGTACCCCCGGTGGTCCTGGTCCTCGTGGCGCTGGCGCGGCCCGCGGGCCCGGTGCTGCGCCGCGCCGCGCCCCGGCCCTCGGCCCGCAGGGTACGGGCCAGGGTCTTCACCAGCTCCGGCTTGCGCAGCACGGAGATCCCGGCGACGCCCCGACGGCGAAGCTGGGCGCGGATGTCGTCCACCCGCATCCGGGAGATCTCCGACTCGGAGATCGTCGGGGTGTTCGGGGTCTGGTTGCCCGCCTGCCGCCTCGTCCTGGTCGCAGTCCCGCCGCGACCTGAGCTGTTCCGCTGAGCCATGGGATACTCCCGCTCCTCGACAGTCCGTCCTCGGCGCGCGGTCGATCCCAGTGCCGCACCGCGCGGTGCGGCATACCCGTCAGGACGGCTCCGAACCCCCCGCCGGGGCCCCGCCGACGGGCGACGGCTCGAAGAGGTGCGCGAACGCGGCCAGGTTGGCCGTGGACTCGCCGCGCTTGACCCGCCACTCCCACTCCCGCCGGATGGCGGTGCCGAAGCCGATCTCCAGCATCGTGTCGAACGACTCGTCGGCGTACGTCAGCACGCTGCCGAGCAGCCGGTCCAGCTCGTCCCCGTCGACCCCCGCCAGGTTCACCCGGCCGGTCAGGTAGACGTCGCCGACCGCGTCGATGGAGAACGACACGGCGTACATCCGCGCGTTGCGCTGCAACAGCCAGGCCCACAGCTCCTCGCGCCGCTCGTCCGGCTGACGCATCACGAACGCCTCGATCCGCAGCGCGTGCTCGCCGACGACGAGGTTGCAGATCGTCTTGAGCTTGTGGGTGCCGGGCAGGGTCACCGCGTACGACGCCTCGCCGGTGGACTCGACCGCCAGCTCCCGCTCGGCGCAGAACGACTCGATCAGGGCGGCCACCTGGCTCCTCGCGCTCATCCGCCCCACTCTACGGCCGCGGCCCACCACCCGCCGCCGGGCACGGTCGGCAGCGGGTGGTGGGCGGTGGCGTGGTGAGAAGGGTGCCCTTCTCTACCGGATGCGTTAACAGGGGGCCCTTCCTTGCTCACCAGGCGCAGGAGAGCGCCGGGTCGACCGCGACCCGGCTGAGCCGCTCCCGGTGCTCGGCGATCGTCTCGCCGTAGACGGCGAGCAGGTTGCCGACGGTGCGGTCCCAGGAGAAGTTGCGGGCGTGCTGCTCGGCGCCCCGCCCCAGCGTCGCCCGCCGCGCCCGGTCCGGCAGCAGCCCCGCCAGAGTGCGGGCCCAGTCGACCGGGTCGTGGCTGTCGACGAGCACCCCGCTGGCCTGGTCCCGGACGGCGGTCACCAGGCCGCCCACGGCGGCCGCCAGCACGGGCGTGCCGCACGCCTGCGCCTCCAGGGCGACCAGCCCGAACGACTCGTTGTGCGACGGCACGGCGACCAGGTCGGCGGCCCGGTACACGGCCGGCAGGTCGTCGCCGGTGCACGGCGGCAGGAAGCGCACCCGGTCGGCGATCCCGAGCGAGGCGGCCAGCTCGATCAGGGCGGTGGGCCGGTCCAGCCCGCTGCCGCTGGGGCCGCCGACGATCACCACGGTCAGCTCGTCGGCGAGGCGCGGGTCCCGCTCGCGCAGGGCGGCGGCGGCGCGGATCAGCACGTCGGGGGCCTTCAGCGGCTGGATCCGGCCGACGAAGGCGACCACGTACCCCGTGGTGGGCAGGCCGAGCCGGCGGCGGGCGGCGAGCATGGCCGCGTGCCGGTCCCCGGCGACGGGCCGGAACCGGTCCAGGTCGACGCCGGGCTCGACCACGGTGACCCGGGACGGGTCGGCGTCGTAGCGGTCGAGCAGGTCGCGGGCCTCCACCCGGGTGTTCGCGACCAGCCGGTCGGCCTCGGCGACGACCTGCTCCTCGCCGATGACCCGGGCCTTCGGCTCGGGGCGGTCCCCGGCGGCGAGCCGGTCGTTCTTGACCTTGGCCAGGGTGTGCGCGGTGTGCACCAGCGGCACCCCCCAGCGCTCCCGGGCCAGCCAGCCGACCTGCCCGGAGAGCCAGTAGTGCGAGTGGATCAGGTCGTAGTGGCCCGGCGGGCGGGCCGCCTCGGCGCGCAGCACCCCGGCCGTGAACGCGCAGAGCTGGCCGGGCAGCTCCTCCTTGGTCAGCCCCTCCAGGGGGCCGGCGGTGACGTGCCGCACGTGCACGCCCGGGGACATCTCGACCACCGGCGGCAGGTCGCCGGAGGTGGCCCGGGTGAAGATCTCCACCTCGACGTCGGCCTCGGCCAGCCGGCGGGCGACCTCCAGGATGTAGACGTTCATGCCGCCCGCGTCGCCCGTGCCGGGCTGGTGCAGGGGTGAGGTGTGCACCGACAGGGTGGCGATGCGCCGGGGGCGCGGCCACGGCCGGGCACCTCGCTGACGACCCACGCCGGTGTGCTGTTCCGCCACGTCCGCTCCCTCTGTCACGGTTGATGCCGTCCCGCACGACCGGCGCTCCTCGGTCAACCTGCGCGCCGCGTGTCATCTTCCCCATCGGGAACCGGAAATGCGTACCGGCTGCCCCCGGGCGTGACGGACCTCATCGACGTGGGGGGCCGACCGGCGGCGCGCGCGCCGCCGCCCCGGGGTGAGAATGGCCCGATGACCTCTGTCGCGATCGTCACCGGGGCGTCCAGCGGGATCGGCGCGGCCACGGCCCGCCGGCTGGCCGCCGAGGGGTTCCACGTGCTGGCCGCCGCGCGGCGCACCGACCGGCTGGCCGCGCTCGTCGCGGAGATCGGGGCGGCCGGCGGGTCGGCCGCCGCCGTCGGGTGCGACGTCACGTCCGCCGAGTCGGTGGCCGGCCTCGCCGCCGCCGCGGCGGCGGCCCCCGGCCCGGTCACCCTGCTGGTCAACAACGCCGGCGGCGCGCGGGGGCTCGATCCGGTGGAGTCCGGGTCGGTGGACGACTGGCAGTGGATGTACGACGTGAACGTGCTCGGCACCCTGCGCGTCACCCAGGCGCTGCTGCCCGCGCTGGAGGCGTCCGGGGCCGGCACGATCGTGATCGTCTCCTCGACCGCCGGCCACGTCGTCTACGAGGGCGGGGGCGGCTACAGCGCCGCGAAGCACGCGCAGACGGCGGTCGCGGGCACGCTGCGGCTGGAGCTGTGTGGCCGGCCCGTCCGGGTGATCGAGATCGACCCGGGGATGGTGCGGACCGACGAGTTCTCGCTGGTCCGCTTCGGCGGCGACGCCGACCGGGCCGAGGCGGTCTACGCCGGGGTGGCCGAGCCGCTGGTCGCCGAGGACGTCGCCGACTGCGTCGCCTGGTGCGCGACCCGCCCGCAGCACGTCAACGTCGACCGGCTCGTGGTCCGCCCGCTGGCCCAGGCCGCGCAGCACAAGGTGCACCGGGCGGGCTGATGGTGCCCCGGTCACGGGCGGAGGCGGCGGCGCGGCCGCAGGGGGTGGTCACCCGGGGCACGACCAACCCCAACCGGTTGCGCCGGGTCGACAACTGGATCGTCGAGACGTGCGGCGACCGACTGCGGGACGCGGCGGACCCGCTGGTGGTCGACCTCGGCTACGGCGCGACCCCGGTCACCGCCGTGGAGCTGCGCGCCCGGCTGGCCGCCGGGGTCCGCGCCGACGTGCGGGTGGTCGGGCTGGAGATCGATCCGGCACGCGTCGCCGCCGCCCAGCCGGCCGCCGACCCGCCCCGGCTCACCTTCGCCCGGGGCGGGTTCGAGCTGGCCGGGCTGCGGCCCGCCCTGGTCCGGGCGTGCAACGTGCTGCGGCAGTACGACGAGGCCGAGGTCGCCGCCGCCTGGCGGGCCGTCACCGGGCGGCTGGCCCCGGGCGGGCTGCTGGTCGAGGGCACCTGCGACGAGCTGGGCCGGCTCGGCGGCTGGCTGCTGATCGACTCCGCCGGGCCCCGCACGCTCACCCTGGCGGCGAAGCTGACCACGCTGGGCAGCCCCGCCGAGCTGGCCGAGCGGCTGCCGAAGGCGCTGATCCACCGCAACGTGCCGGGCGAGGCGATCCACGGCCTGCTGCGGGACCTGGACGACGCGTGGCGCTCCGCCGCCGCGTACGCGGCCTTCGGGCCCCGGCAGCGGTGGCTGCGGGCGGTGACGGCGGTCCGCGACGCCGGCTGGCCGGTCGTCGACGGGCCCCGCCGCTGGCGGCACGGCGAGCTGACCGTCGACTGGTCCGCCGTCGCCCCCGCCTGAGCCGCCCGCTCCTCGGCCCGGCCGGTGGGGTCGTCAGACGGCGCAGTTGACTAGGACCGGCTCCGGGTGCAGGGGCACGCCGAAGCGGGCGTGCACGCCGTCGCGGATGTCGCGGGCCAGGGCGATCAGCGCGGCGGTGCTGGCGGTGCCGCTGCGGTTGGTCAGGGCGAGGGTGTGCTTGCTGGAGATGGCCACCCCCTCCGGCCCGGGGTGGCCCTTGGCGAAGCCGGCCTTGTCGATCAGCCAGGCGGCGCTCACCTTCACCGTGCCGCCCGCCCCGGGCCAGTGCGGCGGCTCGCCGAGGTCGGCGGCCCGCCCGCGGAGCAGCTCGTACGCCTCGCCGTCGAGCACCGGGTTGGTGAAGAACGAGCCCACCGAGCGGGTGTCGGGGTCGGCGGCGTCGAGCACCATGCCCTTGCCGGCGCGCAGCCGCAGCACGGCGGCCCGCGCGTCGGCCAGCGGCACCGCGTCGCCCGGCTCGACGCCCAGCGCCCGGGCCAGCTCCGCATAGCGGACGGGGCCGGACAGCGGGGAGCGGGCGAGCCGGAAGTCGACCGACAGCACCACCCAGCGCTCGCTGTACTTGAAGATGCTCGACCGGTACGCGAAGCCGCAGTCGGCCGCCTCGACCCGGCCCAGGCTCTCCTGCACGCGGTCGTACACCTGCACGCCGGTGATCGTCTCGGCGACCTCCTGGCCGTACGCGCCGACGTTCTGGATCGGGGTGGCGCCGGCCGAGCCGGGGATGCCGGAGAGGCACTCCAGCCCGGACCAGCCGTTGGCGACGGTGGCGGCGACGAGGTCGTCCCACGGCTCGCCGGCCTCGACCCGTACGGTGACGGTGTCGGCGTCCTCGGCGACGACCCGCAGCCCCCGGGACCGCACCAGCACGACCGTGCCGGGGAATCCGGCGTCGCCGACGACCACGTTGCTGCCGCCGGCGAGGATCAGGACCTCATCGTCCCACCGGCGGGCCTGCTGCACCTTTTGTACGATCTCCTCGGCGCTGGCAGCGGTCTCGATCCGTCCGGCCGGGCCACCGAGGCACAGCGTGGTGTATCCCGCCAACCTGGTCGGGTCGGCGGCGCGGGTTTCGGTGGCCGGGTGGGCACTAACGTCTGACACGCCTTTCACCCTAGGCTGAGAGGGAGCCGCGGCACCCACTTGGTGGCGCGGTCGCCCGGGAGGATCGTGATGAGCAGACTGCACGGCACGAAGGACTTCTGGATCGGCGCGCTGCGGACCGAGGGTCCCGCGTTCGCCGCCGCCGTGGCGGAGGCTCCCCCCGAGACACCCGTGCTCTCCTGCCCCGGCTGGACGATCACCGACCTGACCACGCACCTCGGCGAGGTCTACACCTGGGTGAACACCATCGTGACGACCGGGGGCACCACCCGGCCCGAGCGGCCGAGCGTCCCGGCCGCGCCGCCCGCCGGGGCGTCCGCGCTGGAGTTCTGGCAGCAGGCGTACGACCGGCTGATGGCGACCTTCGACGGGCTGGACCCGGAGACCCCCACGTGGAACTGGGCGCCGCAGCCGAAGAAGGCCGGCTTCTGGCCGCGCCGGATGGCGCACGAGACGTCGGTGCACCGCTGGGACGCCCAGCTCGCCATCGCCGCCGGTGAGCCGATCGAGGCCAAGCTCGCGGCCGACGGGGTGAGCGAGGTGCTCGACACCTGGCTGCCGGCGGGCCGGCGCAAGGCCACCGGCCAGTGGCGCGGGGTGGTGCACCTGGCCGCGCCCGACGCGGGCCAGGACTGGTACCTGCGGCTGCGCGGCGAGGGCGTGGCGCTGCTGGACACCGACACCATCCTCGACCACGACGACCACCACGCCCGGGTCGAGGTCACCGGCACGGCGAGCGACCTGCTGCTGGCGTTGATGGGCCGGGTCAGCTTCGACACCCTCGGGGTCCGGGGCGACCGCGCCCTCCTCGACGGCCTGCGCACCGGCTGACCGCTCCCCTTTCCCGCCTGACGTGGCCCCCGGCACAGCCGGGGGCCACGTGTCGTCGTGCCCGCCGCCCCGCCCGCCCGGCGGTTCGCGCACGCCGTGCGTTGTTAAGAAGGGGCCCCTGCCCTACCGAATGCGTTAACAGGGGGCCCTTCCTTTCCGCGCCGGGAGCGCTCTATTGACATCGCGGCAGCCAGCGGCCAGGCTCTTGTGAGAGCGCTCTCTCGAAGGTTCCACCCCCGTCCCCACCACCATGCGCACGACCTGAGAGGGGTCCGAGAACAAGATGGGTGTCTTTCCACGCCGCCGCCTCGCGGCCGTGGCCCTCGTCGCGGCCACCGCACTGCTGACCACCGCCGGCTGCGGCGGGGACGAGTCCGCCGAGGGCGGGCCGGTCACGCTGACCGTCGACGTCTTCGGCCAGATGGGCTACCAGGAGCTCTACCAGGAGTACATGGCCGCCCACCCCGACGTGAAGATCGTCGAGCGGGGCACCGGCGGCAACCTCGACGAATACTCGCCGAAGCTCACCCAGTGGCTCGCCGCCGGGAAGGGCGCCGGCGACGTGGTCGCCATCGAGGAGGGCCTGCTCGTCGAGTACAAGGCCAACCCGCAGAACTTCGTCAACCTGCTCGACCACGGCGCGGCCGAACTCAAGGGCAACTTCCTCGACTGGAAGTGGAACCAGGCGCTGACCGCCGACGGCAAGCAGCTCATCGGCCTCGGCACCGACGTCGGCGGCATGGCGATGTGCTACCGCAGCGACCTGTTCGCCAAGGCCGGGCTGCCGACCCAGCGCGACGAGGTGTCCAAGCTCTGGCCCACCTGGCAGGACTACATCGCCACCGGCGAGAAGTTCAAGGCGGCCAACACCGGCGCGGCGTTCCTGGACTCGGCCACCAACATCTTCAACACGATCGTGCTCCAGACCGCCGGCAACGCGCAGGGCTACCACTACTACGACACCGCCAACAACCTGGTGGTGGACAGCAACCCGGCCGTGCGGCAGGCGTGGGACACCACGATGGACATCCTCGACTCCGGCCTGTCCGGCAAGTACGGCTCCTGGTCCGAGGAGTGGGTCTCCGCGTTCAAGCAGGCCAAGTTCGCCACCATCGCCTGCCCGGCCTGGATGACCGGCACCATCGAGGGCAACGCCGGCCCGGCCGCCAAGGGCAAGTGGGACATCGCCCAGGTGCCCGGCAACGGCGGCAACTGGGGCGGCTCCTTCCTCGCCGTGCCCAAGCAGAGCAAGCACCAGGCCGAGGCGATCGAGCTGGCCAAGTTCCTGACCAGCGCCAAGGGGCAGATCGGGGCGTTCAAGGCCAAGGGCCCGCTGCCGTCCAACCCGCAGGCGCTGGACGACCCGGCCGTGGCCGACTCCACGAACGCGTACTTCTCCGACGCCCCCGTCGGCAAGATCTTCGCGGCCGGCGCGAAGAGCCTCAAGCCGGTCTACATGGGCCCGAAGAACCAGGCCGTCCGCACCGAGGTGGAGAACGCCGTGCGCACCGTCGACCTCGGCCAGCGCAGCCCCGAGCAGGCGTGGACCGACGCGGTGAACAACGCCAAGAAGGCCGCGGCCAAGTAGGCCCGACGCGGACGCGCGGGCGGCGCTCCGGCACGCCGGGGACGCCGCCCGCGCCGCGCGAGACGCGGAAAGGAGTGACCGGGCCCATGGCCGTCCAGCTCGACGCCCTGCCACCGGTGACACCGGCGGAGCGGAGCACCGCCCGCCCGCCCCGGAGGTACCGGCTCAGCCGGCTCGACGAGAAGTACTCCCCCTACCTCTACATCGCCCCGTTCTTCCTGCTGTTCGGCGTGTTCGGGGCGTACCCGCTGGCGTACACGTTCTGGGTGTCGCTGCACGACTGGGACCTGCTCGCCGCCGAGCACCCGTTCGTCGGCGGGGAGAACTACACCCGGCTGCTCGCCGACCCCGACTTCTGGCACTCGGTGGTCAACACCCTCGGCATCTTCGTCCTCTCGACCGTGCCGCAGCTGCTGGCCGCGCTCTGGCTGGCCAGCCTGCTCAACCGGCGGCTGCGGGCCCGGACCACCTGGCGGATGGCGGTGCTGGTGCCGAACGTCACCTCGACCGCCGCCGTGGCGATCGTCTTCGGGGTGCTGTTCGGCCGGCAGTTCGGCATGATCAACTGGCTGCTCGACCTGGTCGGCGTCGACGCGATCGACTGGAAGTCCAACCGGTTCGCCTCGTGGGTGGCCATCTCCGCCATGGTCGACTGGCGGTGGACCGGCTACAACGCGCTGATCTTCCTCGCCGCCATGCAGGCCGTCCCCCGCGACCTCTACGAGTCGGCGGCGATCGACGGCGCCAGCCGGGCCCGGCAGTTCTGGAAGATCACCGTGCCGCTGCTCAAGCCGACGATCATCTTCGCGGTGATCGTGTCGACCATCGGCGGCCTCCAGCTCTTCACCGAGCCCCGGATGTTCCACTCCGGCACCAACCCGATCCGGGGCGGGCCGCTGCGCGAGTCGCAGACGATGACCATGTACATGTTCGAGAACGCCTTCGCGCCGCACTACAACTTCGGCTACGGCTCGGCGGTCGCGTGGCTGCTGTTCGCCCTGATCGCGATCGTCGCGGCGATCAACGTGGTGATCCTGCGCCGGCTCGGCGGCACCGACGGGCCGCCGCGGGTCCGCCGCCCCCGGAAGGAGCGCGCCCGATGAACAAGCTCTGGTCCGCCGGCCGGCTCACGTACGCCGCCCTGGCCGTCTCGGCCCTGCTGTCGGTCTTCCCGATCTACTGGATGTTCGTGGTGGCCAGCCGCTCCAGCGACGCGATGGGCCAGATACCGCCGCCGGTCACCCCCGGCGGCAACCTGGGCGCGAACATCGCCCGGCTGTTCGACAACACCGACGCGTACTTCCTCACCGGTCTGATCAACTCGGCGATCGTGGCCGTCACGGTCACCGTGTCGGTGGTCTTCTTCTCCACGCTGGCCGGGTTCGCCTTCGCCAAGCTGCGGTTCCGGGGCCGCAGCGCGCTGCTGCTGGTGATCATCGCGACCATGATGATCCCCACCCAGCTCGGGGTGATCCCGCTGTACCTGCTGATGACGAAGCTCAACTGGAACGACCGGCTGCCGGCCGTGATCGTGCCGGCGCTGGTCACCGGGTTCGGCGTGTTCATGATGCGGCAGTACGCCAGCCAGGCCGTCAGCACCGAGCTGATCGAGGCCGCCCGGATGGACGGCTGCGGCACCGCCCGGATCTACTGGAACGTGGTGCTGCCGGCGCTGCGCCCGGCCGCCGCGGTCCTCGGCCTACTGACGTTCATGACGACCTGGAACGACTTCCTCTGGCCGTACGCTGTGCTCAACGACCCGGAGAACCCGACGGTGCAGCTGTCGCTGCGGGCGCTGTCGGACGGCTACTACCAGGACATGTCGCAGGTCTTCACCGGCACGGCCATCGCAACCCTGCCCCTTTTGCTGGTATTCGTCCTATTCGGCCGCCAGATCATCGGCGGAATCATGGAAGGTGCGGTCAAGGCGTGAGCGCGAGGAGTGAGCCGATCCTGCGAGCCCCGCAGTCGCGAACGAAGGAAGGTAAGGCGTGAGCGCGAGCAGCGAGCTACGGTTTCCCGACAACTTCGTCTGGGGCGCGGCCACCGCCTCATACCAGATCGAGGGCGCGGCCCGCGACGACGGTCGCGGCCCGTCGATCTGGGACACCTTCAGCCGTACGCCGGGCAAGGTCTTCGCCGGCCACACCGGCGACGTCGCCTGCGACCACTACCACCGGTACGCCGACGACGTGGCCCTGATGGCGGAGCTGGGGCTGAAGGCGTACCGGTTCTCGATCGCGTGGCCCCGGATCCAGCCCGACGGCACCGGGCCGGTCGAGCCGCGCGGGCTGGACTTCTACGACCGGCTCACCGACACGCTGCTCGACCGGGGCATCGACCCGATCGTCACGCTCTACCACTGGGACCTGCCGCAGACCCTCCAGGACCGGGGTGGCTGGACCAACCGGGAGACCGCCGAGCACTTCGCCACCTACGCGGGGGCCGTGCACGGCCGGCTCGGCGACCGCATCCGCACCTGGACCACGCTCAACGAGCCGTGGTGCTCGGCCTACCTCGGGTACGGCAACGGGGTGCACGCCCCCGGCGTGCGCGACGCGGGCGCGGCCTTCACCGCCGTACACCATCTGCTGCTGGGGCACGGCCTGGCGGTCCGGGCGCTGCGCGCGAGCGGCGCGGAGGTCGTCGGGATCACCCTGAACCCGGCGGAGGTGCAGCCGGCCGACCGGGACAGCGCGGCGGACGCGGCGGCGGTCCGGCTGGTCGACGGGTTGCAGAACCGGATCTTCCTGGACCCGCTGACCGGCGCCGGGTACCCCGCCGACGTGCTGGAGCACGTGGCCCGGATGGTCGACCCGGCGACGTTCCTCCGCGACGGCGACGAGAAGCTGATCGCCGCGCCGATCGACCTGCTCGGCATCAACTACTACGCGCCGACCTACGTGGCCGGGCGGCCGGACGGGGCGGGCGGCAGCGCCTGGCCGGGCACCGAGGGCGCCGTGGAGTTCCTGCCGGCGGCCGGCTCCGTGAGCGACATGGGCTGGGCGATCGAGCCGGCCGGGCTGGGCCGGCTGCTGGACCGGCTGGCCGCCGACTACCCGGGCCTGCCGCTGATGATCACCGAGAACGGCGGCGCGTTCCCGGACCGCACGACCGACTCCGCCGGTCGGGTGGCCGACGCCGACCGGATCGCCTACCTCGACGGGCACCTTCGGGCCGTGCACGCGGCCATCGGCCGGGGGGTGGACCTGCGCGGCTATCTCGTATGGTCGTTGCTGGACAACTTCGAGTGGGCCGAGGGGTACCGCAAGCGGTTCGGGATCGTCCACGTCGACTACCTGACCCAGCGGCGCACGCCGAAGGCGAGCGCCCGGTGGTACCAGGAGGTGATCTCCCGGAACGGGCTGTGACGAGGTGGGGAGCGCTCCGATGACGACGGCCCAGCGGCCGACCCTGGAGGCGGTGGCCCGGCGGGCCGGTGTCTCCCGGGCGACCGTGTCGCGGGTGGTGAACGGCTCCACCACCGTCGCCGAGCCGATCCGGGAGGCGGTCCGTCAGGCCGTGGCCGAGCTGGGGTACGTGCCGAACCTCGCCGCCCGCAGCCTGGTCACCCAGCGGACCGACTCCATCGCCCTCGTGCTGCCCGAGGAGGCCACCCGGGTCTTCTCCGACGACCAGGTGTTCCCGAGCATCATCCGGGGCGTCGCACAGGAGCTGGAGGCCGCCGACAAGCAGCTCGTGCTGATGCTCGCCGGCTCGCCGGCCGGGCACGCCCGGGTGGAGCGGTACACGACCGGGCGGCACGTCGACGGGGTCGTCTTCGCCTCGCTGCACGGGGCCGACCCGCTGCCCGCCCGGCTGGCCGGGCTCGGCATCCCCGTGGTGTGCAGCGGGCGGTTCCTCGGCGACGTCGGCGTGCCGTACGTCGACGTCGACCACGTCGGCGGGGTGACCCGGGCGGTGCGGCACCTGCTCGACTCGGGGCGGCGGCGCATCGCCACCATCGCCGGTCCGCAGGACATGTTCGCCGGGGTGGAACGCCTCGCCGGCTACCGGGCGGCGGTCGCCGAGGCGGGGCTGCCCGAGCGGGTGGCGTACGGCGACTTCACCCGGGAGTCGGGGGCCGCGGCGATGCGGCAGCTCCTCGCCACCCACCCCGACACCGACGCCGTCTTCGCCGCCTCCGACCTGATGGCGCACGCCGCCATGCGGACGCTGCGCGAGGCGGGGCGGCGGGTGCCCGCCGACGTGGCGATGATCGGGTTCGACGACATCGAGACGGCCGCGTACACGGACCCGCCGCTGACCACCGTGCGGCAGCCGATCGTCGACCTGGGCCGGCAGGCGACCCGCCAGCTCCTGCGGATCGCGGCCGGCGAGGACGTCGAGCCGGCCCTCGTGCTGCCCACGGAGCTGGTCCTGCGCGCCTCGGCTTAAGGAGGGGCCCCTTGTTAACGCATACGGTAGAGAGGGGCCCCCTTCTCACCACCTCCGGCGGGCGCGTGAGCGCGTGGCGGGGCGGTTGTCGCGTGGCGGCGGGGTCCGGGGGCGGGCTAGCGTCGCGCGGGTGAGCGATCCCGCGGCGCTGGTGCGCGTGTCCGAACTCTCCGACGTCGCCGAGTACGCGTACGCGGCGACCGTCGCCCCGCCCGCCCGACTGGTGTTCGCCGCCGGCGCGTGCCCGTTGGACGCCGCCGGGCGTACGGTCGCGCCGGGCGACCCGGCGGCGCAGGCCCGGCAGGTGATGGCGAACCTGGAGGTCGCGCTCGCCGCCGCCGGGGCGCGGCTCGCCGACGTCGTCAAGACCACGGTGTACGTGGCGTCGTCCCGGCAGGCCGACCTGGTGGCCGCGTGGGAGGTGGTCCGGGACGCGTTCGGCGGCCACGAGCCGCCGAGCACCCTGCTCGGGGTGACCGTGCTCGGCTACGACGACCAGCTCGTCGAGGTGGAGGCGGTCGCCGCCGTCCGGGACCCCGGCAGCTGACGGTGCGCTCCGCCGGCGGGGTTGCCCCGGCGGAACAGGCACCGGTCGCCGGCGACGCCCCCGCCCCGGCGGTGGGGTCGCACCTGGCGGGCCGGTCAGGACGACGACGGCGACACGGACGCCGGGCAGACCGCCGCGAGCGCGAAGGAGTCGGCGTCCCCGGCGATCGCCGCCGAGCCGCCCGTCAGGGTCCAGCCGGCGGGCAGGCGCAGCCACGCCGCGCTGCCCCCGGCCCCGTCGACGGTCAGCACGCCGGCCTCGGTGGGCACGGTGGGGGCGACGCGTTCCCGGTCCGGGGCCACGAACTCGGGCGTCACCGCGACGAACCGGGCGCCGGCCGGCAGGCCGAACACCCACACGTCCTCGTCGGGATAGGGCCCGCCGCCCAGGCCCGCGGCGCAGGCCGGCTCGCGGCCGGCCGCCCGGACCGGCGCGTCGGCCGGAGCCAGCCGGATCGTCGTGCGTGGACCGGGCAGGGGCGCGGGCGGCACCGGCGGCGCGGGCGGGCGGTCGGTCGATGGGCCGGGCCGGGCCTCGCGCCGGGGCAGGCCCGCGACCCCGAGCAGCAGCAGGCAGGCCGCGGTCGCCGAAACCGCGGACCTGAACCGGTCGGCCCGCACGCGAGGCATCCCTTATCGCACCTTTCGTCCGATTAAGGATAGGCGTAAGGAGGGGCCCCTTGTTAACGCATACGGTAGAGAGGGGTTCCCTTCTCACCACCTCTGGCGGGGCGTGCACGCGGCAGGGTCGACCTCCACGTCACCGCTTCTCGACGGGGCGGCCCGGCGGCTCGATGGACTGGCCCATCGCGCGGCGGGTGAGCAGGGTAGCGCCGGCCACCGCCGCCGGCATGACCAGCACCGCGCCGAGCGGGATCAGGAAGCACACGAAGACCGCCACCCCGAAGCCCAGCGTCGTCGGCCGGTCGGCCTTGAGCAGCGCCCGGCGGTCGGGCAGCCGCATGCCGCGCCGGTAGAACGGGGCCCCCGCCAGCTCCAGCGCGAGGAACCAGCCGCCGACCGCCGCCCCGATCACCGGCACGACGGTCTGCCCGACCACCGGGATGAAGCCGGCCGCGAAGAGCGGAATACCCACGAGTACGGAGATCGCGACCAGCCGCAGCGAGTCGACGATGCTGCGACGCAGCGACGCCCAGAACGGCGCCTCCACCGCGCCGGGCGTGCCGCCGTAACGCTCCTCGACCCGCTCGGAGATCTTCTCGTAGAACGGATCGCCGATGGCCAGGGTCACGGCGGTGAAGGTGAGCACCCCGAGCAGCCCGCCGACGCCGAGGAAGGCCAGGCCGGCGACGACCCGGACGAGGCTGCGGGCGGTGCGCGACCAGTCGTCGGCGAACGGGGTGACCAGCGCGGCCAGGTCGTCCACGAAGTAGACGAGGGTGGCGAAGGCGGCCACGAAGAGGGTTCCGGAGATCAGCGCCGGCACGATGCCGAGCAGCATCAGGCCGGGGCTGCGGACGTACAGGCCGATGCCGCGCAGGAGCAGCCCGACCCCGGAGAAGAATCGGCCGACGGCGCCGGTCACCGGCGCGGTGATGCTGCTGGGTACGTTCACGACCGCTGAGCCTAACCGCGCCTGTCCCGTCCGCCCCGCCAAGCAACGCGGAGCGGGGTGAGAAGGGTTCCCTTCTATACCGCAGGCGTTAACAGGGGGCCCTTCCTTACACAATAGGCGGGTGCGAGCCTCGCGGTTGATCTCGGTGGTGCTGCTGCTCCAGGCGCGGGGGGCGATGACGGCGGCCGAGCTGGCCCGTGAGCTGGAGGTCTCCGAGCGCACGGTCTACCGGGACGTGCTGGCCCTGTCGGCCGCCGGGGTGCCCGTCTACGCCGATCGGGGCCGGGCCGGCGGCTACCGGCTGCTCGGCGGCTACCGGACCCGGCTGACCGGGCTCACCCGGGACGAGGCGGAGGCGTTGTTCCTCGCCGGGCTGCCCGGGCCGGCGGGCGACATGGGGCTGGCCGACGCGGTCGCCTCGGCCGAACTGAAGGTGCTGGCCGCGCTGCCGCCCGCGCTGCGCGACGCGCCCGCCCGCGCCGGGCAGCGGTTCCACCTGGACGTGCCGGGCTGGTTCCGCGACGCGTCGCCGCCGCCCCGGCTGGCCGAGCTGGCCCGCGCCGTGTGGGGCGACCGGGTCGTCGAGCTGCGCTACCGGCGCGGCGACGGCGAGGTCGTCCGGCGGGTCGAGCCGTACGGGCTCGTGCTCAAGAGCGGGACCTGGTATCTGGTCGCCCGCGTCGGCGACGACACGCGCACGTACCGGGTCGACCGGGTGGTCGACGTGGCCCCGGGCGGGGAGACGTTCGACCGCGACGAGCGCTTCGACCTCGGCGGATACTGGCGCGGGCAGGCCGAGGCGTTCCTGCGCAGCATGCAGCGGACCCGGGTCCGCGTCCGGCTGAGCCCCGCCGGCCTGCGCGAGCTCCGCAGCGCCCCGGAGGCCCCCTTCGCGTACGCCGAGGCGACGGCCGCCGCCGGTGCGCCCGACGGGGACGGCTGGGTGGTCACCTGGCTGCCGATCGAGTCCGTCGACGTGGCGTACCACCTGGCGCTGCGGCTCGGGCCGGAGGCGGAGGTGCTGGATCCGCCGGAGCTGCGGGGGCGGGTGGCCGCTGCCGCCGCCCGGCTCGCCGCGCTGTACGGCGGGCCGGGCGGCGGACGGGAGGGTCACCGGCGGGCGGGCGGCGGTCAGCGGTAGTCGGCGCTCAGCGGTGTCCCGGCGGTCAGCGGCATCTCGGCGGTCAGCGGTAGTCGGCGGCGTCGGCCTGCCTGCCGCCGTGCACCACCTCGTCGAGGTAGCGGAAGGCGTCGGGTCGGCTGCCGTCGACGTCGGTGAAGCCGTACACCCGGGCCAGCTCGCCGCTGGAGGTGGACCTGCCGTTCCAGCGGGCCCGGTCGGGGTCGGCGGCCAGCGCGGCGACGGCCCGCCCGACGAACGCCGGGGTCTCCGAGATGAGGAAGTGCGGGTCCGTCGCCGCGCCGTCGCGCCAGTTGGCCTCGGTGACGCCGAAGTGCTCCAGCATGAACTCGGAGCGGATCCAGCCGGGGGTGAGCGCGACGGCGGTGCCGCCGTGCGGCTCCAGCTCGTGCGCCTGGGTGAAGGCGAGCCGGTTCACGCAGGTCTTGGCCAGGTCGTAGAAGACCGACAGCCGGTAGTGGGCGTCGTTGTACTCCCGGGTGCCGTCGCCGATCTCCACCACCAGCCCGCCGGGGCGGCGGATCAGCAGCGGCAGCGCGAAGTGGCTGGTGACGACGTGGGTGTCGACCGCGAGCCGCAGGGTCCGGAAGCCGGCGTCGAGGGGCTGTTCCCAGACCGGCTTCTCCCAGGTGATCAGGGGGTCGGCGCCCCAGACGTCGTTGACCAGCACGTCGAGCCGGCCCTGCTCGGCGTCGATGCGGGCGACCAGGTCGCGCACCTGCTCGGGCACGAGGTGGTCGACCCGGGCGGCGATGCCGGTGCCGCCGGCGGCGGTGACCAGCTCGGCGGTCTCCTCGATGGTCTCGGGCCGGTCGAGTTCGGAGCGGCCGGCGGTGCGGCTGCTGCGGCCGGTGGCGTACACCGTCGCCCCGGCCGCGCCGAGTTGGATCGCGATCTGCCGGCCGGCGCCCCGGGTCGCCCCGGCGACGAGCGCGACCCTCCCGGTCAGGGGTTTCGTTGTCATGCGTCGACCCTGACAGCGATACCTGACAGCCGAAGTCCGGTTTCCCGAACGGGTGTCCTGCGTCATGATCGGCTTATGCGCCTGCTGCTCTCCGGGATCGTCGGCTCGGTGGCGTACGGGCTGGCCCGGCCCGGCTCCGACGTCGACCGGATCGGGGTGTTCGCCGCGCCGACCGTCGCCTTCCACGGCCTGCGCCCGCCCCGGGAGTCGGTGGTCACCACCGACCCGGACGTCACCCTGCACGAGGCCGGCAAGTACGCCCGGCTGGCGCTGGGCGGCAACCCGACCGCCACCGAGCTGATGTGGCTGCCCGACGACTGCTACGAGACGCGCACCGCGCTGGGCGACCGGCTGATCGGCATCCGGTCGGCGTTCCTCAGCGCGCCCCGGGTCCGCGACGCCTACCTCGGGTACGCCGCGCAGCAGTTCCGCAAGCTGGCGTCCCGGGGCGACGGGACGTTCTCGGCGGACACGCGGCGGCGGACCGCGAAGCACGCCCGGCACCTGGCCCGGCTGGTGCACCAGGGCCGGCGGCTCTACGCCACCGGCGTGCTGGAGATCCGGCTGGCCGACCCGGAGCGGTTCCGGGCGTTCGGGGAGCGGGTGGCCGACGGGGAGCTGGCGGAGGCGCGGGACCTGCTCGCCGAGGCGGAACACGACTTCGGCACGACGCGTACGCCGCTGCCGCAGCGGCCCGACGAGGCGACCGTGGAGCGCTGGCTGCTCGACGTGCGGGCCGCCCACCTGCCGCCGGTCGGGGCGGCCCACGGCTGACACCCCCGGCGGCCGGCGTCAGCCGTTGAGGAACCCCGAGATCCGCTCCCGCAGGTCGGCGCGTTCCGACCAGAGCACGCCCGGGCGGTCGTACACGTGCAGGGTGGCGCGGGGCAGGGCGGCCGCGAGCTGCTCGGCGACCTCGACCGGGTGCAGGTCGTCGCCCGCGCAGGCGAGCACCAGGGCCGGGGCGGTCACCGCGGCCAGCTCCGCCCGGTCGCCCAGCGGGGCCTGGTCGGGCAGGTCGGCGAGGCCCGCCGCGAGGCCGTCGCGCAGCAGGTGGTCGAGCCGCTGCCGAAGGTACGCCCACCCGGCGGGCGTGTTGCGCACGGCGGGCGGCAGCTCGGCCGAGACGACGTCGGCGACGGCGGAGGCGTCCCCGCTCTCCACCGCCTCGATCAGGGCGGCGATCCGCTCCCGGGCGGCCGGGGTGCGGGGCTGGTCGAGCGCCGCCGGAAGGAAGAAGACCAGCCGGTCGAAGCGCTCCGGGCTCTCGGCGAGCAGCCGGCACAGCGCGCCCGCGCCGAGGCTCGCGCCGAACGCCCGGGTGGCGTTGGCGAGGTCGGCGACGGCCCGCAGGTCCCGGGCGAGGTCGAGGTAGCTCCACGGGCCGGGGGGCGCGTCGGAGCGGCCGTGCCCCCGGAACTGGAAGAAGACCTTGCGGCCGGCGACGCCGCTGCCGAAGGGGCGGGTGGTGGCGATGCCGTTGCCCAGCCCGTGCGCGAACACGGTGACGGGATCGCCGGCTCCGGTGACGAGCTGTTCGAGGCGTGCCCCGTGTGGGGTGGCGACCAGCTCGGTCTCCGGCTCGGGCAGGGCCGGCCGGCCCGTACGCGGGGCGCCCGGGCCGGGGCCCCAGGTCCGTGGCCCGCCGTCCGGCGGCGGTGGCCAGCGGAACCCTCTCACCAGGAGGATCCCCGGCCGTCGTGCAGGTCACGCAGCCCGACCCGGACGTCCAGCAGATAGATCAGGGCGGCGGCGATGCCGATCAGGCCGAAGATGTTCAGCACGTTGTTGGTCAGCAGCGTGAGCACCAGGCACACCGCGAGGATGGCGATCCATCCGCCCTTGGGCAGGGTGCCGATCGCGGCGAAGCCCTCGCCGCGCTGGGTGATCGCGTGCACGAGCGCCACCCCCTCGATGACGAGGGCGAACACCAGCAGCAGCATGGTGATCCAATACTGGACCTGGAAAGCGAAGATCGGCGCGGCGATGGCCATGCCGGCAAGCTTATGCCGACGACCCCGGATCCGTCCGCCAGGACGTCTCCGGGGTCGTGCGGCGTCTCTCCCGGGCTGGCCGACCCGCCGGTCGCGGCGCGGGCCACGGACCGGGGCGGCCACGGACCGGGGCGGCCACGGACCGGGGCGGGCCGGGAAGCGCGGGCCGGGGAGGTCAACCCCGGGTCGCGCGGACCAGGTCGGCTACTCGGCGGCCGGGCGGGTCCGCCGGGTGGCCTTGGGCAGCTTGGCCGACGGGGTGTCGGTGGCCTCCGGGGTCGGGCCGTCGGTGGCCTCGGCCTTGGGGCCGGCACCGGTGTCGCCCCTGGCAGCGGTCTTCGCGCTGGCCTTGGCCCCTGCCGCCTTGGTCGTGCTCGCCTTGGTCGCGGTCGCCTTGGTTGCGGTCGCCTTCGTCGCGCGGGTGCGCGGGGTCCGCGCGGCGGTCGGCTTGGCCTCGACGACCTCGGCCACGTCGGCCGGGGTCGGGACGTCGGCCTTCGCCGCCGGGGCGGGCGCGGCGGGGGCGGCCGGGGCCGGGTTCAGGTCGGCCTCGGTCGCCGCGATGTCGGCGTTGACGGTGTCGGCGGCCTCCAGCACGCCGGCGCCGACCACCCGCTCGCCACGGGCGACCAGCTCCGCGTACGCGGCGAGGGCCCGCTCCTGGGCGGCCTGCGCGCCGGCGACGACGACGGCCGCGTTCCGGGCGGCCAGCCCGCGCAGCCGGTCGAGGTCGGTCAGCTCGCGCAGCCGGTCGACGTCGGCGACCTCGCGCAGGCGGTTCAGGTCGGCGGCCTCGCGCAGGCGGTTGACGTCGGCCGCCTCGCGCAGCCGGTTCAGCTCGGCCGGGACCGACCGGCCCCGCAGCTCGGCGGCGGTCTGGTTGGCCGTACGCAGAGTCTCGGTGGCCTTCTGGCGCAGCTCGAAGCCGGTCACGACGGCCTTGCCGCCCAGGTCGGCGGCGACCCTGCCGCTCAGGTCGGTGACCACGGTGGGCAGCTTGCGGAGCTGCTCCAGGGCCAGGTCGCCGGCGCCGGCGGCGGCGTAGAGCGGGGCCGGGATGCGGTTGGTCTTCGGGCTCATGACTTCTCCTCCTCGACCGCGGCGGCGGTCTGCTCGGTCTCGACGGCGGTCGCCTTCTCGGCGGCCTTCCTCGCGGGCGTGCTGCTGGGCGGGGCGGGCGCCGGGCCGGCCTCGGTGACGGCGACCGACTCCAGGACCGCCTCGGTCGGGGTGCCCTCCGGCGTGGTGGGCCCGGTCGCGGCCGGGGTCAGCGTGCCCGGGGCCTCCGGGGCGACCCCCGGCGCGGACGGGGCCGCCGGGTCCGCCGTGGTGGCCGGGGCTCTGGTGGCCGGGGCCGTGGTGGCCGGGGCCGCCGTGCTGTTCGTGCCGGCCGGGCCGGCTTCGGCGGCCTGGGCGGTGGCCTCGGTGCTGGCCTGCGCGGCCTCGGTGGCGGCTTCGGCGGCCTCGGTGGCGGCCGTCGCCTCGGCGAGCCGGCTGTTCTCCCGGCGGAACGTCTCGTAGATCTGGGTCAGGGACTGCTTCTGCGCCATCGTCAGGTCGGGATCGACCGCGATGGCGGCGAGCACGCCCTGCCCCTCCTTGTCGTCGAGCAGGCCGGCCCGCAGGTACATCGCCGGGGTGGAGACCCGCAGCGCGCTGGCGAGCTGCTGGAGCACCTCGGCGCTGGGCTTGCGCAGGCCCCGCTCGATCTGGCTGAGGTACGGGTTGCTGACGCCCGCCTGCTCGGCGAGCTGCCGCAGCGAGATCTTCGCGTTGCGCCGCAGGTCACGGATGAACCCGCCGACGTCGGGTAGGTCCTTGGGAGTGGCCATGCCCCCACGCTAACCGGCCCTGCTAGCTGCTGCAAGCAAAACGCTAACCCGAGTTAGCAAGGTCTCACGCCGGCCGGGCACGCGGTCGTCGCGTGGCGGGATGCCGATCAACCCAGCCACGTCTCCCGGCCCGCCCCTGGTCAGCGCCGCCCGACGTGAATCTGTTGCGCGCCGTGCGTCCGGTCCGTACCTTCCCCGAGGTGACGAAGATCGAGATCAACGGCGCGAACCTCGCGTACGACGACACGGGTGACGGAACGCCCGTGCTCCTGCTGCACGCCGGCATCGCCGACCGGCGCATGTGGCGGGAACAGGTGCCCGCACTGGCCACCCGGCACCGCGTGATCACCGTCGACCTGCGCGGCTACGGCGACTCCGAGCTGCCCACCGACCCGTTCGCCCACCACGACGACGTGGTCGGCCTGCTGGACGCCCTGGGACTGCCCCGGGCCGCCCTCGTCGGGTGCTCCTTCGGCGGGGCCGTGGCACTGGACACCGCCCTCGCATACCCGGATCGGGTCGACGCACTCGCCCTGTTCGGCACGGCCGTCAGCGGCAGCGAGTGGTCCGACGAGGCAAACGACCTCTGGGACGACCTGGTGGGCGAGACGGACCCCGAGGACTTCGCGGCCACGGCGGCAGGCGAGGTGCGGTTCTGGGTGGTCGGCCCGGTCCGCCGCCCCGAGGAGGTCGACCCGGAGCTGGTCCGGTTCGCCGAGGAGATGGACCGCCGGGCGCTCGCGGCCGAGCTGGCGCTCAGCGCCGTCGACGTGGCCGAACTCGACCCGCCCGCGATCGAGCGGCTCGGCGAGCTGCGCGTACCGGTGCTGGTGGCCGCCGGGGCCGCCGACGTGCCGGACATCGGACGGCTCGCCGACCGGATCGCCGCCGAGGTGCCGGGCGCGGTGCGGCTGCCGGACGTGCCGGACGCCGGGCACCTGCTCCCCCTGGAGCGGCCGGACGCCGTCAACGACGCCCTGCTGGACTTCCTGCGGTGAGGTGCAAGGAAGGGCCCCTTGTTAACAGACGTCTGTTAACAAGGGGCCCTTCCTATCGCCGTCACCAGACCGGGCGGACCGCCCCGACCGGGATCCCGCCGCCGAGCAGCGGCAGCTCGGCGTACTCGTCGAGGACGGGCGCCCGGACGCCCAGCCGGCGCAGCGCGGAGACCAGGACCGGCATCCGGGCCCGCGAAGCCCCGTCGTCGACCTTCAGGGCGACCGCGCCGACCCCCGGGAGCGCGGCGGCGATCACCCCCTCCGCGCCGATCTTCGCGAGCGCGCCGGGCAGGCCGCGCATCAGCCGGCTGTCCTCGGCCCAGGTACCGCCGACCAGCTCCGGGTGCGCCCGCATGGCGTCCGCGACGGCCCGCTCGGGCGAGCCCGGCCCGGCCGAGACCAGCCGCAGGTACGCGCGGGCCAGCCCGGTCAGCGACACGGCCAGCACCGGCGCGCCGCAGCCGTCCACCCCGACCGCCGCCACCGGCTCCCCGGCGCACTCCTGGACGGCCGAGCGCAGCGCGCGCTGCAACGGGTGCTCCGGCTGCCGGTAGCCCGCCCGGGGCCAGCCGGCGGCCAGGCAGGTGAGCAGCATGCCGGTGTGCTTGCCGGAGCAGTTCATCCGGCCCCGGGTGGGCCCGCCGCCCGCGCGCAGCACCGCCTCCCGGGCCAGCTCGCCCATCGGCAGGTCGGGCGGGCAGCCCAGGTCGGACTCGTCCAGCCCGGCACCGGCCAGCAGCGCGCCGACCCGGGCCACGTGGAACTCCTCCCCGGCGTGGCTGGCCGACACGATCGCCACGTCGGCCGGGTCGGTCAGCGGCAGCCCGGCGCGGAGCATGCCGACCGTCTGCATCGGCTTGCTGGCCGAGCGGGGGAAGACCGGGGACGCCACGTCCCCGGCGGCGGCGACCGTCGCGCCGGCCGCGTCGAGCACCACCACCGAGCCGCGGTGCAGCCCCTCCACGAACCCGGAACGGACCACCTCGGCCAGCGGCACGCCACCGGAGTACGTCTTGCTCACGGGTGGACGGTACCGAGGGGCCGGCGGGGGGCGAAACGCGGGTGAACAGCGCAGTCACCCGAGCCGCGACAGGGGCGACGGCCTGGCCGGGGCTTACCGGCGCGCGCCGCCCGCCCGTGGCCTAGCGGGGGGCGACGCCGAGCAGGGCGCGGGCCTCGGCGGTGGTCAGCGGCGGGCGCTGCGCGAGCTGGGCGAAGCCCACCGCCCGCGCCACGAGCTGCATGTTCGACTCGACCGGCCGGCCCTTCGCGTACGTCACCGTGTCCTCCATGCCGACCCGCAGGTGCCCGCCGGCCGACAGGGAGGCCAGCAGCACCGGGATGGTGCTGCGCCCGATGCCGGTGGCCGAGAACGTGGTGCCCTCCGGCAGGTCGCGCAGCGCCTGGTGGGCGGCGGCAAGCGTCGCCGTGGTGCCCGGCATGCCGCCCGGCACGCCCATCACGAAGTCGACGTGCACGTGCCCGCCGTGCGGCAGCCCGTGCTTGCCGAGGAGCCGTTGCAGGGCGGTCAGGTGGCCGAGGTCGAAGATCTCGTACTCGGGCACGATGCCGCGCTCCTGCATCCGGGTGTGCAGGTCGACGATGAACTCCCAGCGGTTGAGGAAGACGTCGTCGCCGAAGTTGAGCGTGCCCATGGTGCAGGACGCCATGTCCGGCCCGGCGTCGAGGACGGCCAGCCGGTCGGCCTCCGGGTCGGTGACCGCGCCGCCGGTGGAGAGCTGCACGATCAGGTCGGTGCCCTCGCGCAGGGCCGCCACGGTCTCCCGCAGCCGCCCCTGGTCGAGTGTGGGCCGGGCCTCGTCGTCGCGGATGTGGACGTGGATCACGGCGGCGCCGAGCGCCTCGCACTCCTTGGCGGTCAGCATCAGCTCGTCGAGGGTCACCGGCAGCGCCGGGACCTCCGCCTTGGCCGACTCCGCGCCGGTGGGGGCAACCGTGATCAACGTCCCTGTCGTCATGCCGGCGATCCTAGACGCCCGGCGGGGGCCCGGTCGACGGCGCGCGCTCCCCCAGCGGACGCGCCCGTCCGCCAGCCGGTCGCAACGCCGCGCGCCGCTCACTCCCCGCCCGCACGCCGGCTGCGGTGCGACTGCGCGCCGGCTGCGGTGTTAGGAGGGGGCCCTTCCTATACAGAAAGCGTTAACAGGGGGCCCTTCCTTACTCGATGGCGGCGGCCGACTCGCCGACCAGCAGGCGGGCGTCGTCGGGGACGTTGCGCTTCAGCACCGCCAGCGCGACCTGGCCCAGCTCGTGGTGCAGCACCGCCGTGCCGACGAAGCCGACCGCCCGGCCGTCGAGGGTCACCGGCGTGCCGGCCGCCGGCAGCCGGTCGGTGGTCACCCCGTCCAGGTGCAGCAGGACGAGGCGACGCGGCGGCCGACCCATGTTGTGCACCCGGGCCACCGTCTCCTGGCCCCGGTAGCAGCCCTTGTCCAGGTGCACCGCCGGGGCGATCAGGTCCACCTCGGCCGGGATGGTCCGGTGGTCGGTGTCCACCCCGACCCGGGCCCGCCGGGCGGCCACCCGGATCGCCTCGTACGCCCACAGCCCCACCGGCGGCACCCCGGCCGCGCGCAGCTCGGCGACGACCCGGTCCATGGCGGGCCGGGGCACCAGCAGGTCCACGCCCAGCGGGCCCCGGCGGGCCCACCCGCCGCCGGGCAGCGGCGCGACAGCGTAGCGGACGGTGGGGCGGGGCGGCAGTTCGCCGGCGCGGAACTTCGGGCCGGGCACCGCGACGGCGTCGGGCGCGGCCAGCCCGGTCACGCCCAGCGTGGCGAGCGCCCCGGTCGCCTCGGGGCCGACCAGCGAGAGCAGGGCGTGCTCGGCGGTGGCGTCGCGCGGCTCGACCTTGCTGAAGAACCGCATCTTCTCCAGGTACGTCAGCAGGCCCCCGGTGGCCCCGGGCTCGGTGTCGAGCCAGGTGGTGTCGCCGTCCTCGGCGACCATGGCGTGCTGCTCGACGTGGCCGTGTGGGGAGAGCACCAGCAGCTCGGTGCCCTCGCCCGGGGCCAGGGCGGCGAGGTGCTGGGTGGTGAGGGTGTGCAGCCAGCCGATGCGCTCCTCGCCGGGCACGGCGACGACGCCCCGGTGTGACCGGTCGACGAGGCCGACGGCGGTGTCGAGGACGCGCTGCTCCCGCAGCGGGTCGCCGTAGTGGGCGGCGACGGGCCGCACCCCGGCCGCCCGGTGCGCCGGCTCCGGCTGGTCCCGGGTCTCCTCGTCGATGGCGTCGGTGGCCACCGCGCCTGCGATGTCGATCATTGCTGCTCCCCGTCCTCGCCCCGGCCCGGAACGCCTTCGCCCGCGGGCTCCTCCCCACACCGGCCGCAGACGCCGAACAGCGCCACGTGCCCGATGTCCACCCGGAACCCGCGCTCGGCGACCAGCCGGTCGGCCAGCGGCCCGAGCAGCTCCGGGTCGATCTCGTCGATCGCGCCGCACTCGCGGCAGACCAGGTGGACGTGCTGGTGCTCGCCGGCCGCGTGGTAGGTGGGCGAGCCGTGCGACAGGTGGGTGTGGGTCACCAGGCCGAGGCGTTCCAGCAGCTCCAGCGTGCGGTAGATGGTGGTGATGTTGACCCCGGCGGCGACCTCGCGCACGGCGGTGTGCACCTGCTCCGGTGTGGCGTGCCCGAGATCCAGCACCGCCTGGAGGATCAGCTGCCGCTGCGCCGTCAGCCGCAGCCCACGGGCGCGGAGCACTTCCGCGAGGGATGACTCGGACACCGTCCGATCATAGTTCGGCCGCCGCGACGCGCCGGCCGCCACGGGGGTACGCGACTAGGCTCACCGGTCGTGGCGGAGGTGGCGGGCGGGGCGGCGACGGGCGGCGGGGCGGACGTGCGGGTCGCGGTGCTGGGGCGGGGCGTCGTGCCGGCCGGCGCGCCGGTGCTGCGCGGCGACGACCTGGGCGCGCTCCAGGGCGACGGGCTCTTCGAGACCATGCACGTGCGCGGCGGCCGGCCGTGGCTGCGCGACGAGCACCTGGCCCGGCTGGCCCGGGGGGCCGCCCGGATCGGCCTGCCGCTGCCCCCGGCCGGGGTGCTGGCCGGGCTGCTGGAGGAGGTCTGCGCGGGCTGGCCGGTCGACGCGGAGGGCGCGCTGCGCCTGGTCTGCACCCGGGGGCCGGAGGGCGGCGGGCCGCCGTCGGCGCACGCCACGCTCGCCGGGCTGCCGGTCGCCGCCCGGCAGGCCCGGCGCGGCGGGATCTCGGTGGCGACCCTGCCGCTGGGCGTGGCCGCCACCGCCCGCCCCGCCCTGGGCTGGCTGCCGGTCGGCGTCAAGTCGACGTCGTACGCGGTGAGCGCCGCCGCCCGCCGGTGGGTCGCCGGGCACGGCGTGGACGACGCGCTGTGGGTCTCCACCGACGGCTACGCCCTGGAGGGGCCGACCGCGAACGTCGTCTGGGTGGCCGGGCGCGCCCTGTGCACGGTGCCGGCCGACGCCACCGGCATCCTGCCCGGGGTGACCGCCGCCTGGCTGCTGGGGCACGCCGCCGAGCTGGGCCTGACCGCCGAGGAGCGCATGGTCACCCCGGCGGGGCTGCGCGCCGCCGACGGGGTGTGGCTCACGTCGTCCCTGCGCGGGCTGGCCCCGGTGCACACCCTGGACGGGGTGCGCCTGCCGCGCTCGGCGCACACCGACGCCGCCCAGGCCCTGCTGGCCCACCCCCGCTGAGGACGCGGGGCGGCGAGGGCCGGGCCGGCAGCGCGGGTCAGCCGGCGACGCGGATCAGGCGGGCCGAGAGGTGCGGGGTCAGGGAGTGGCCCACGGCGGCCATGTCCTGCGCGTAGAGCAGGGCGCCCTCGACGATGCCGAAGAGGCGGTGGCCGGCGGTGACCTCCTTGGCCGTGGCGGTGCGCACCACGGCGTCGGTGACGAACTCGACCTGGGTGCCCTTGCGCTTGCCGATGTGCAGCTCCATCACGCCCGTCGGCACCGACATGAGGGCCTCCAGCTCGTCGGTTGCCCGGCCGTCGCCGTCGAGCACCGGACGCCACCAGCCGATCTCCCGGCCGCCGGCGCGCACCGGCCGGCTCTGCTCGTCGAGGATCCACGCCCGCGACTCGTAGTGCAGGAACGGCCGGCCGTCGTGGCTGATCCGGATCTCCTGGGCGAAGTCGAAGTCCTCGATCGTCGGGTAGCCGCCCCGGCCCCGGCCGCGCCACACCCCGACGTACGGCAGCAGGCCGTCCAGCGTCGGGTGGAGCTTCGGGCCGACGCGCAGGTCGTGACTCTCCTCGTACGGGTACGGGTCGACCGGGGGCGCGTTCAGCCACGGCGGCTGGAGGGGGTTCTCGTCGCTCACCAGGTCACCAACGTCCTCTCGAAATGCGCACGGCAGCGTAGACCAGGCCACCGGCGAGCGCGCCCAGGCCGGCGACCAGCAGGCTGACGAACCCGATCTCGGTAACCATCCCGGCCATCCTATGCTGGGCCCCATGGCCCGCTCTCTCGTCGTCAAGGCGACCGCCGGGGCCGACGCCCCGGAGCGGTGCGCCCAGGCCTTCACCGTCGCCGCCACGGCCGCCGCCGCCGGGGTGGACGTGTCGCTCTGGCTGACCGGGGAATCGACCTGGTTCGCGCTGCCGGGGCGGGCGCAGCAGTTCGAGCTGCCGCACTCCGCGCCGCTGGGCGAGCTGCTGCACGTGATCCTGACGACGGGCCGGGTGACCGCCTGCACCCAGTGCGCGGCCCGGCGGGACATCGGCCCCGGCGACGTGCTGCCCGGGGTGCGGATCGCCGGGGCGGCGGTCTTCGTCGAGGAGGCGATGGCCGAGGGTGCGCGGGCACTCGTCTACTGAGTGTCGATAACCACCCGGTTCGTCCCCTGCGCTGCCTACGATCTCCCCTGTGACCGGGGAGACGACCGAGGCGACGGAGCGGTTCTTCGCGTCGCTGCCGGCGCGCGCCCCCGCCGTCCTGCGCGGCCCGGTGCGGGGCACGCTCCAGCTCCGGCTCACCACCGGCGACCACAGCGAGCACTGGCGGGTCGAGATGGCCCCCGGCTCGGCCCGGGTCACCCGGGAGACCGGGCCGGCGGACGCCTACTGGTTCGGCAGCGCCGACCTCTTCGACCGGCTCGTCACGGGCCGGGCGCACGGCATCTCGTCGATGCTGCGCAACGAGAGCACGCTCGCCGGCGACGTGGTGCTCTACCTCGCCTTCCGGCGGTTCTTCCCGCAGCGGCCGGGCACCCGGGATCCCCGGGCGGTGGCCCGGGAGCAGACCGGGCGGCCGGGGTGAGGAAGCCGGCGTGAGGGGGCAGGTCAGCATCCTCGACGGCAACACCTTCTTGGTCAGCGACCGGCGGGGCGACATCGAGCCGGCGCAGGACTTCCCGACCGGGTTGTTCTCCTTCGACACGCGGTTCCTGTCGACCTGGGTGCTGACCGTCGACGGGGAGCGGCTGCATCCGCTCTCCGTCGACGACGCGTTCTCGTACCGCACCCGGTTCTTCCTGGTGCCCGGCGCGCCCTCGCACTACCTGGACGCGAAGGTGTCGGTGATCCGCAGCCGGTCCATCGGCGGCAGCTTCGCCGAGGAGCTGACCGTCCTCAACCACTCCGGGCGCGAGGTCGTGTTCGTCGTCCGGGTCGACATGGGGGCCGACTTCGCCGACCTGTTCGAGATCAAGCAGACCCGGCGCAAGACGGGCCGGGCCACCGCCGCCCCGGGGGAGGACGAGCTGCGGTTCACCTACCGGCGCGAGGGTTTCCACCGGGAGACCGTGGTGGTCAGCAGCGCCACGGCGACCGTCGACCCGACGGGGATGACGTTCCGGGTGCGCGTCGAGCCGCACGGGGAGTGGACCACCCGGCTCGACGTCCAGACGGTGATCTACGGGGCCCGGGGCGAGGACGTCCGGGACAGCCTGCCGCTCGGCGCGCACCGGTCCATCGCCGACATCCAGACCGAACACGAGGAGGTCATCGCGCGGGCACCGAAGCTCGGCTGCGACTGCGAGCCGCTGGCCGGGGCGTACCTGCGGAGCCTGAACGACCTGGCGGCCCTGCGCTACGAGTCGATCGCCCTCGGGGTGCGGCTGATGGCCGCCGGGCTGCCCTGGTTCATGACCCTGTTCGGTCGGGACAGCATCTTCACCTCGCTCCAGGTGCTGCCGTTCCTGCCGGACGTGGTGCCGCCGACGATCACCATGCTGGCCGGTCTCCAGGGGTTCCGGATCGACGACTTCCGCGACGAGGAGCCCGGCAAGATCCTGCACGAGCTGCGGTACGGCGAGACGGCCGGGTTCGAGGAGCAGCCGCACTCGCCGTACTACGGCGCCGCCGACTCGACGCCCCTGTTCGTGATCCTGCTCGACGAGTACGAGCGGTGGACGGGCGACACCGGGCTGGTGCGGCAGTTGGAGGCCGCGGCCCGGGGCGCGCTGGAGTGGATCGACACGTACGGCGACCTGCTGGGCACCGGGTACGTCTGGTACCGGACCCGCAACCCGGCGACGGGGTTGGCGAACCAGTGCTGGAAGGACTCCTGGGACGCGATCTCCTACGCCGACGGCCGGCTGCCGGGCTTCCCCCGAGCCACCTGCGAGACCCAGGGGTACGCGTACGACGCGAAGCTGCGCGGGGCGCGGCTGGCCCGCGAGGTCTGGCACGATCCCGCGTACGCGGAGCGGCTGGAGCGGGAGGCGGCGGAGCTGAAGGAGCGGTTCAACCGGGACTTCTGGCTGCCCGACCGCGAGTTCTACGCGCTGGCGCTGGACCAGGACGGGCAGCCCGTCGACGCCCTGTCGTCGAACATCGGCCACCTGCTGTGGAGCGGGATCGTCGACGCCGACAAGGCCGGGCCGGTCGCCGCGCACCTGCTCGGGCCCCGGCTGTTCTCCGGCTGGGGCGTGCGTACGCTCGCCGACGACCAGGGCCGCTACAACCCGATCGGCTACCACGTCGGCACGGTGTGGCCGTTCGACAACTCGATCATCGCGTGGGGCCTGTGGCGGTACGGCTTCCGCGAGGAGGCCGGCCGGATCTGCGAGGGGATCTTCTCCGCGTCCCGGCACTTCGGCGGGCGGCTGCCGGAGGCGTTCGCCGGCTACGAGCGGGACCTCACCGACTATCCGGTGGAGTATCCGACCGCATGCAGCCCGCAGGCGTGGTCGGCCGGCACCCCGCTGCTGCTGCTGCGGGTGATGCTCGGCCTGGAGCCGCAGGGCGAGCACCTGATCATCGATCCGGCGGTGCCGGAGGGCATGGGCCGGGTGGAGCTGCTCGACATCCCCGGCCGGTGGGGGCTGGTCGACGCGCTGGGCCGCAGCCGCACCGCGAGCGACCCGGTGCGCCGCTGAGCCCTGCCGGGCCTGCCGCCCCGGGTGCTCAGCGGCAGGACGTGGTGGCGGTGAGGTCGCCGCCGGAGAGGGCCACCGTGACCCCGCCGGCACGGTAGGCGTACCCCTCGGGGGTGTCGAACAGGACCGCGCGGCCGGCGGCCGGGGCGAGCGCGGTGGCCGGCGCGGCCGGGACGGGGTCGAGGGTGACACGGGCGGTGCGGGCCTGGCGGTCGCCGCCGGGGCACGGCGCGGCGAGCAGCTCGGGGGCCGGGCCGGCGGGGGCGGACAACGCCCGCCGGGCGGCGGCGAGCGCGTCGGCCTCCGGGCCGCCCTGCGCGGAGGGCGGGCGGTAGCCGTCGCCGACGGGCCGGCACCCGGTGCGGACGGTCAGCCGGAGCCGGCCGTCGCCGGCCGGGCGACCCTCGACCAGCACGAACTCCCCCGCGTCGGCCCGCAGGCGGGGGCCGTCGCCGGTCACCCGGACCCCGGCCTCCCAGCCGGCCGGCAGCCGGTCGGCGAGCTCGGTGAGCACCGCGCGCGGGTCGGCGGCGGGGTCGAGGATCTCCACGCCGCGCTCCAGGGTCGCGCCGTCGAGCAGGGGGGTCACCCGGCAGCCGGGCTCCGTCCGGGCCGGCGTGAGCGCGACGGCCCGGTCGCCGGCCGCCGCGACCAGCTCGCCCACCGCGCGGTCGACCACCGGCCCGGCCTGGGCCAGGCTGCGCTGCTCGCGGACCGTCGGCCCGTCGTCGCGGACCGAGACCCAGGTGAGTACGCCGAGCAGCACCGCCCAGCCCACGGTCGCCACGAGCAGCCAACGGGACCGGCGGGCCGGCGGCGTCGGCTCTCCGTTTCCGCCGGGACCGGTCGGCGGGGCGTATCCGGCGGGGGCAGCACCACTCACCCGCTCATCGTGTCACGCGGGGCCGAACGCCCGGTCGGCGCGCGGCGCATCGTGCCCCTGACCGGCGGCGACTCCACCGGGCGGGGCCGGCGGGTCGGCCGAACGGCCAGAACCCGGGCCGGCATTTGGCGACCGCCGGAAGAACACGTAGCGTTACCGCAGCGCCGCAACGTGAGCGGCCTTCGCATACCCTCTCACCTGCGAAATGGGCCTCATGCGGGAAGCTCTCCTGATCTCCACGATTACTCTCGGTGGGATCATTCTGTTCCTCCTCGTGGCCGCGTTCGGCTACGGCTTCCTCCGCCCCGAGCGGGTCACCCGGCACGGCGAGCGCCCCGAGTTCCCCCGGTACCGGCCGGTCGCCCCCGACGAGGTGGCCATCATGATCGCCTGCCGGAACGGGGCGGCGACGATCGCCGGAGCGGTGCGGGCCGCCCGCGCCACCGGCGCCCGGGTCTACGTGGTCTCCGACGCCTCCACCGACGCGACCGCGCGGGAGGCCGCCGAGGCCGGCGCCGAGGTGCTGGAGCTCACGGAGAACGTCGGCAAGCCCGCCGCCCTGCACGCCGGGTACGTCCGGTTCGGGCTCGGCACGGCGTACCGGGCCGTCGCCATCCTCGACGACGACGTGCTGGTCGCGCCCGACTTCGTCACCGCCGCGCTGGCGCACCTCACCGAGCGGGTGGCGATCGTCGTCGGGCACAACGTCACCTGGTGGCCGCCGGAGCGGCGGTGGAACCCGTGGCTGGCCAAGCGCGCCTACAGCTACTGGAACTACCAGGCCGTCGTACGCCGCATCCAGAGCCACTTCAACGTCATGAACTGCATCTCCGGCTCGAACTCGATCTACCGCACGGAGCTGCTCGACGTGCTGCTGCCGCAGCAGCCGCCGTACATCGTCGACGACACGTACTGGGTGCTGGAGACGCACCGCCGGGGCCTGGGCCGCGTCGTGTACGCCCCCCGCGCCACCGCGCTGTTGCAGGACCCGACGAACGGCCGGGACTGGTACAAGCAGAACCTGCGCTGGCTGTGGGGCACCTTCCAGGGCATCATCGGGCACTCCGTCGGCCGCCGGAACACCCGCTTCGACTACGCGTACGTGCTGCTCATGGCGCACTGGCTGCTCTACGTGCTCGGCGCGCCGCTCACGCTGTGGCTGCTCGCCACCGCCGGGCCGGGCCTCGGCACGGGCCTGCTGCTCCTGCTCGCCGGCCAGGGGCTCTGGGTCGCGCTCGCCGCCTGGCGGCTGCGCCGCCCCCGCCTGCTGCTCTTCCTGCCGACGATCGTGCTGGCCGACCTGCTGTACCGGGTGATCCTGGTGCACGCCCTGGTCAAGGCCATCCGCCAGCCAACGGTGGACCGGTGCGTGTGGGCCTCCCCCACCCGCCTCGCCGTCCCCTCCGCCACGGACGCGTGAGGGAGGTGAACATGTCCGCGAGCCAGGATCTGCCGGTGACGGGCGCCTCCACGGCGGCCGTCGGCCTGATCGGCGCCCTCGCCCTCGGCGTCGGCGCGCTGCTGGTGACGGTCGCCCAGTGGGGCGCCAAGCTCCGCCGCCGAGGCAACTGACCCCTGCCTGCCCCACCCCCACCCCCGACTCCCCGCCCCGGCTCCCCCTCCCCGCTCCCCCTCCCCCACCCCCTCCCCCCTCTCCGCGATCTTGCAGTTTCGGCCCCCGCATAAGCAGCAAAAGGGACAGAATCGGGGCCCAAAGTGCAAGATCGGCGCAGGCGGGGGGGTGGCGGCAGGGACGGGGGTGCGGCGGGTGCGGGTGCGGGTGGGGTGGGGAGGCGGGTGGGAGGGTGTGCGGATGACGCCACCCGATGCCAAGGCCGACCTGCACCAGTATCTGCGTGACGCCCGCGAGGCCCTGCTGTGGAAGCTCGACGGGCTCTCGGAGTACGACATCCGCCGGCCCGTGACCCCGACCGGCACCAACCTGCTGGGGCTGGTCAAGCACCTGGCCGGCGTCGAGTTCGGCTACTTCGGGCCGACCTTCGGCCGCCCGTACGACGAGCCGATGCCCTGGTTCGACTCCGACGCCGACCCCAACGCGGACATGTGGGCGACCGCCGACGAGTCTCGCGCGCAGATCGTCGCGCTCTACCGCCGGGCCTGGGCACACGCCGACGCGACGATCGAGGCGCTGCCGCTCGACGCGACCGGCACCGTGCCCTGGTGGCCGGCCGGCCGCAACGACGTGACCCTGCACCGGGTCCTGGTGCACGTGACCGCAGAGAGCCACCGGCACGCCGGGCACGCGGACATCGTCCGGGAGACGATCGACGGCACCGCCGGGCTGCTGCGGGGCATCGACAACCTGCCGTACGCCGACGCGAGCCGGTGGGCGGAGCACCGCGCCCGGGTGCAGCGCGCAGCCGAACAGGCGTCGGACGGGTAAGCGCCCTCCGCGCCCGCTCGGGGCATCCGTACGGGCGCACCCGCTCGGGGCGCAAGACCGCGCCTGGCGGGAGGGAGGCCCCGCTCGATCGGGGAAAGAGTGGCGTCGCCCCGCGTTTCCCGCGTGGGAGGCCACTCGATCCCTGATCGAGCACGATCATGCCCGCCCTACCCCGCCCCGCCCACCCCGCCCGCCCCGCCCGCGCCTGGCGGCGCGGGAACAGGAGATCTTGAAAGTTTGTGGCCCCTCTGGGGGCCGAATTCTGCCAAGATCTCGCCGGTCAGGGCTTGCGCAGCCAGGTCGCCGGATCGGTGACGAAGATGCCCTTGCCGGCGGCGCGGCTGCTGGCCCGCGCGATCGGCAGGTCGCTGGCGTTCCTGCCGGAGCCAGGGCTCGGCGAGACCACGGCGTCGGAGCAGGGCGCGCCGGACGCGCAGCACCAGGTCTGCTGCGACCGGCGGCTCGGCGGTCGACGCCGCTGCGTGCGGCGCGTCGATCATGCCGGCGGCTGCACGTCGTGAGGCGCTCCCGAGGCCGACACGGCTCGGGCCGGTCACCCCTTGTGCGGGGCGACCGGCCCGAGCCGATGCGCGTGCGATGCCGAGATGTTAGGAGGGGGCCCTTCCTATACAGAAAGCGTTGACAGGGGGCCCTTCCTTGCACCTCAGGGCGCTACGGTGACCGTTACCTCGTTGATGCCGCGCGCGGCCGTCACGGTGGTGTCGCCGTTGCCGTGCCGGGACAGCGCCCGCAGCGTCCAGGTGCCCGGGGCGGCGAAGAACCGGAACTGGCCGGCCGGCGAGGTGACCACCTCGGCGGTGAACTCACCGGTCGAGTCGAGCAGCCGGACGTACGCGCCCGCGACGGTGTCGCCCGCCTCGGACCGGACGGCGCCGGTGATGACGGTCTCCTTCTCCAGGTCCAGGCTCGCCGGCAGCGGGGCGGCCTGGTCGGGCGCGGCGCACCCGGCAGCGGTAGGAGCGGTGGGAGCAGTCATGGCTCAGGCCTCCCCGGGCTCGTCGCCGAGCGCGACCGGCACGCCGACCAGCGAGCCGTACTCGGTCCAGGATCCGTCGTAGTTCTTCACGTTGGCGTGGCCGAGCAGCTCCTGGAGCACGAACCAGGTGTGCGAGGAGCGCTCGCCGATCCGGCAGTAGGCGATGGTTTCCTTGCTGTCGTCCAGCCCGGCCGCGGCGTAGATCTTGCGCAGCTCGTCGTCGGACTTGAAGGTGCCGTCCTCGTTCGCCGCCTTGGACCACGGCACGCTGATCGCGGTGGGGATGTGGCCGGCGCGCTGCGCCTGCTCCTGCGGGAGGTGGGCGGGGGCGAGCAGCCGGCCGGCGAACTCGTCGGGGCTGCGCACGTCGACCAGGTTCTTGGTCCCGATCGCGGCGACGACCTCGTCGCGGAAGGCGCGGATCGAGGTGTCCGGCTCCTGCGCGACGTACTGGGTGGCCGGGCGGGTCACCGCGTCGGTCACCAGCGGGCGGGCGTCCAGCTCCCACTTCTTGCGGCCGCCGTCGAGCAGCTTGACGTCGCGGTGGCCGTAGAGCTTGAAGTACCAGTACGCGTACGCGGCGAACCAGTTGTTGTTGCCGCCGTAGAGGACGACGACGTCGTCGTTGGAGATGCCGCGCTCGGAGAGCAGCGCCTCGAACTGGGACTTGTTGACGAAGTCCCGGCGGACCGGGTCCTGGAGGTCGGTGCGCCAGTCGAGCTTGATCGCGCCGGCGATGTGGCCGGTGTCGTAGGCCGAGGTGTCTTCGTCGACCTCGACGAAGACGACGCCCGGGGCGTCGATGTTCTTCTCGGCCCACTCGGCCGAGACGAGTGCGGTGTCGCGACTCATCAGATCACTCCCTGGTGAGGTGGATGGTGAGCCTGCGCGAGGACGAAGTCTGTAGCTGTCGCACCACGCGCGGGACCCAGAGAAAGGACGGGATCACGGGTTCGTGCGACGGCGCCGCTGCCGGGCGTTCAGGGGGAAGAACCGGGAGGGTACGCAGACCCTGTGGCCGGTGGCCGCCGTCAGGCGGCCGAGGACAGCCCCGCCGTCAGATGACGGGGCGACACAGGCAGGTGGCCACGCGGCACAGGTCGACCGCGCGCCGTTTGGTGAGGAGCGTCCCCATGAGCAGGGACACTACCAGCCATCCCGGGGAACGCCACCGCCCCGACCAGCATCCGGGACGCCCGTCCCGACGGACAGTCGCCGGGCGGGCGCTCACCGTGCGGGCGAGCGCGGGCGGTCAGCCGGCCGAGTTGATCGGGACGTCCTTGGCGGCGGCGGTCACCGCCAGGCCCTGCGGCAGCGGCCTGACCTCGCGCACCGCGAGCTGGAACGGCAGGTCGGGCAGGGGGACGTCGATCGAGATGTCCTTGGCGTAGTTGCTCAGCAGGGTGCGGGCCAGCGGGATGTTCGGCAGCCCCTCGGCGTCGACGTCGTTGAAGCGCAGCGAGATCGCGCCCTCCTTGCCGACGGTCACGTCGGCGGTCCCGGTGAGCGTCAGCTTCTGCCCGAGGATGTCGACGGGGGCGGTGACGGCGAGCCGGCCGTCGCGCTGGCCGAGGGTCAGGCCGGGCCGGTCGAGGAGCGCGGCCAGGCTCTCGTACGTGATGGTGCCGGTGCCGTCGACGGTCTCGGCGACCACGTCGCCCTGCTGGGTGCGCAGGGTCTCCAGGGAGGCCCGCACGTTGCGGGCGTCGACGTCCAACTCGGGCAGGGCCACCGCGTCGCCGTTGACCGAGCCCCGCACGTCGCGCAGCCGGATGGAGATCCGTTCGTACCTGCCGTCGAGCACCTGGGTGAGGAACGGGAAGCCGCCGACCTCGACCTCGGGCGGCGAGGACTGGGCGCCCTGCTTGGTGATCTGCTGGCTGACCTGGTCGGTGATGGCCCGCTCGGCCACCCCGGCGGCCACCCGGTCGGCGGCCACCAGCAGCCCGCCCAGGATCAGCAGCAGGACCACCAGCGTGATGAGTACCTTGCGCCCGCGTCGCCGGGGACGTTCCTCGTACGCCGGGTGGGCCGTCGCCACGCCGCCTCCTTCTGTCGTGCCGGCGCGCCCCTGGCACCGGTGCCGCCCGAGCGGCGCCCCGGAGAGTACCCGAAGCGGGAAAGCGCCAACCGTCCGTCGCGCCGCACGGCCCGTTCGGCCGGCCCTCGGCCCGCCCGCAGGGGGCGTCAGAGGAACAGCACGCACATGGCGTACGCCGCCGGGGCGGCCAGGGCGAAGCCGCCGAGCGGGCCCTGCATGTGCCGGGCGACCCACATCGTCGGCGGCTCGCCGGCCATCAGCCGCCCCGCCTCCGCGTATCCGACGGCGAGGTCGGCGAGCACGGCGGTGGCGGCGGTGACCAGGCCGATCACCGCTCCGCTGGTCGGGGTGAAGCTGACCAGGAAGCTGCCGAGGACGGCGCTGGCGAGGGTGCCGACCATCGCGCCGATCACGACGCCGGCCGCCCCCCGGGGCACCTGCGGGGCGAGCCGGGGCCAGGGCAGCACCGCGTCGGTGATCCGGGCCACGGTGAGCGCGACGCCGGTGGCGGTGAGGCAGACGGTGATCGCCTGGGTGCCCGCCGGGATCCGGCTGAGCACGATCAGCGTGGCGAACGCGACCACGCCCACCACGATCAGCAGCGTGGTGCCGAGCGAGTCGGTGACCCGGACCCGGTCGACCCGGCGGACCAGCTGCCCGAGCACGCCGAGCAGGAAGCCTCCGGCGGCCAGGTAGCCCAGCGGGGCGAGGCCGGCGACGTCGGACCGCACGGCGGCGACGTCGGCGGCGGCGGCCACCACGGCGCTGGTGACCGCCACCAGCAGCAACGCGGGCGGGCGCATGGCCATCGTCCAGGCCAGCACGAAGATCAGTTGTACGCCGAAGATGATGAGCGCGAAGGGCAGCCGGTGCCCGGGCCCGGCGGTCTGCGCGCCGAGCACCAGGCCGACGCCGAGCAGCGCGGCGAACCCGGCGACGGTCAGGGCGAGCGGCCGGCGCACCTCGACCGGCTCGATCTCCTCCTCTTCCAGCTCCTCGACGGCCTCGTCGTCGGGCCGCCGGGCGGGCTCGCCGCCCCGGCGCAGCCGACGGGGCCGCCCGCGGCGGGCCGGGGGCCCGTCGTCGTCGACGTCCGGGCCGGTGCGCGGGGCCGGTGGATGCGCACGACCGGCCGGCCCAGGGTGGACGTCGTCGGCCCACGGGTCCCGGCCGGCCTCGGAGGAGGTCGAGGGAAACACGACCTGATCGTGCCAGACCGGGGTGTCGGATCGGTGGCCACGGTTTCCGTGACGTTAAAACCTGTGGCGCGTTCGTGGGCAAGGCCGACAAACGGGAAACGACCTGGAGGCACGGACGGAGCGATCGGTTACGCTCAAGCCGTTACCCGCCCGTCAGCGACGCCGGGACCCACGCAAGTTCTCAGCGCACCCCGCCTCAGGGTGCCGCTGGTCGCGCGCGGCCGTGAAGGCCGCCGGGACGGAGGTGATCGTGTGGAGATCCTGCTGCTGGTGACCGCGCGCGCAGGTGAACCATCGGTGGTGCTGCCGGCGCTCGACCTGCTGCCACACTCGGTGCGCACCGCGCCCCGCGACGTCCGCACGCTGGTTGCCGGTCCAAGCCCCGACGCCGTCCTCGTGGACGCGCGCTCGGAGCTGAGCGAGGCCCGGGCCACCTGTCGGATGCTGCATGCCACCGGGCTCGGGGTGCCGCTGGTCGCGGTGGTCACCGAGGCCGGGCTGATCGCGCTGAACGCGGACTGGGGCGTCGACGACGTCATCCTCGCCAGCGCCGGTCCGGCCGAGGTGGAGGCGCGGCTGCGGCTGGCGGTCGGCAGGTTGAGCAACGCCACGTCCGGTGCCGGCGGCTCGATCCGGGCCGGCGAGCTGAGCATCGACCCCGACACGTATGCCGCGAAGCTCAAGGGCCGGCCGCTCGACCTGACGTACAAGGAGTTCGAGCTGTTGAAGTTCCTGGCCCAGCACCCGGGTCGGGTCTTCACCCGGGACCAGCTGCTGCGCGAGGTCTGGGGCTACGACTACTTCGGCGGCACCCGCACCGTGGACGTGCACGTGCGGCGGCTGCGGGCGAAGCTCGGCTCGGAGTACGAGTCGATGATCGGCACCGTGCGCCAGGTCGGCTACAAGTTCGTCGTGCCGCCGTCGCGGTCGCTGCCCGAGTCGGAGCACGCCCCGATCCCGGTCTGACCGGCCCCGGTCCCCGCCCGGCCCGGTCCCCGCCCGGCCCGTCACCAACGGTCCGTCCCCCTGTCCCCAGCTGATCCGCCCCGTTCCGGCTGATCCGCCGGGGACAGTCGACGTCGCGGAGTTTCCGGTTTGCCCCTTTTGCTCCACTAGCCAGTTTTATCCTGACTGGCGAAGTGGCCGAGGAAAGGGGCGACGGTGCGTGCGATGACCACGGGGGCGACGAGGGGCCGACCCCCGCGACCGAGCGGCGGCGACCACTGATGCGCGTCGACACGACCGGGCGGTTCGTGGCGCTCGCCACCCTGGTGGTGGTCTCCCTGCTCGGCTCCGCGTACGCGCTGGGCCGCAGCATGGTGCCCGGCCCGGCCCGGCAGGCCACCGGGGTCAGCGCGAGCGCGGACGACCCGAGCTTCGCCGACCAGCCGGCGCAGGGTGGCCCCGGCCGGGGCGGGGCGCCGCCCACCGCCACCGACGGGCCCGGCGCGCCCACCGAGTCCGGCCAGGACGGCCAGGACGGCGGGACCGCGCAGCCGCCGGAGACCGGGGGCGACGGCCTGTTCGGCGCCCGGGTCACCACCGGGTCGGCGCAGGTGGCGCTGACCTTCGACGACGGGCCGGACCCGCAGTACACGCCGCAGGTCCTGGCGTTGCTGCGGGAGCAGGGCGTCAAGGCCACCTTCTGCGTGGTCGGCGAGAACGCGCAGCGCCACCCCGACCTGATCCAGGCGATCGTGGCCGACGGCCACACCCTGTGCAACCACTCCTGGCACCACGACGAGCTGCTCGGCAAGCGGTCGACCGACGTCATCCGGGCCGACCTGCTGCGCACCAACGCGGCGATCCGGGCCGCCGTGCCCGACGCCGAGATCGCCTACTACCGCCAGCCGGGCGGGGCGTGGACGTACCCGGTGGTGTCGGTGGCCGAGGAGCTGGGGCTGATCCCCCTGCACTGGACCGTCGACCCGTCGGACTGGCGGGCCCCGGGGGCGGCCCGGATCGTCCGCGACGTCTCCGCCGAGGCGCAGCCGGGCTCGATCGTGCTGCTGCACGACGCGGGCGGCAACCGGCAGGGCACGGTGGACGCGCTGCGCAGCATCCTGCCGGACCTGGCGGCCCGGTTCCGGCTGGAGGCCCTGCCCACCGGCAGCGCCTGAGCCGGGGCCGCCTGGGCCGGGCACCACCTGGCGTCGGCCCCCCGTCCAGCGGTGCCCGGGCCAACGGCCCCGCCCGGGCGGCGGTCCCGCTACCGTTGGTCGGATGAGCAGCGCCGAGCCGACGACCGACCGGGTGACCCGGGCCGACCTGCTGACGCCGGGCGAGGTGACCGAGGTGCTGGCCCTGGCCCGCGCGGCGGGCGACGCCGACGGGGCCGACCCGTTCGACGAGCACACGCTGCTGCGGCTGCGCGACCCGCACGCCCCGGCGGTGCACCTCGCGGCCCGTGCGCCCGGCGGCGCCCTGACCGGGTACGCGCACCTGGACACCACCGACCCGGCCGGCGGCGTCGGCGTGGAGCTGGCCGTGCACCCCGCGCACCGGCGGCGGGGCACCGGCCGGGCGCTGGCCCGGGAGGCCCTCGCGGCCGCCACCGGGCCGGTACGCGCCTGGGCGCACGGCGACCACCCGTCCGCCGCCGCGCTCGGCGTCGACCTCGGCCTCACCCGGGCCCGGGTGCTCTGGCAACTGCGCCGGCCCCTGGCCGACCCGCCGCCCGAGCCGCGCCTGCCCGACGGGGTGGCGCTGCGCGCGTTCGTGCCGGGGCAGGACGACGCGGACTGGCTCGCGCTGAACGCCCGGGCCTTCGCCAGCCACCCGGAGCAGGGTCGCTGGACGGCGGACGACCTGCGGGTACGCCTCGCCGAGCCGTGGTTCGACCCGGCCGGCTTCCTGCTCGCCGTCGCCACGGACACCGGCCGGCTGCTCGGCTTCCACTGGACGAAGGTGCACACCCGGCCGGGCGCGGCCGGCATCGGCGAGGTCTACGTGCTCGGGGTCGACCCGGCCGCGCACGGCGGCGGGCTCGGCCGGGCGCTCACCTCGGCCGGGCTGGCGTACCTGCGTCGGCGGGGGCTGAACCGGGTGATGCTCTACGTGGACGAGTCGAACGCCGGTGCGGTCGCCCTCTACGAGCGGGCCGGCTTCGCCCGCTGGTCCGCGCACGTCAACTACCACCTCGGCTGACGGCCCCGCCCCGGCACCCACACCGGCACCCGCCGCGTCACGGAGGCGTCACGGCACGGCCTCGGCGCGATAACGGCTGCCCGGATATATCGCATTAATAGCGATAGTCGGCCGCGAGTTCACGAAATGGACAACCCTTCCTCAGCCTGCGGCAACCCGCCCGGCCGCACCTGTTCACTCCTCGTTCACTTGCGACCGGCGATCCGGCTACCTGGCCCTCCTAACTTTCAGTTCAGCCGGGTCACGCCGGCCCTCCCCCGGGTCACCCAGCCGGGAACGGCCCGTCCAGACGTGAAGGGAAACCCCTCAGGTGAAGCTCCAGCGGCACGGCACTATCGCCTGCCTCGCTCTTACTGCGGTGCTCGGTCTCAGTGCATGCGGCTCGGACAACAACGAGCCCGCCAGCGGCGCCTCCGCGTCCGGCTCGGCCGCCGCGGCCGACTGCGCCACCGGCACCCTGAACGCGCAGGGCTCGTCGGCCCAGAAGAACGCCATGGCTGAGTGGATCAAGGCTTACCAGCAGAAGTGCGCCGGTAGCACGATCAACTACGAGCCGTCCGGCTCGGGCGCGGGCATCCAGGCGTTCATCGCCGGCACCGCCGACTTCGCCGGCTCCGACTCGGCGCTCAAGCCCGAGGAGCAGCCGCAGGCCGACGCCAAGTGCGCCGGCGGCGCGGCGATCCACCTGCCGATGGTGATCGGCCCGGTCGCCGTCGCCTACAACGTCAGCGGCGTGGACAACCTCCAGCTCAAGCCGGCCACCCTCGCGAAGATCTTCGCGGGCAAGGTCACCAAGTGGGACGACCCGGCGATCAAGGCCGACAACCCGGACGCCAAGCTGCCGTCGACCACCATCCAGACGGTGCACCGCTCCGACGAGTCCGGCACCACCGACAACTTCACCAAGTTCCTGGCCAAGACCTCGGCCGCGGACTGGACCTTCGAGAACGCCAAGGCGTGGAAGGCCCCGGGCGGCACCGGCGCGAAGGGCTCCGACGGCGTGGCCAGCTCCGTCAAGGGCGCCGACGGCTCGATCGGCTACATGGAGTGGTCCTTCGCCGAGAACGCCGGCCTGAAGATGGCCAAGATCGGTAACGGGGCGGGCGAGTTCGCCGAGCTGACCGCCGAGAACGCGGGCAAGACCATCGCCGGGGCCAAGATCGAGGGCCAGGGCGACGACCTGAAGATGTCGGTCGACTACGCCACCAAGGAGGCCGGGGCGTACCCGATCGTCCTGGTGACCTACGAGATCGTCTGCAGCAAGGGCATCGCCGCCGACAAGCTGCCGCTGGTCAAGGGCCTGCTGGGCCACGCCGCCAGCGCCCAGGGCCAGGCCGAGCTGACCGAGCTGGGCTACGCCCCGCTGCCGGACTCGGTCCGCACCAAGGTCGAGGCCGCGGTCAAGAACCTCTCCTGACCGCGACCGACACCACCACCTCCCTCAACTCGAAGCGAGCGAGCAGATGGGTGAAACCCCTCCCCGCTCGGCCGACGCCGGCACCGGCGGGATCCGCGTGGCCTCGGGCCACGGGCGACCCGCCGGTGCCTCGGCGCGTGTGGCCGAGGCACCAGTCAGCACCCGTACCCCCGGCGGGGGCGGCCTCGGCGGCGGCGGTGGCCTGCCCCGGGCGCGGGCCTTCGGCGCGGAGCGCGCCTTCCGCGGCCTGACCCTGGCCGCCGGCGCCGCCGTCCTGGTGATCATCGCCGCCATCGCGGTCTTCCTGATCGCCAAGGCGGTGCCGGCCCTGCGCGCCAACACCGCGAACTTCTGGACGTACGAGGGCTGGTCGCCCAACGACACCGCCCCGAAGTTCGGCATCGGCACGCTCGCCTTCGGCACGGTGCTCAGCTCCGCGCTGGCGCTGCTGATCGCGGTGCCGGTGGCGCTGGGCATCGCGCTCTACCTGTCCCACTACGCGCCGCGCCGGCTCGGCACCGCGCTGGGCTTCCTCATCGACCTGCTGGCCGCCGTGCCGAGCGTGGTCTTCGGCCTCTGGGGGCGGGACATCTTCGTCAACCCGGTGCGGGACTTCTCGGTCTGGCTGAACACCTACTTCGGCTGGATCCCGATCTTCGGCGGCGACGGCCCGTTCGGTAAGTCGATCATGCTCGGCGCGCTGGTGCTGGCGATCATGGTGCTGCCGATCGTCACCTCGCTCTCCCGCGAGGTGTTCCTCCAGACCCCGACCGCCAACGAGGAGGCGGCCCTCGCGCTCGGCGCGACCCGGTGGGAGATGATCCGCACCGCCGTCCTCCCGTACGGCCGCCCCGGCATCATCGCCGCCGTGATGCTCGGCCTCGGCCGCGCGCTCGGCGAGACCATCGCGCTGGCGATGACCCTCGGCATCACCTTCGGCATCTCGTTCAACCTGATCGAGAACGGCGGCAACACCATCGCCGCCAACATCGCCAACGCGTTCGGCGAGGCGAACGACACCGGGCGGGGTGCCCTCATCGCCTCCGGCCTGGTGCTGTTCACCATCACGCTGATCGTCAACATCACGGCGCGGGCGATCATCTACCGCCGCCGCGAGTTCACGGAGTCGGCCGCATGAGCACCACCGTCGCCAACCACCGCACCCGGCCGCCGGCCCAGCCGGCCAGCCTCCGGGCGAAGCGGCTGCCGAAGTACGCCCCGCCGGCCATCGCCGTCGGGGCCGTCGCGGTCGCCGCCGCCGTCGTGTACGGCACCGGCATCGGCGGCCCCGTGCTCGTCGTGGCCGTCGCCGCGCTGCTCTACCTGGCCGGTCTCTTCGCCGCCGCGCACGCCGTCGAGGGGCGGCGCTCGGCCCGCAACCGCACCTGGAGCGCGCTGATCCACTCGGCGTTCGTGCTGGCCGTGCTGCCCCTGGCGTCCGTGGTGTGGACGCTGGTCAGCAAGGGCGTCGAGCGCCTCGACGGCAACTTCTTCGGCACCTCGATGAACAACATCGGGGCCCGGGACGCCAACGGCGGCGCGTACCACGCGATCGTCGGGACGCTGGAGCAGGTCGGCATCGCCGCGCTGATCACCGTCCCGCTCGGCATCCTCTGCGCGATCTACATCGTCGAGTACGGCCGGGGCCGGTTCGCCTTCGCGATCCGGTTCTTCGTCGACGTGATGACCGGCATCCCGTCCATCGTCTCCGGCCTCTTCGTGCTGGCCTTCTGGGTGCTGGTCGTCTCGCCGGTGTTCAACGACGGGCGGCCGGGCTTCTCCGGCTTCGCCGCCGCGCTGGCGCTGAGCGTGCTGATGCTGCCCACCGTCGTCCGCTCCACCGAGGAGATGCTGCGGCTCGTCCCCGCGCCGCTGCGCGAGGGCGCGTACGCCCTCGGCGTGCCGAAGTGGAAGACCATCCTGCGGGTCGTGCTCCCGACCGCGCTGCCCGGCATCGTCACCGGCGTCATGCTCGCCATCGCGCGGGCGGCCGGCGAGACCGCGCCGGTGCTGCTCGTGGCCGGCGGCGGCGCGGCGATCAACTTCAACCCGTTCGAGAACAACCAGTCGTCGCTGGCCCTGTTCGTCTACCAGCAGGCGGGCGACGCGTCGAAGTACGCCCCGGCTCGCGCGTGGACGGCGGCGCTGACCCTGGTCGCCCTCGTGCTGATCCTGACGATCGCGGCGAAGCTGCTGGCTCGCCGGAACCGGCTCGGCCGATGAATCCCGGAGGTACCACCACCATGGCCAAGCGCGTCGACGCCACAAACGTCACCGCCTACTACGGCGGCTTCAAGGCGATCGAGAACATCAACCTGACCGTCGAGCCGAAGACCGTGACCGCCCTCATCGGGCCGTCCGGCTGCGGCAAGTCGACGTTCCTTCGGTCGATCAACCGGATGCACGAGGTGCTGCCGGGCGCCCGCGTCGAGGGCGACCTCACCATCGACGGGCAGAACATCTACGACCGCGACGTGGACGTCACCGCCGTACGCCGGATGATCGGCATGGTCTTCCAGCGGCCCAACCCGTTCCCCACCATGAGCATCTACGAGAACGTGGTGGCCGGGCTGCGGCTCAACGGGGTGCGCAAGAAGTCGATCCTGGACGAGGCGGCCGAGAACTCGCTGCGCGCGGCGAACCTGTGGAACGAGGTGAAGGACCGCCTCGGCAAGCCGGGCGCGGGCCTGTCCGGCGGCCAGCAGCAGCGGCTCTGCATCGCCCGCACGATCGCCGTCGAGCCGCAGGTGGTGCTGATGGACGAGCCGTGCTCGGCGCTGGACCCGATCTCCACGCTGGCGATCGAGGATCTGATGTTCCAGCTCAAGGACAAGTTCACCATCATCATCGTCACGCACAACATGCAGCAGGCCGCCCGCGTCTCCGACCGCACGGCCTTCTTCTCGATCGAGAAGACCGGCGACCCGGGCCGCCTCATCGAGTACGACAACACCCAGAAGATCTTCAGCAACCCGAGCCAGAAGAAGACCGAGGACTACATCACGGGCCGCTTCGGCTGAGGCCCGCAGAGGTGCAAGGAAGGGCCCCCTGTCAACGCTTTCTGTTGCACAGGGGGCCCTTCCTAACCCGGCGGGCCGCCGGGCGGGCAGGCAGGGCGAGGGCGCTCAGCCGAGCACGAAGCGGGGCTCGCCGTCGGCGGGCAGGTCCAGGCGCGGGGTGATCGGCGTCGCCGCGTCGCGGGTGGCCGACGCGCGGGCCACCCCGGCCAGGTCACCGGCGGCGGCCACCTCGGCCAGCGTCACCAGGGTCGGCGGCAGCATGGTCAGCTCGCCGGCCTCCGCGCGGGCCAGGGCGTCCGCCGGGCGTACCCACATGGTGTGGTCGGCCTCGCCGGAGACGTCCCGGGTCCGCTGCCCGGCCGGCAGCAGGGCCACGAAGAAGTACGTGTCGAAGCGGCGCGGCTCGAACTCCGGGGTGATCCACCGGCTCCACGGCAGCAGCAGGTCCGACCGGAGGGTCAGCCCCCGCCCGGCGAGCAGGTCGGCGAAGCCCCGGCGACGGGCCTCCAGGTCCTGCCGGGCGGACTCCCAGTCGTCCCCGCTGACGTCGCCCACCACTGTCGCCGGGTCCGGCCCGGCCAGGAGCACCCCGGACTCCTCGAAGACCTCACGGGCCGCGGCGCACACCACCGCCTGCGCGGCGTCCGGCGCGACACCCAGCCGCCCGGCCCAGCCCGCCGGCTCGGGCCCCGCCCAGTCGAGGTGCGCCGCCGAGTCGGACGGGTCCACGCCGCCGCCGGGGAACGCGTACACGCCGCCGAAGGCCATCGCGGCGGCGCGACGGATGACGTACACCTCGAAGTCGTCGCCGGCCGGGCGCAGCAGCAGCACGGTGGCCGCGACCCGGGGCCGCGCGGGCGTGCCGCCCTCGGCGCGGAACCGCCGGGCGTGCGCGACCAGGGCCGGCGGGGCGGGGAAACCGTGGCTGTCGATCGTCATGCCGCGAGCGTAGTCCCGCAGGGTGGATCCGCCGGTCCGGCAGCGGTGGGGGGTCCGCTCCCGCCCGGCTAGCGTGGTCGCATGACACGTTGGGGGATTCTGGCCACCGGTAACATCGCCGCCCACTTCGCCGAGGACCTGCGGCACGTGCCGGGGGCCGAGCTGGTCGCGGTCGGCTCGCGCACGTCGGAGTCGGCGCGGGCGTTCGCCGACCGGCACGGCGCACGGCGGGCGTACGGGTCCTGGGCGGACCTGGCCGCCGACGACGAGGTGGACGCGATCTACGTGGCGACCCCGCACTCGGCGCACCACGAGGCGACGATGACCTGCCTGACGGCGGGCCGGGCGGTGCTGGTGGAGAAGCCGTTCACCCTCGACCTGGCCGACAGCACCGAGCTGGTCGAGGCGGCCCGCGCCCGGGGGGTCTTCCTCATGGAGGCCATGTGGATGCGCACGAACCCGCTGGTCCTGCGGGTGGTGGAGCTGCTCGCCGAGGGGGCGATCGGGCAGGTCACCGGCGTGCAGGCCGACTTCGGGGTGGCCGGGCCGTTCGCGCCGGAGAGCCGGATGCGGGCCCGCGCGCTGGGCGGGGGCGCGCTGCTCGACCTGGGCGTCTACCCGGTCAGCCTGGCCCACCTGCTGCTCGGCGTCCCGCAGCACGTGCGGTCGTGGGCGAAGATCGGCCCGGAGGGGGTCGACGAGAACACCGGCATCGTCTTCGGCTACGACTCGGGGGCCGTGGCGACGCTGAGCTGCGGCATGATCGGGGCGAGCCCGATGGTCGCCTCGATCACCGGCACCACCGGCCGCATCGACCTGCCCGCGCCGTTCTTCCGGCCGCCGTCGGCGACGCTGCACCGGGCCGGCGCGGAGCCGGAGACGATCCCGGCCGACCTGACCGGCGGCGGCTACCAGTACGAGGCGATCGAGGTGCAGCGCTGCCTCGCGGCGGGGCTGACGGAGAGCCCGCTGGTGCCGCACGCCACCACGCTCGAGGTGATGGGCCTGCTGGACGCGATCCGCGAGCAGATCGGCGTCCACTACAAGTGAGGTGCAAGGAAGGGCCCCCTGTTAACGCCTTCTGTTGTACAGGGGGCCCTTCCTAACCGCCGGGCCGGCGCGCGCCGGGCGGGTGAGACCGCCGGACGTCGCGCGCGGCGGGCGGTCGTCAGCCGAAGAGGGGGCGGACCAGCAGGTAGGTGACGCAGGCGATCAGCGCCGCCGCCGGGAACGTGATGATCCAGGCGACCACGATGTTGCCGGCGACGTTCCAGCGCACCGCGGAGAGCCGTTTTGTCGCCCCCACGCCCATGATCGCCGAGGTGATCGTGTGGGTGGTGGAGATCGGCGCGTGGAGCACCAGCGCGTTGAAGTAGAGCACCGAGCTGGCCACCGTCTCGGCGGCGAAGCCCTCCGGCGGGCCCAGGTCGATGATCTTGCGGCCGAGGGTCCGGATGATCCGCCAGCCACCGGCGTACGTGCCGGCCGCCAGCATCGCCGCCGACGTCCAGAACACCCAGCCGGGGATGTGGGTCTTGTCGTCCTGGAAGCCGCCCGTGTAGAGGGCGAGGACCACGATGCCCATGGTCTTCGCGGCGTCCTGCATGCCGTGGCCGACGGACATGGCCGCCGCCGACGCGGTCTGCGCCCAGCGGAAGCCCCGGTTCAGCTTGCCCGGCTGCCCGTTGCGGAACAGCCACAGGATCGCCAGCATCAGCAGGTAGCCCAGCGTCAGGCCGACGATCGGCGAGAGCACCATCGGCAGCAGCACCTTCTCGCCGATGTTGATCCACTGCACGACGCCGCCGGTGGCCAGCAGGGTCGCCCCGACCAGGCCGCCGAACAGCGCGTGCGAGGACGACGACGGCAGGCCGAAGTACCAGGTGATCAGGTTCCAGGCGATCGCGCCGAGCACCCCGGCGAAGACGACCCCCAGGCTCGCGATGCCGGTGGGCAGGGTGACGAGGTTGTCGCCGACGGTCTTGGCGACCCCGGCGCCGAAGTGTGCGCCGACGAAGTTGCCGACGGCCGCGAGGGCGAGCGCGACCCGGGGTGTCAGGGCGCGGGTGGAGACGCTGGTCGCGATCGCGTTGGCGGCGTCGTGGAAGCCGTTGGTGTAGTCGAACGCCAGGGCCACCGCGATCACCGCCAGCACGGCGATGAGTTCGGGACTCACAGGATCAGGACTCCTTGACCGCGATGGTCTCGACGGTGTTGGCCACGTGCTCGAAGGCGTCGCAGGCGGCCTCCAGCTCGTCGGCGACCTCCTTCATCTTGAGCACCGTGAGCGCGTCGTACTCGCCGGAGAAGAGGCGGACCAGCAGCATCCGGTACGCCTGGTCGCCGTCGTTCTCCAGCCGGTTGCACTCGATCCAGTAGTCCTCGAGGTCCTTCATCGACTTGAGCCGGGGCATCGCCTCGGCGGTCAGCTTCGCCTGCTGGTCCAGCACGTTGACCAGCTCGTGCAGCTCGCGCGGGAGCGCCGGCAGCTTGGTCAGTCCGTAGAGGTAGAGCAGGTTGCCCACGGCCTCCAGGTGGTCCATCACGTCGTCGAGCAGCGACCCCAGCCGGTAGATGTCCTCCCGGTCGAACGGGGTGATGAAGGTGGAGTTGATCTTCTTGTAGAGGTCGTGGGTGATCTGGTCGCTGTCGTGCTCGACCTCGGTCAGCCGCTCGCTCACCGACTGCACGTCCACGCCCGGCAGGGCCAGCTCGTTGAGCAGCTCGGTGCCCCGCACCAGGTTCTGCGCGGCCCTGGTGAAGAGCTCGTAGAAGGCGCCCTCGGTGGGGCGGAAGGAAAACTTCACAGCCTGGACCTCGTCGTGTCGGTGGAAGGGTGGCGGACGCCCCCGGGGGTGCCTGCAACGGGAATGCTAGGAAACGGCCGGGCCGCGAATTCGTCGGCCCACCCCTGGCCAGCCGCCATTTACTGGTAGTTCACCTGTCGTTCACCTGGAACCGGGCACCCGGCCCGCAACCACCGGGCACCGGCCCACGAGCGCCGGCCGACCGCCGGACGACGCCCGGCCAGCTCACCGCCGGTCAGCCGCCGCGTAACCGGCCGGTCAGTCGCCGCGCAGCCGCCTGCGCTCCGCCGCCACGCCGAAGTCCGCCGGCGGATACCCGAGATCCAGGTCGTCGAACGTCTCCCGCAGCAGGTGCGCCACCGCCCAGTCCCGGTACCACTTCCGGTCGGCCGGCACCACGTGCCACGGCGCGGCGTCCGTGCCGCACCGGCTCAGGGCCTCGGCGTACGCGGCCTGGTAGTCGCCCCAGCGGGCCCGGGAGTCCAGGTCGCTCGGGTGGTACTTCCAGTGCTTCGTCGGGTCGGTCAGCCGGGCCAGCAGCCGCTCGCCCTGCTCCGCGTACGAGATGTGCAGCATGACCTTGACCAGCCGCACCCCGGAGCCGGTCAGCTCCCGCTCGAAGGCGTTGATCTGGTCGTACCGGGCCCGCCAGGTGGCCTCCGACACCAGCGACTCCACCCGGGCGATCAGCACGTCCTCGTAGTGCGACCGGTTGAAGACCCCGACGTAGCCGGGCGGGGGCAGGGCCCGGCGGATCCGCCACAGGAAGCCGCGCCGCCGCTCCTGCGCCGTCGGCGGCCCGAACGACCGGATGTGCAGCCCGAGCGGGTTCATCGCCCCGGCGACCCGCCGGATCGTGCCGTCCTTGCCGCCGCAGTCCATGGCCTGCAACACCAGCAGCACCCGGTCGGGCCGGTCCCGCCCCGGTGCGGCGTCGGCCGCCGCGGGAGCGCCGGTGGGCGCGCCCCGACCAGCGGCGGCCTGCGCGCCGGCGTACAGCATCTCCTGCTGCCGCCCCAGGGCCGCGCCGAGCAACCGCACCTGCTCCCGCGCCCACGCCTTGCGGCCCCCGTCGCCCTCGGCGGCGACCGCCGGCAGCCCCGGCGTCGACCGGGGGTCGATCGCCGCCAGGTCGACGGCGCCCCCGCCCACCCGCAGCAACTCCCGCATCGTCGCCCCGTGGGGCGGCACGACGTCCCGGACCGCGCGGCCGGCAGCCGACCGCGCACCATCGAACCCGCTCATGACTGGATCATCACCTACCCCGGCCACTCCCGCCCGTCGAGCGCGGTGTCACGTTCGCGGTCGCCGGCGGCGGGCCGCGGGCGGGCCGGGCTCAGACCACCAGGGCCAGCCACTTCCGGTACGCCGTGGCGAACGGCTCGCTGCCGTCGCCGAGCACGCCCAGCAGCCAGCGGGAGGCCGTCTCCGCCTCGGCCACCAGGTCGTCGGGGTAGCCGAACTGCTCGCGGTGCTCGGCGAACTCGTCCTCGTCGCGCAGCTCGACCAGGCCGGTGCCCCGGCGGCGCACCACGTCGAGGTCGAGGTCGAACAGGTGGACGGTGTCGTCGCCCTCCCAGCGGGCCGGGGTGGCGATGTCGCAGTAGACCTCGCTCGTGCGCGGCGGCGGGTTGAACATGCACGTCCACCAGGCGTGGTGCGGCACCAGCAGGACGAAGGGGATCTGCTCGACCGACGGCTGGCCGTGGTAGATGGACTCGGTGCCGGCCGGCACGCCGAGCCACACGCCGAGATCGTCCGTGGCCAGGCGGCGGGCCGGGTAGTCGCGGTGGGCTCTGCCGTCGTATTTACGGTAGATCACGCGGACCACGTCGCTCGGCATGAGTCGCACCCTAGTCGATTCCGCCCACCCGTCGCGCGGGGGGAAGTAACGGAATCGATGCCAGGAGATTTCGTACGGTGACCCCGCCACGCGGGGCGGGGGCGGACCGGTGTCGGCGGCGGCGGGTACCTTCGCACGGTGACTCCGCCGCGCACCGCTCCCGGTTCCGCCCTCCCCCGCACCTCCGCCCGGCGGCGCGGCAAGCGGGCCGACGCCGGCGAGCTGCTCGCCGCCGCGGTCGGCGCGGTCCCCGGCGGCGCGGCCCGCCCCGGCCAGCAGCAGATGGCCACGGCGATCTCCGAGTGCGTGGCCTCCGGCGAGCACCTGCTGGTGCAGGCCGGCACCGGCACCGGCAAGTCGCTGGGCTACCTGGCCCCGGCCCTGACCGTGGACGGCCCGGTGGTGGTCTCCACCGCGACCCTGGCGTTGCAGTCCCAGCTCGTCGAGCACGACCTGCCCCGGCTCGCCGAGGCGGTGGAGCCCGTGCTCGGCCGCCGGCCCACCTTCGCCGTGCTCAAGGGCCGCCACCACTACCTGTGCCTGGCCCGGCTGGACAACTCGACGGAGGACGAGCCGACGGACACCCTGTTCGACGCCGTCGAGCCCCGGTCGGGCGGCGGGGGCGGGAGGTGGCTCGGCGAGGCGGGCCGGCTCGGCAAGCAGATCGAGCGGCTGCGCGACTGGGCGATGGAGACCGACACCGGCGACCGCGACGAGCTGGACCCGGGCGTCGACGACCTGGCCTGGCGGCTGGTGTCGATGCCGGCCCGGGAGTGCGTGGGGGCGTCCCGCTGCCCGTTCGGCGCGGAGTGCTTCGCCGAGGCGTCCCGGGCCCGCGCCCGCGAGGCCGACATCGTGGTGACCAACCACAGCCTGCTCGCCGTCGACATGATCGCCGGCCGGCACATCGTGCCGCCGCACAAGCTGCTGATCGTCGACGAGGCGCACGAGCTGGCCGACCGGGTCTCCTCGGCGGCCCAGGCCGAGCTGGTGCCGGAGCTGATCGACCGGTCCACCCGGCGGGCCCGGCCGCTGCTGCGTCCGGAGGTCGCCGAGCGGCTCACCGAGGCCGGCGACGCGCTCGCCGTCGGGCTGGCCGAGGTGCCCGCCGGCCGCCTCACCGCCGGGCTGCCCGGCCCGCTGCGCGAGGCGTGCACCCTGCTCGACGCCGCCACCCGGGCCGGGCTCGACGCGATCGGCGAGGTCAAGTCCGACGACCCGGACCCGGTCCGCAAGCAGCAGGCCAAGGCGGTGCTCGACGAGCTGTCGGCCACCGCCCAGCGGCTGCTGGAGGAGTCCGAGCACGACGTGGCGTGGGTGGAGAAGCCCGACAACGGCAGCCGCCGGGCCCTGGTGGTGGCCCCGCTGTCGGTCGCCGGCACCCTCGCCACCCACCTGTACGACGAGCGCACCGTCGTCGCCACCTCGGCGACCCTGGCGCTGGGCGGCCGGTTCGACACGGTGGCCCGGGCCCTGGGGCTGGAGGCGCCGCCGCCCGCCCCGCCGTCCCCGGCCGCCGCCGCGCTGGCCGCCGCCACCGCCCGGGGGGACGCCCCGGCCGGCGCGACGCCGGTGGCCGCCGCCCCGGGCAGCCGCCCCACCACCGGCACCGTGCCCGCCACCGAGGGGCCGGGCTGGCGGTCGCTCGACGTCGGCTCCCCGTTCGACTACGCCCGGCAGGGCATCCTCTACGTGGCGGCGCACCTGCCCCGCCCCGCCGCCTCCGGGCTGCCCGACGCGGCCGGCGAGGAGCTGCTGGCGCTGGTCGGGGCGCTGGGTGGGCGTACCCTCGGGCTGTTCTCCTCCCGGCGGGCCGCGCAGCAGGCGGCGGAGCTGCTGCGCGCGAAGACCGACCTGCCGGTCCTGCTCCAGGGCGAGGAGTCGCTGCCGCTGCTGGTGCGCCGGTTCCGCGAGGAGCAGTCGAGCTGCCTGTTCGGCGTGATGTCGCTGTGGCAGGGGGTCGACGTGCCGGGCGACTCCTGCCAGCTCGTCGTGATCGACCGGCTGCCGTTCCCCCGGCCGGACGAGCCGCTCGCGGCGGCCCGCGCCGCCGCCGTGGACGCGGGCGGCGGCTCCGGGTTCTCCGCCGTCAGCGTGCCGATCGCGGCGGTCCGGCTGGCGCAGGGGGTGGGCCGGCTGATCCGGGCCACCGGTGACCGGGGCGTGGTCGCGGTGCTCGACTCGCGGCTGGAGACGGCCCGGGGCTACGGCCCGTTCCTGCGCCGCTCGCTGCCCCCGTTCTGGTACACGACGCGCCCGGAGGTGGCCCGGGGGGCGCTGGAGCGGCTCGGCAGGTCGTGACGCGGCCGGGTCGGCGGGGCGGGCCGGTTCGCCCGCCGGCCGGTCAGGGTGCTTGCGAGGCGACCACCACGGCGTCGGGCGGGGTGTCCGGCACCGTCCGCGCGGCGAGCCGGCGGACGGCCGTGTTGAGCACCGCGATCAGCGGCACCGACACCAGCGCGCCGGTGATCCCGGCGAGCACCACGCCCGCCGCGATGCCGATGATCACCGCGAGCGGGTGGATGGCCACCGCCCGGCCCATGATCAGCGGCTGGAGCACGTGCCCCTCGACCTGCTGCACGCCGATCACCACGCCGAGGATGATCAGGGCGGTGACCGGGCCGCTGTCGACCAGCGCCACCAGCACCGCGACCCCGCCGGAGAGCGCGGCCCCGACGATGGGGATGAACGCGCCGAGGAAGACCAGCGCCGCCAGCGGGAACGCGAACGGGATGTCGAAGATCACCAGGAAGGTGCCGATGCCGACCGCGTCGATGAACGCGACCAGCACCGTGGCCCGCACGTAGGCGCCCAGCGTCTCCCAGGACGCCCGGCCGGCGTCGTCGACCTTCCACCGGGCCGCCACCGGCAGCAACCGCACCAGGAAACGCCAGATCCGGCTGCCGTCACGCAGGAAGAAGAACGTGGCGAAGAGCACCAGCACGATGCCGGTGAGCACCTCGGCCAGGGTCGCCGCCGTGGAGACCGCCCCGCTGGTGAACCGCTCGGTGTTGTTGTTGATCCAGGACTGGGCCTCCTCGATGTACCGGTCGAGCTGGCTGTCCGACAGGTGCAGCGGGCCGGTCTTGAGCCAGTCCTGGATCTGCCGCACGCCCTCGGAGGACTTCTTGCTCAGCTCCGGCACGCCCTTGATGAACTCGTTGACCACCAGCGTCAGCGTGCCGACCACGGCCGCCAGGCCGCCGACCAGCACCACGGCCGTCGCCAGCGAACGGGGGAAACGCGCCCGCAGCAGCCAGCCCACGGCCGGCGCGAGCAGCGCCGAGAGCAGCATGGCGATGGCCAGCGGGATGATCACGATGCTGACGGTGGCGACGATCTTCAGCAGCGCCCAGAACACGACGCCGATGACGATCAGCCGCCACGACCACGCGGCCGCGATACGCAGCGCGTGCGGCACGTCCGCGTCGTCGCGGCTGGAGGTGGAGTTGTGCAGCGCGGCGGGCAGCTCGGCGCCGACCACGACCGCCGACGGCGGGGCCACCGGCCCCGGCGAGCGGGGCGAGGCCACCCCCGCCTCGGCCGAGGCGTCGATGCTGCCGGGCGACGCCCGGCGGCCCGTCACGTCGGCCCGCCCGGTCGGGTCGGCGCGGGCCTGCCGCACCGCGTCCCGTCCCGACTCGTACGCGCGGTGCAGCCGTCCCCACACCCGCTCGAAGCGGCTCAAGCGCACCTCCCGCAGCAGAACCCGCCCGCCCAGACGACAGGGGTGGACAGGATACGTCCTTCCGTCCCAGCCTAGGGCGGTTGCGCCAACATTGCCCTGGGCCTCGACCCCGTAACCACCGGCGGACCGGTCTGCGGGGACGCGGTACCGTTCCCGTCGTGACCGCCGATGACAGCCTCGACTCCGGCCTGCCGATCCGTCTGCTGCACGACCGGGTGCTGGTGCGGTTGGAGGGGAGCGAGGGTGAGCGCCGCTCCACCGCCGGCATCGTGATCCCGGCGACCGCCGCCGTCGGCAAGCGCCTCGCCTGGGCGACCGCCGTCGGCGTGGGTCCCCACGTCCGCTCGATCGTCTCCGGCGACCGCGTCCTCTTCGACCCCGACGACCGCTCCGAGGTCGAGCTCCAGGGCCGGGGCTACGTGCTGCTGCGCGAGCGGGACGTGCACGCCGTGGCCGCCGAACGCGTCGAGGCGGAGACCACCGGCTCCACCGGCCTCTACCTGTAAGGAAGGGCCCCCTGTTAACGCTTTCTGCATAGCAGGGGCCCCCTCTTGACACTCCTCCCCCGGGGCGCACCGTGCGCGGCCTGGCGGGGGCTGCTTCGTTTGCGGCCGTCCGCGACGGGAAGCCAGGCACGTCCAGCACCCTGGGGAGGGGAGCGTGTGCCGGTGTTCTGGAAAAAGGTGTTCCTCTGGGGCGGCGTCGCGTTCCTGATCTACTTCGTGGCGTTCCGGCCGGACGGCGCGGCGCAGGTGTGCAGGTCGGTCGGCGGGGGCCTGATGGCGATGGCGCAGGGCATGGGCGACTTCCTCACCGGCCTGACGACCTGAACGGGCCGCCCGCCCACCCCGCACACGCCCGGCCGTCAGCCCGTCCGTGGTGGCCAGGGCGGGGGCTGGTGAGGGCCGTACCAGCCGGGTGGGCCGTAGCCCGCCGGGTGGGCCGGGGGCGGTGGCGGCGGGACGAGCACCACCGGGATCGGCACGACCGGCTCGTCCGGCGCGTCGACGGCGCGCTGCGAGCCGTCGGGGAACCGCAGGTGGTAGCGGTGGCCGTCCCAGCTGCCGACGGGCGCCTGCGGGTCCCGTCCGACGAAGAACGACCGGTACGCGGTGAGCGCGTCCAGCAGCTCCCGTTCCTCCCTGATCGTCCGTTCCCGGTCGGCGGGCCGGCGGTCCAGCCCCCGGCGCATCCCGTCGCGCAGCAGCGCCAGCCGGGTGGCCGAGAACTGGTATCCCCGCATCGCCCTGAGTCCCGCGTCGCCGGCCACCCGACGGGCCCAGGTGCGGGCCGCGTGCCGCCGGCCGAGGCTGCCCAGCGACGCCACCTCGGGCGGGGTGAGCCAGCCGGCCCGCACGTAGTCGGGCAGGGTGCGTTCGGTCAGCCGCCCCTCCCAGCCGCGCAGCCAGATGGCCAGCCCGACCATGGCGAAGAAGATCGGCACCATCACGCCCAGATAGCCGTACAGGGCGATCATGGCCTGGCCGGTGGCCTGGGCCAGCGACGGCAGCAGGTTCCAGGTGCCGTGCAGCATCATCGCCAGCAGCAGGCCGGCGAGCGGGGCGAGGAACCGCACCCGCCGGTCGGCCGTGCGGGCGGCGATGCCGAGCCCCACCCCGGTCATCGAGGTGAACAGCGGGTGCGCGAACCCGAACAGCAGGATCCGGACGATGAAGATCGCGATGACCTGCCGCGCGCCGGTGGCGGGGCCGTACTCGTCGACGCCGGAGGCGTAGCCGTAGCCGCCCAGGTAGAGGATGTTCTCCACCATGGCGAAGCCGACCGCCGACAGGCCGCAGTAGACCAGGCCGTCGGTGATCCCGGACCACTCGCGGCGGCGGAAGATCAGCAGCAGGATGGGCCCGAGCGCCTTCGTCAGCTCCTCGATGAACGGGGCGACGAGCACGCCGGTGAGGGCGTTCGGCAGCCCCCAGTCGGCGAACCTGGCGGCGAAGAACTCGTTCACGGTCAGCGAGGCGGCCGTCGAGACGAACGCGCCCCACGCGAAGCAGAAGATCAGGTATTTCAGCGGCTCCGGCTCGTACCGGTCGAGCCACAGGAAGCAGGAGACCAGCACCGGCACCGGCAGGATCGCGGCGACCACCCCGATCAGCAGCGCCTGCGGCCCGAGGTTGGAGCCGAGCACGAAGAGCATGTAGACCGCGCACGCCGCGATCAGCAGCACCACCAGGGCCAGCACCAGGAACCGTCGCCAGCCCAGCCGGCGCAGCGGCATCCGGGGGGCGGACCCGCCGGGCGGCGCGGGGACGTCGGGCGCGGTCCACGGCGGCACCGGCGCGCCGCCGGGTGGGGTGTCGGCCATTCTGTCAGCGTAGTCACCCCCCGCCGCCCGTTCCGGGCGCATCCGCCGACCGTTATCCTGTCGTCAGGTCACGAGCGCCAGCGTCAAGCCCCGGCTTGCTGGCCGGCAACCCTCGTCGAGTTCGCGGTGGGGTGCCCCGGGTGATGACCGGGCCCAGCCCCGTCCGGCGCTGGGCAAGCGCGGACCCCGTCTCCGGTGGCGTCACCCGGGGTCCCCGGACCCGGAGGTCGGCATGACCGTCACCCTCGTACCCCCGCCCGCCCCGCTGCCCGCGCGGACCGCGCCGGCGTCGTCGCGGCCGCTCGACGTGCTCGGCGTGCCGGGCCAGACCAACCTGGACCACGCGGCCAGCGCGCCGTGCGCGCGGGCGGCGGCCGACGCCGTGGCCGAGCTGCTCCCCTGGTACGCCAGCGTGCACCGGGGCGCGGGCGCGCTGTCGCGGCGCTGCACCCTCGCCTACGAGCGGGCCCGGCAGACCGTCGGCGACTTCTTCGGCGCCCGCCCCGGCGACCACGTGATCTTCACCCGCAACACGACGGACGCGCTGAACCTGCTGGCCCGCGCCCTGCCCACCGGGACGACGGTGGTGACGTTCGCCGGCGAGCACCACGCCAACCTGCTGCCCTGGCCGCGCGGCTCGGTGCGGTTGCCCGTGCCGGCGGGCCCCGGCGAGGCGGTCCGGGCCCTGGACGCGGCGCTGACCGAGCTGCGCCGGGACGCGACGCCGGGGGCCGGGGGCCCGAGCCGCCCCGCCGGCCCGCCGGTGCTGGTGGCGGTCACCGGGGCGAGCAACGTGACCGGGGAACGCTGGCCGGTGGCCGAGCTGGCGGCCGTCGCCCGCCGGCACGCCGCCCGGATCGCCGTGGACGCCGCCCAGCTCGCCCCGCACGCCCCGGTCGACGTCGCCGCGCTGGGCGTCGACTACCTGGCGGTCTCCGGGCACAAGCTGTACGCGCCGTTCGGCGCGGGGGTGCTGCTCGGGCGGGGCGACTGGCTCGACGCGGCCCCGCCGTACCTGGCGGGTGGGGGCGCGACCAGCCACGTCGGGGACGCCACGCACGAGGTGCGCTGGGCCGCCGGCCCGGCCCGGCACGAGGCGGGCACCCCCAACCTGCTCGGCGCGGTCGCCCTCGCGGCGGTCTGCGCGGCGCTCGCCGAGGCCGACCGGGACGAGCTGCACGCCCGGGAGCAGGCCCTGCTGGCCCGGCTCCGGCAGGGCCTGGCCGCCCTGCCGCACGTGGTGGAGCTGCGTACCTTCGGCCCGGACGCGCCCCGCGTCGGCATCGTCTCGTTCGTCGTCGCCGGCCGGGACTCGGGCGAGGTGGCGGCGGAGCTGGCGGCCCGGCACGACGTCGGGGTCCGCGACGGGCTGTTCTGCGCACACCCGCTGGCCCGGCGGCTGCTCGCCGAGGCGGCGGCCCGCAGCGGCCGGGCGGACCTGCCGCCGACCGCCCTGCGGGCGAGCCTCGGCCTGGGCAGCACGGCGCGCGACGTCGACCGCCTGCTGGCCGCCCTCGCCGAGCTGGGCTGACCCGGTCGGCCCGGGGCGGGGCTGAGCGCGCCCCGGCCGCTCAGCCGACGGACGGGGCGGGGCTGAGCGCGGCCCGGCCGCTCAGCCGACGGACGGGGCAGCGGGCGACCTGCGGGGGCCGGGCTCGCCTTCGTCCGCCTCCGGGGCCGGCTTCTCCTGCTCGCCGAAGGACTCCCGGACCAGCCGGTTCGCCTCCTGCTGCTCGATGCCCGAGGCCACCAGCAGGTCACTGGCGGTGGTCCGCACCTGCGCGACCACCACGCTGCCGGAGAATCCGACCCCCTGCTCGTATGCCCGGCCGGCCTCGCTGACCGCGCGCAGGGACCGTTCCCGGGCCTTCTCCGGCTCCGCCCCGACGGCGAACTCGTGGCGGAGCAGGCGGACCGCCTCCGCGAGGTGGCCCACCGCGTCGGGCATGGGGCCGGGCACCGGCTCGCCGTCCTCGATCATGGTGACCGAGCGCCGGATCAGGGTGCCGCTGTTGCGCATCGCCCGGTCGATGGGCTCGGCCGCGTCGGCATAGTGGGTCAGCTCGCTGCGCCGGTGCCAGCGGGCCGGGGAGAGGGTGCTGGTCTCCTTCGCGCCCTCGATCGCCTCCGTGAAGGTGGCCAGCTCCGCCTTGTTCTCCCGGAGCCGCTCCAGTGCGCCCTGGGCGCTGTCGCGGTCCCGGTCGCGCAGCGCGGCGGCGGCCACGTCGAGCTGGTCGGCGAGCAGGTCGAGCGCCGGCCGGGCGGCCCGGTTGATCACGCGCAGCGGGTTCAGCGGCAGCAGGATCGCCGTCACCACCAGCGCGATCCCGCCGCCGACGAACGCGTCGACGAAGCGCGGTATCTCCAGGTTCTCGGTGGACGGGCTGAGCGTGACGATCAGCACGGCCGTCGCGGCGGCCTGGATGACGATCGCCACGCTCGCGCCGAAGAAGATGGTCAGCAGGATCGCGGCCGTCACCACCATCCCGAGCTGCCAACCGCCGGTGCCCAGGAAGTAGATCAGCACGTCGCCGAGGAACACCCCGACCGCCACCCCGACGATCAGCTCGACGGTGCGCCGCAGCCGCTGGCCGACCGACGCGGCGAGGGTGCCGACCGCCGAGATCGGCGCGAAGACCGGCTGCGGGTTGTGCAGCAGCTCGTGGGAGACGATCCAGGCCAGCGCCGCGGCCAGCCCGGCCTGGACGGCCAGCCCGAGCGCCATCCGGACCCGGTGCAGCCGGTCGTGCAGCGTGGCCCTGCCCCGGTGGCGCAGCTGTTCCATCGCCGCCGCGATCCGTGGCGCGTCGACGTCACCGCCGTTGCCGTCGCGCATCGTGGCGCGCCCCAGCAGCGAGGGTCGGCGGTCCCGGGCCACGGCCATGGCGGGGACTACCCGTAGCGGGGACGGCGAATCCTCGCCCGCTGCGGCAGACTCGGCCGGGTGACGGAGCTGGACGATGCCCGGGTGCCCGACCCGCACGACGACCGGGCGGCCGAGGCCGACGACCACCGCGCGGCAGTCCCGCACGACGACCGGGGGGCCGACGCCGACGACGGGCGGGGCGCCGGCCTGGTGCCCCGGTGGCGGGCGGCGGTGCGGGGCGCCGGCGCACCCGACGGCCCCGCGCTGGCCCGCGCCGGGCAGGAGCTGCTGGCCCGCTGGCGGGAGCCGCACCGCCGCTACCACACGGTCCGGCACCTGGCCGCCGTCCTCGACGTGGTCGACGCGTACGCCGGCTGCGCCGGTCGTCCGGACCTGGTCCGCCTGGCCGCCTGGTGCCACGACGCGGTCTACGACCCGCGCGCCGCCGGGGACGCCAACGAGCGGGCCAGCGCAGATCTCGCCGAGGGGCTGCTCACCGGGCTCGGGGTGCCGGCGGCGGCGGTGGCCGAGGTGCGCCGGCTGGTGCTGCTCACCGCCGGGCACACGGTCGCCGCCGACGACCGCGACGGGGCGTTGCTCTGCGACGCCGACCTGGCCGTGCTGGCCGGGCCGCCCGAGGAGTACGACCGCTATGCCGCCGCCATCCGCCGGGAGTACGCGCACGTGCCGGACGGGGACTTCCGCCGTGGCCGGGCGCGGGTCCTGCGCTCCCTCCTGTCCCTGCCCACCCTCTACCGCCACCCCCACCTGCAAACCCACTGGACCCCGCAGGCCCACGCCAACCTCACCCGCGAACTGACCACCCTCACCACCCCACCCCCACCCCCCAGCCCCCACACCCCCTGACGCCACCCCCTCTTCGTGATCTTGCACTTACGGCCCCGACAAAAGGTGTGAAAACCCCCAAGAGGCGGGCCCAAAGCGCAAGATCGCCGAGGTTGGGGGCGACGCCGAGGGGGCTAGCTAGAGATAGAGGTAGCTAGGTAGAGTACGACCATGTCCACATCGGAAGTGCGGATGACGCTGGCGACACAGCGGGTGCTGCGGGTCCTCTTGGACAAGCCCGCCGAGGCGAGATATGGCCTGCAGATCTGCGAGGAGGCCAACCTGGCCAGCGGCACCATCCACCCGATCCTGGCCCGCCTCGAAAAGGTGGGCTGGCTGGAGTCCCACTGGGAGAACGTCGACCCGCATCGGGCCGGACGGCCGCGCAGGCGCTACTACCGGCTGAGCCCGGACGGCGCACAGCAGGCGCGCACCGCCCTGGCCGCGGTCGAGGCCCGCCGTTTCCGCGGTGCGAACCCGGCCCTCCCGGGTGGGCTCGCATGAGCTTCCACGCATACCACCTGTCCCGCGACCTCGAAGTGCTCTCCGCCCTCTCCGAGGACCTGGCGCAGCGGATTCCCGAAGGTCGCCCGATGGCTGACGAGATCGCCCGGCTGGACCGCGAAGTGATCGCCATCGTTCACGACCTGGAGAACCGCGACGACCGACGCGCCTACCGCCGGGTGTGCGATCTGGACCAGGCCCTGACCCGGGAACTCGACAGGACTCTCGCCCTCGCCGAGGGAACCGCGTGGCGGACGGGCGACAACAGCGCCCGGGTCAGCTTCCTCGTCCGGTGTTTCCGACTCGCCTGCAGCAGCGCCGAGGATCTGCGACTCGCCCTCGCCCACGGGTACGGGACCTTCGCGCACGTCGGGATCCGCGTACACCTCGATCGCGACCTCGCCGAGGATCTCGGACGATCCGAGGCGCGCCTCGCCGAGGACATCCCGCCGATCGACGCCGAGCTTCAGCCGCGAAGGCAGGCGTTACGCATGGTCGACTTCATCGTCCGGATCCTTCCGCCGGACCAGCGGGCACGGTACGACGAGGAACTCCGGGCCGAACTGTACGGGCTCGCGGAAGAGAGGCGCACCTACGGGGCACAACTGCTCTACGTGCTGAGGCAGTTCAACCGGATGTTCGAGCTCCGGTACGAGCTGCGCCGCCCGTCACCGCGCAGGCTGGCACAACCCCCGGATTGAGGTGGGCGCGGATCGTCCCGACGGCCGGGGGACGACCGTTTCCCCGACCCGTCGATCTCGGGAGGGGCGCGAGTGACGATGCGCCGTAAGGGGCCTTCGGGCCCGCGAGGAAACCAGCGGACCAAAGCCAACCAGTGGAGAGAGGTCGGCGAGTGGGTGGCCTTGGCACTGAAGGTCGTCGCCTACTCGGCGGGCCTCGTGGTGACGCTGGCCGGAAACGGATGTGGGCTCAGCTGACCTGACGACCAGCTGAGCCCACACCGGGCGGGAAGGCCCCGCCTCGCGGCTCCCACACCTGGGGGCGGGGGCTTCCCCGGTGCGCCGGCGCGGCCTGCCCTGCACCGTCGTCGGACATCCGGCGCCGGGTCGTCGGGCAGGCGCCGGCGCGGCACCAGCGTAGAGCGGAGAACGGCGCCGCCGGGCTCAGGGAGCCGGGCGGTGGAGGTGCTTGGGGCGGCGGAGGTCGGCAGTGCGCAGCAGGCGGACCAGGTCGCGGCTCGGGACGACCCGCGCGCCGAGGTGCACCGCCATCCGGTACCGCTCGGCGGGGATGTCGTAGTGGTCCCGGTCGAAGGCGCGCCGGGGCACGCCCAGCGTCTCGGCGAAGACGTGCAGCTCGGCGAGGGAGGCGTCGCTGATCAGGTGGGACCAGAGTCGTCCGCGCGCCGGCCAGCGGGGCTGGTCCACGTACAGCATGGCCGCCAACCTAGCCGCCGGTTAACCTCTCCTGCATGGCCGGATCCCCTCTCCTCGCTGAGCTGCGCGCCCTCCTCGGTGACGCCGCCGTCCTGACCGACCCGGACCTGCTGCGGATGCACGAGCGGGACGAAGCCGACCTGTGCGCCTCCGGCACGCCGCTGGTGGTGGTCCGTCCGCGCGACACCGCCCAGGTGGCCGGCGTGGTCCGGGCGGCGGCCCGGCACGGCGTACCCGTGGTGCCGCAGGGTGCGCGGACCGGGCTGGCCGGCGCGGCGAACGCGGTGGACGGCGCGGTGGTGCTGAGCACGGTGGCCATGGACCGGATCCTGGAGATCGACCCGGTGGGCCGGATCGCCGTGGTCCAGCCCGGCGTGGTGAACGCGGCGCTGGCCGGGGCGGTGCGCCGGGAGGGGCTCTACTATCCGCCGGACCCGGGCTCCTGGGAGTCGTCGACGATCGGCGGCAACGTGGCCACCAACGCGGGTGGCATGTGCTGCGTCAAGTACGGCGTGACCACGGAGTACGTGCTCGGCCTGGAGGTGGTGCTCGCCTCCGGCGAGGTGCTGCGCACCGGGCGGCGCACCGCCAAGGGCGTCGCCGGCTACGACCTGACCCGGCTCTTCGTCGGCTCGGAGGGCACCCTCGGGGTGATCACGGAGGTGACCGTCGCGCTGCGGCCCGCCCCGGAGGAGTCGCTGACCCTGGTGGCCGTCTTCGACTCGACGGCGGACGCCGGCACGGCGGTGGCCCAGATCGCCGCGAAGGGCCTCACCCCGAGCCTGCTGGAGCTGCTCGACCGCACCCACCTGCGGGCCATCGAGGCGTACCAGCCGATGGGGCTGCGCACCGACGCGCAGGCGCTGCTGCTGGCCGCCGTGGACACCGGGTCGCGGGCCGCCGACGACCTGGCCCGCATCGCCGAGGTGTGCGAATACGCCGGGGCCGACGAGGTGTACGCGGCCACCGACGCCGTGGAGGCGGCGGCGCTGCTCCAGGCCCGGCGGCTGGCCCACCCGGCGATGGAGAAGTTCGCCGCCGACGCGTACCCGGGCGGCAACGGGGGTCTGGTCATCGACGACGTGGCGGTGCCGCGCGGGGCGCTCGCCGAACTGCTGGACGGGGTGGCCCGCATCGCCGAGGAGTGCGCCGTGCCGATCGGGGTGGTGGGGCACGCCGGCGACGGCAACCTGCACCCGAACATCGTGGTCGACCGGGCCGACCCGGCGAGCGTGGAGCGGGGCCGGCGGGCGTTCGACGAGATCATGCGGCTCGGGCTGGAACTGGGCGGCACCTGCACCGGCGAGCACGGGGTGGGGCTGCTCAAGCGGGACTGGCTGGCCCAGGAGATCGGGCCGGTCGGGGTGCGGGTGCACCAGGCGATCAGGGCGGCGCTCGACCCGGCGGGGCTGTTCAACCCCGGCAAGGTGCTCTGACGTCGGTGCCGCTGCGGCGGCCCAGGCCCCGGCCGAACACAGCGTCAGGCGGTGGCCTCCGCCGGGGTGGCCTGGGTGAGCAGCAGCAGGATCTCGTACCCGAGGGGCGGCCGCTCCTCCCCCGGGCAGTCCTCGATCGTGATCGGGCCGGGCGTGGTGACCAGCACGGACGTCAGCGCGTCGATGCAGCTCACCCGGTAGCCCCGGGCCTTGTCGGTCTCGGCGGCCAGCCGCTCGTCGGTGAGCAGCGCCCGCAGCCGCTGCGTCCGCTCGGGGTCGAGCTGCCCCGACGACCGGACGTCGTCGCCGGCGCAGTTGCTGCACTCCCACCGCCCGTCGGGCAGGACGGTCAGCATCCGCACCGGGCCGTCCTGGCCGTGCTTCTGCACCAGTTCCACCCGTGCCGGCCCGCCGGCCGCCGCACCGCCGGCCGGGGATGCCGTCGTCCCGTCGGGCGGCGGGGCGGTCGCCGTGCCGGCCCGCCGGACCGGCCCGACCGCCGAGCAGGCGGCGAGCGCCGCGGCGAGCAGGGCACCGGCGGCCACCGGGATGATCGAACGCGCACGGAAAGGGCGGATCACGCGCCGGAACGTACCCGATCATGGTGCCGGCGGGTACCGGCCGAGCGGCCGGTCAGGGGTGGCCCGCCCTCCGGTAAGGGTTCGGCTACCGGGGGGACGACGGGAGTTCGGCCGGGTCGCCGTCGGTGCCCCGGTCCGCCGCGAAGCCCCGCACGTCGGGCGCGCCGAGCCGGGCCGCGTCCGCCGTCGCGTCGTCCGGCATGAGCTGGGACTCCCGCTCCGCCTCCACCCGGGCCCGGTAGTGCGCGACCTCGCGCGCCCGGGTCGCCGCGTCCCAGCCCAGCACCGCGCCCATCAGCTCGGCGGTGTGCTCGGCCGACTCCAGGCCGCGGTGGGCGGTCTCGAAGGAGATCCGGGTACGCCGGGTCAGCACGTCCTCCAGGTGCAGCGCCCCCTCGGCGCGGGCCGCGTACGTCACCTCGGCCGCCAGGTATTCCGGCGCGCCGGCCAGCGGGGAGGCGAGCAGCGGATCCGCGTCGACCAGCGCCAACAGGTCGAGGGTGAGGGTGCCGTACCGCTCCAGCAGGTGCTCGACCACCCCGACCGGCACCCCGTGCCGGCGGGCCAGGTCGGCCCGGTCCCGCCACATCGCGGCGTACCCGTCGGCGCCGAGCAGCGGCAGGTCGGCCGTGCGGGACGGGCGGACCCCGCCGAGCCGGCGGGCCGCGCGGTCCACCACGTCGGAGGCCATCACCCGGTACGTCGTGTACTTGCCCCCGGCGACGAGCAGCAGCCCGAGCATGGGCTCGACCACCGCGTGTTCCCGGGACAGCTTGGAGGTGGAGTCCGCCTCGCCGGCCAGCAGCGGCCGCAGGCCGGCGTAGACGCCCTCGATGTCGTCGGTGGTCAGCGGCCGGTCCAGCACCGTGTTGACCTGCTCCAGCAGGTAGGCGATGTCGCGGGCCGACGCGGCCGGGTGGGACCGGTCGAGCCGCCAGTCGGTGTCGGTGGTGCCGATGATCCAGTGCCCGCCCCAGGGGATGACGAACAACACGCTGGTGGCGGTACGCAGGATCAGGCCCGCCTCGCCGGTGATCGCCGAGCGGGGCACCACCAGGTGCACCCCCTTCGACGCCCGGACCCGGACGCCCCGGCGCAGCCCGACGTCGTTGAGCATCCGCGACATGTCGTCGGTCCACACGCCGGTGGCGGCGACGACCGTGCGGGCGCGTACGTCGAACTCGGCGTCCGGCGAGCCGGTCGGCGCCTCCAGGTTCCGCACCCGGACCCCGGTCACCTCGCGCGCCTGCCGGACGAGGCCGACGGCGCGGGTGCTGCTGACCACCGTCGCCCCCAGGCTGGCGGCGGTGCGGGCCAGGGTGACCACCAGCCGGGCGTCGTCGACCTGCCCGTCGTAGTAGCGGATCGCCCCGGCGAGGCCGTCGGCGCGCAGGCTCGGGAAGACCCGCCGCGCGCCCTCCCGGGTGAGGTGCCGGTGCAGCGGCATCCCCCGCCCGCCCCCGAACAGCCCGGCGAACGCGTCGTACGCGGCCACGCCGAGGCCGTAGTAGGAGCGGCGGAAGGTGCGGCCGGGCAGGTCGCGCACGCCCTTGCCGGCGGGCAGCGGGACCAGGATCGGCACCGGCCGGACCAGGTGCGGGGCGAGCCGGGTGGCGAGCAGCCCCCGCTCGGTGAGCGCCTCGTGGACCAGGTGGAACTCCAACTGCTCCAGGTAGCGCAGGCCGCCGTGGATCAGCTTGCTGGACCGGCTGGAGGTGCCGGCGGCGAAGTCGCGCGCCTCCACGAGGGCCACCTTCAGGCCCCGGGAGGCGGCGTCCAGCGCCGCGCCGGCACCGGTGACGCCACCGCCGATCACCAGGACGTCGAACCGCTCGGCGCGCAGTCGCCGCAGGTCGGCGGCGCGGCGCGCCGGGGAGAGCTGGCCGGCGACGCTTCGGGAGACGTTGGGGTCACGCACCCGTCCACCGTAACCGCCGTGGCCACCGCACGGCATGTCGTGATCCGGCCGTACTGTCGGGGGATGGAGGTCGGTCCGTACGCAGGTCGTCCCTTTCTGTCGCCCGTGGCCGTCCCGCCGGCCCGCCCCGGCCCGTGGCCCGTGGTCGCGGCGGCGGTGGCCGGGTGCTGGACGGTCGCGGTCGTCGCGCCGGCCGAGCTGGTCGGCTGGCTGGCCGACCAGGTCCGGCTCGCCACCGGCCTGGACCGGGTGGTCTGGCTGTGGCCGGTGGTCGCCGTCGTGACGGTGCTGCTGGCCGGGGTGCCGGCGCTGCTGCTGGCCCTGCTGCCCCGCTCGGGGGCCGTCCGGGCCACCGGCCGGGCCTGGCTCGGCGGGCTGCTCGCCCTCGGCGCGCTCACCGGCCTGCGCGCCCTGCCACCGGTGCACCACGAGGCGTACCTGGCCGCGCTGGCGGCGACGGCGGTCCTGCTCGCCGTGGTGCTGCCCCGGCTGGTCCGGGGCCCCGCGCCCGCGCCCGCGTCGACGCCGCCGGCCGCCGGCCGCCCGGCCGACCCCGCCCCGCCCGCCGGGCCCGACCGCCCGCACGACCACGCCGCGCCCACCGCCCCGGCCGGTCCGCGCGGGACCGTCCCGGCGGCCCCACCCGCCGTGACCTGGCTGGCGGTGGCCGCCGGGCTGGCGACGCTGCTGCCCTGGGCGTGGTTCGGCGCGCTCGGCGGGCTGCTGGAGACCGTGCTCGCGGCGGCGGCCGCCGCGGCCGTCGGTGTCCTCGCCGGGGCACTGCTCGACGCCCGGTTCTGGGCGCGCCTCGCGGGCGGGCCGCCGCACCGGCCGGCGCGGCTGGTGCTGGTCGGCGGCCTGGTGGCCGGGGTGACGCTGCTGCTGCTCGCCGCCGGCACCGGGCAGTCCGGCGCGCAACTGCCCGCCCTGCTGACCCTGCCCCCGCTCGGCTTCGCGCTGGCCGCCCTCCAGGCGCCCGCGCTGCGCTCCGGCGGGCCGGTCGGCCCCGCGCCCGCGCGCTGGCTGGTCGGGCTCGCCGCGTTCGGGCCACTGGCGTTCGCCGACCCGGAGGAGATCACCCTGCTCCTGGCGGCCACCCGCGACGTCCCGTTCTGGGTGGCGGTCGCCGCCGCCGGCGGGCTCGCGGTGGCCGCGCTCCTGGCGATCGTGTACGGCGTGCTGCTGGCCCGCCCGAACGGGCACGCGCCGAGCCGGCCGGTGGCGGTGGCGACCGTCGGCGTGCTGCTCGCCGGGGCGGCGCTGGTCCACCTCGGCCCCGGCCAGCCCGGCCTGCACGGCGAACGGCTGCTCGTGGTGCTGCGCGAGCAGGCCGACCTGAGCGGCGTGCCCACCGGCGGGACGGGCCAGGCGGGCCGGGACGCCCGCGCCCGCGAGGTCTACCGGCGGCTGGTGGAAACCGCCGAACGCACCCAGGCGGGGCTGCGCCGCGACCTGACCCGGCTGGGGCTCGGCCCGACGCCGTACTACCTGGTCAACGCGATCGAGGTGGACGGCGGGCCGGCGGTCCGGGCCTGGCTGTCGGGCCGGCGGGAGGTGGACCGGGTGCTGCTGAGCCAGCGGCTGCGCCCGCTGCCGGCCCCCGCGCCGACCAGCCGGGGCGACCAGGCGGCCCCCTCCGGGCCGGCGTGGAACGTCTCCCTGCTCCGCGCCGACCAGGTCTGGTCGCAGCTCGGGGTCACCGGGGCCGGCATCGTGGTGGGCAGCTCCGACTCCGGGGTGGACGGTCGGCACCCGGCGCTGGCCGGCGGCTTCCGCGGCGGCGACGACTCCTGGTACGACCCGTGGGACCACACCCGCGCGCCGACCGACCAGGGCGGCCACGGCACCCACACGACGGGCAGCGCCGTCGGGCGGGACGGGATCGGGGTGGCCCCCGGGGCGAGCTGGGTCGGCTGCGTCAACCTCGACCGCAACCTCGGCAGTCCGGCGCGCTACCTGGACTGCCTCCAGTTCATGCTGGCCCCGTTCCCGGCCGGCGGCGACCCGTTCACCGACGGGCGGCCCGAGCGGGCCCCCCAGGTGCTGACGAACTCGTGGGGCTGCCCGCCGATCGAGGGCTGCGACCCGGCGGCGCTGCGGCCGGCAACCGACGCGCTGGACGCGGCGGGCATCTTCGTCGTCGCGGCGGCCGGCAACACCGGGCCGTACTGCCGGTCGATCGAGGATCCGCCGGCGACGTACCCGGACGTGTTCACCGTCGGGGCGACCGACCGGGACCGCCAGGTCGCCGACTTCTCCAGCCGGGGGCCGGTGCCCGGCGCGGCGAAGCCGGACGTGGTCGCCCCGGGCGTGGGGGTGCTCTCCGCGATGCCGGGCGGCGGCTACGCCACCCTCGACGGCACGTCGATGGCCGCCCCGCAGGTCGCGGGCGTGGTGGCGCTGATGTGGTCGGCGAACCCGACGCTGGTCGGCGACCTGGAGCGCACCCGCCGGATCCTGCGCGACACCGCCGTCCCGGCCGGGGCGACGTACGCCTCCCGCGACCCGGCCGACGCCTGCGGCGGGGACGCGAACATCAGCGGGGCGGGCCTGGTCGACGCGTACGCCGCTGTCCGCGCGGCCCGCTGAGCGGTAAGGAAGGGCCCCTTGTTAACGCATACGGTAGAGAGGGGTCCCCTTCTCACCTCGCGCCCCGCGCCCCGGCGGCGGCCCCGCGATCCTCGCCCCGGCGGCGGGCGAAACGGGCACCGGGCCGGATAGCGCCGTTCGGCCGCCCCGGCATCGACGGTCACCTACCGTCGAGGTGAGGAGGCCGCGATGACCACGGACGACGAGCGGGCCGAGGCTCCACGTTCCGCCGCCTGGGTGCCGGTCGAGGAGATCCCGGGGCAACTACCGTTCGACCGGCTGGACTACGGCGACGCCGAGCAACTGGCGGAGATGGCCGGGGGCGACGCGCCCGCGGCGGAGGAGCCGGTGGTCCTGGTCGACGAGCCGATCCGCGTCGACGAGCCGATCCGCATCCGCCGGCCGCCCGGTCGGGCCGGGCGGCGACGCGACCAGCCGCCCCTGCCGACGTGAGCGCCGCCGGCGTGAGAGCCGCCAGCGGGCGCGTGCCCGAGGCCGGAGTGCCCGACACGGCAGTGCCCGACACGGGAGTGCCCGAGGACCGAGTGGCCTTGGCCGGAGTACCCACGGCCCAAGTGTCCGAGGCCGGAGTGGCCGGCGCTGGCGGCCGTGACGACGCGGAGGGGGCGGGCCGCTGACGCGACCCGCCCCCTCGACGTGCGGTGTAACTGAACTCCGGTGGGAGCTGGACTCAGAAGTCCATGTCCCCGCCGCCCGGGCCAGCCGCAGCGGCCGGGGCCTTCTCCGGCTTGTCCGCGACGACGGCCTCGGTGGTGAGGAAGAGCGCCGCGATCGACGAGGCGTTCTGCAGCGCCGACCGGGTCACCTTGGCCGGGTCGATGATGCCCGCGGCCAGCAGGTCCACGTACTCGCCGCTGGCGGCGTTGAGGCCGTGGCCGGCGTCCAGGTTGCGGACGCGCTCGACGACGACGCCACCCTCGAGGCCGGCGTTGACGGCGATCTGCCGCAGCGGGGCGTCCAGCGCGATCTTGACGATCTGCGCGCCGGTCGCCTCGTCGCCGGTCAGGTCCAGCTTGTCGAAGGCGGTCTTGCCGGCCTGCACCAGCGCGACGCCACCACCCGGGACGATGCCCTCCTCGACGGCGGCCTTCGCGTTGCGGACGGCGTCCTCGATGCGGTGCTTGCGCTCCTTCAGCTCGACCTCGGTGGCCGCGCCGACCTTAATCACCGCAACACCGCCGGCCAGCTTGGCCAGGCGCTCCTGCAGCTTCTCGCGGTCGTAGTCGGAGTCGCTCTTGTCGATCTCGGCCCGGATCTGGTTGACCCGGCCCTGGATCTGCTCGGCGTCGCCGGCACCGTCGACGATGGTGGTCTCGTCCTTGGTCACCACGACCTTGCGGGCGCGGCCCAGCATGTCGAGGCCGGCGGCCTCCAGCTTGAGGCCGAGCTCCTCGCTGATGACCTGGCCACCGGTGAGGATGGCGATGTCGGTCAGCATGGCCTTGCGGCGGTCGCCGAAGCCGGGGGCCTTGACGGCCGCGGACTTGAAGACGCCCTTGACCTTGTTGACCACCAGGGTCGGCAGGGCCTCGCCCTCCACGTCCTCGGCGATGATCAGCAGCGGCTTGCCCGACTGCATGACCTTCTCCAGGATCGGGAGCAGGTCCTTCACCGACGAGATCTTGCTGTTGGCGATCAGGATGTAGGGCTCGTCGAAGACGGCCTCCATCCGCTCCGGGTCGGTCATGAAGTACGCGGAGATGTAGCCCTTGTCGAAGCGCATGCCCTCGGTGAGCTCAAGCTCCAGGCCGAAGGTGTTGCTCTCCTCGACGGTGATGACGCCTTCCTTGCCGACCTTGTCCATCGCCTCGGCGATGATCTCGCCGACGGTGCTGTCACCGGCGGAGATGGAGGCGGTGGAGGCGATCTGCTCTTTGGTCTCGACGTCCTTGGCGAGCTTGGACAGCTCCTCCGAGACGCTGGCCACGGCGGCCTCGATGCCCCGCTTCAGGGCCATCGGGTTGGCGCCGGCGGCCACGTTGCGCAGGCCCTCGCGGACCAGGGCCTGGGCCAGGACGGTCGCCGTCGTCGTGCCGTCACCGGCCACGTCGTCGGTCTTCTTGGCGACCTCCTTGACCAGCTCGGCGCCGATCTTCTCGTACGGGTCCTCGAGCTCGATCTCCTTGGCGATGCTCACACCATCGTTGGTGATGGTGGGGGCACCCCACTTCTTCTCGAGCACCACGTTGCGGCCCTTCGGGCCGAGGGTCACCTTCACGGCGTCGGCGAGCTGGTTCATGCCCCGCTCGAGGCCGCGGCGAGCCTCTTCGTCGAACGCGATCATCTTGGCCATACGGCGTTGTCCTCCTGGACACTCACGGGCCACCCGAGTGTGTGTCCCGGATGGGCCGCCTGGTGTACGCACCTTGGGACGTCGCCACCTGGCGACGACGACGTCTCCTCGGCCGGGCCGGATAGCCCGCGACGACCGGCCATGTGCCGCCCGACGGATCTCCGCCGTGCGGCCGTGGCCCCACCGTCCCGACCGTTGGCACTCACCCAAGGCGAGTGCCAATGACTTGTTTAGCACTCTGCCCTGCCGAGTGCAAGCACGATGCGGCGGACGAACCGGGTCGACCCCACCTGACCAGCGCGACCCGGCCCGCCGGTTCAGCCGATTTCACCCGCCGGCCGGGCGGCGGTAACCGACCCCTCGTACGCCCGCCGCCCGGCGCACGTGACGACCGTAACGACCGTAACGACCGGCCGGACCGGGACGACCAGGCGCACCAGGGCGGCCAGGCCCACGGCCAGGGCCAGGACGGACCAAGGCCAGGACGGACCAAGGCCAGGACGGACGAGGGCAGGACCGACGAGGGCAGGACGGATCGGACCAAGAAGGGCGAGAGAGCCGAGAGGGCGCCGCCAGGCAGGCGAGGTCCAGAGCAGGCGAGAGCCGGGACCGGCACGAGCGGCCACCGACCGCGGCGCAGCGCGCCGGGCACCCGGGACCATCCGCCCGACCCTTCCCCGGGCAGGCCGACCAGCGGGTCCGCCGGATCACAGCCGGGCAGCGGCCACGAGGCGGCGCGGCCCGGTGGGCAGGGCTGCCACGGGGGGCGGCACGGCGCGAACCAGCGGTGGGGCCGGGCCAAGGTGGGGCCGGGCCAAGGTGGGGCCGGGCCAAGGTGGGGCCTTGGCCAGGGTGGGTCGGCAACCCGGCGCGGCACCTGGCGGGCGGGAAACCGACCGCAGCCCGACCAAGCGCGGCCGACCGGCCCTTCGGGCCCCGGTGGGATCGATCGATCGGACGGAGATGGCTGGGACATGCGCCCTGGGACGCGAGCGTCAGACGTCAGCCCATGGGACCCGAGGCCAGACGTCAGCCCTGGAACGTGCGCCCTCAGACGTCGGCCCTGGACGCGGGCCCTCCCCGGCGGCGATGTGGGAACGGTCCGCAGCATTCCTGGACCGCCCCGCCCGCGCCGCCCCGGACCGATCCGTCCGCGCCGACCGGGGCGGCGCGCTCCGCCGGCCATCGGTGGCCCGCCCGCCCGCGGGCCAACCGGTCGGGGCGTCAGGCGACGACGCGTACGCGCTCGGCCTGCGGCCCCTTCTGCCCCTGCGCGATCTCGAACTCCACGCGCTGCCCGTCGTCCAGCGCCTTGTAGCCGTCCATCTCGATGGCGGAGAAGTGGACGAAGACGTCCTGCCCGCCGTCGACGGCGATGAAGCCGTAGCCCTTCTCGGCGTTGAACCACTTCACGGTGCCCTGTGCCACGGTGCACTTCCTAACGTCGCGCGGCCTTCCACGAGCGGGTACGCCGACGGAACCGGCGGCCCCGGGAACACCGGTTTCACCCGTCTGCGCCGACCGGGAAACCAGTGACCGAAATCGCACGCTACACGAGGAGTGACGACGGCGCACGACCACAAATAGGGCTATAACGGACCGACCTCAACCCGGTGCGGCATAGGCGGCCATCACTGCGATAGGTATGCGGGATGACAGCAGGTTCCCGCCCGCCGACCGACCCGGGCAGCGCCCCGACGGGGACGGCCGACACCGCCGCGCCGGCAGTCGACGTACGCCGGTTGACCCTGCCGGACGCGGCGCGGATGCGGGCGCTGCGGCTGGAGATGCTCGCCGACGCGCCGCTGGCCTTCCTGGAGACCCTGGCGGAGGCCGCCGCCCGCCCGCACGCCGAGTACGCGGCCCGCGTCGCGTCGGTCGCCAGCGGCCGGCACACCGCCCAGTTCGTCGCCGACCCCGGCGCGGACCGGCCGGGCGGCCCCGCCGGGCGGCTCGTCGGGCACGCCGGCGGGACGATCTCGGCGGACGAACCCGGCCTCACCGTCGTCTACGCCGTCTACGTCACGCCGGCCCGGCGCGGCACCGGGCTGCTCGCCGCGCTGATCGAGGGGGTCGCCGCCTGGTCCCGCGAGTGCGGTCGGCCGGAGCTGATGCTGGAGGTGGTCGTCGGCAACGACCGCGCCTACCGGGCGTACCGGAGGCTGGGCTTCGTCGACACGGGCGTGCGGGTCCCGCACCCGAGGCTCCCCGCCCTGCGCGAACTACAGATGCGCCGGCCGGCCTGAGGCGGGGGTGTTTGCAGGGGCCCCTTGTACAACGGAAAGCGTTAACAAGGGGCCCCTCCTTGCACCTCAGGCGGGGCGGCGGCTCTGGACGATGCGGAACCGGTTGGCCACGTACGCGCCGTCGGTCAGCGCCGCGTTCGCCGCCGGGTTGGCGCCGCTGCCGTGGAAGTCGGAGAACGCCGCCGACTGGTTGACGAAGACGCCGCCGGTCAGGTTGCACGACAGGTGCACGCCGACGTCGATCGCCGCCGCCTCGGCCGCGTCCAGCACCGCCGGGTCGGTCGAGTAGACGGCGGCGGTCAGCGCCCCGGACTCGCCCACGGTGGCGCGCAGGAGCTCCAGGCTGTGCGCGGTGGAGTCGGTGGCGATCACGAACGAGATCGGCCCGAACCACTCCCGGCCGTACGTCGCGGTGTCGGCGGCGGCCAGCTTGACGATGGTCGGCGTCCGCACCACCGCGCCGGGGAAGGTGGGGTGCTCGACGGTACGCGACTCCAGCACCGCCGCTCCGACCTTGGTGACCTCGTCGAGGCGTTCCAGCACCCCGTCGTTGACGATCGCGCCGGTCAGCTCGACGCCCCGGGCCGGGTCGGCGGTGAGCTTGCCCACGACGGCGGCGATCCCGGCGGCCACCTCGTCGAAGCTCTTGTGCCCCTGGTCGGTGTCGATGCCCCCGGCGGGGATGAGGATGTTCTGCGAGGTGGTGCACATCTGGCCGCTGTAGAGGGTCAGCGTGAAGCCGAGGTTGCGGCACATCCCCGCGAAGTCGTCGGTGGAGTCGATCACCACGGCGTTCAGGCCGGCCTTCTCCGTGTAGACCGTCGCCTGCCGGGCGTTGGCCTCCAGCCAGTCGCCGTACTCGGTGGAGCCGGTGAAGTCGACGATCTTCACGGCCGGGTGCAGGGCGAGGGTGGAGGCGAGCCGCTCGCCGGGGGCCTCGGGAGCGAGCAGCACCAGGTTGGGGTCGAAGCCGGCCTCGGCGAGCACCTCGCGGGCGTACTTCACGGTGATCGCGAGCGGCAGCACCGCGCGGGGGTGCGGCTTGACGACCACCGGGTTGCCGGTGACCAGCGAGGCGAACAGCCCGGGGTAGGAGTTCCAGGTCGGGAAGGTGTTGCAGCCGATCACCAGGGCCACCCCGCGCGGCACCACGTGGAACGTCTTGGTCATCCGCAGCGGGTCGCCCTTGCCGGCGGCCTTCTCCCAGCCGGCCGTCCCCGGGTGGCGGGTCATCTCCGCGTACGCGTAGGCGACCGCTTCGAGGGCGCGGTCCAGCGCGTGCGCGCCGCCGGCCTGGAAGGCCATCACGAACGCCTGGCCGCTGGTGAACTGCACCGCGTTGGCCAGCTCGAAGACGTGTCTGTGCAGCCGGTCGAGGATCTCCAGGCAGACGCCCGCGCGGGCCTGCGGGCCGGCGTCGCGCCAGGCGGGCAGGGCGGCGGAGGCGGCGGCCACCAGTTCGTCGACGCCCGGGTGCGGGTAGCTCACGTTCAGCTCCAGCCCGAAGGGGCTGGCCTCGGTGGCGACCCGGTCGCCGCTGCCCGGCTGGTCGAGCGGGAAGTCGCCGCCCAGGTACGCCTCGAAGGCGGCCTTGCCGTCGGCGGCGGCGGTCTCGCCGTACACCCGGGGGCTGGGTGACTCGGGATAGGCGGACCAGTACCCGCGCTCCGTGATCGCGGTCAGCGCCCGGTGCAGGGTGTCGGCGTGCTTGTCGTACTCGGGATGCGGGGTCTCCGTCATGCCCGCCATCATGCCGCAGCCGGCGGGTGGGCAGTAGGGCCGGCGGACGCCGCCGGACGCCCGCCGCCCCTGCCGCGGGCCGGCCAGTCAGAGGGTGAGCTGCCAGTCGGTCCAGGCGTCGACCGGGCGGAACCCGAGCGCCTCGTTGATGGCGATCATGTACGTGTTGGCCTGCGCGTTGAAGGTGTCCACCGCGCGCAGCCCCGGCTCGTGGTCGAGCGCGTACCGCAGGTTCTCGACCTTCACGAGGAGCCCGAGCCGGTGGCCGCGGTGCGCCGGGTCGACGATGGTGATCTGCTGGAACGCGTGCCACGGCACGCTGGGGCCGACGTCGATCGTCGTCCAGGCGACCAGCCGGCCGGACGCGGCGTGCACCGCCCCGTGGTGGTAGCGGCGGCGGCCCCGCGCGTCCAACGCCCGCTCGACGCCCCGGATCCGCTCGACGTCGACCCGCTCCGGCTCCCACTCCATCTCGCCCAGGGGCGCGTCGGCCATCAGCCGGCCGTCGAGGTGGGCGACGTCGGCGACGTGCTCCTGCGGGGCCGCCCCCTGCCAGCGGACCGTGCGGTAGCCGGCGGCGCGGGACCGGGCGTCGGCCAGCGCCGCGTCGAGCGCGGCCTGGTCGAGCCGGGTGGTGTCGAGGCGGCGGCGGACCTCGGCGAGCACCGCCCGCGCCCCCGTCGTCGCGGCGAACGCCCCGCCGGCCCCGCCGCGCGCCGGCCCGCCGGGCAGGGCCGCGACGGTCGCGCCGACCACCCGCTTGCGCCCCCGCTCGCCCAGCAGCTCCACGGCGTGCGCGTGCAGGGCCCGGCCGACCCCCCGCCGCCGGTGCGCCGGGTGCGTGAACAGGTCGACGGTGGCGTTGTCGGTGTTGTCGAGCTGCGGCAGGTCGAGGGCGAGGAAGCCGGCCGGCTCGCCGTCGAGCCGGGCCAGCGCCCAGGCCGGCACGTTGCCCGGCATCGGGTGCCGGATCGCCGCCTCGAAGCGGCTCCGGCACAGCGGCGGGAAGTCGGGGACGTCCGCCTGTTCGGCTGCCGCCCTGATCCGGTACGCCGCGTCGACCGCGCCCTGGTCCGCCGGGTCGATCGGGGTGATGGTGATGCCCATGGGCAGAGGGTGGCCGGGGAAAGACGATCGGGCCAGCGAATTTCTCCGCTGGCCCGATCGGACGTTGGTCGGGAGGGACGATCGCACAACGCCTCCGGCGTTGGGTCGTAAGAACTTAAAGTCTCCGGCGAAACGCCCTCCCGCACGGAGCATCTTGCGCCGTCCGGTTCCTGCCGTCAAGTCCTCGGCGGCGGGTTTTTGCGTACGGAGGGCAAAACGTCGGTTACCCGACGGATCGGCGGGCCGATCGGCCCGCGCAGTCAGCCGAGCAGGCCGGCGTCGCGGGCCGCGCGCAGCGAGGGCTTGATCCGGTGGGTGGGGCCGACCTGGGCGGCGACGGCGTCGATGGTCTTGAGCCCCTCGCCGGTGTTGAACACGACGGTCTCCGCCGTCGGGTCGAGCCGGCCGGACTCGACCAGCTTGCGCAGCACCGCCACGGTCACCCCGCCGGCCGTCTCGGCGAAGATCCCGGTCGTGCGGGCCAGCAGCCGGATGCCCGCGCGGATCTCGTCGTCGTCGACGTACTCCATCCACCCGCCGGTGCGTCGCACGGCCTCCAAGGCGTAGAGCCCGGCGGCGGGGTCGCCGATGTTCAGCGACTTGGCGATGCCGGTGGGCTTGACCGGGGTGATGGTGTCGGTGTCGGCGTGCAGGGCCGCCGCGATCGGGTTGCAGCCGGCCGACTGCGCCCCGAACACCTTCCAGCCGCCGGCCGGGGCCTCGACGAGGCCGATCTCGACCAGCTCGCTGAACGCCTTGTCGATCTTGGTGAGCAGCTCGCCGCTCGCCATCGGGATGACCACCTGCGCCGGGATCCGCCAGCCGAGCTGCTCGGCCACCTCGTAGCCCAGGGTCTTGGAGCCCTCCGCGTAGTAGGGCCGGACGTTGACGTTGACGAAGGCCGTGTCCTCGAACTCGTCGGTCTCCACCAGCTCGCCGCAGAGCCGGTTCACGTCGTCGTACGAGCCGTCGATGGCGACCAGTTCGCCGCCGTAGACGGCGGTGGTGACCACCTTGCCCGGTTCCAGGTCGCTGGGGATGAACACGATCGACGGGGCGCCGGCGCGGGCCGCGTGGGCGGCGACCGAGTTGGCCAGGTTGCCGGTCGACGCGCAGGCGAACCGGGTGAAGCCGAGCGCCCGGGCGGCGGTGAGCGCCACCGACACCACCCGGTCCTTGAAGGAGTGGGTGGGGTTGGCGCTGTCGTCCTTGACCCAGAGCGGGGCGGTGATGCCCAGCTCGGCGGCGAGGTTGCCGGCGGCGACCAGCGGGGTGAGCCCCGGGTCCACGGTCACCCGGGCGGCCGGGTCCTGGCCGGCGGGCAGGAGGGCGGCGTAGCGCCAGAGGTTCTGCGGGCCGGCCTCGATCTGCTCGCGGGTGACCCGGGCCAGGGCCGCCGTGTCGTAGTCGACTTCGAGCGGGCCGAAACACTCGTAGCAGGCGTGCTGCGCGGCGAGCGGGTAGCGCGCCGAGCAGGCGCGGCAGACCAGGGCGCGGGCGGGGCTGGCGGTGGTGTCGATGCCGGGCGCGGCGAGGGTCGACGTCATGTCGAGGAGGTCCTCTCATCTTTCCCCGCATCGCACCCTGCGGCGGGGACGGAATTGGCACCTGTCCGCGCCGTTCGCCATCGAACGCACGGGTGGTTGCCGGGGCTTCGTCGGGCCGTATCCCTCTGCCCCTCTGGATGAGGTATTCAGTTGTGCCGCCGAGTCTACGGCGGATCGCGGCGACCGCCACCCGATGTTCCCAGCGTGTGGGCCGGATCGGGGGTGCGGACTTCGTCACACCGTCACCGCGGGCACCCGCTCCGGCACCGAGGGCCACCGTCGCCAGGGCCACCGAGGCCCGGGGTGGCCTGCGGTTTCTAGCCTGACGGCGTGACGCATCCCCCGACACCCGGCCCGCCCCCGAAGCCGCGCAGGCCCGGCCGGACGACCCGTACCGTGATCATCGTGGCCGCCGTGGTGGCGCTGCTCTGTTGCGCAGGCACGCTCACCGGCGGCGGCATCTGGTTCTTCCGCACCGTCCAGGGCGCGACCGCGCCCGCCCGGGACGCCGCGACCGCGTACCTCGACGACGTGCGGGACGGCAACCACCCGGAGGCGTACGCCCGGCTCTGCGAGGAGGTGCGCAGCCAGCTGACCGAGGAGGAGTTCGCCCGGGCCCGGGCGGCCGAGCCGCCCCTGGGCGGCTACCGGGTCACCTCGACCGAGGTGAGCAGCAGCACCGGCGGCCGGTCCCGGGCCGAGGTCACCGTCACCGGCGGCGGCCGGGAGAAGGTCCTCATCCTGGTCGAGGAGGGCGGCGACTGGCGCGTGTGCGGGGGGATCTGACCGGCGGCACCGATCGGGCGGGGGACATGCCCCCGGGGCGGAGATGAGCCGCCCCGCCGCCCCGCCACCCGGAGGGAAACTCCGCCCGCCCCGTGACGCCGCCTGGCGATTCCTGGACAGTTCCGGTCTGCCGTGGGCGACAACTGGCCAAGGTCGCGGCGTCGCGGGGCGGGCGGTCGGGTCAGGCCGGCACCGAGCGCTTGCTCGGGGCGGGCGTCGCGACGGCCGGCTCCCGGCGACGGCCCAGCAGGTTGTCGACGGCCCACGTCCCGGGGCCGAGCACCGCGATGAGCACGAACGCCCAGCAGAACATCGCCGACAGCTCACCGCCGTTGCGCAGCGGCAGCAGCCCCTCCGGCTGGTGCACCACGAAGTACGCGTACGCCATCGAGCCGGAAGCGAGCAGCGCGGCGGGTCGGGTGAAGAGCCCGGCCAGCACCAGCGCGCCGCAGACGGCCTGGATCAGGGCGGCGTACCAGCCTGGCCAGGTGCCGAGCGGGACCGCCTGACCGGTTCCTCGCGCGCCGCCGAAGACACCGAACAGCGACGACAGGCCGTGGAACAAGAAGAGCAGGCCGATCACCATGCGGAACAGGGACAGGACGGGACCGCTAAGCCGGTCAATGTTCATACCACACCTCCAGTGACAGAAGTCAATGCAGCCAGAATGCGGTAAGAATTTGATAAGGTCGATGCTTGTCCCTGTCCGTGGGAGCGTTCCCACGATATTTGAGACGCGGAACTTCCCCACCAGCACAATCACTCGACGCGATCACGCCAGGCACGAGCGGTCACGGGGGCGCGATCACTCACGACCGACCTGCCCACCGGGCCCGACCGGTCCCGGCGGCGGGCAGGTGCCCGGCTCCGCCGTCAGCTCGTGACGTCCTTGCGGGTGAAGCGCCAGAAGGCCAGCGACCAGAACAGGGTGGCGTAGGCGATCGCGGAGATGCAGCCGCGCACCAGGTCGTCGGTCTGCACCGGCGTCGACAGCAGGCCCAGCCAGGCGTTGGCGTAGTGGGTCGGCAGGAACGCCCGGATCCCGCCGAGCGCCGTGATCTGGTCCAGGATGCTGGACAGGATCCACAGCAGCACCGCGCCGCCGACCGCGCCGAGCGCGGCGTCCGTGACGACGGAGAGCAGGAACGCCAGCCCGGCCACCGCCAGCAGGACGACCGCCAGGTAGCCGAGCACGGCCAGCAGCCGCAGCAGCCCCTCGGCCGGGTCGAGCTGGGCGGAGACCTGGCTGCGCAGCGGCTCCCAGCCGTAGCGGAGGGTGCCGGCGAGCAGGGCGGTGCCGGCGAGCAGCAGCAGGGCCAGCCCCGAGTACGCGAGCGCCACCAGCAGCTTCACCGCCAGCAACCGGGCCCGGGGCACCGGCACGGCCAGCAGATAGCGCAGGCTGCCCCAGCTCGCCTCGCTGGCCACCGTGTCGCCGCAGAACAGCGCCACCACCACGACCAGCAGGAACGACGCCGAGACCAGCAGCGAGAAGAGGGTGAAGTTGAGCCCGCCCGAGGTGGCCAGGTCGGCGAGGCTGGAGAACTCGCCCCCGCCGCCGTCGTCGTCGTTGCCGGAGTCGAACTGGAACGCGACAAGCACGATCAGCGGCAGCAGCACCATGAACCCGAGCGCGAGCTGGGTACGCCGCCGCGACGCCTGCCGGCGGAACTCCGCCGCGAACGGCAGGGTCGCCGACGGCCGGTAGCCGGCAGCCGCGCCCACCGTGGAAGACGACTGCGTCATCACCGGTCCCCGCTTCCCCGAGAGTTCTCGCCCACCAGGGCGAGGAACGCGTCCTCCAGGCGGCGGCGCGGCACCACCCGGTCCACCCCGATCCCCGCCCGGACCAGCTCGGCCACCACCTCGCTGCGGGCGGTGCCGTTGGTGTCCACCACCAGCTGCCCCTCGGCGTCGGGCAGCACGGTCACGCCGGCCAGCCGGCCCAGCACGTCGCGCGCCGCGTCGGGGTCGGTCACGTCGAACAGCACGCTCGGCGACTCGCCGACGATCTCCTCCACCGGGCCGGACGCGACGATCCGCCCCTTGTTGACCACCACCGCGTGCGTGCAGGTCTGCTCCACCTCGGCGAGCAGGTGGCTGGAGACCAGCACCGCCCGGCCGTCGGTGGCGTAGCGCTGGAGCACCCGGCGCATCTCGGCGATCTGCGGCGGGTCCAGGCCGTCCGTCGGCTCGTCGAGCACCAGCAGCTCGGGCAGGCCGAGCATGGCCTGGGCGATGGCGAGGCGCTGCCGCATGCCGTGGCTGTACTTGCGGGTCCTGCGGTGCACCGAGTCGCCGAGCCCGGCGATCTCCAGCGCCTCGTCGAAGTGCGCGTCCTCCCACGGTCGGCCGGTGGCCCGCCAGTAGGCCTTCAGGTTGTCCAGGCCGGACAGGTGCGGCAGGAAGCCGGGGCCCTCGACCAGCGCGCCGATGCGCGACAGCACCGGCGAGCCGGGCACCAGCCGCCGGCCGAAGACGTAGATCTCGCCCGCGGTGGGCTGGGTGAGCCCCATCAGCACCCGCAGGGTGGTGGTCTTGCCCGCGCCGTTGGGCCCGAGCAGGCCGACGACCTGACCGGGGTGCACCTCGAAGTCGACGTTCGACACGGCGACGAAGCCGTCGGCGTACTCCTTGCGGAGCTGGCGCACGGCCAGCGGCGTGCCCGCGTACTCGGGATGCACGGAGCTGTCCTGGCGGCGGTGCCGGCGGCGGGCGATCAGGACGACCGCGACGAGCCCGACCGCGATGGTGGCCAGCAGCCCGGCCAGCACCCAGCGCCAGACGACGGCCGTGGTGGGGATCGGCTCGCCGGCCACGGTCGGCAGCACGAGCGGGCCGTCACCGGCCGCCACGGTGTAGACCGCCGGCTCGGCCGGGGTCGTGTACGCCTGGTCGGACGTGGCGACCACGACCCGCAGCCGGTGCCCGGCCTCGACCCGGCGGACGATCGCGGGCAGGGTGACCGTGACCGGCTTCGCGGCGTCGATCCCGGCCGGCAGGCCGGTGAGCCGGACCGGCGCGACCAGCCCGTTGGGCAGGGTCGCCGCGCCCTGCGGGTCGACGTCGTAGAGCTTCACGAACAGCACCGCCTCGCCGCTGGCCGACGCGGCCCGCAGCGTGACGGTCGGCGACCCGGCCACGTCCACCGCCTCGCCCAGCGGCGCGGACTCGAACCGGGCGTGCTGGCCGGGCACGTCGCCGGCCACGCCGCCGAGCAGCGAGCCGAGCGCCCCGGCGAACGGGATCGAGGAGATGGCCGCCGGGTTGCCGTTGGGCGGGTTGGCGACCGGCTGGGCCGGGCCGGCCACCGCGACCTCGCGGCGCGCGTCGCCGGCCAGCCCCGGGTAGTCGGTGGTGCGGTAGCCGGTGGCGACCAGGCCGCGGTCGAGGGCGTCGAAACCGGCGATCCGCGAGTACGTGAAGTCGTCGCCGGGGGCCGCCCCCTCGCCCTTGACGTAGTGGTCGAGCCACTGGACGGTCAGGTACTTGACCCGGTCGGAGTCGTTGCGCGGCCCGTCGCCGCCGTCGTGGCCGCCGGTGAACCAGGCCACCCGGACCGGGGTGCCGGCGGCGGCGATGCCGCGCGCGTTCGCGTCGGCCTCGGCGAGCGGGAACAGCGTGTCGGCCTCGCCCTGCACCAGCAGGGTGGGCGCCTTGATCCGGTCGAGCACGCCGGCCGGGCTGGACCGGCGGAGCAGGTCCACGGCCGCCTGGTCGCCCCGCCCGGTGGTGGCGATGCGCAGGTACGCGGCGCAGACGTCGGCGGCGAACCGGCCGCAGGACGGGTCGGCGGCCCCGGCCGGCGCGCGCCCGGAACCGGTGCCCGGCCCGGCGCCCGGCGCGGGGCTCGGCGGCCCCGCCGAGGCCGGGTTGCCCTCGGGCTGGGCGGCGGAGGTGCCGGAGAGCCCGGCCGGGCCGGAGCCGGCGTTGCCGCCGCCGCCGAAGAACAGCCCCGCCCAGCCCTTCTTGAACACGCCGGAGGTGGCGGGCCCGCCGGTGCTCTCCGGCAGGAACGCGCGGGACAGGTCGTTCCAGGTGATCATGGGGACGATCGCGTCGACCCGCTGGTCCTGGGCCGCGAGCAGCAGGGCCAGGCCGCCGCCGTACGAGCCGCCGACCACCCCGACCCGGGGATCGCCGGCGGCGTCCGTGCGCACCTCGGGACGGGCGGCCAGCCAGTCCAGCAGCCGCTGCGCGTCCCGCACCTCGTGGTCGGGGCTGTCCAGGTGGATCTGGCCGCCGCTGCGGCCGAAGCCGCGCGCGGTCCAGGCGAGCACCGCGTAGCCCTGGCCGGCCAGCTCCTCGGCGTCGGAACGGACCGACTCCTTGGTGCCGCCGAAGCCGTGCGCGAGCAGCACCGCCGGCACCCGGCGGTCCGCCGTCGCGCCGTCGGGCAGGTAGAAGGTGGTGTCCAGGTCGACCGGCTCGTCGCCGGCCGGCCCGGAGCGCACGGTGATCATCGCGGGCTCGGCGCGGAAGCCGGCCTCGCCGGGTCGGGCGGCCCAGAGCACGGCGGCCGCCAGCAGCACGACCGCCACCGAGCCGGCGACGATCCGGCGGGGGCGGGTGGCCAGGGCCCGTCGGACCGGTGCGGCCGACAACGGCGATCTCATGCGGTAACGGTACGGTGCGGATCCTGAGCGTTCGCTGAGATCCTCCGTACGTCCGTCCGGCCCGGCCGATCGGCGGCCTGTTTTGATCGTTTGCGCAGCGTCTGCCGCATCCCAGCGAGACGAATTCGGATCATGTGAATTCCGATGTTCAACCGATATCGCATCCGATCGGCCCATCTCCGCCGGGCCGCCGCCACCGAGGGTGGCGGATCGGTCGACACCTGGTGACATCGCTCGTAGTGACGCAAAACTGACCGGCTGACGGCTCTGCGTGCCCGTGCCCGTCCGCTAGTTTTCCGGTCCGGTGAACGGGACTGTTCGGCAGGCCCGGCACCTGCCCGTATCCGCCGTCGCCGGAGGAGAACCACATGACCGTCCCCGCGCAGCGGGGCCCCCGACGGCCCAACCGCACCGGCCGCATCCTGCCGCTGGTGCTCGTGGTGGCGCTCCTCGCCCCGGTGGCGTTCCTCTTCGTCCAGCAGCGCCGGCACACCGGCGAGGAACGCGACCTCATGGTCCGCGAGCGGCTCGGCGTGGAGTACCTGCGCTCCCTCGGCCCGCTGACCCTCGCCCTGGTCGAGGCGCAGTCCGCCGCCGTCGCCGGCCGGACCGTCTCCCGGGAATCCCTGGGCAAGGCCGTCGAGGAGGTCGCCGCCTCGGACGCCCGCCTCGGCGACGCGCTGCGCACCCACGAGCGGTGGACCGGCCTACGGGCCAAGCTGGAGGCGCTGCCCGAGAAGGGGCTGACCGACCCGCAGGCGACCTTCGCCGCGTACGGCGAGGCCACCGACCTGCTGCTGGCCCTGCACCGCAAGGTGCGCGAGGCCTCCGGGCTGATCCGGGACCAGCAGGCCGACTCGTACTACCTCCAGGACGCGGTCAGCGACGAGCTGCCCGAATCGCTCGTGGCCACCGGCCGGCTCGGCGACCTGGCCGCCGTCGCCGCCGAGCTGCCCGACGCCCAGCGCATCGCCATGGTGTCCCAGCTCGGCGCCCTGTGGACGAGCGCCATCAGCCCCGCCAACGACCTGATCAACAACCTGCGCGCGGCCGTGGACAGCACGGACAGCACCAAGCTCGGCGCGAACGTGCTCGCCCCGCTGGACACCTACCAGCGCTCCATCGAGCGGCTCGGCGCGCTCGCCGCCCCCACCTCGGCGGTCCGGTTGGAGGACGAGGCGGCGACCGCCCGCGCGCTCACCAACCTCATCGCCGCCCGCACCGCCGCCCAGGAGGCCGCCCGCCAGCTCCAGCCCGTCATCCTCGACGAGCTGGACGCGCTGCTGACCGACCGCATCGACCAGCTCGACCGGGACCGCCGGCTCGCCGCCGGGGCGGCCATCCTGGCCGTCCTGCTGCTCGGCGCGCTCGCCGCGGTGCTGATCACCGCCCGGGACCGCCGGACCGGGCGGGACCGCCGACCGGCCGGCGGGGACACCGGCCCACCGGCGGCCGACGAGACCGGCTGGGACGCCCCGGCCGACCGCCACGGGTCCGCCCCGGCCGGCACGGTCGCCCAGGTCGAGCCCCGGATGCTCCAGCCGGCCGGGCAGGGCCGCCCCACCAGCGCCGAGCGGTGGGGGCCCTTCGATGCTCGCTAGGCTCCGCATCCGGGGCAAGCTCGCCCTGCTGGTGATCGTCCCGCTGCTCAGCATGGTCGGGCTCGCCGTGCCGATCGTCCTCGACCGGGTCGCCACCGCCGGGCGGGCAGCGGACACCGCCGAGGCCGTCCGGGTGGCCAGCCGGGTCGGCACCCTGGTCCAGGACCTCCAGCAGGAGCGCCTGCTCTCCGTCGGTCTGCTGCTCGGCCGGGCGTCCCGCACGGAGGTGATCCAGAAGTCGGCCACCGTGGACGACCGGGTCGCCGACATCCGCGCCGAGCTGGGCGGCCAGCTCACCGACCGGGTCAGGCTCGCGCTCGACCAGGTGCGGGGGCTCGCCGACGTACGCGCCGCCGTGCTCGCCGGCCGGGCCACCCCGGTGCGGGTCATGGAAGCCTTCGGCCCGCTCGCCGTGGAGCTGATCGACTCGCTGCGGCTGGCCTGGAAGGTGGACACCACCACCCCGGTCGGCCAGCAGGTGCTCGCCCTGGACGGCCTGCTGCGCGCCGACGAGAGCCTGGGCGCGTGCGCCACCCTGATCGTCCTGGTCAAGGAGACCAGCGACCCGAAGGCGATCGCCAGCTACATCGCCTGCATGGCCGCCCTGACCGTGGACACCGACCGGTTCCGCAGCCTGGTCACCCCCGAGCAGTTGGAGCTGGCGCTGCTGGACGACGCGGCGGTGGCCGCCCGGACCGGCCCGACGTTCGTCGTCGACAGCGAGAAGGACCCGGTGGCCGCCCTCAGCAGCGTGCCCCTGGACACCCTCTTCCCCTCCGTCCAGTCGATGACCACCCTCGGCCAGTTCGTCGAGAAGAAGATCGCCGCGGACGTCACCACGCAGGTGCGCGAGGAGGAGCAGCGGGCCCTCACCGCCGCCTGGGTGGTCGGCGTCACGGCGGTGCTGGTCATGCTCCTCGTGGTGCTGCTCAGCATGGCGGTGGCCCGGCTGGTCGCCCGCCCGCTGACCCGGCTCACCCGCTCCGCCGAACGGGTCGCCCGGGCCGCCGAGGCGGAGCTGGTGCGGGTCGCCGACGACGAGAGCGAGAACGTCCCGCCGATCCGCCTCGACCCGGTCGACGTCCGGGGCCGCGACGAGATCGGCGACCTGGCCCGCGCGTTCGAACGCGTGCAGAGCACCGCCGCCCGGCTGGTGGAGCGGCAGGTCGCCGGCCGACGCAACGTGGCGCAGATGTTCGGCCACGTCGGGCGTCGTACGCAGAACCTGGTGGGCCGGCAGATCGCGCTCATCGACCGGCTGGAGCAGCAGGAGACCGACCCGGGGCGGCTGGAGCACCTCTACCGGCTGGACCACGTCTCCAGCCGGCTGCGCCGCAACGCGGGCAGCCTCGTGGTGCTCTCCGGCTCGACCGGCGCCGACGGGCACGTGGCCCCGGTGCCGCTGACCGACGTGGTCCGGCTCGCGCTCGGCGAGATCGAGGACTACACCCGGGTCGACGTGCAGGTCCCGGCCGGGGTGTCGGCGGCGCCGTCCACCGTCGGCGACCTGGTGCTGGCGCTGGCGGAGCTGATGGAGAACGCCACCGTCTTCTCCCCGCCGCACACGAGGGTGGTGGTGACCGCCGAGCCGACCGGGCACGGCATGCGGCTGTCCGTGGTGGACCACGGCATCGGCATGACCGAGGAGCGGCTGGCCGAGGAGAACGCCCGGCTGACCCGCCGGGAACGGCTCGACCTCGTCCCGACCGAGGTGCTCGGCCTCTTCGTGGTGGGCCGGCTCGCCCGCCGGCACGGCTGGACGGTGGACCTCGTCCCGACCACCGGCGGCGGCGTCACCGCCCGGCTGGAGGTCCCGTCGGCGCTGCTGGTCGTGCCGCCCGCCGGCCAGGCCGGGCCGGCGGCGACCGGGACGGCCACGCCGGACCGGCCGGCCGCGTCCGGCCGTCCGCAGCCGACCGGTCCCGGCCGGGCGCTGGCCGTCGCCGCCACCGCCCACCCCGCGCCCGCCGGCGGTCCGGGGGACGGGTCGGTGGACGGGACCGTGGCGCTCGGCGTGGCGCTCGGCGTGGACCGCGAGCTGCTCAGCCGCGCCACCCGGTCGATGGAGTCGGGCGACTCCTGGAACGCCTTCGAGGCGGTCGTCGAGCCGCCGGCCGCCACGTCCGGACGGGCGGGCGCCCCCACCCTGGACGCCCCGCCGACCGTCGGCGGCACCCCGGTCGCGCCCGACGCCGCCGCTCCCCCGGCGGCCCCCGGCGCCGGCCGGCCTTCCCGTGCCGCCGGTCCGGTCGGCGGGGCCGCCGGCACACCGCTCCTGCCGGCCCGGCCCCGGCACCTCTCCTTCCCGACCGGCCCGCAGCCCGGCTCCCCGCCGCCCGGCTCCGCGCCGCCGCCCGGCGGGTCGGGCGGGACGTCGCGGGGCGCGGGCATCCGCCAGCGGGTGCCCGGCGCGAGCCTGCCGCACACCGGCCCGGTCGTCGGCCCGGTGGACGCCACCACCGCCGACCCGGCCGCCGCCCGCGCGCTGGTCGAGCAGTTCGAAGCCGGGGTACGCCGGGCCGAACTGCACCCCCCGGCGGCTCCCCCGATGCCGGGCCGCCCGGTGGCGGCTCCCCCGGGTGCTGCGGCCCCGGTGGCGGCTCCCCTGGTCGCCGACCCTCCCCGACTGACCCGACGGGTCCCCGGTGCCAACCTGGCCGTCCCGCCACCCAGGCCCGCTCCCCCGTCCGACCCCGGCGACCCCGGAGAGGTGCGCGACCTCATCAACCAGTTCGAGGCGGGCGTCGCCCGCGCGCTGCGTGAAGCCCGTCCTGACCGCCGCTACGAAGAGGGATCAACACGGTGACCAGCCCGTACCTGCACGAGAACATCGAGCACCAGCACCCCACCGACCTGAGCCCCGAGGCCCGCACGTTCAACTGGCTGCTGGACTCGTTCACGTCCAGCACCGCCGGTGTGATGGAGGCGATCGCGGTCTCCTCCGACGGGCTGCTGATGGCCATGTCGGCGATCAAGGACCGGTCCAACGCCGAGCGCCTCGCCGCCGTCGTCTCCGGCATGACGAGCCTCGCCGGCGGGGCCGCGAGCTGGTACGCCCTCGGCGGCCTGAACCGGGTCATCGTCGACATGGCCGACGGCTACCTGCTGATCAGCTCCATCAGCGCCGGCTCGGTGCTCGGTGTGGTGGCCGACCGGTCGGCGAACCTCGGCACCGTGGCCTACGAGATGACCCTCTTCGCCGGGCGGGCCGGCAGCGCCCTCACCCCGCGACTGATCGCCGAGCTGAAGAACGCCGTACAACAGTGAGCCCGGAGGTCGCCGGCACCGGGCCGGATCCGGAACCCGTCGTCCGGATCCGGCCCTACCTGCGGGCGCAGTCCCCGGACGACGACGGGACGGGCGGGTCGGGCGGCTTCCCGGGCGGCCCCGGCCACCCCGGCGGCCCGGGCGGCGCTCCCGGGCCGGCCGACGGCACCTCCGGCTTCCCGGGCGGCGGCCCCGGCTTCCCCGGCGGCGGCCTCCCGGCCGGCGGCCCCGGTTTCCCGAGCAGCCGCCTCGGCTTCCCCGGCGGCGGCACCGGCTGGCCGGAAGGCGGCCCGGACCTCCCCGGCGGCTTCCCGGAAGGCGGCACCGGCTTCCCCGGCGGTCCTGGCGACGGCCCGCCCGGCAGCCCGGCGCACGATCTGCCCGGCCGGTTGGGCGCTCCCGATCCGCACCTGCCGACGGGGCCACGCCCGTTCGTGCTGACCTCCGGCAGGGTGGCCGGGGTGGACCCGGCGATCAGCCTGGAGACCCAGGTCACCGCCCGCCCCGGTCCCGGCGTCCGGGGCGCGGGGCCGGTCTCCCGGCTCGCCCCCGAGCTCCAGGCGATCATCGCGCTCTGTGGAGAGCCGATCTCCGTGGCGGAGATCTCGGCCCGTACCCGGCTGCACTTCGGCGTCACCCGGATCCTGGTCGGCGACCTCCGGGCCGCCGGCCACCTCGACGTGCACGTCAGCACCGCCAACGACGCCCTTGACCCCGACATCATCCTGCGAGTGATTGATGGACTCCGTGCGATCTCCTGAATGGCCGCCGGCCCCGCTGAGCGGGCTCTCCGCCAACAGCGCCGCCGCCCGCTACGGCACCCCGACGGGTGCCACACCGGCCACCGGACGCGCCACCCCGCCGACCACCAACCCGGCGCCGCCGGCCGGGCCACGGCACGGCACGCCGAACGCCGGCCCGGGCCGGTCCACGCCCCCGATCCCGGTGAAGATCCTGGTCGCCGGCGGCTTCGGGGTGGGCAAGACCACCACGGTCGGGGCCATCTCCGAGATCGCGCCGCTGACCACCGAGGCGGAGATGACCAGCGCCGGAATCGGCATCGACGACCCCGGCGCGCGGTCGGGCAAGACCACCACCACGGTGGCGATGGACTTCGGCTGCGTGACGATCGACCGCAGCCTCAAGCTCTACCTCTTCGGCACGCCGGGCCAGAACCGCTTCGGCTTCATGTGGGACGACCTGGCCCGGGGGGCGCTCGGCGCGCTGGTGGTGGTGGACAGCTCGCGGCTGGACGACTGCTATCCGGCGATCGACTTCTTCGAGCGGGCCGGGCTGCCCTTCGTCGTCGGGGTGAACGCCTTCGACGGCCGGCTGGCCGTGGACCTTCCCTCGATCCGGTGGGCCCTGGCCATCTCCGACCAGGTCCCCCTGGTGCAGTTCGACGCCCGGGACCGGCTCTCGGTGCGGGACGCCCTGCTGGTCGTCCTGGACCGGGCGCTGGACCGAGCCACCCGGGACAGGAGGGACTGAACCGGCCCGGTTCGGTCCACACGCGGAAGGGGTGGCGACATGAGAGGTGATCTCGACGAGACCCTGGCCCGGCTCGCCCGGCGTGAGGAGGCGCTCCGCCGCCGGGGCGTCGACCCGGGCGACGAGCCCGGCCGAGAGCCGGCGGGGCGGACCGTCCCGGCGCAGGCCGGGGCCCATCCGGTCGGCCGGGGCGAGCCGGCCGCACGGGCCGAGGCACGACCGGATCCCACCCCGGCCGTACGCGCCGACGCGGTGGCCGACGCCGCCCCGGACCCCCGCCCCCGGCCGGCGGGCGACGTCGGCGGGGACCCGGCGGACGCCCTGCCCCGCCGGACGGGCGGCGTCCCGGCCCTGCCCGCCGCGCCGGCCCCCGTCCATCCCGCGGGTGTCGCCGGGCGGGACCCCGTCGACGAGGTGGCCGGGGCGGTGGCCCGGGTGGTGGCGGCGCACCCCGGCATGACGGTCGCGCTTCGGGTGGAGCACGACGGGCAGGCGTACCCGCTGCGGGTCGGCTGGTCGAACGGGCGGGTGACGGTCGGCGCGGAGGCCGCGACCGTGCCGCCCCCGGTGTGGCCGCTGACGGTCAAGGCCGTGCCGGCGTGGCCGTCCGACGCCGACCGGCTCAAGGTGGACCCGGCGGCCCGGCTCGCGGAGCTGATCCGGCGCGACCCGTCGCTGCTCGACGGCACCGACCCCAGCGTTGACCCGGTGTGAGCGGGGGACCCTTCTCTACCGTAGGCGTTAACAGGGGGCCCTTCCTTGCGGCTAACCTCGGGCGATGGCCGCACCCGCACCCGACCTGACCCTCGTCGCCAGCCTGCGACCGGCCGCGCTGGACGGCCGGCGCGGCGTGGTGCGGCTGCACCCCGAGGTGCTGACGGCGCTCGCGCTGCGCCCCGGCGACCCGGTGCGGCTCGCCGGCCGCCGGGTGACCGCCGGGATCGTCGCGCCGGCCGGGCCCGCCGCGAGCACGGCGCTGCTCTACGCCGACGACCTGCTCCTGGGCAACCTGGGCGTACGCGACGGCGGGCAGGTCACGGTGAGCCGCGCGCCGGTGGTGCCGGCCCGTCGGGTGACCCTGACCGGGCCGGTGCAGGTCGCCGCCGCGGTCTCCCCCGAGATGCTCCGCCTCGCGCTGCTCGGCAAGGTGGTCACCGTCGGCGACGACGTGTCCCTGCTGCCGCAGGACGTGCTGCCGGACGCCTCGGTGCGCGCCCTCGTGGCGGCGGCCCGGCACCGCCTCTCCAGCACCGTCGGGTACGCCTGGACGAGCACCCTGCTCACCGTGGTCGCCGCCGAGCCGGGCGTCGCCGCGCTGGTCACCATGGACACCGTGGTCGGCTGGGAGCACGGGCCGGCGACCCGGGCCGGCGGCTCGGCCGGGCCCGCCCACGCCGGTGCCGACGCCCACGCCGCCGCAAACGGCCCGGCGGCCGGGCCCGACACGGCGACCTGGGCGGCCGGGTCGGCCGGTCGGGCCGCCGACGCCGACGCGTCGGACGCCGCCCCCGCCGTCGACGAGCTGCCGGGGCTGCGCGCGCAGGCCGACGAGCTGACCGAGTTGCTCGACCTCGGCTTCCACCACCGGGAGGTGCTGGGCCGGCTGGGCACCACGGTGTCGCTCGGGGTGCTGATCGCCGGCCCGGCCGGATCGGGCAAGTCGGCGCTGGTCCGGGCGGTCGCCGCCCGGGTGGGCGCGCGGGTCCGCCCGCTCTGGGCGCCCGAGCTGGCCGCGCTCGCCAACGACGCCGCGGCCCGGCGGCTGCGCGCCGCCGCCGACGAGGTACGCGCCGCCGGCCCGGCCGTGCTGCTGGTCACCGACGTGGAGGCGCTCGCCCCGGCCGACGACGCCGGCCCGGTGGCCACGGTGTTCCGGCAGGTGCTCGCCGAGACCGTCGGGGCCGGGGTGGCCGTGGTCTGCACGACCAGCCGCCCCGAGGCCGTCGACCCCGGGCTGCGCGCCCCGGACCTGCTGTCGCTGCGGATCACCGTGCCGCTGCCCGACCAGGCGCTGCGCCGGGAGCAGCTCACCGTGCTGACCCGCCAGGTGCCGCTGGCCGAGGACGTCCGGTTGGACGAGGTCGCCGGGCGTACCCCCGGGTTCGTCGCCGCCGACCTGGCGGCGCTGGTGCGGGAGGCCGGGGTGCGGGCGGCGCTGCGGCAGAAGACGGCCGACGCGCCGACGGTGGCGATGGCGGACTTCACGGCCGCCCTGGAGGTGGTCCGGCCGACGACGATGGCCGCGTCCACGCTGGAGCTGGCGGACGTCACCCTCGACGACGTCGGGGACATGGTCGAGGTCAAGGAGCAGCTGACCGAGTCCGTGCTGTGGCCGCTGACCTACCCGGACACCTTCGCCCGGCTGGGCGTGCAGCCCCCGCGCGGGGTGCTGCTCTACGGGCCGCCCGGCTGCGGGAAGACCTTCCTGGTGACCGCGCTCGCCGGCTCGGGGCGGGCCAACGTGCTCTCGGTGAAGGGCGCGGAGCTGCTGTCGAAGTGGGTCGGCGAGAGCGAGCGGGCGGTGCGGGAGCTGTTCCGCCGGGCCCGGGAGGCCGCCCCGACGCTGGTCTTCCTCGACGAGGTGGACGCGCTCGCCCCGGTACGCGGGCAGGCAAGCGACGGGGGCACCACCGACCGGGTGGTCGCCGCCCTGCTCACCGAGCTGGACGGGGTGGAGTCGCTGCGCAACGTGGTGGTGGTCGGCGCGACCAACCGCCCCGACCTGGTGGACCCGGCGCTGCTGCGCCCCGGCCGGCTGGAGCGGCTGGTGTACGTGCCGCCGCCGGACGGGGACGCCCGCGCCGAGATCCTGCGCGCCGCCGCCCGCCACGTCCCGTTCGCCGACGACGTCGACCTCGCGGCGCTCGGCGGCGGGCTGGACGGCTTCTCGGCGGCGGACTGCGCGGCGCTGGTGCGGGAGGCGGCGCTCGCCGCGATGCGCGAGTCGCTGACCGCGTCGACGGTCACGGCGGGGCACGTCGAGACGGCGCGGCAGCGGGTCCGCCCGTCGCTCGACCCGGCGCAGGTCGCCTGGCTGGCCGCGTACGCGCAGGCCCGCGACGCGCGCTGAGGCCCGCGCCCCGCCACGGCAGGGGCGTCGGCCGGCTCAGAGCGCGGGCGGGATGGCGTCGAGGGAGATCTCCGCGCGCACGGCGTCGCCGTCCTCGATCAGCTTCGCGCCGCACCGGCGCAGCACCGACACGGCACCGGCGTTGTCCCGGGTGGTCTCCGCCACCACCGTGTGCATCCCGGCCGCCGCCGCGAGGTCGAGCAGCTCGCGCAGGGCCGCCGCACCCACGCCCTGCCCCCGGGCGGAGCGGCCGAGCCAGATGCCCGTCTCCACCGTCCCCGGTTCGGCGCGGCGGGTCATCCGGATCATGCCCAGCACCTCGCCGCCGACGAGGACCGCGTACATGGCGGTGTGGGTGGGGCCGTCGAGGCCCACCATGCCCGTGCGGTAGTAGTCGCGGAACGCCTCCCGCCGGGCGTGCGACCAGCCGGCCGGCGCGTCGACCGGGGGCATCACGTCGTCGGGCTCGGCCTCGGCGACGGCCACCGAGAGCAGCGGCTCCAGGTTCCGTTCGTCCACCGGCTCCAACCGGACCGTTCCCGTCACGTGCCGAAGTCTGCCGTCCCGCACCCGCCCGAGTCCACCCTTTCGCGCCCCTCCACCGGTCCGTCAGCGGCTACGAGCCGGTCGGCGGGCCGGCGGTGGCTCGACCGGGGCCGAACTCGCAGAGGACGACGGAGGCGTCGTCGGTGGCCTTGTGCCGGCGCAGCCGGTCCGGCCGGTCGCGTTCGGCGGCGCGGACCCGGTCGAGGAGCGCCCCGGGCCCCTCGGCGGCGACCAGGTCGAGCAGGCCGGCCCAGTCGAACAGCCCGAACTGCTCGACGGCGCAGGACGCGCCGTCGGTGAGCAGGGCCGCCCGGCGCAGGCCGCCCGGGCCCCGCAGCGGCTCCGTGCCGGTGAGCGCGTGGTAGGCGGCGTCGGGGTCGGCGGCGGCGACCCAGTAGCCGTGCGTGCGGTTCATCCGCTGCCGCTGCACGGTGACGGCCCGCCGGAACCGGCTGACCGGGTCGTCGCCGGGGCCCGCGGGCAGGGTGGAGGCTGTGCGCCGCAGGTCGGCCACCGCCTGTTCCAGCCGGTCGTCGGTGACGGCGCGCACCCGGCCGCCGACGTCGAGCACCAGCGGGCTGTCGCAGAGCACGAGCCAGTCCGCCTCCTCGCCGCTCTCCCGCAGCAGGCAGACGGTGGACGAGGGCGTGCCGGGATGGTCGAGGTCGCAGTCGGCGCCGTGGTCCGCCCGTACCGCGAGGATCGCCGCCGCGAGGGTGCTCACCAGGGTGGCCGCGGGCCGGGCGGCGGCGGCCAGCCCGATCCGGGCGGCGAGGTGCCGGACGTACCAGGCGGGGGAGTGCACGCAGCCGGTGGCGAAGCCCTCGGGCACGGTCGCGCCGTCGAGCACGCCGACCAGCGGACCGAAGCGGAAGACCAGGTCCTCGTTGACGGCCCGGCCGGGTGCCGGCGCGGACGCCGACCACACCCGCATCGTCGGCCCCGCCGACCCGGCGCGGGTGCCCGGCGCAGCCGCCGCCTCCGCCGGGGTCGTCGCCCGCCCGTCCGTCGCCGTCCGCCCCGGCCGGGCCTCCCCGTCCGGTACGCCCCGGTGCGCTGCCGCCATCCGCCGCTCCCTCCGTCGGCTCGATTGTGCCGGGGATCGGGACCGTCGGTGACCGGGTTCGCGCGGTCAGCGCCGCCGGTTGCGGGCCCGTGAGGAGCGCAACCGGCGCAGCCGGCCGACGAGGACCGGCTCGGCGGCCAGCGCGGCCGGATTGTCCAGCAGCCCGTTGAGCAGCTGGTAGTAACGGGTCGCGGAGAGGCCGAAGGTGTCCCGGATCGCCTGCTCCTTGGCCCCCGCGTGCCGCCACCACTGCTGCTCGAAGGCGAGGATGCGCACCTCCCGCTCGGCGAGGCCGGTGGCGGCGGCGACCGGCCCGGTGCCGGCGGCTCCGGGCTCCGGCTCGGGCTCGGCGGTCGCGGGCTCGGCGCGGGTGGCCGGGGCGGGAGTGACGGAGTCCGGCGCGGACCGGGGCGGGGGGACGGTGACGCCCTCCCGGGTGCCCGTCGCCTCCCGGCCGCGGGGGCGCGCCGGCTCGGGCCGGTCGGTGTCGGCCGGGGCGGCGTCGGCAGGCGGCATGACGGTCCTCACGCGGGCGGCGAAGGGCCGGCGAAGCCGCGCCGGCCTGGGGGATCCCCAGCCTAACCAGGGCGGACCCGGACCGCATCGGACGTGCGGTGCGGTCCGGGCCACCCGGTGCCACCGCTCAGGCGACGTCCCGCCGGCGCATGCTGACCAGCGCCGCCCCGAGGACGACCACCAGCGCGACGGAGAACAGGATCGACGCGTGCTGCCAGGTCAGGTCGAAGGTGTCCGGCTTGCACTCCCCGTAGTAGGAGGAGGAGTTGCAGGAGTTCCAGTCCTCCAGGGTGACCTTCTTCGTCATCCAGGCGAGCCCGTACGTCGGCAGCAGCCACGCCTCGACGAAGCGCGCCCCCGCCATCGACATCACGATGCCCAGGCCGAACTGGCCGACCACGACGGCCCCGATCGCCCCGCCGAGGGCCATCGCGGTGTGCCTGCCCAGCGAGGCCAGCGCGAACCCGACGGCCGCCGCGACCATGATCAGCACCAGCCCGCGCAGCCCGGTCAGCGCGAACGACTGCCACACCCCGGCGGTCATCTTCTCGGTGGTGCCGCGCAGCGTGCCGACGGCCCAGAACCCGGCCGTCCAGACCACGGCGGCGGCCAGGGCCACGGCGACCAGCCCGGTGAGCAGCGCCGCCAGCTTGGTCAGCAGCACGGTGAGCCGCTGCGGCCGCCAGAGCAGCAGGTTCATCATCCCGCCGGAGCTCCACTCGGCGCCGACGAAGGAGGCGCCGACCACGAACCCGAGCAGCGCCAGGATCGCGGTGAAGGTGACGATCATCTCCTCGAAGCTCGCGCGGAAGTCGAACGTCGACGGCAGGAACCAGTCCGCCTGGATGCTCTCCGGCGGCGGCGGGCTGATCATCTCGCAGTCCGGCGGGAACCGGCCCTCCTGCTGCTGGTCCTGACCCGACGCCTTGGCCTGCTCGCAGGCCTTGCGCTCCTGCTCGGCCCAGCGCACCTGCTCCTGGTACTGCTGCTCGGCCTGCCGCTGGGCGGCGGCCTGCTGCTCGGGCCCGATCTTCTGGTTGGTGAAGAAGACCCCGACGAGGACCGCCCCGAGCAGCAGCAGGCCGAGCACCGTCGCCCAGCGGGCGAAGCGCCGCTTGCCCAGCCGGCGCAGCTCCGTGCGATAGAGGCTCATGCGCCCCAACCTCCCCCGGCGACGCCGGGCTGACCCGCGTCGCCGACCTTCGTGGACTGGTCGACCTGGCGGTGCTGCCCCGGCACGGGTGCGGTCGAGGTCAACTCCAGGAAGACGCTCTCCAGGTCGACCGTGACGGGGGCCAGCTCGCTGACGTAGAGGCCCTGGCCGGCGAGGATCCGGCTCACCTGGGCCGGCTTCTCGACGCCGGCGAGCATCAGGTGGTCGGGGTGGGCGGTGACGGCCACGCCCGCCCGGCTGAGCGCGTCGGCCGCCGCCGGCAGGTCGGTGACCGCCTCCAGCCGGACCCGCACGGCCCCGCCGGAGTGCTCGGCGAGCACCTGGTCGACCGGGCCGAACGCGACCCGCCGGCCCAGCGAGATGATGGTGACCGAGTCGCAGATGAGCTGGATCTCGCCGAGGATGTGGCTGGACAGCAGCACGGTCATCCCCGAGGCGGCCAGGTCCCGGGTCAGCGTGCGCATCTCCCGGATGCCGCCCGGGTCGAGGCCGTTGGCGGGCTCGTCGAGGATGAGCAGCTTCGGGTTCTTGAGCAGCGCCGAGGCGACCGCGAGGCGCTGCTTCATGCCGAGCGAGTACGTCTTGACCCGCTCGCCGGCCCGGTCGCGCAGGCCGACCAGCTCCAGCACCTCGTCGACCCGGGTCTGCGGCACGTCGCCCGCCCCGGCCAGCAGCGACAGGGTGTCGCGCGCGGTGAAGTGCGGGAAGAACTGAGGGCTCTCGACGATCGCGCCGACCTGGCCGACGACGGCGGGCAGGGCGGCGGGCACCTCCTGCCCGAGGATCGCCATCCGGCCGCCGTTGGGCCGGATGAGCCCGAGCAGCGTACGCAGGGTGGTGGTCTTGCCCGAGCCGTTGGGGCCGAGGAAGCCGTGCACCTGCCCCTGCTCGACCCGCATGTCGAAGCCGTCGAGGGCGTGTCGGATCCCCCGACGGCGGCTCTTGTACGTCTTGCGTAGACCTTCTATTTCCAGGACAGCTGACAAGCTGCGCCTCCCCCGATGAGTCGGTGACGACGCACACCATACGCGGTATGCAGGGGGAAGCAATACCCGGTATGCAGCCCGGCGCGTCAGGCGATGACGACGTGCACGCCCGCCGCGCGGAACGCCTCCACCAGCTCCGGGTTCGCGCCCGAGTCGGTGACCAGCGTCTCCACCCGGTCGACGGGGCAGATCCGGGCGAACGCGTGCCCGCCCAGCTTGGACGAGTCCGCGATGATCACCACCCGCTTGGCGCGGGCCACCATCAGGTTGTTCATCGCCGCCTCGCCCTCGTGATGGGCGGCGGCGCCGAGCTGCGGGTCGATCGCGTCCACGCCGAGCAGGGCGACGTCCAGGGTGACCTCGCGCAGCAGCGCCCCGCCCAGCGGGCCGACCAGCTCGAACGACTTGGGCCGGACCACGCCGCCGGCCACCACCACCTTCATCCGGGAGCGCACCAGCAGCTCGTTGGCGATGTTGAGCGCGTTGGTGACCACGGTGAGCTGCGCGCCCTCGGCGCTGGTGTTCAGGTCGGGCCGGACGGCCAGCGCGCGGGCCACCTCCGTGCTGGTGGTGCCGCCGTTGAGGCCGACCACGGTGCCCGGGGTGACCAGCGCGGCGGCGGCGGCCCCGATCCGCTGCTTCTCGGCCGAGTGCTTGGCCGTCTTGTAGCGCAGCGGCAGGTCGTAGGAGACGCCGTTGGCGACCGCGCCGCCCCGCGTCCGGGTGATCATCTGCTGCTGGGCGAGCTGGTCGAAGTCGCGCCGGATGGTGGCCTGGGAGACGTCCAGCCGCCCGGCGGCCTCCTCCACGCTCACCCGCCCGTTGTCAGTGAGCATCTCCAGCAGCGCGTTCCATCGGGCGTACCGGTCCACTGCGGCGCCTCCACTGACTGCACGAAGGGTGATTGATTGCGTGCACAGTAGTGCGCGAAACTACCAAGGTGCAAAACTCCGCTCTGCGCGATCGGGGACCCGGTTGCCAGAGACGCGAGGTTTCGCGCAGAATAACGCGCGAAAGGCGGCCGTATTGCGCCGTATTGCGCACGACCTCCCAGCGAGGAGTTCTCATGGCGTTCGTGCACGCGGAGATCGCGAGTCAACCCGACTGTTGGCGGGAGGCAGCGCTGCTGGCCCCCACGGTCGCCGAGCACCTGCCGCGCCCCGGGGAGCGGGTCGCCGTCGTCGGTTGCGGCACGTCGTGGTTCATGGCGACGGCGTACGCCGGGCTGCGCGAGGCCGCCGGCCACGGCGAGACCGACGCGTTCCAGGCGTCCGAGTTCCCCACGGGCCGCCGCTACGACCGGCTGATCGCCGTCACCCGCTCCGGCACCACCACCGAGGTGCTGGAGCTGCTCGCCGCGCTGCGCGGCCAGCTCCCCACCACCGTCCTCGTCGGCGACCCGGTCTCCCCTGCCGTGGACGTCGCCACCGCCGTGGTCGCCATGCCGTTCGCCGACGAACGGTCCGTGGTGCAGACCCGCTTCGCCACCACCGCCCTGGCCCTGCTCCGCGCCCACCTCGGCGACAACCTGGCCGCGCTCGCCGCCGACGCCGAGGTCGCCGTCCGGGCCCCGCTGCCGATCGACCCGGCCCGCATCGAGCAGGTCACCTTCCTCGGCCGGGGCTGGACGATCGGGCTGGCCCAGGAGGCCGCGCTCAAGTGCCGTGAGGCGGCCACCTTCTGGGCCGAGGCGTACCCGGCCATGGACTACCGGCACGGCCCGATCTCGGTGGCCGCGCCGGGCCGGCTGGTCTGGGCGTTCGGCGACATCCCCGAGGGGCTCGCCGAGGACGTCGCCGCCACCGGCGCCGCGTTCGTGCACAGCCGGACCCACGGCTGCCGCACCGTGCTCGCGAGCTGGGCCGCCGGGCGCACGCCGGTCGACCCGATGGCCGACCTGATCCTCGCCCAGCGCTTCGCCGTCGCCCTGTCCACCAGCCGGGGCCTCGACCCCGACGCGCCCCGCCACCTGACCCGCTCCGTGGTCCTCGCGTGAGCCCAGCCGACGCCGCCGGTCCCGCCGACGTCGTCGTCGCGCTGGACGTGGGCGGCACCGGCATGAAGTGCGCGCTGGTCCGGCCGGACGGCACCACCGTCCACACCGAGCGGCACCCCACCGACGCCGGCCGGGGCCCCGACGCGGTGGTCGAGACGATCCTCGACGTCGCCGAGGGGCTGGCCGGCAAGGCCCGCGCCGACGGGCGCGACCCCGTCGCGCTGGGGATCGCCGTGCCCGGCGTCGTCGACGAGGCCGCCGGGGTGGCGGTCTGGTCGGCGAACGTCGGCTTCCGGGACGTACCCCTGCGGGGCCTGGCGGCAGAGCGGCTCGGGCTGCCCACGGTGCTCGGCCACGACGTGCGCGTCGGCGGCCTGGCCGAGGCCCGGCTCGGCGCGGGCCGGGGCACCGGGCACGTCCTCTTCGTCGCGATCGGCACCGGCATCGCCGCCGCCCACGTCGTCGACGGCGCGGCCGCCAGCGGCGCACACGGCGCCGCCGGGGAGATCGGCCACGTTCTCGTCCGCCCCGGCGGCCCGCGCTGCGGCTGCGGGCGCGACGGCTGCCTGGAGGCCGTCGCCTCCGCCTCCGCGATCGCCCGCCGCTACGCGGAGGCCACCGGCGCGGGGCCGACCGGCACGGCGGGCGACGGTGGGCCGACCGGCACGCCCGCGAGCGCCGCCGACGTGGCCGACCGGGCCGCCGCCGGTGAGCCAGCCGCCGCCCGGGTGTGGGCGGAGGCCGTCGAGGCGCTGGCCGACGGGCTCGCCACCGGCCAGGCCCTCTACGACGTGGAGACCGTCGTGGTCGGCGGCGGCCTCGCCCAGGCCGGTCCCCGCCTGTTCGACCCGCTGCGCGCGGCGCTGCACGAGCGGATGACGTTCCACCGCCGGCCGCGCCTCGTCGCGGCGGCCCTCGGCGACGAGGCCGGCTGCCTCGGCGCCGCCCTGCTGGCGCTCGACGCCCGCTGATCTGTACCGGCACGCCTCACACATCTGGAGATGCGATGACCCTGCGGGTGAACGGCAAGGTGGTGACCCCGACCGGCGTGATCCGGCAGGGCTGCGTGGAACTCGACGGCGACCGGATCACCGCCGTCGCGGAGTACCCGTCGGTGCGCGACGGGCACTGGATCGTCCCCGGCTTCGTCGACCTGCACACCCACGGCGGCGGCGGGCACACGTTCACCACCGGCGACGCCGGGTCCGCCCGCCAGGCGGCGGCCTTCCACCTGGGGCACGGCACCACCACCCTGCTGGCCAGCCTGGTCAGCTCGCCCTTCGAGCTGATGCGGGCCGCCACCGAGGCGTACCGGCCGCTCGTCGAGGAGGGCACGCTGGCCGGCGTCCACTTCGAGGGTCCGTACCTGTCGGCGGCCCGGTGCGGCGCGCAGAACCCGCAGTTCCTCCGCGACCCCTCCGTCGCCGAGCTGACCGAGCTGATCGAGCTGGGCGGGGGCGCGGTCCGCATGGTCACCCTCGCCCCCGAGCGGGACGGCGCGCTGGAGGCGATCAAGGTGCTCACCGCGCACCGGGTGGTCGCCGCCGTCGGCCACACCGACGCCACGTACGACCAGACCAGGGCCGCCGTGGCGGCCGGCGCGAGCGTCGGCACCCACCTGTTCAACGGCATGCGCCCGGTGCACCACCGCGAGCCCGGCCCCGTCGTGGCCCTGCTGGACGCCTCGAACGTGGTCTGCGAGCTGGTCGCCGACGGGGTGCACCTGCACGACGGGATGCTGACCCACGTCGCCGCCACCGCCGGCCCCGACCGGGCCGCGCTGGTCACCGACGCGATGTCCGCCGCCGGCATGCCCGACGGCGAGTACGAGCTGGGCGGCCAGGCCGTCACCGTCGCCGACGGCGTGGCCCGGCTGGCCGCCGACGGGGCGATCGCCGGCAGCACGCTCACGATGGACGCCGCCCTGCGGCACGCCGTGCACGCCGGCGTCCCGATGGTCGACGCCTGCCGGATGGCGGCCACCACCCCGGCCCGCGCCATCGGCCTCGGCCACCGGGTCGGCGCGCTCCAGGCCGGCCTCCGCGCCGACCTGGTCGTCCTCGACGACGACCTGAACGTGGTCCGGGTGATGCGCGGCGGCTCCTGGCTGGAGTGACGCCGGCGCGGCGGTGCCGGTGCGGTCGCGCCCCCGGGTGTGGTGGCGCGGCCGACCCGACAGGCGCACCGCGCGCTAGGGAGCTGAGTCGTTCACGACATCATCCGGTGACCGCCGACGGCCACCCGATCCATCCACGACATCAGCTCGCTAGCGTCGACGGGAGCCGTTGCCGGGCGGGGCGGGACAGGGCGGGCGGGACAGGGCGGGCGGCCGGGTCAGGGCAGGGCGTCGACCTCGACGCCGAGGACGGCCTGCTCGTCGGGGCGGTGCACCAGCACGTCGGCCAGGTACGACTGCACGGCGTGCCGCATGCCGACGTCCCGGCCGGCGCGCTCGGAGAGCAGCCACTTGTGCTCGATGATCTGCGCGAACAGCTCCTGCGGCTCCAGCTTGCGCCGCAGGTGCGCCGGCACCGCCCGCACCACCGGCTCGAAGACCTCGGTGAGCCAGCGGTGCGAGGCCTGCTGCTCGTCGGTCAGGTCGCTCTCCGCCCGGTACGCGTCGAGGTCGTTGAGCAGCTTGCGGGCCTGGTTCTCCTCGGCGTCCAGGCCGGTGAGACGGAGCAGCCGACGGTGGTGGTAGCCCGCGTCGACCACCTTCGGCCGCACCAGGTACCGCCCGTCGCCGATGGTGGACAGGGCCACCTCCGCGACGTCGAAGCCCAGCTCGTTGAGGCGGCGGATGCGGCGCTCGATGTCGTGCCGGGCCTCACGCTCGACCTGCTGCTCGTAGGTGATCTCGTGCCAGAGCCGCTCGTAACGCTGCACGACCTGCTCGCACACCACCTCGGGGTCGATCGACTCGTGCAGCAGGCCGGCGGCCTGGAGGTCGAGCGCCTCGCCGAAGATGTTGACCCGGGCGATCTCCAGGTCCTCGCCGCGCTGGCCGTTGGACAGCGAGTTGTGCAGGGCCCCCGTCTCGGCGTCCACCAGGTAGGCGGCGAACGCGCCCGCGTCCCGGCGGAACAGCGTGTTCGACAGCGAGCAGTCGCCCCAGAAGAAGCCGGTGAGGTGCATCCGGACGATCAGCGCGGCCAACGCGTCGAGCAGCCGGCCCATCGTCTCCGGACGCAGGGTGTGGGAGAACAGCGCGCGGTAGGGCAGGGAGAACTGGAGGTGCCGGGTGATCAGCACCGGGTCCAGCGGCTCCCCGTCGTCGGTCTGCCGGTCGGCGACGATCGCCACCGCCTCCACCGACGGGAAGTCGATCCGCTCCAGCGCCCGCAGCAGGTCGTACTCCCGCTCGGCGACCCGCTCGCCGGTCTCCTTGACCGCGTAGACGTACCCGCCGAGCCGGACGAAGCGCACGATGTGCCGGGAGATGCCCTGCGGCAACGCCACCAGGTGCTCGGCAGGCCACTGCTCCAGCGGGGTCGACCACGGGAGGTCGAGCAGCGCCGGGTCCACGAGGGCAGAGGTGATCCGCACGCCGACCAGCATGACGCGTCACCCCGCCGGGGCGCACCCCATCGTGCCTCGCCCCACAGCGGGCACGCGCCGGCCCGGTAGCGTGGTCGGGTGCGCGAAACCCAGACGGTACGGCGGAAAGTGCAGCTCAGGCCCGTACGCCCGGCCGGCTGGTGGTGCGACGCGCTCCTGCTCGCCGGACTGGTCGGGTTGACGGTCGCGCTCGCCGCTGACCGGCTGTTCGGCGTCGACCGCGCGGTGGCGGACTGGGCCGAGGCGCACCGGCCAACTGCGGCGTACTGGGTCGCGGTGGTGCTCAACTACCTGGGCCAGGGCACCCCGCTGACCCTGATCGCGCTGGGCATGGGGGTGCTGCTGGCCGTCCGGGTGCGCTCGGTACGCCCGGTGCTGCCGCCGGTGCTCGCCTTCGTGTTCACCCTCTTCACCATCGGCCCGCTGAAGGTGTGGACCGCCCGGCCCGCGCCGAGCGCCAGCGTCAAGGAGCCGTTCCTCCCCCCGGAGGCGACCCTACCGCTGTTCCAGCACGACCTGCCGGTGCGCTTCGCCCAGTCCTACCCGTCGGGTCATGTCGCCAACGCGATCGTCTGGTACGGGGTCATCGCGCTGCTGTTGACGCCGCTGCTGGCCAGCTTCGGCCGGGCCGTCCCGCCCCGGCTGGTCACCGTCGTCCGGCTGGCGCCGCCGGCCGTCGTGCTCTGCACCACGACCTACCTGGGCTGGCACTGGCTGACCGACTCGGTGGCCGGGCTGCTGCTGGGGCTCGTCCTCGACCGGTTGCTGCACCGGGTGCCATGGGACGACCTGCCGCTGCCCGGCCGGTTGCTGCACGGCTGGGGTCGTCCCGCGCTGTTCACCTCGGCCCCCTAGGGTCCGAGGCGTGGAGCGGCTGGCGCGGCGGTTGGGCGTACGCGATGCGGTGGTCATCGGCCTGGGGTCGATGCTCGGCGCGGGCGTCTTCGTGGTCTTCGCCCCGGCGGCGGCGTCGGCCGGCGGCGCGGGCCTGCTGGCGGCGCTGGCCCTCGCCGGGTTCGTGGCGTTCTGCAACGCGACCAGCTCGGCCCGGTTGGCGGCCCGCTACCCCGAGTCCGGCGGCACGTACGTCTACGGGCGGGAGCGGCTGGGCCCGTTCGCCGGTTTCGTGGCGGGCTGGGGTTTCGTGGTCGGCAAGACGGCGAGCTGCGCGGCGATGGCGCTGACCATCGGGGCGTACCTCTGGCCGGGGCGCGCCCGGTTCGTCGCCGTCGCCGCCGTCGCGGCGGTGACCGCCGTCAACCTGCGCGGCATCGGCAAGACCGCGACGGCCACGAAGGCCCTGGTGGGCGTGGTGCTGGCGGTGCTGGCCCTGGTCGCCGGGGCCGGCCTGCTCGGCGGCGGCTTCGACGCGGCCCGGATCGCCGGGCCCGGCGTCTCCAGCAGCACCGGCGGGCACGGCGTGCTGGCCGCCGCCGGGCTGCTCTTCTTCGCCTTCGCCGGGTACGCCCGGATCGCCACCCTCGGCGAGGAGGTGCGCGACCCGGAGCGGACGATCCCCCGGGCGGTGCCGCTGGCCCTCGGCGTGGTGCTGGCGATCTACCTGGTGCTGGCGGTGGTGGCGCTCGGCGTGCTCGGCCCCGGGCGGCTGGGCGCGTCCGCCGCGCCCCTGGCCGACGTGGTGACCGCCGCCGGCCTGCCCGGCCTCGCCTGGGTGGTGCGGGCCGGGGCGACCGTGGCCGTGACCGGCGTGCTGCTGTCGCTGGTCGCCGGGGTGGGCCGGACCCTGCTGGCGATGGCCCGCCGCCGGGACGTGCCGCACGGCCTGGCCGCCGTGCACCCCGTGCGCCGGGTGCCGCACCGGGCCGAGCTGGCGGTGGCCGCCGTGGTGACGGCCGTGGTGCTCGTCGGCGACGTACGCGGGGCGATCGGCTTCTCCAGCTGCACCGTGCTGGTCTACTACGCCGTCACCAACGCGTCGGCGCTCACGCTGGGCCGGGATTCGGGCCGCCGGCTGCCGGTGCGGCTGCTCGCCGTGCTGGGGCTGGTCGGCTGCGTGGCGCTCGCGGTCAGCCTGCCGCTGGCCAGCGTGCTCGCCGGGTTCGGCGTGCTCGCCCTGGGCGCCGCCTGGTACGCCCTGCGCCCCCGGCCCCACTGATCAACCGGACCTCACTCCGCACTCGTCCTGGGCGGGGGTGGGCCGGTCGGGTCGGCGGGCGGGGGCTCCGGGGCGGGCGGGGTCGTCTCGCGCAGCAGGGCGGTCAGCCCCGCGCGGCGGGCCACCACGGTCAGCCGGTCCCCCGCCGTGATCACCAGGCGGTGGTCGGCCGACCAGTCCGCCTTCTGGCCGGGGCGGGCGTGCGCGAGCAGGCGTACCGCGCCGGGCCGGGCCACGGCGGCCAGCGGGCGGCCGTCCAGCGGCGACCCGGCGACCACCTGGACCTCGGTGACCAGCAGCGCGTGCCGGCCGACCGGGATGGTGGCGATCACCGCCCGGTCCAGCAGCGCGGCCGCGAACGACGGCGCGGCGAGATACGACACGCTGCGCGAGATGCCGATGCCGAACGCCTTCTGGACGCGCTCGGCGAAGTCGCCGTCGAACAGGCGCAGCACCACCCGCAGGTCGGGGGTGAGACCCCGCGCGTTCAGCGCGGCCCGCAGGTTGACGTCGTCGTCGGTGGAGACCACCACGAGGGCCTGGCAGGTCTCGACGGACGCCGACCGCAGCGTCTCCTCCCGACCGGCGTCGCCGATCACCATCGGCACGCCGAGCCGGTGCGCCAGCGACGCGCCCCGGGCGTCCGGATCCTTGTCGATGGCGACCACCTCGACGCCGAAGTCGTTGAGCTGGGCCATGACGCGCGTGCCGATGTTGCCCAGCCCGACGACCACGACGTGCCCGGACCGGGCGGGCTGGATCCGGCCGGCGTGCAGGGCCAGCCGGGCGTTGACGATCCCGTCGACGACCACGGCCGTGATCAGCGGGATCAGCGCCAGCCCGGCCAGGTTGAGCACCACCTGCATGACCTGCGCGGCGACGGGCTTGGTGACGTCCGGGTCCTCGCCGGTGAGCGTGGTGACCAGGGTGAGGTAGAGCGCGTCGGCCCAGCCCACGTGCGCGGCCCGGGCGTTGAGCCCGCCCAGCGCGGCGATGACGGCCAGCAGCACCAGCACCGCGATCCCGATCTTGCGGGTGGCGAAGCTGCGGACCGCGCGCACCAGCACGGCGACGGGCCGTCGGCGGCGCCGGGCCCGGACCAGCCGGCGGGCGGCCAGCTCCGTGCCGGGCGGCTGCCCGGTCGCCTCGGCCAGCACCACGTCGGCCGTGGCCTCGTCGGCGGGCAGGACGTGTGGCCGGGCCGCGTCCCGGGTGTCGGCCACCCCGCACACCACGTCCTTCGCGCGTACGTCGGCGCGGCGTGCCACGTAGAGGGTGCGCCCGCCGTGCCGGAAGTGCGTCGGGGCGACCTCGCCGAGGGCGGCGGCCACGAACGCGGGAGCGGCCATGGAGGCGTCGGAGAGCACCGCCGAGTCGGGGAAGAGCTGCCGCAGCCCGTTGGCGAGGCTCGTGTTGAACATGCGCACCACCAGCCGCAGCCGGGGCTCCACCTCCTGCGCGCAGAGCGCGGCGTGCATGTTGCCGACGTCGTCCTGGTGCAGCAGCGCCAGCCCGTCCGCGCCGGCCAGGCCCGCCCGCCGGAACGTCACCTCGTCGAGCCGGTCGGCGCGGACGACGTGGAGGCCGGGGACGTCGCGCCCGTCGGGGCCGTCGGAGCGGCGGCGCTCCGGCACCACCAGGGTGATCCGGGCCCGGCCGGAGTCCAGCTCGGCGGCGAGCAGCGCCCGCACCACCCAGTAGGCCAGCGGGTCCGACCCGCAGACGACGTAGTGCGGGCGGGTCTCCCCGTTCATCCGCAGCCGCCAGCCGGTCGCGCGACGCGCGCGGTCGCGCAGGGGCTCCGCCATGCGCCGAATCGTAGTCAGCGGCGCGGAGGCCGCGCAGCCCCGTGATCATGAACGTTCGTCGGGGACGGTTGTCGCGCCCGGGGGCGGGTAGAGCGGGGCATGCAGACGTTCCTGCCGTACCCGGACTTCCTGGCCAGCGCGCGGGCGCTGGACACCCGGCGGCTCGGCAAGCAGCGGGTGGAGGCCATCCAGGTGCTGCGCGGGCTGACCCGGCCGGGTTACGGCTGGCGCAACCACCCGGCGGTGAAGATGTGGGCCGGGTACGAGGAGGCGCTGGTCCGCTACGGCCTGGACGTCTGCGCGGTGTGGTGCGGGCCGGGGCGGGCCGACACCTGCGCGGCGACCCTGGTCGCCGACCTCGCCGCCGCCTGCGGCGTGACCGGTGTACGCACCCAGGCGGAGCTGGCCGACGCCGGTGAGCTGCCGCCGTGGCTGGGCCGCGACGACCTGCACCGCAGCCACCGCTCGTCGCTGCTGCGCAAGGACCCGGACCACTACCGCCCGATCTTCGGCGACGTCGACCCCGACTTGGAGTACGTCTGGCCCGCCTCCGACCGCGAGCGCCGCTGCCCCGCGCGCTGAGGTGGCGCGCGCTCGCCGGGTGCTGGGTAAGAAGGGGACCCTTCTCTACCGCAGGCGTTAACAGGGGGCCCTTCCTTGCACCTCGGGCAGACTGGGCGCATGGCACTGTCTCAGGTGGCGGGTCGGCTGATCGGCGTACGGCAGCACGTGGTGGACCCGGGCGGCGGTGGCGCCCACCGCGTGCCGCGCCCGGTGGAGGCCGTGGTCGTCGGCGGCGGGATCGCCGGCATGTCGGCGGCGGTGGTGCTCGCCGAGCGCGGGGTGCGGGTGACCGTGCTGGAGGCCGCGCCGACCCTCGGCGGCCGGCTCGGCGCGTGGCCGCAGGAGCTGGCCGACGGCGTCCACGCCAACGAGCACGGCTTCCACGCGTTCTTCCGGCAGTACTACAACTGGCGGTCGATCCTGCGCCGGGTCGACCCGGAGCTGCGCTTCCTCAGGCCGGTGCCGGGCTACCCGATCCTGAGCGCCGACTGGCCCACGGAGGAGTTCGGGCGGCTGCCCCCGGCCCCGCCGGCCAACCTGCTCGCCCTGCTGCTGCGCAGCCCCAGCCTGCGCCTGGCCGACCTGCGGGCGATGGACCGGGACGCCGCGCTGCCGCTGCTCACCTACGACCCGGTGCGCACGTACGCCGAGTTCGACGGCAGGACCGCCGACGAGCTGCTGAACTCGCTGCGGCTGCCCGACCGGGCCCGCGCGATGCTGTTCGAGGTCTTCTCCCACTCGTTCTTCAACCACGAGGCGGAGATGTCGGCGGCCGAGATGATCGCCCAGTTCCACTTCTATCTGCTCGGCAACCCGGAGGGGCTGGCGTTCGACTGCCCCGACGAGGACTACGGCACCGCCATCTGGCAGCCACTGGCCGGGCACGTCGAGCGCCACGGCGGGCGGGTACGCACCGGCGTCGCCGCGACCCGGCTGGACCGCTCCCCCGACGGCTGGCGGGTGAGCGCCGCCGACGGCAGCGCGTACCCGGCCGGGCACGTGGTGCTCGCCGTCGACCCGCCGGCACTGGCCGCCCTCGTCGCCGCCTCGCCGGTGCTGGCCGGGGCCGCCCCGGAGCTGGCCGGGGCCGCCCCGGAGCTGGTGGCGGCGATGCCCGCGTTCGGCACCCCCGGCCCGCCGTACGCGGTGGCCCGCTACTGGTGCGACGGGGACGTCGACGCGGGGCGGGCGGTGTTCAGCGGGGTGTCCCGGCAGCCCACCCTGGACTCGGTGACGCTCTATCACCGGCTGGAGAACGAGTCGCGCCGCTGGGCGGAGCGCACCGGCGGCTCGGTGCTGGAGCTGCACGCGTACGCCTGCGAACCGGGCGTGCCGGCCGAGGAGCTGGCGGAGCGGATGCGCGCCGAGCTGGTGGCGCTCTGGCCGGAGGCGGCCCGGCTGCGGGTGCGCGAGCTGCGGGCCCGGGTGGAGGCGCAGGCCCCGGCGTTCACCCCGGGCGGTCACGCCGGGCGGCCGGGGGTACGCACCGACGCCGACGGGCTCTACCTGGCCGGCGACGGCATCCGCACCGACTTCCCGAGCGCCCTGATGGAGCGGTCCGCGGCGACGGGGATCGTCGCCGCGAACCACATCCTGCGCGCCGAGGGCGGGGCGGCCGAACCGGTCCGCTCGATCCGCCCCCGCGGCCTCCTCGCCCGCCGGTAAGGAAGGGCCCCTTGTTAACGCTTTCTGTATAGGAAGGGCCCCCTCCTAACGCCTGCGCCGAGCGGCAGCCACACGCGCGTCAGGCGGCCGCCCAGCGCGTGCCGTGGTACGCCGCCCGCATGAGCTGCTGCATGTCGTCGAGCATCGGCATCCTCGGGTTGGCCGGCGCGCACTGGTCCTCGTAGGCGTTGAGCGCCTGCTGCGGCAGCGCCGCCTCGAACGCCGCCTCGTCCACGCCGATCGCGGCGAACGACGGCTCGATGCCGACCGCGTCGCGCAGCCGCTCCACGGCCGCCGCCAGCGACTCGACGCCCTCGGCCGGGGTGGCCGCCGGCAGGCCCAGCGTGCGGGCGATCTCGGCGAACCGCTCCGGCGCGCGGTAGCTCTCGTACTTCGGCCAGCCGGAGAGCTTCGACGGGACGGTGCCGTTGTAGCGGATGACGTGCGGCAGCAGCACCGCGTTGGTGCGCCCGTGGGCGATGTGGAAGGTCGCCCCGAGGGTGTGCGACATGGCGTGCACGATGCCGAGGAACGCGCTGCCGAACGCCATCCCGGCGATGGTGCCGGCGTTGTGCATCCGTTCCCGCGCCTCGGCGGCGTCGCCCGCCACGGCGTGCGCCCGTGCATCGACGGCGTGCGCCCGGGGCCCCGCGTCGCCGCCGGTCCCGGCGGGGCCCGCGTCGCCGCCGGTCACCGAGCGCTCCAGGTTGGCGAAGATCAGCCGGATCGCGTGCAGGGCCGGGCCGTCGGTGAAGTCGTTGGCGTAGACCGACACGTACGCCTCGATGGCGTGGGTGAGCGCGTCGAAGCCGCTGTCGGCGGCGATGGCGCGCGGCATGCTGGCGGTCAGCACCGGGTCGACGATCGCCACGGTCGGGGTGAGCGCGTAGTCCGCGAGCGGGTACTTCTTGCCGGTACGGCGGTCGGTGATGACGGCGAACGGGGTCACCTCCGCCCCGGTGCCCGAGGTGGTCGGCACGCAGACCAGCCGGGCCTTCTCGCCGAGGGTGGGGAAGGCGAAGGCGCGCTTGCGGATGTCGAAGAACTTCTCCCGCAGGTCGTCGAAGACCACCTCGGGGTGCTCGTAGCGCAGCCACATCACCTTGGCGGCGTCCATCGCCGAGCCGCCGCCGAGCGCGATGATCGTGTCCGGCTGGAAGGACCGCATCAGGGCGGCGCCCCGGTCGACGGTCTCCACGCTGGGCTCGGGCTCGACGTCGTCGATGATCTGGAGCGCGACGTGGCCGGGGCGGCGCTGGAGCATCCGGTTGACCCGGTCGACGAAGCCGAGGCGGGTCATGGTGGCGTCGGTGACGACGGTGACCCGGTGCACGTCCGGCATCTCGGCGAGGTACCGGATCGCGTTCGGCTCGAAGTAGATCTTCGACGGGACCTTGAACCACTGCATGTTGTTGGTCCGCCGGCCGATCCGCTTGATGTTGACCAGGTTGACCGCCGAGACGTTGTTCGACACCGAGTTGCGGCCGTAGCTGCCGCAGCCGAGGGTGAGCGACGGCAGGAAGGCGTTGTACATGTCGCCGATGCCGCCCTGGGAGGCCGGCGAGTTCCAGATGATCCGCACGGCCTTGACCCGCTGCCCGAACTCCTCGACCAGCGCCTCGTCCTCGGTGTGGATCACCGCGCTGTGGCCGAGGCCGTGGAACTCGACCATCTCCTCGGCGTACCGCAGGCCCTGCTCGCGGGTCGCGGCGCGCAGCACCGCGAGGACCGGGCAGAGCTTCTCCCGGGTCAGCGGCTCGTCGGGACCGACGCGGTCGACCTCGGCCAGGATGATCGAGGTACGCGGCGGCACGGCGAAGCCGGCGCGCTCGGCGATCCACTCCGCCGACCGGCCGACGACGTCCGGGTTGAGCCGGCCGGCGGGGAACAGCAGCGCCTCCAGCTTCGCCTTGTCCTGCGTCGACGCCACGTACGCGTGCAGGGCCCGGAACTCGTCGAGCGCCGCGTCGGCGACGGCCTCGTCGAGGATCACCGCCTGCTCCGAGGCGCAGATCATGCCGTTGTCGAACGCCTTGGACAGCACGATGTCGTTGACGGCGCGCTTGAGCTTCGCGCTGGCCTCGACGTACGCGGGCACGTTGCCCGCCCCGACGCCGAGCGCCGGCTTGCCCGCCGAGTACGCCGCGCGGACCATCGCGTTGCCGCCGGTGGCGAGGATGGTCGCGATGCCGGGGTGGTGCATGAGCGCGGTGGTCGCCTCGACCGACGGCTGCTCGATCCACTGGACGCAGTGCTCGGGCGCGCCCGCCGCGACGGCCGCGTCGCGGACCGTGCGGGCCGCCTCCACGCTGCACCGCTGCGCCGACGGGTGGAACGCGAAGACGATCGGATTGCGGGTCTTCAGCGCCAGCAGGGCCTTGAAGATGGTGGTCGAGGTGGGGTTGGTGACCGGGGTGATGCCGGCGACGACGCCGACCGGGTCGGCGATCTCCACGATGCCGTCGATCTCGTCGCGGTTGATGATCCCGACGGTCCGCACCCGCGCCATGCTGTGCGTGACGTGCTCGCAGGCGAAGATGTTCTTGACGGCCTTGTCCTCGAAGACCCCCCGGCCGGTCTCCGTCACGGCGAGCCGGGCGAGTTCGGCGTGCCGGTCCAGCGCGGCCACGGACGCCTTGCGGACGATCCGGTCGATCTCCTCCTGGGTGAACCGGTCGTACTCGGCCAGGGCCTTGAGCCCGTCGGAGACGAGGGCGTCGACCATGGCGTCGAGCTCGGTCGGCGGGGCGGTCCTCGGTTCGGCCTTCATCTGTCACACCTCGGCGGTTGCGGCGTCAGGGTCATCTTCAGCATCGATCGCCGACGATTCCGGCGGTGGTGCGGAAGGGCCCCTCCGGCACCGCCGAAGGTCCCGACCCCGAGCCATAATTCTCCACAAATCAAACTATTGGTGCATATGCTCGAAAGGGTGCCGGGGCGGCCGGTGGGGCCCACCCGGGAGGTCGGACGGGGGTGTCGACGCGATGTCGACGGTGCACCGGCGGGGCGCGGGACACGAACCGGCCGTCGCCGACGCGGCCGACGGGCCGGCGACCGGCAACCAGGCCGGCGGGACGACGACCGGCGTCCAAGCCGGCGACCCGGCCGGCAGGGCGACAGCCGGCGACCGGGCCGGCGGGGCGCACGGTGCGCCGACCGGCGAGTCGACGTCCGGCGGGGCGACATTCAGCGGGGCGCACGGCGGGGCGACGTTCAGCGGGGCGCACGGCTGGTCGGCCGGCGACGCGGTCGGTCGCCGGGGCGACGACGCGGTCGGGCGGCTCCGGGACGAGCGGGGCTGCGTCGCGACGGCCCTGCGGCTGGGCTGGTGGATGGCCGACGCCTACCACCACGCGCAGACCGCCGACCTGTCGACGCCGCAGCGACGCCCGGGCGGGCCGCCGGTGAAGCTGACCAACCTCACCGAGATGTCCGGCCGGCGACGGCTGCGGATGTACCTCGACGGGATCGACGTCGCGCTGGCCCAGATCGCCGAGCTGACCGGCACCGGCGCCACCGCGCCGTCCGCCGCCGCCGTCCGGGCCGCCACCCCGGCCGAGGCGACCCCGGCAGCCGGGGCGACGACGGTCCCGCCCGCCGGGGCGGCCCCGGCAGCCGGGGCAACGATGGTGGCCGAGGTGGCGGCGCTGCTGCTCGCCCTGGACGACCTCAACGTGGACGTGCTGCGCTGGGCCATGGCCACCAACCCCCGGGTCGGGCTGGCGTACCGCCTCGGCCGGTCACTGGCCGACACCGTCCGGCACGGCGAGGCCGAACAGGTGCCGTGGCGCTTCGCCGGCCGGCAGCACGAGATCAGCCGGTGGCTCGACGAGCTGGCCAGCGTGCTGCCGCCGTACTCGGCCGCCGTGGTGCGCCGGTCGCTGCGGGCGTGGGCCGACGCGGTCGCCCGGGCCCGGTCGGGCGATCCGGCCGAGGCCGGCCTCGACGAGTTGGCCCGCGAGCTGCGCAACCAGGGCGACCGGTGGCGCAACGTGCTGACCGGCGGGTTGCACCCGCGGGACCTGCTCGACGAGGAGGACTACGCGGTCGTCGCCCGCAACGTGATCATTCGGGACCGGAAGCTGGCCGTGCAGGCGGCCCGGGGGATCTTCTGGCCCGTGCTCGTACCGTTGCTGGTGGTGCTGTTCGCGGTGGTCGGGGTGAGCGCCGCCGCGGCGGCCGGCTCCCCCGCCACCCGCGCGGCCGTCGCCCTGGTCGGGCTCGGTGCCGGGCTGACCGCGGTCTGGCGGACGGTGTCCGGGCCGGCTCTCGCGGTCGCCGGGGAGGTGAACCGGCCGCTGCTGGAGGGGGAGCTGACCGTGCGGATGGCCCGGCGGGTCGACGGGCCGCTGGCCGACGCGCGGGCCGCCGCCCGCGCCCGGCGGCAGGGCCACCCGGGCCAGGTCCCCGGAGGATCGAAATACGTTGCCGGCCTCTCCCCCGCCGACCTACCGTGATCGCGCAAGGTCAACCAGCCAGCCGGGAGACGGTCATGTCGTTGTCGCACGTCAGAGGCGTGTCGTCGGCGCTACCCGTCGACGGTTGCCGATTCGCCGCGCCCCGGGAAGGGCGGCCCGGCTGACGCGCGTCCGCACGCGTCGAGCCGCCCGTCCCCGCCGGACCCGGGCGGCTCTTCGCTGTCCGGCCCGCCCCCACCGTCGCCCCTGGAAGGAGACCCGGTGGACGCCGTCCTCGTCATCAACGCCGACCTCGGCCCGCTGCACCGGGTCACCGTCCAGCACGCGATCCGGATGCTCTGCCGGCGGGTCGCCGAGATCCACGAGGCCGAGCCGGACCGGGTGATCGGGGTCTTCCCGGTCCCCCGGGTGGTCCGCCTCGTCCGGTACGTGGTGACCCGCTGGTGGTTGCGCGCCGGCCCGGCCTGGTCCCGGGCGGGTGTGCTGCGCCGCGACGACCGCTGCTGCGCCTACTGCGGCGGGCCGGCCAGCACCGTCGACCACGTCCTGCCCCGCTCGCGCGGTGGCCGGAACACCTGGCGCAACACCACCGCCGCCTGCTACGCGTGCAACCAGCGCAAGGGCGACCGGACGCCGGCCGAGGCGGGCATGCCGCTGCGGCACGAGCCGGCCGTTCCGAGCTGGGCGTCGCTGGCCGGGCGGTGACCGGCCGGCCGGCGGGAACGGGGGGCCGCGTCGGGGGTACGCCCCGGCGCGGCACCCGCCGGCCCCGGCCGGGCAACCGCAGGCCGTGCCACCGCGGGCCGGGTCAGCGCTCGATCTCCCGTACCCTCGGCACCACCTTGCCGTTGGCGCAGCTCGCCCTGATCTCGCTGGCCCGGGTCGCGGAGCCGAGCACGACGCGGATCTCCCGGGCGGGGCCCGGCACGTACTCCTCGACCTGGTAGCCGTCCGCGGGCACGGTCGACGTCACCGCCGCGCTCTGGCCCGTGCAGGAGACCCGGACGGTGCCGCCGTTCGCGCGCACCGCGACCGCCGGCGGCTCGGCGGGGCCCGGCTCGGCCGGGTCGTCGCCGGTGCCCGGCGCGGGCGGCGACCCGGACGCGGACGTGGACGGGGCCGCCGACGGCGACCTGCCCGACTCGGCGGGGGCCGACGGACCCGGGGCACCGCCGCCCGGGGTGGGGTCGCGTGTCGGGCCGCCCGGGCGCGGCGAACCGCCGTCCCCGCCGGGCAGACCGACGTCGCCGGTGGGCCGGCTCCCGCCGACGGGGGCGACGACCTCGTCGGCGGAGGGCACCGGCGACCCGGTCGGACCGGCCGTCCCGGGCCGGTGCGGGCGGGCCGAGTCGGCGAGCGAGCCCGCGGTCGCCACGGCGATGACCAGCGCGGCGCCGACCACGAGCAGGGGCCGGTACCGCCGCCGGGCCGGACCCCGACGGGACGCGGGACGCGGCGTCGACCCGCGCGACGCGTCGCCGGGGCCGGCCTCCGCCCCGGCCACGGCACCGGACCGGTCACCCCTGCCGGACCGGTCGACGCCGCCGGGAGCCGGGCCGGCACCGGCAGCGGCGGCGGGGGCCGGCTCGGATCGGGCCGCCTCCCCGGCCCGCATCCGGGTGACCACCGCCGCCAGTCGCGCCGCCGCCTCCTCCGCGGACGGCCGGGCGGCCGGGTCCTTGGCGAGGCAGCGCCGGCACAGCTCGGCCACCTCGGCCGGCACGCCGTCGACCGGCGGCAGGGGCCTCGGCTCGACGTAGGCGTGGGCGCGCAGCATCTGGGTGGGGGTGTCGGTCTCCCAGGGCAGCTCGTCGGTGAGCACGAGGTGGACGAGCAGCCCGAGCGCGTAGACGTCGGAGGCGGGCACCACCTCCCCGGCGTCGAGCCGCTCCGGGGCCAGGTAGGCGGGGGTGCCCAGCAGCCGGCCGTCGAAGTCGATCTCCGGCTGGCCGACGGCGGCGGCCGTGCCGAAGTCGACCACCTTCGCCCCGGACGGCGTGAGCACGACGTTGGCGGGCTTGACGTCGCGGTGCACCAGACCCCGCGCGTGCGCCGCGGCGAGCGCGGCGGCCACCTCGGCGCAGATCCGCAGCCCCTCCACCGCCGGCAGCGGCCCGTCGTCGAGCCGCCGGGCCAGGGTGGGACCGGGCAGCAGCTCCATCACCACGTACGGCGCGAGCTCGCCGGTGCGGGTCAGCGCCTCGCCGTAGTCGTAGACGTTGGTGACGTTCGGGTGCGAGAGCCGGGCGGCGGCCGTCGCCTCGGCCCGGACCCGTCGGCGGGCGGCCCGGTCCGAGCCGAGCAGCACCTTGACCGCCACCTCGCGTTCCAGCAGCTCGTCGTACGCCCGGTGGACCACCGCCGTGCCGCCCTTGCCGATGCGATCTCCCAGGCGGTACCGGCCGTTGAGGAATTGATCGATCTGCACCGGCACAGCGTGCCAGCACGGGCCCCGGCACACCAACCGATCATCGAGACGACCCGATCGGGCAGGTCACCGCCCGGGAGCCGGGCAGTCCAGAGTGGAGGGTACGTCGGCGACGGGCGGGGCCCAGCCGAACCGGGGCGCCCGACGCCCGTTGGCGGCCGCCACCCCCTCCCGGGCCTCGCCGCTGTCCCGGACCTGCCCGTGCCACCAGGCGATCCGTTCCGCGTCGGCCCGGTCGTCGACGATCTCCTTCGCGGCGGCGACGGAGAGCCGGGAGCGCTCGGCGATCGTGGCGGTGAGCGCCGCCACCCGGGCGGCGAGCCCGTCCGGCGGCAGCACCTCGTCGACCAGCCCGATCCGCAGGGCCCGCTCGGCGTCGATCAAGTCGGCGGTGAAGAGCAGGTGCTTCGCGGCGGACGGGCCGACCAGCCGGGCCAGCCGCCGGGTGGTGGGCGCGGGATAGACCAGGCCGAGCCGGGCCGGGGGCACCCCGAACCGGGCGTCGGCGGCGGCGAGCCGCAGGTCGCAGGCCACCGCGAGCTGACAGCCGCCCCCGACGCACGCGCCCTCGATGGCGGCGACGGTCGGCCGGGCGAACGCGGCGAGCCGCTCCTCGGCGGCGACGGCGATGCTGGCGTCACCGGCGTCGAGCAGTTCGTCGAGTTCGCGGAGGTCGGCCCCGGCGCAGAAGGTGCCGGCAGCGCCGGTGAGCACCAGCGCGCGGACCCGCTCGTCGGCCTCCAGCCGGTCCAGCAGCACCGGCAGCCGCCGCCACATCGCCGGGGTCATCGCGTTGCGTCGGCCCGGGTTGGAGATCACGATCGTGGCCACCGGGCCGGCCGTCCCGACGGTCAGCTCCGCGTCCGGCACCGCCACCATCCCCCGACGATAACGACGTGGGCCCGGCGACCACCCGAGTGGGGTGGCCGCCGGGCCGGGAGACGGTACGGCTACGTCAGGCGACGTCGACCGCGGTGTCGTCGACGACGAAGGACGTCTGGAGCGAGGCGTCCTCGGTGCCGGTGAACTTCAGGGTGACGGTCTGGCCGGCGTACGAGGCCAGCGAGAAGGACTTCAGCGCGTACCCGGTGGCCTTGTTCAGGTTCGAGTAGGTGGCCAGGGTCGCCAGCACCGTCCCGGACGAGTTGAGCACCTGCACCGTGAGCTTGTCGTACTGGGTGCTCGTGGTGCTCTCGGCCGAGTCGATGTGCAGCCAGAAGCTGAAGTTGTACGAGGTGCAGCCGGCCGGCAGGCTCACCGACTGGGCGAGCGTGTCGGTGTGGCGGCTGCCGTAGCCGTTCAGCCAGGCGCTGTAGGTGCCGGTGCGGGCGGGCTGGTCGGAGCCGTGCTGGGCGATGACGCCGGAGGAGGCCGTCCACACCGTGTTGCCGGACTCGAAGCCGGCGTTGCCGAGCTTCTGGCCCGCGCCGGTGCAGCCGCCGCCGACGCTGCTCACGGTCAGCGTGTAGGTGGCCGTGTGGTTGATCGAGGTGCCGGTGCCGGTCACCGTGACGGTGTAGGTGCCCGCCGGGGTGCTGGCGCTGGTGGCGATGGTGAGGGTGGACGACGCGCCCGAGGTCACCGAGGCCGGGCTGAACGACGCGGTCGCGCCGGAGGGCAGGCCGGACGCGGAGAGCGCCACGGTCTGCGCGGTGCCGCTGGTGGTGGCGGTGGCCACGCTGGTGCTGGCGGAGCCGCCGGCGGTGACCGAGCCGGAGGTCGGCGAGAGGGTCACGGAGAAGTCGTTGCCGGTCGACGAGCAGGGCGCGTCGCTGCCGGCCACGTTCACCGCGGTCCACGCCGCCTGGACGGCCTTGTACTCGGTGGAGCAGCTGCCGTACAGGTCGGTGGCCGCCCGCAGGGTGTACGCCCGCGCGGTGTTCGCCGGGTTGCTGGTGTTGACGTACGACGTGTTGGAGGTGAAGTACACGTCGAGCGCGCGGAACCAGATCTTCTCGGCCTTGGCCCGGCCGATGCCGGTGACCGCCGGGGCGGAGCCGCAGACGGGCGAGGTGCCGTACGCGGTCGCGCCGGTGCCCTCGGCGAGGTTGAAGTAGAAGTGGTTGCCGACGCCGGAGGAGTAGTGCACGTCCTTGTTCTTGGTGCTGGTGGACCAGCACGAGTCGGACGAGCCGTCCAGCGACGGGTTGTACATGTAGCGCAGCGGCGTGCCGTTGCCGTTGATGTTGATCTTCTCACCGACCTGGTAGTCGCCCGGGTCGCTCGGCGCGGCGGCGTAGAACTCCACCATGTTGCCGAAGATGTCGCTGGTGGACTCGTTGAGGCCGCCGGACTCGCCGGAGTAGACCAGGCCGGCGACGGCCTCGGTGACACCGTGGCTCATCTCGTGGCCGGCGACGTCGAGGGAGACCAGCGGGCGGGAGTTGCCGGAGCCGTCGCCGTAGGTCATCCGGGAGCCGTCCCAGAAGGCGTTGACGTAGTTGTTGCCGTAGTGCACCCGGCTCGGCACACCCTGGCCGTTGCCGAAGATGCCGTTGCGGCCGTGCACGTTCTTGAAGTAGTCGAACGTCTTGGCGGCCCCGAAGTGGGCGTCGACGGCGGCCGACTGCCGGTTGGAGTTGGCGCCGGTGCCCCACACGTTGTCGGCGTCGGTGAAGGTGGTGCAGGTCGACGTGCCGTTGTTCATGTCGCAGGTGGAGCCGTTGCCGCGCACCGGGTCGATCATCTGGTACGTGCTGCCGGAGAGCGTGGTGTCGACGGTGACCGCGCCTGTGTAGATGCCGGTCCCACTGCCGGCGACCGACTCGATCTCGTCGTACGAGCCGATGAGCGCGCCGGTGACCGCGTCGGTGATCACGTGCAGCTTCGACGGGGTCTGCTTGTCGGCCTTCCAGCCGGAGACGACGGTCTCCCAGGCCAGGCGGCCCTTGCCGGAGCTGGCGTCGACGAAGAGCTCCGGGGCGCCCACGGCGGTGAGCGAGCCGGAGAACTCCTTGCGCGCGGCCGCCTTGGCCTTGGCCGAGGTGACCTTCGGGCTGGTGCCGAGGGTCAGCGGGGCCGCGAGGCCCACCGACGCGCCGGCGTACTGGCCGTTGGCCGTGGCGTGGATGACGAAGTCACCGCCGTAGACGCGCAGGCCGTGGTAGGTGCGGGTGTAGCGGGTGTGCGAGGCACCACTGCCGTCCACCTTGGTCCGGACGACCTGGTAGGCCTCCGCGCCGGTCCCCTGCACGGCGCCGGGGTTGGCGCGCAGGACCGAGTCGGCACGGGCCGCGGCGGCGGCGTCCGGGGTGGGGGCGGCGGGAGGGGCCGCTTGCGCCGTGGTGGTGACGCAGGCGAGCAGGCCGCCGGTGAGCAGCGCTGCGCTCGCAGCGGCGAGGGTTTTCTTCACGTGCCCTCCTGGCAAGGAATGTGTGACGGGGGTAGTCACGCATGTAGATATAGAGTCACATCAACGAAAGGGGAAGCCTGGCGGCGTTATCAGACACCAACACTGGCCGAACGGATGAGTAACAGCAGGTGACGGAACCGGGCCGAGTCCGGACACGTCCTACCAATATGAGATCGAATCTCTTCCGCGTCGCCATCGTCGCCGCCGTCGTCACCGCGTCGCTGGCGTCGGCCGGATGCTCCGCCGGAGACCCCGGCGCCCCCACCTCGGCCCCCTCCGGCCGCACCGGGCCGACGCCGGCCCCGGCGGCCACCGGCCCGGCGGAGGCGGCCGGCGGGCCGACGGCCACCGGCCCCGTCGCCCCGGCCGCCGCCCGCGTGGTGGTGCGGCGCTCCGGCGGCTACGGCGGGCTGGACGACACCGTCACCGTCGAGCCGGACGGCCGGTGGACGGCCGTCGACCGGGCCGGCGCGCGGCGCACCGGCCGGTTCACCGGGAGCGACCTCGACCGGCTGCGGCAGCTCGCCACCGCACCCCGGCTCGCCGAGGGCGGCACGACCGATGGGGACGGCCGTTGCTCCGACGCCTTCGAATACCGGCTCAGCGTCGGCGACGTCACGGTCGACTGGACCGACTGCCCGGTCGCGGGCACCCCGCCGCAGGCCGCGGCGGCGCTGGCCGAGTTCGTGCTCACGGCCGCCCGCTGACCTGCCACGACCGACTCAGCCGCGCGGGAACATCTGCCCGATGCGGATCTTGTTGCCGAACGGGTCCCGGATGCCGAAGTCGATGCCGTACGGGCGCTCGGTCGGCTCGTCGGTGATCTCCACGCCCTTGCCGACCAGATCCTCGTACGTCTTGCGCGCGTCGTCGGTGGTCATGAAGAGGTAGCCGCCCAGCGCCCCCTTGGTGAGCAGCTCCCGTACCTGCTCGGCCGTCGCCGGGTCGAGGGCGGGCGGCCCGGGCTTCTCCAGCAGGATCTCCCGCTCCGGGTCGCCCGGCAGGTTCACCGTCAGCCAGCGCATGAAGCCGAGGTCGGCGTCGGTGTTGACCTCCATGCCGAGCTTGCCCACGTAGAAGTCGAGCGCCTCGTCCTGGTCGAGCACGTAGATCTGGGAGCGGCTGATCGCGTTCATCGTCATGCCCGGAACGCTATGCGCCCACCCTGACCTGGTGCTTATCCAAAACTGCTGGGTCGCGTCCAGGCCCTCGCGAAGCAGGTGGGCACGTCCGCCGGAGCCCTGCCCCGCCGGTACGCCGTCGGCGATTCGCCCACGATCCGGTGGAACGTCCGGCTGAACGTGCCGAGGCTGGCGAACCCCACCGCGAAGCAGATGTCGGTGACGTCCCGGTCGGTCTGGGTGAGCAGGTACATGGCCCGCTCGACCCGGCGGCGTTGCAGGTAGCGGTGCGGGGTCTCGCCGAAGGTGGCCCGGTAGGTGCGGATGAAGTGCGCCGACGAGACGTGCGCGATCCGCGCCAGGGCGGGGATGTCCAGCGGCTGGGCGTACGCCCGGTCCATGGCGTCGCGGGCGCGCAGCATCGCCCGGTTGGACTCCTCCACGGCGCGGCTCATCCCGACTCCGTCCGGCCCGACGGCGGGCCGCCCACTCGCAGCGCCCCTGCCGGCACGGCTGACCTGTGCCGGCACGGCTGACCTGTGCCGGCACGGCTGACCTGTGCCGGCACGGCTGACCTGTGCCGGCACGGCTGACCGTGCGAGGCTAGCAACGAGCAGCAGGACGCGCGGCGCGCCGGCCCGCCAGCCTGACCGCCCGCCGACCCGAGTGTCCGAGGATGATCAGACCTTTGCGCTGTCGCCGGGCCCCACGCCTCCGAAGAATCGGGACCCCCACGCCGCGACAACCACAGGAATTCGTCAGACGGCTGCCCCGGACTGCGTTGCTGTCACGGCACCGGGACGGCCCGGCAGGACGCCGGAACCGCCTTGTGGGACTGGAGCCCCCGGCCGGGATCGAACCGGCGACATCTCGCTTACAAGGCGAGTGCTCTGGCCAGCTGAGCTACAGGGGCGCATCGTGCGTGGTCAGCATAAGCGACAGAGCTGCGAACATCCCCCTCGGCAGCCCCTCCGAGCACGGAAAACGCAATCTTTCCGGCCCGGGAGGCAACGGTTCGTCGCCGGCCCACCGTAACGGTGCGGAGATTGATGCCCGGCTGTGCCCGACTGACCGGAATGTGTATGCCGTCCGTCGCACCCGATGCTTCATGTCTTGGCAGGTTACGAAAAGCCGTTTACCGTGCAGTGACACGGATGACACTTCCGGCGGTCCCCGACTGCCCGGCGTGTCGCCCGATGGCCGGCGTCACACGACGCCGGTCGCTCCTTCACTCGGATCGTCCGGCACGTTCCTGCCGGTGAAAGGAAGCGCTCCAGCATGGCCACGGTCACCTACGCGAAGGCGTCCCGCATCTACGCGGGCACCGAGCGTCCCGCAGTGAACCAGCTCGACCTCCAGATCGGGGACGGCGAGTTCCTGGTCCTGGTCGGCCCCTCCGGTTGCGGCAAGTCCACCAGCCTGCGCATGCTCGCCGGCCTGGAGGACGTCGACGACGGCGCGATCTACATCGACGACCGCGACGTCACCCACCTGCCGCCGAAGGCCCGCGACATCGCGATGGTCTTCCAGAACTACGCCCTCTACCCGCACATGTCGGTGTACGAGAACATGGCGTTCGCGCTCAAGCTGCGCAAGACCCCCAAGGACGAGATCGACCGGCGGGTCAAGGAGGCGGCCGGGCTGCTCCAGCTGGAGGAGTACCTCAGCCGCAAGCCGAAGGCCCTCTCCGGCGGTCAGCGCCAGCGGGTCGCGATGGGCCGGGCGATCGTCCGCGAGCCGCAGGTCTTCCTCATGGACGAGCCGCTGTCGAACCTCGACGCCAAGCTCCGGGTGCAGACCCGTACCCAGATCGCGTCGCTCCAGGCGAAGCTCGGCATCACCACCGTCTACGTCACCCACGACCAGGTCGAGGCCATGACCATGGGTCACCGGGTGGCGGTCATGCTCGACGGCGTCCTCCAGCAGGTGGACACCCCCCGGGCGCTCTACGACACCCCGGCCAACGTCTTCGTCGCGGGCTTCATGGGCTCCCCCGCCATGAACATCAAGACCGTGCCGTTCAGCGAGCGGGGCGCGGCGTTCGCCGAGATGAACATCCCGCTGACCCGCGAGCAGGCCGAGGCGGCCCGCGCCGAGGGCGGCAACAACAAGGTCACCGTCGGGTTCCGCCCGGAGGACTGCGACCTGGTCAGCCCGACCGAGGGCGGCATGCCCGTCGTGGTCGAGCTGGTCGAGGACCTGGGCTCCGACGCGAACGTCTACGGCCACGCCGCGCTGGAGGGCCACAACGAGCGGTTCGTGGTCCGCACCGACCGGCGCACCATGCCGAACATGGGTGACACCGTGTTCGTCAAGCCGCGCACCGGCCGCACCCACGTCTTCAACGCCGCCACCGGCAAGCGGATCTGACGCAGCAGCACGAGAGGGGGCGGTCTGCCGGGTGGCGGGCCGCCCCTTTCGCGTACGCCCGCCGGAGCCGGACGCACGGCGGGCCGCCCTCTGGGTCAGGGGACGGCCCGGCGTGGCGGACGGATGTGGTGGCTCAGGACCCCGCGGCCCGGCGGCGGGACACCTCGGCCAGGGTGACCGCGGCGGCGACGCTGGCGTTGAGCGACTCCACGTCGGAGACCATGGGGATGCTCACCGTCAGGTCGCAGGTCTCGCCGACCAGCCGGGACAGCCCGCGCCCCTCGGAGCCGACGACCACGACCAGCGGGCCGACGGCGGCCTCCAGGTCGTAGAGGTCGGTGTCGCCGTCGGCGTCCAGGCCGACGACCATGAACCCGGCCTCCTGGCACGCCTTGAGCGACCGGGTCAGGTTGGTGACCTGGGCGACGGGCACCCGCGCCGCCGCGCCCGCGCTGGTGCGCCAGGCGGTCGCCGTGATCCCGGCGGCCCGCCGCTCCGGCACGAACACGCCCTGCGCGCCGAACGCGGCGGCGGACCGGATCACCGCGCCGAGGTTGCGCGGGTCGGTGACCCCGTCGAGGGCCACCAGCAGCGGGGCCGTCTGCTCCAGCGCGGCGGCCACCAGATCCTCGAACGGCTCGTACGCGAACGGCGGCACCTGGAGCCCGATGCCCTGGTGCAGCACGCCGCCGGTCATCCGGTCCAGCTCGGCCCGGCTGACCTCCAGGATGGCGATGCCCCGGTCGGCGGCGGTGCGGACGATCTCGGTGACCCGGTCGTCGATCTCGATGCCGTGGGCCGTGTAGAGCGCGGTGGCCGGCACCTGGGCGCGCAGCGACTCCAGCACCGGGTTGCGCCCGACCAGCAGCTCCGGGCTGTCCTTCGCCGGGTTGGACTTGCGGCCCGGCGCGACCCGGGGCCCGCTGCGACCGGCCGCCTTGCCGCCCCGGCCGCCGGCGCCGCCCCGCAGGGTCGGCACCCCCCGGCCGCCGCCCCGGCCCCAGGTGGTGTCCTTGGTGCCCGGCTTGCCGACCTTCGGGGTACGCCCCTCCTCGGCCGCCGCCCGGCGCTCCTTGTCCTGCTTCCAGGCGGTGCGCTGGGGCAGCTTCTCGGTGCCCGAGTAGGCCTTGTGCCAGGGGCGCTCGTCGGCGGGCAGGGTCTTGCCCCGGCCCGCGAGGGCGTCCTTGTTCTTGCCGCCGGAGCCCTTGGGGGCGCCCGCCTTCGACGTCAGTCGCCGGCCACGGCGCTGCGAGTTGCCGGCCATCAGTCCTGCTCTCCAATAGTCCAACGGGGGCCCTGGGGGGTGTCCTCGACCACCACGCCGGCCAGCTTGAGCTGGTCGCGGACGGCGTCCGCGGCCGCCCAGTCCTTGCGGCTGCGGGCCTGCGCGCGCTGTTCCAGGGCCAGCGCGACCAGTGAGTCGACCACGCCGCGCAGGTCGTCCACGCGGCCGCCGCCGGTCCAGGCCTCGTCGAGGGGGTCGATCCCGAGGATATCCAGCATCGCCCGCGCGGAGCCGAGCGCCGTGCGGACGGTCACATCGTCGCCGGTCGCCAGGGCGGTGTTGCCCTCCCGGAGCACCTCCTGGAGCACCGCGAGCGCGGCCGAGGTGTTCAGGTCGTCGTCCATGGCGGCGACGAAGCCGGCCGGCAGCTCGCCGAGCCCACCGGGGCCGACCCGCTCGGCGGCCCGCTGGACGAACCCCTCGATCCGCCGGAAGCCGCTGGCCCACTCGCGCAGCGAGTCCTCGGTGTAGTCGATGTGCGACCGGTAGTGCGCCGCCGCGTAGTAGTAGCGCAGCTCGATCGGGCGCACCCCGAGCGAGGCGACGTACGCCAGGTCGAGGGCGTTGCCGAGCGACTTGCCCATCTTCGCCCCGCCGATGCCGAGCAGCCCGTGGTGCACCCAGTAGCGGGCGAACGGCAGGCCGGCCGCCTGCGACTGGGCGATCTCGTTCTCGTGGTGCGGGAAGGTCAGGTCGAGCCCGCCGCCGTGGATGTCGAACTCCTCGCCCAGGTAGCGCCAGCACATCGCCGAGCACTCGATGTGCCAGCCGGGCCGCCCCCGCCCCCACGGCGACGGCCAGTAGGCGTCGGCCGGCTCGTCGGGCTTCGCGCCCTTCCACAGGGCGAAGTCGCGCGGGTCGCGCTTGCCCCGCTCCGGGGCGTCGTCGGCGGCCTGCATCGCGTCGGGCGACTGCCCGGACAGCGCGCCGTAGGCCGGCCAGGACGCCACGTCGAAGTAGACGTCGCCCGAGCCGTCGGTGGCCGGGTAGGCGTGCCCGGTGTCGATCAGCTTCGCGATCAGCTCGTGCATCTCGGGGATGTGCCCGGTGGCCCGCGGCTCGTACGTCGGCGGCAGCACGTTCAGCGACCGGTAGGCGGCGGTCAGCGCCCGCTCGTTGGCGTACGCGATCGACCAGAACGGGCGGTCCTGCTCGCAGGCCTTCACCAGGATCTTGTCGTCGATGTCGGTCAGGTTGCGGATGAACCGCACCTCGAAGCCCCGGGCCAGCAGCCAGCGGCGCAGCACGTCGTAGTTGACGCCGGAGCGGAGGTGGCCGATGTGCGGGGGACCCTGGAGAGTGAGACCACACAGGTAGACCCCCACCTTGCCGGCTTCCCGCGGGACGAAGTCCCGCACCGATCGGGTGGCGGTGTCATACAGGCGTAGCGTCACGGCTCCAGGGTAGCCGTCCACACGTTGCCGGTTCGCCCCGCGCCGGGTCGTCCGCCGCCCCGCGTTCCCGGTTCGTCCCGTGCCGGGTCGTACGCTGCCCCTCGTGGATGAGGCGGCGCGGCAGGAGCGCACGACGACCCGGACCGACGACGGCACGCGCGGTGGTGAGCGCGGTGGTGAGACAGCCCAGACGCTGGACCGGGGGCTGCGGCTGCTGCACCTGGTCGCCGACGCGCCGGGCGGGCTGACCGTCACCGAGGCGGCCAACCGGCTCGGCATCGGCCGGGCGGCCGTCTACCGGCTGGTCGGCGCGCTCAGCGGGCACGGCATGGTGCGCCGCGACGGTGACGGCCGGCTGCGCCTCGGCGCGGGCGTGCTGCACCTGGCCAGGCGGGCCCAGCCGCTGCTCGCCGAGGGGGCGCTGCCCGCCCTACGGCGGCTCGCCGAGCAGGCCGGCGCGACCGCCCACCTCACCGTCGTCGAGGGCGGCGAGGGGGTCGCCCTGGCGGTGGTGGAGCCGAGCTGGACGTCGCTGCACGTGGCGTACCGGACGGGCACGCGGCATCCGCTGGAGCGGGGGGCGGCCGGGCGGGCCATCCTCGCCGCCCGCGCCGGCTCCGCCGGCCCGGTGAGCACCAGCGGCGAGTTGCAGCCCGGGGCGTACGGCGTGGCCGCGCCGGTGCTCGGCGTGCCAGGGCTGGAGGCGAGCGTCGGCGTGGTGGCGCTGGCCCCGCTGGACCCGGAGTCGGTCGGCGAGCAGGTGCTCGCGGCGGCGACGGCGATCACCGCGGCCCTCGCCCCCTGACGCGGGCCGGCTGGGCTGGTCTGTTGGGCCGGCTGGGCTGGTCTTGGTTGGGCCGGCTGGCCGGGGCCGGCTGGGCCCGGCTGGTGGGTCGGGCCGACGGGCCGGTTGGGCCCGGCAGGTCGGCGACATGGCGGTATCCCCGCCGCCGGACACCCCCACTTGGCCGACATCGTGTCCCCGCTAGCACATCCGGGGGCGGGTGGGCCGGTTATCCACAGGGCGGGGAGCCGACGGGGTGGCCGGTTGTCCACAGGGGTGTCGCGGGGCGTGCCCGGACGGTGACGCTGGTCGACATGCCCCCACAACCTTCCCGCCCCACCGCCCTGGCCCGGCAGGTCTTCCGCGGCTCGGAGGCCGTCCGGCTCGGGCTGCTCAGCCGGCACCAGCTCCGCGGCGCGTCCTGGCTGCGCCTGCGGCAGGACGTGTACGCCGACGCCCGGCTCCACCGGGACCACGGCCTCACCTGCCGCGCCGCCGTGCTGCGGCTGCCGCCCGAGGCGGTGCTCGCCGGCCCCTCGGCGGCCTACCTGCTCGGCGTCGAGCACGCCGCCTCGTTCACCGACGACGTGCACGTACTCGTCCCCCGGTCGACCCGGATCGACTCACAGCACGGCATCCGGGTGCACACTCTCGGCGCTGCCCCGGCGCTCCTGCCGGTGGGTGGCGGCCCGGCCACCGGGGCGGGCGGCGGCCGGACACCCGACGACCGCACAGCCGGCAGCCGGACGGATGCGGCGGGAGCCGCCGCCGAACCGGCCTTCGGTCCCGCCACCGCCGGCGAGGGAGCCGTCGACAGGACCGCCGCCGGGCCGGGCATCATCGACGGGACCGCCGCCGGTGCAGGGGCCCTGCGCTGGACGCAGCCGGCCCAGGCCGCCTGGGAGACGGCCGTGTGGCTGGAGCCGCTCCGGGCGGTGACGATCGTCGACAGCCTGCTCGGTCGAGGGCTGGTCACCGTGGAGGACCTGACGGTGGTCGCCGGGCACAACGCCGACCGGCCGGGCGGGCGGCGCGCCCGCTGGGTGTTCGGGCTCACCGACGGGGGCGCGCAGTCGCCACCGGAGTCACAGCTGCGACTCCGGCTGGTGCTCGCCGGGCTGCCCCGCCCGGTGACCCAGCACCCGGTTCGGCTGGCGTCGGGCCTGGTCCTGCACCCCGACCTGGCCTGGCCGGCCTTCCGGGTCGCCGTCGAGTACGACGGGCACTGGCACGCCGACGCCGAGCAGCTGCACCGCGACCGTCAGCGGCTCAACCACCTCGTCGGGGCGGGCTGGGTCGTGCTGCACGTGACCAGCCGCCGCCTCCACCGGGACTTCCCGGCGGTGGTCCGCGAGGTGCGCGCCGCCCTGGTATCCCGCGGCTGGCGGCGATGACCCGCCCGGCCCGACCCGGCTTGCCCGCCCCGAGCCTGGCCGCCCACCACCCGCCCGCCTGGCCCCGGACGGACCTGACCCGAGGCCGGGGCCCGGCCAGGCGGGGGCAGCGCCGCCAGGTCGCCGACCTGGCGGCATCCCAGCCCTCCGGGCCCCGCCACGTCGCCGACATGGTGCGACAAGCCCCAGCGGGGCCCGGGGCCGACGATGCGCGAGGGCCCGGGCGACCGTGGTCGCCCGGGCCCCGCCGGAGAGGATCCGCGATGTCACATGCGGGTCGTCACCGCGGCGTACGCGTCGATGATGCCGTGGCCGTAGAAGCCGTTGAACGTCGAGCTGCCGGCGCAGTAGGCGTCGAACTCGGCCGGCCGGTCCTCGTTGGCGTAGCTCTGGAGCCGGGGCTCCGGGCAGGCGTGCTCGGCGGCGGTGCGGTAGAGCTGCCGCTCCACCTTGGCCGGGTCCATGCCCAGGCCGCCCTTGACCTTCTTGCCGTACTTGCTGACGATCAGCGCGGCGACACCGCTGACGTGCGGCGACGCCATCGAGGTCCCCTGGAGGTAGGTGTAGTAGCCGCAGTCGCCGTTGGCCTTGCACTCCTTGAAGACCGACTCCTCGAAGCCGGCGACGATGTTGCCGTTCTCGTCGACGGAGCCCTCCTCCTGGAGGACGTGCTTCGGGTACGTGGAGAGGATCATGTTGGAGTCGAGGCGGTAGGTGTCGGTGCCGTACCCGTCACGGAACCAGCCGCCCGGGGCGGCGACGGAGATCTGCTCGGTGCCGTAGTTGGAGTAGTCGGACTTCTTGCCCGACGGGCCGACCGCGGAGACGCCGATCACGTGCGGGCCCTCCACCGGGAGGTCCCAGCAGCTGGCGTTGTCGATCGGCCGCTCGTACGGGTCGGCGCCGTAGTCGGGGCTGGAGAAGTCGGTGCGCGGGGCGCCCAGGTCCTCGTGGTTGTTGCCGAGCGAGCCGACCAGGGTGACGCCCTTGCGGTGCGCGTAGTTGAGCGCCCGCGACATGGCCTCGATGGTCGCCCGCTGCTCGGCCTGCGACTCGGGCGAGTCGGCCGGGTTGGCCGTGCAGTTGTAGAGCCACGGGTCGACGTAGAACGACATGTTGACCACGTCCAGGCCGACCTTGCCGGCGTGCACGAGGGCGTTGACGACCGGGTCGAGGAAGAAGTAGCCGGAGTCCTGGCCGCCCTTGAGCTCGACCAGGGTCACGTTCGGGGCGACGCCGGAGAGGCCGAAGCCGTCGGCGGCGGCGCCGATCGTCCCGGCGACGTGCGTGCCGTGCCCGCCGTCGTCGGTGCCGACCGGGTCGAGGCAGCTCGCCACCTCGCACTCGCCGTCGACCTCGGGGATGTCGGGGGCGAAGTTGCGCGACAGCGACCAGCTGAAGTTCGCCGCCAGGTCGGGGTTGCTGGCGTCGACGCCGGTGTCGAGGATGCCGACGGTGACCCGGCGGTCGCCCGGCTCCACCTTGCGGGCCTTGTCGGCCCGGATCATGCCAAGGCCCCAGAGCTTGTCGTCCAGGGGGTCCAGCTTCGCGCCCCGCTTGGCGGGCGCGCCCTTCGGCTTCGCCTTGGCCTTGGCCTGGGCGAGGAGGTTCTCCTGCTCGACCCGGTCGAGCTTCGGCTTGCGGCCGATGGCCTTCTTCTCGGCCGCGCCGAGCAGGGCGGCGTTCGCGGCGGCCCGGCTGGCGAAGTCGGCGCGGTCGCTGGTGACCTGGAACAGGCCGACCTCGTCGGTGCGGGACACGACCGTGCCACCGGCGGCCTTGATCGCGGCGACCGCCGCGTCGGCGGAGACGCCGGACTCCGCCACGACGGTGAACTCCCGGGTCACGGTCGGCTCGGCATTCGCCGGGCCCACCACGCCGGTCACCGTGAGTGCCAACGCCGTTGCGGTTACGACGGCACCGGCGGTGAAGCGCTTGCTCACCACATCAGATCCTCTCGTTGAGGGACGTGGCAGCCATCCCATACCACCGGGGGGCGTTCCGCTAGATGGGAGTCCGTATTACACGGCAATCAGGCTTTCGTCGGCCGGCTGTCATCTGGAGCCGGCGAGCCGGTCGGCGCGGCGCGGCCAGCCACCCGCCGAGCCAACCGCCCGGCCCGGCGGCCTACGTGCCGCTCAGTTCGACCTGGGCGAACCGGTCGAGCACGTCCGGCAGGTCGGCCAGCGTCGACACCTCCGCGTCGGCGGGCACGCCCTCCGGGCGGGGCCGCCCGCCCCGGTTGAGCCACACCGCCCGCATCCCCGCCCGCAGGGGGGCGACGACGTCGTGGCTCGGCGAGTCGCCGACGTACACGATCTGGCGCGGGGGCACCCCGGCGGCCTCGACCACGGCGGCGAAGAACTCCGGGGCGGGCTTCTTCGGCAGGCCGTTCTCGTGCGCGTACACCTCGAAGGTGAACTCGCCGGTGAGGCCGCAGCGTTCGGCGCGGCTGTTGCCGTTGGTGGCGTAACCCAGGGTGTAGCGCGGGCGCAGGGCGGCGAGCGCGGGCAGCGCGTCGGGGAACGGCCGGGTGAGCGCGAAGCGCCGGGCGAAGAAGAGCGCCGCGAGGTCGTCGAGGTGCGCGTCGAGGCCGGCCCGGGCCAGCGACCGGGCCAGCGCGGCCCGCCGGATCTCGTTGACCGGCGCGGCGCTCAGCGCCCCGAAGACCGCACCCCAGTCCGACTCCAGGTCCGCGAGGGTGACCTCGGCGGCCGCCGGGGTCAGCCGCCGCATCTCCTCCAGTACGGCCACCAGCCCGCCGGTGACCGCCGGGCGCAGGTCGAGCAGGGTCTCGTCGGCGTCGAACACGACGTGGGTCAGCATGCCGGCAAGGGTGCCACCGCAGCGGCTCGCGGGCCACGTCGGCCCTGTTCGCGGGCGGTCATGCCTCGGCCGCGAGGGCGGGCTCGGCGGGGCGGGCGGCCAGCCGGTCGGCGGCCCGCGCCTCGCGCAGCTCGTCGACCCGGACCAGGGCGACCCCGGCGACGATCAGGACGCCGCCGAGCAGTTGCACCACGGTCGGCAGCTCGCCCAGCACCAGCCAGGCGATGAGCACCGCGAACATCACCTCGGTCAGCCCGACGAACGACGACAGCCGGGCCCCGAGGATCCGGGCCGCCGCGATCCCGGTCAGGTACGCGACGACCGCCGCGACCAGCGACAGGCCGACGATGGGCACCAGCCAGCTCGTGCGCTGCCCCGCGAAGGTCACCTCGCCGAAGGTGGCCCGCAGCGGCAGCGCCCCGGCGAGGCCGAGCACGAGCAGTGCCGCCGCGCCGACGCCCATGCCGGCGCTGGCCATCGTCACCGACGGCAGACCGTCGTCGATCCGCCCGGCGATCACGAAGTAGCCGGCGAGGCCGACGGCCGCGCCCAGTCCCCAGAGCACGCCGGCCGGGTCGAGGCGGGCCCCGCCGGTCACGTCCAGCACGGCGGGGAGGCCGGCGAGGGCGGCCACCGACCCGGCCACGGTGAGCCGGCGCGGGCGCTGCCCGTGGACCGCCCACGTCCAGCCGACCACGAGGACGATGCCCAGGTATTCCAGCAGCAGCGCCACCCCGACCGGGAGGTAGCGCACGGCGTTGAAGAAGCACGCCTGGGCGAGGGCGACGGCGAGCAGCCCGAACGCGCCCACGGAGACGAGGTTGCGGCGCAGCACGTCCCACCGGCCGCGCAGGGCCAGCGCCGCCGGCACCGCGAGGACGGCGGCGGCGCTGCCGACCCGGGCGATCACCACGGCCTCCGCGGACCATCCGGCCTCGATCAGCGACCGGGCGAAGGTGCCCGAGGTGGCGAAGGTGACGGCCGACAGCAGCGCCAGGCCGAGACCGATGCCGGCGGGTCGTTCACGCATCGACTCTCCTCGGTACGTCATGAGTAAAGTAGCTTTATGCTCGTGACGCTAGATCGGTCGGCCGACAGGAGTCAAGTTGCTTTTCGCCCATGACACCGAGCCCGCGCTGATCGCCGCCGCCGCGCTGGTCAACACCGGGGGCAGCCACGGCGAGGCGCTGCCCGACGTGGCGGCCCTGGACGCGTTCCTCACCGCGCACGGCTGGACCGGCCGGCACGAGCGCACCGAGGCGGAGCTGCGGGCCGTCCGGGACCTGCGCCCCCGGCTGCGCCGGATCTGGTACGCCGACACCGACGAGGTCGTCGCCACCGTCAACGAGCTGCTACGCGACGCCGGGGCGCTGCCGCAGCTCATCCGCCACGACGACGAGCCGTACCACCTGCACGCCGTGCCCAGGGACGCGCCGCTGGCCACCCGGATGGCCGTCGAGGCCGCGATGGCCCTCGCCGACCTGGTACGCGGCGACGAGCTGAGCCGGCTGCGCCGGTGCGACCACCCCGACTGCGACAACGTGCTGGTCGACCTGTCCAAGAACCGGTCCCGCCGGTACTGCGACGCCGGGTGCGGCAACCGGGCGGCGGTCACCGCCTACCGGGCCCGGCGGGCCGCCGCCCGGCCCTGATCCGGGGCGCTCGCCCCGCCGCCGGGGCGGGCCGGGTCGGGTCGGTGCCGAGGCCGCGCCCGGACAGCGCCAGGGTCGCGCCGCCAGGTCGGCGACGCGGCGGTATCCCGGTTGGGCCGAACGTCATGCCGGGCGGGTGGCGGTATCCCGGCTGCCGGATACCCCCACCTCGCCGACACGACGTCGATCAACCCGCCTCGCGCGCCGCCCACTCCGCGCGGAGCAGCTCGTACTCGACCTCGCCGTGCTCGGTGCCCTCGATCGGGTCGTCCCAGTCGAGGTGGAACGTGCGCACGTACCGCAGTCCGGCCTTCTCCATCACCCGCCGGGACGGCGTGTTGACCGCCATCGTCTGCGCCCACACCCGGGCCAGGCCGACGGTGGCGAACGCGTGCCGGAGCAGGGCACGGGACCCCTCGGTGGCCAGGCCGCGCCCCCACGCCGCCCGCCGCAGCCGGTACCCCAACTCGGCCTGGTTCGCCCCCGGTGCCGGTCGCGCCCCCGCCGCTACGGCTGCCGGTCGCGCCCCCGCCGCTGCCGGCCCGGGCGGGGGCCCTGCCTGCGGGGCACCTGCCCCGGGCGGGGGCTCCGCTTCCAGGGCACCTGCCCCGGGCCGCACGCCGCCCTCCGGGGCGTCCAGGGCGAACCAGCCGAGGAACATGCCCGTCGCCCGGTCCACGGCGGCCCAGCGGCCCAGCCCGGGGTGGCGGTCGTACCCGGCCAGCAGGTGGGGCAGCAGCTCGCCCCGAACCACCTCGGCCGGGGTGGGCCGACCACCGGTCAGGTAGCGCATGACCTCCGGGTCGGCGTCCAGCTCCGTCAGGGCGTCGGCGTCGGCCCCCGTGAACCGGCGCAGCCGTAGCCGCCCCGTCTCCAGCAGGACCGCCCCGGACCCGTCGACCCCCGTCACACCCGTCATCCCCTTCACCCTGAAGATCATGTCGGGCAGGTGGCGGTATCCGGCGACCGGGATACCGCCACCTGCCCGACATGAAGTCGATCAACCAGCCGGACCGGCCGGGCCGGCGGTCACGAGGCGCTGCCGGCCATCAGCCAGCGCGTGACGGCGACCCGGATCAGGACGTTGTCCCCGGCGGGCCCGGCCGGGGCGGTGACGTCCCAGTCGTACTTGCGGCGGAACTCGTCGGCGGCCCACCCGGGGAACGGCTCGCGCACGATCACGGCCGCACCCTCGGCGACGACCGGGAACTTGCCGTCGGGCAGCGCCAGCGACACGCGGGGATCGGCGACGATGTTACGGACCTTGCGGTTCCGCTCCTGCGTCCAGATGCACCACTCGTCGTCGCGGAACAGGAACCAGACCGGCGTGACGTGCGGCGAACCGTCCGGCCGCACCGTGCACAGCCAGACGATCCGCTCCTGGGCGAGGCGGTCCAGGATCTCCGGCCCGGGCGCCGGGTGGCCGATCACTGCGGGAACGCCGCGACGAAGGCCCGCCACGCGTGCGCGTCGACGGCCGGCACCGGCCCCGAAGGGTTCCTGCTGTCCCGCACCCCGACCACCCCGGGAAGATCCGTCGCCACCTCCACACACTTGTCGTTCGACCCGCTGCGGCTGCTCTTCCGCCAGTGGGCACCCATCAACTCCATGACTCCGCCACTTCCCTCAACCGATCGATCGACTCCTGCGGGGGCAACGCCGCGCCGAGGGTAACCTTCCACACCTGCCGGAGCCCTGACAGATCCTCACGCCGGCCCAGCTCCTGACCGCCGTTCTGGCCACCGCGAAAGGCCATCTCGGCACCGCCCCCTGGCCCGGCGTACGCCGGGGCCGCCCGATCCCCGGCCGGACGCCCCCACCGGGGGTGATGACGCAGACGACTCAGCTCCGTAGGGAGACAGCCTCATGCCCCGACCCTCGCGCCACCAGCGAGCCGACCCGCCCCCGACACCGGCACCGGCACCGGCAGGGCGTGACTCCGTAGACGGGGGTCAGGGGTGGGTCATGCGGAGCAGGTCGAGGGCCTCGTCGAGCTGCTCGGCGGTGAGCTTGCCGTTGGCCACGTGCCCCCGGGCGATCACCACGTCCCGGATCGCCATCTCCTTGGCCAGCGCCTCCTTGGCGATCGAGGCGGCCTCGTCGTATCCGAGGTGGCGGTTGAGGGGGGTGACGATCGACGGCGAGCCCTCGGCGTACGCGAGACAGACGTCCGCGTTCGCGACCAGGCCGGCCACGCAGCGGTCGGCGAGCAGGCGGCTCGACGCGGCCAGCAGCTTGATGGACTCCAGCAGGTTGCGGGCCATCACCGGCAGCATCACGTTCAGCTCGAAGTCGCCCTGCGAGCCGGCGAACGCCACCGCCGCGTCGTTGCCGATCACCTGGGCGCAGACCTGCCGCACGGCCTCGGCGACGACCGGGTTCACCTTGCCCGGCATGATCGACGAGCCGGGCTGGAGGTCGGGGATGCGCAGCTCGCGCAGGCCGGCGCGGGGGCCGGAGCCCATCCACCGGATGTCGTTGGCAATCTTGTAGAGGCCGACCGCGATGGTGCGGAGCTGCCCGGACGTCTCCACCAGCGCGTCCCGCGCGCCCTGCGCCTCGAAGTGGTTACGCGCCTCGGTCAGGGGCAGCCCGGTGGACTCGCGCAGTTTGGCGATCACGGCGGCTGCGAAGCCGAGCGGCGTGTTGATCCCCGTGCCGACGGCGGTGCCGCCCAGCGGCAGCTCGGCCAGCCGGGGCAGCGTCGCCTCCAGCCGCTCGACGCCGTAGCGGACCTGGGCGGCGTACCCGCCGAACTCCTGGCCGAGGGTGACGGGCGTGGCGTCCATGAGGTGGGTGCGGCCCGCCTTGACCACGGTCTCGAACTCGGCCGACTTGGTCTCCAGCGCACCGGCGAGGTGCGCCAGGGACGGGATCAGGTCCTCGACGACGAACTGCGTCGCCGCCAGGTGGATGGACGACGGGAAGACGTCGTTGCTGGACTGCGAGGCGTTGACGTCGTCGTTCGGGTGCACGTCCCGGCCCAGCTCGCGGCTGGCCAGGGTGGCGACGACCTCGTTGGTGTTCATGTTGGACGAGGTGCCCGAGCCGGTCTGGAACACGTCGATGGGGAACTGGTCGTCGTAGCCGCCGTCGGCCACGTGCGCGGCGGCGGTCGCGATCGCGGCGGCCACCTCCGCGTCGATCACGCCCAGCTCGCCGTTGACCTGCGCCGCCGCGCCCTTGATCTGGGCCAGAGCCTTGATCTGCGCCGGCTCGATGCCCCGGCCGGAGATCGGGAAGTTCTGCACCGCACGCTGGGTCTGCGCCCGCCACAGCGCCTCGGCGGGCACCTCCACCTCGCCCATCGAGTCGCGTTCGATCCGGTAGCCCGCTGCCTCTGGAGTCGTCACGCATACCATCCTGCCCCGGCCGTCGCCGGCCCGCAGATGATCGCCCGCTCCGGCGGACGGGCCGCCAGAAACCCGACGACGCGAAGACAGTCACGTAATTAAGATCATGGAATCATCGCCTGCCACGAAAGGGCCTCACTTGCAGCTCAACGGGGGTTCCACCGGCGTCCGCCCCGGACGCCCACGGCGCACACCGCGCCGGCTTCTCACCGGCGGCCTCGCCGCCCTGCTCACCGCCACCGGCGCGCTGGCCGGCACGGCCGCGCCGGCCGCCGCCGGCCTGACCCAGTACGTCCTGCCCACCAGCGTCAGCTACACCGACGCCCGGCAGCCCGCTCTCGCCTTCCCCACCACCGCCGCCGACGTGCCCGTCGGCACGTGGCAGGCCGACGGGGCGACGCACACCACACGCGCCTACTTCACCTTCGACCTCACCCCTTACCGGGGCAAGGAGATCATCACTGCCCAGGTCGTCACCGGGGAGTCGACGGTCGCCGACTGCACGAAGCCGCGCAGGCTGGAGCTGTGGCGCACCGACACCCCGGCGACCCCGCCCACCTGGAACACCGCGCCCGCCGTACGCGAAAAGGTCGGCGACGTCGGTCCCACCGCGCCCTGCCCGGCCGGCTACCTGGAGCTGGGCGTCAGCGAGGTGATCCGGCAGGCCGTCGCCGACGGGCGCGACTCGCTCACCCTGATGGCCCGCATCGCCGGCCCCACGAGGGGAACAAGCACTTCGGACGGCGGGTGAAGAAGCCCGGCGTCTCGCTGGAGGCCAACGCCGCGCCCGACGTGCCGGGCAAGCTGACCGTCGCGGGCCGGGCCTGCGCGGACGGGCTGCTGGTCGGCACCACCACGCCGGTCCTCACCGCCGAGGTGACCGACCCGGACAAGCCGGAGCCGTCCGCCGGGGACCGGGTGCAGGCCACCTTCGCCTGGTGGCCGGTGGACCGCCCCGCCGAGCGGACCGAGTGGACCTCGTCCTCCTGGTACACCCCGGCCACGATCCAGTACACGGTGCCCGGCGGCCTGCTGGTCGACGGCGGCACGTACGCCTTCGCGGTCCGCGCCGCCGACGAGCGCGCCGTCTCCGGCTGGTCGCCGGAGTGCCGCTTCACCGTCGACACGACCCGCCCGCCCGCGCCCACGGTGGCCTCCACCGACTACCCGTCCGACCGGAGCTTCCCCGGTCACGGCGGCCCGGGGATCGCCGGCGACTTCACCTTCACCAGCGCCGCCGACGACGTCGTCGGATTCTGGTACGGCCGCACCGGCCTCACCACCTACGCCGCCGCCGGCCCCGGCGGCACCGCCACGGTCAGCTACGCCCCCGACGAGTACGGCCCGGACTGGCTCAACGTGCAGGCCGTGGACCGCGCGGGCAACCGCTCCCCGCAGACCCGGTACGAGTTCTGGGTGCGCAACACCGCGCCGACGGTCACCGACGGCAACCCGGACGGCTGGCTCGGGCAGCCGCGCGAGTTCACGTTCGCGCCGAACATGACGGACGTGGTCGAGTACGTGTGGTCGCTCAACGGCGGCACCGAGCGGACCGTTGCGGCGGACGCCGCCGGGGCGGCCACGGTGACCGTCACCCCGACGGCGGTCGACAACACGCTGCACGTGCGCAGCCGCACCCGCGACGGGGTGCTCTCCGGCGACGCCGGCTACCCGTTCTCCGTGCGCACCGCGCCGTTCGTCACCTCGGAGGACTGGCCGTTCGACGGGACGCCGGGCGCGCCGGCCGGCACCGAGGGCAGCTTCACGTTCGCCCCCGCGATGGCCGACGTCACCGAGTACGTCTACACGTTCGGCCGCGGCGACGAGCGGACCGTCCGGGCCGGCGCGGACGGCAGGGCGACCGTGTCGTACACGCCGGCCAACGCCGGGTACCACACGATCGAGGTGTTCAGCCGGACCAGCGCCGGGGTGGAGTCCGAGCCGATCGGCCTGGCGTTCTATCCCGCCTCGGTCGCGCCGACCGTGGCGTCCGGGGCGTACCCGCAGAACACGACCGGCGGCGGGCCGGGCGTGCCGGGTGTCTTCACCTTCGCCCCGCACGCCTCGGTCACCGGCGTCACCTCGTACGTCTACCAGTTCCGGGGCGAGCCGGAGCGGACGGTGGCGGCGAACCCGGACGGCACCGCCACCGTCGAGTGGACGCCGTCGGCGTACGACAACGAGTACGGCGGCTGGGTCGAGCTGCGGGTGCGGGCGCGCACGGCCGCCGGGGTGACCACGGACGCGCAGTACTACTCGTTCCGGGTCGACCCGCAGAGCCCGCTGGTCACCTCGGACGTGTTCGGCTGGCAGGGCGGCGCCGTGGTCGGGCAGACGGGCGACTTCGTGTTCACCGCCCAGTTGCCGGGCACCACGGAGTTCGTCTACTCGTTCGACGACGGGGCGGAGGCCACCGTGGCGGCGGACGCGGCCGGCACGGCGCGGGTGAGCTGGGCGGCGGACTCGCCGTACGGGCACAGCCTGACCGTGCGCAGCCGCACGGCGGCGGGGATCGTCTCCGGCCCGGCGTACTACAACATCTTCATCGACCCGAGCTGACCCACGAAGTACGCCGAAGGGGCGCCGGGCTCACGCCCGGCGCCCCTTCGCGTTGCCCGAGGATGGTCAGCCGTGGCACCCGACAAGGCCGCCGGAGCTGCGTGCTTACGAGTAGACGTCCTTGCGGTGCCCGACGTCGTGGATGGTCAACTCGTCGCCGTCGAGGCGGTAGAGGACGCGGTAGTCCCCGACCCGCAACCGACGCCCGGACCCGTCGCGCATCTCGGTCGAGCCCTGCGGCACTGGGTCGGAAACCAGGCCGAGGATCGCGCTCAGGACGGTCAGGAACACGTTGCGCGGCTGCTTGTGCAGCCAGACCAACACATCCCGGTCGATCTGAACCTTCACGCCGCGGCACCGCCGGCCCGGTCGGCCAACAGCGCTTCCACCTCGCGGGGATCAACCCCGAGCGACTCCAGAGCCGCCGACAGCGGCACGAACTGACCCTCGGCACGAGAACGAGCGATCACCGCCGAGTCCCTGCGGTCTCGGAACGCCTCGATCTCCTCCCACTCGTCGATGCCGAGCAACACGGCCACGGGCCGCTCGTACTTGGTGATGATGACCGGTTCTCCGGTGCGCTCGACCCCGTCCAGCACTCGGCCCGCGCCATCGCGGAACTCCCGCAGGGTAATCTTCATCATGTACCAAACCGTACCATGCGGTACCGCGCTACGCGCCTTGCCTCTCAACTAAGCGTCAGGGTCGCCGGCGCCCTCGGGCGGGACGTGCCAGCCCACACCCGGAACCATGACGGCCAGACGCTCGGCCGCCAGCGCGTCCATTGCCTTGGAGGCGGTTTCGCGCGCCACCCCGTAGGTCTGGGTCAACGTCTTCTCGGACGGGAGCCGGCTCCCCGGCGGGTACTCACCGGCCTCGATCGCCTTCCGCAGGATCACGGCAAGTTGCCGGTATCGCGGAACCGGCGACATCAGGTCGATCCTCTTGACGCTCAAGCGTCAAGGGACCCGGCGTCACCGGGCTCCACACCGGCGGCTCGCAAGATTCGCCGGACCTGTTCACGGCCGTAGCCCGCGACCCGGGCGATCTCGCCAACCCGCTGACCGTCCCGGTATGCCGTCACAATCGCGGTGGCCAACCGCTCGCGCACCCTCGGCACGTCGGCACGGGCCGAGGCGACTTCCGCGAGCCCATCCTGCACCCGCTGGAGCGCGGCTCGGTACGCCTCCGACGCTGCCTCAAGGTCGCCCGCCACGTGGCCAACTCTGACACGTAAAGCACGTCCCACCTGGCGGCACATATCAGTGGCCACCTCCACGGTTTACAGGTGGCCTCCTGACACTTATCGTGGTGGGACATTGCAAGCGGCCCCCGGCAGGCGTGGTAGCGCCAGCCGGGGGCCTTGATCGGACACGGGAGGTCCGACCCGATGAACAGTTTCCCTGACCGCCTCCAGCCGCCCCGCATCGGAAGGTGCGCCTCATGACGATCCTGGCGATCGGCCCGCGGAAGCTACCGGCTGGGGACACGGTGGAAGTGTGGTTCGACGCCGGCAGCAGCGCGACGGGGCAGCGCGTCATGGTCCCCGTGAAGCGGCTGACCCTCTCCGACCAGGATCGCGGAGAGGGCGCGACGGCCCTGTACGAGTACGAGTCGCACAACCGCCGGAACTGACCCGAACACCCCGGCACACGGAGCCCTCGGCAACCCGCCGAGGGCTCCGCCCAAACCTGACCCCCACCCGTCGCCCGCCCACCCACTTCCGCGATCTTGCAGTTGCGGCCCCGACAAAAGGGGCGAAGCACCCATTCAAGGGGCCCAAAGTGCAAGATCGGCGAGAGGAGGTGCGCTCCGCCAGGGGCGGCCGGTCGGGGAGCGGTCAGCGGCGGCCTACGGTCAGCACCGGCTTGGTGACCTCGGCGAAGAAGTCGTTGCCCTTGTCGTCGACGACGATGAAGGCGGGGAAGTCCTCCACCTCGATCTTCCAGACCGCTTCCATGCCCAGCTCCGCGTATTCGAGGACCTCGACGTGCCGGATGCAGTCCTGGGCGAGGCGGGCGGCGGGGCCGCCGATGGAGCCGAGGTAGAAGCCGCCGTGCTGCTGGCAGGAGCGGGTCACCTGGGCGGACCGGTTGCCCTTGGCGAGCATCACCATCGAGCCGCCGGCCGCCTGGAACTTCTCCACGTACGCGTCCATCCGGCCGGCGGTGGTCGGGCCGAACGAGCCGGAGGCGTACCCCTCGGGGGTCTTGGCCGGGCCGGCGTAGTAGACGGCGTGGTCACGCAGGTACTGCGGCATCGGCTCGCCCGCGTCGAGCCGCTCGGCGATCTTCGCGTGCGCGATGTCCCGGGCGACGACGAGCGGGCCGGTCAGCGATAGCCGGGTCTTCACCGGGTACTTCGACAGCTCGGCGCGGATCTCGGCCATCGGCCGGTTGAGGTCGACGCGCACCACCTGCTCGGCGTCGAGGGTCTCGTCGGTGACGTCGGGCAGGTAGCGCGCCGGGTCGGTCTCGAGTCGCTCCAGCCACACGCCCGACGGGGTGATCTTGGCGACGGCCTGCCGGTCGGCGGAGCAGGACACGGCGATCGCCACCGGGCAGGACGCGCCGTGCCGGGGCAGCCGGACGACCCGCACGTCGTGGCAGAAGTAGCGCCCGCCGAACTGCGCCCCGATGCCGAAGTTGCGGGTCAGCTCCAGCACCTCCGCCTCCAGCTCCAGGTCGCGGAAGCCGTGCGCGGTCATCGAGCCCTGCGTCGGGAGGGCGTCCAGGTACTTCGCGGAGGCGTACTTCGCGGTCTTGAGGGCGTATTCGGCGCTGGTGCCGCCGATGACGATCGCCAGGTGGTACGGCGGGCAGGCGGCGGTGCCGATCAGCCGCAGCTTCTCCTCCAGGAACTGCATCATCCGCGTCGGGTTCAGCAGCGCCTTGGTCTCCTGGTAGAGGTACGACTTGTTGGCCGACCCGCCGCCCTTGGCCATGAACAGGAACTTGTACGCGTCGGGGTGGCCGTCCGGGTCCTCGGCGTAGATCTCCACCTGCGCCGGCAGGTTGCTGCCGGTGTTCCGCTCCTCCCACATCGTCAGCGGGGCGAGCTGCGAGTAGCGCAGGTTGAGCCGCGTGTACGCCTGGTAGACGCCCCGGGAGATCGCCTCCGCGTCGCCGCCGTCGGTCAGCACGTGCCGGCCGCGCTTGCCCATCACGATGGCGGTGCCGGTGTCCTGGCACATCGGCAGCACCCCGCCGGCCGCGATGTTCGCGTTGCGCAGCAGGTCCAGTGCGACGAACCGGTCGTTCGGCGAGGCCGCCGGATCGTCGATGATCGCCCGGAGCTGGGCGAGGTGGGCGGGGCGCAGGAAGTGGGCGATGTCGTGCATCGCCTCGGCGGTCAGCGCGGTCAGCGCGGCCGGCTCCACGGTGAGGAACCGGCGTCCGCCCGGACCGTTGACGACGTCGACACCCTCGTCGGTGACCAGGCGATACTCGGTCTGGTCGGGACCGGTCGGCAGCAAGGGAGCGTAGGAGAACGCGGCGGCACTGCTCATGAGCGGAAAGCCTAGGGCAGACCGGTCGATCGCTCGCACCCGACGGGGGCCTGAAGGGAGCTCGCTCTCCACGCCCGCTCCCGGCGGCCCCGCCGGGCCGCGCTCAGCGCCACGTCCGCCGGGCGTTCAGCAGAGCTCCCGCTTCGGGCCGCAGCGGTCCTCGTCGGCCGGGCCGTCGCCGCTGCCCGGCGCGTCGCCGCCGGGGTCGCCGCCGCTGCTGCCGGGGCCGGGCACCCCGGCGTCGCCGCCGGGCGCGGTCCCGCTGCCGCCCGCGCCGAAGCGGACGTACCCGATCTCGCGGCCCTCGCCGATGACCATGCCCGCCGGGCCCACGGCCAGGGCGTTGGCCGAGGTCCGCAGCACCAGCAGTTCCTTTCCGGTACGCGGGTCCAGCGCGATCAGCCGGTTCGGCTTCTCCTGCGTGAGCACCGCCGCGTACGGGGTGAGCGTCGCGCCGTTCCTCTCGCCGGTGGGCCGGGTCCACCGGGTGCGGTCCGCGCCCAGCTCCCGGGCGACGATGGAGCGCTTGTCGGCGGTGCGCAGCAGCGCGTACCGGTCGTCGACGGCGATCAGCTTCTGCCCCTCGTCGTTGACCTGGAGCAGCCGCCCGTCGTACCCGTCGATGACCGCCTCGCGGCCGTCCGGCGCCACGCCGATCAGCACGTTCCGCGCGCCCTGCGGGTCCTCCCGCTGCGCGCAGCCGGCGCTGTCGGCGGTGCGCAGGTTGATCCCGGTGCGCCGCCACACCTCCTTGCCGGTGGTCGGGTCGTGCGCGGTGAGGGTGAACGCGCACGCGCCGTCCTGGCCGACCGCCCTGATCCGCAGCATCCGGCCGCCGACCACGGCGAGCCGCTCGTCGCGGCCCGGCTCGACATTTTGGAGCACCCGCCCGGTGGCGGTGTCCACCACGTGCACCCGGCCGTCGACGGGGAAGCCGAGCAGCGGCGGGACCGGCTCCGGCCCGGCCGCCCCGGCGTCGATCCGGTTGGCGGTGAGCCGGCGGGTGCCGAGCAGGTCGGGGTTGTCGGCGAAGAGGCCGGTGCTGACGCCGGGCAGGAACGCCGTCCACAGCGGCGCGGTGCCGCGCGGATCCCAGGCGCTCAGCGTGCAGTCGGTCGCCTCGACGCAGTGGGCGTCGAGCAGCAGGTTCCGGTACGTCCACACGGCCACCGCGTCGTCGTCGCGGCGGCGGGTCGCGCCGGTGGTGGGGTCGAGCACCTCGTACCCCTTGACCAGGAGCTTGCCCACGGCGACGACGGGGTCGCGGTCCCCGCCGGCCACGGCGGCCCAGTCGGCCTTGCGGTCCCACAGCTGCGCGCCGGTGGCGAGGCTGCGCGACTCGACCCGGGTACGCTGCTCGACGATCACGGTGTCGCCGGCGATGGTGACGCTCTTCGGGGTGCCACCGATGCGCTGCTGCCAGATGACGTCGGGCTCGGAGATCGGCTCGCTGCGGTCGACCCAGTCCCACACGCCCGGCCACGGGTTCCACACCCCGGCCACGGCGAGGACGACCACCGTGACGAGGCCGAGCAGGAACCAGCCACGCATCCTGAGGCCGCCCACCTTCGCCACACCGGACACGGTAACGACGATCACCGCCGCCCCGAGCGCCGGTGCGGCCGTGTCGCGCCGCTTTCTCGGTGACCGACGTGTTAATAGGGGGCCCTTTCTCTACAAAAGGCGTTAGGAAGGGGCCCTTCCTTCTCCCCCGGCGGCGGAGCGGACCAGGGGGAGCGTCCGGTACGGGATCTGCTGGGCGAGCGCGATGATCGTCGACGCCCGCCGGATCCCCTCGTACGAGACGATCTGGTCGATCACCCGCTGGAGGTCGGCGTTGGAGCGGGCGACGATCCGGCAGAGCACGTCGCTGGAGCCGGTGATGGTGTGCGCCTCCAGCACCTCGGGGATCGCCGCGAGGTGGGCGGTCACCGGGTCGTGCCCGAGCCGCTGGCTGATCTCCAGGGTGACGAAGCTGGTCACCGCGAAGCCGATCGCGGCCGGGGAGATGTCCGGCCCGAACCCGCCGATCACCCCCCGGTCGACGAGCTTGTCGAGGCGGGCCTGGACGGTGCCCCGGGCCACCCCGAGCCGCCGGGAGCACTCCAGCACCCCGATCCGGGGCTCCTCGGCGAAGAGTTCGATCAGTCGCGCGTCCAGCACGTCGAGCTGGACACCCTGCACAGCGGTCACGGGTGACGACCATACCGAATGCGCAACCTGACCAGGAATCAGCGCAACTGTTGCCCACCCGGTCGGCGTCCGGCGATGCTCGCAGGACGAACCCACCCACGGCGGCCCACCAGGCCGGCCGGTACGCGAGGGAGGTCACCATGACCCAGGCGATCGACCGACCGCAGCCCACCGAGGAGATCGACGTCGACCGGCTCGTCGGCGCCGTCGACCACGACATCAGCCACGACCCGTTCCCGGTGAAGGCGCTCGACCACGTCCACTTCATCGTCGGCAACGCCAAGCAGGCGGCGCACTACTACTCGACGGCGTTCGGCATGACCTGCGTCGCGTACCGGGGGCCGGAGCAGGGCTTCCGCGACCACGCCGAGTACGTGCTGACCAGCGGTTCGGCCCGGTTCGTGCTGACCGGCGCGGTGCGCCCCGACGCCCCCGGCGTCGAGCACGTGACGAAGCACAGCGACGGCGTGGCGGACATCGCGCTGGAGGTGCCCGACGTCGACGCCGCGTACGCGCACGCCGTCGCCCAGGGCGCGACCGGCCTGGTCGAGCCGCACGACGTCGGCGACTCCCACGGCACCGTGCGGATGGCGGCCATCGCCGCGTACGGCGACACCCGGCACACCCTGGTCGACCGGTCCCGCTACACCGGGCCGTTCCTGCCCGGCTTCGTGGCCCGGGGCCCGATCGTGGACCGGCAGCCGATGATCGACGCCGGCCTCCAGCCGAAGCGCTTCTTCCAGGCCGTCGACCACGTGGTCGGCAACGTGGAGCTGGGCCGGATGGACGAGTGGGTCGACTTCTACAAGCGGGTGATGGGCTTCTCCAACATGGCGGAGTTCGTCGGCGACGACATCGCCACCGACTACTCGGCGCTGATGAGCAAGGTCGTCGCCAACGGCACCCGCAAGGTCAAGTTCCCGCTCAACGAGCCGGCCGTGGCCCGCAAGAAGTCGCAGATCGACGAGTACCTGGAGTTCTACCAGGGCCCGGGGGCCCAGCACATCGCCGTGGCCACCAACGACATCCTGGCCAGCGTCGACGCGATGCGGGCGGCCGGCGTCGAGTTCCTGGACACCCCGGACTCGTACTACGACGACCCGGAGCTACGCGCCCGGATCGGCCGGGTGCGGGTGCCGATCGAGGAGCTGAAGGCCCGCAAGATCCTGGTCGACCGGGACGAGGACGGCTACCTGTTGCAGATCTTCACCAAGCCGGTGCAGGACCGCCCGACCGTGTTCTTCGAGCTGATCGAGCGGCACGGCTCGCTCGGCTTCGGCAAGGGCAACTTCAAGGCCCTGTTCGAGGCCATCGAGCGGGAGCAGGAGAAGCGGGGCAACCTGTAGTCACCTGCGACACTGTCGAGCGTGACCCAGCCTCAGACGTACCCGACGCCACCGGCCGGCGGGCAGCCGCCCGCCGGCTACCCACCACCGGCCGGTTGGGTGCCGCCGCGCCCCGGGTACGCGCCGGTGCCGGTCGGCCCCGGCGGGCAGCCGCTGGCCAGCTTCGGCGACCGCCTGCTGGCCTTCCTGATCGACAGCGCCGTCGCCAGTGTGGTCGTCTTTACGCTGTTCCTGCCGGTCCTGGCGTTCGTCTGGTTCAGGATGTTCGACGAGTTCACCCGGACCAACCCGGACGGCACGCCCGTCGAGCCCGACCCGAGCACGTTCCTGACCGACATCATGCTGCCGCTGCTCCTGGCCGAGCTGGGGCTGGTCGTGCTGATGCTGGGGCTCTACTGGCTCTACCACGTCGAATACCTGTGCCGGTCCGGGCAGACGCTGGGCAAGAAGGTGATGAAGCTCCGGGTCGTCCCGCTCGACCCGACCCGGACGCTCGACCGCGCCATGGCCGGTCGGCGCTACCTGGTGCAGTTCGTCGCCGCCACGGTGGTGCCCGGGCTCAGCTACCTCGACGGGCTCTGGCAGCTCTGGGACAAGCCCTGGCAGCAGTGCCTCCACGACAAGTTCGCCCAGACGGTCGTCGTTAAGGTTGCTCCGTGAGCATCGCACCCGGCTGGTACGTCGACCCTGCCGACCCCGACACCAGGAGGTACTGGGACGGTGAGGGCTGGATCGGCGCGCCGATCCCGGTCGACGCCACCCCGCCGGAGGGGCCGCCCCCGGTCGAGTCCCCGGCCCCGGCCAGCCCCGCCCCCGGCCCGGGCGGTCCGGCCGCGCCCACGACCTCCGGTCCCGCCCCCGGCCCGGCCGGCGCGCCGCCCGCCCCGGGCCCGTTCCCCGGCTGGCCGGGGACCGGCCAGCCCCCGTTCCCCGGGCAGCCCGGCCAGCCGGCGGGCACCGGGCAGCCGCCGTATCCCGGTCAGCCGCCGGGGCCCGTCGGCGGCCCGCCGTACGGCCCGTTACCCGGCCAGCCGGGGGCACCCGGGCAGGGGTACCCGCCGGGGTGGGCGTACCCGGGGTGGCCGGGGCCTCCGCCCGCGCCCCGCCCGCACGGGCTGCCGCTGGCCTCCTTCGGCGCCCGGTTCGTCGCCCGGCTGATCGACTTCGGCGTGGTGTTCCTGCTCAACGCCGTCGTCAACGGCTGGTTCGTCTACCGGTACGTCGAGGAGGTCACCCCGTACTTCCGCGAGGTGCTGCGCCGGAGCATGGCCGGCGACACCTCCACCGACGGGCTGCCGCAGCCCGGCGAGCAGGCCGGCGGGCTCCAGGTCGCCATCCTGCTCATCGCCACCGCGCTCTGGTTCGCGTACGAGGTGCCGGCGATGGCCGGCAACGGGCAGACTCTCGGCAAGCGGCTGCTCGGCGTACGCGCCGTGCCGGTCGAGGCCGACCAGCCGCTCGGCTTCGGGCGGGCGCTGCGCCGGTGGAGCACGCTGGGCCTGCCCACCCTGCTCTGGTACTGCTGCGGCTTCGGCCTGCTGCTCCAGCTCGTCGACGCCCTCTCGCCGCTGTTCGACCACCCGCTGCGGCAGGCGCTGCACGACAAGCGCGCGCAGACGGTGGTGGTCCGGCTCCCGCCCCGCGCCACCACCCCGTCCGGCGGCCCCGCCGAGCCGGCCGACGACCCCGCCACCCCCGCCACCCCTTCGGGAGACAAGCCATGACCGACACCGGACGTCACGAGCCGCCGCTGCGGCTGACCCGCGCCGACCTCGACGCGCTGCCCAACTACGTGCCCGGCCGCAGCCCCGCCGACCTGGCCCGCGAGCTGGGCCTGCCGGAGGCGATCAAGCTGGCCAGCAACGAGGTGCCGTACGGGCCGCTGCCCGGCGTGGTGGAGGCGGTCGCCGAGGCGGTCGCCGGCTCGCACCGCTACCCGGACATGGGCGTGGTGGCGCTGCGCGAGGCGCTCGCCGAGCGGCACGGGGTACACCCCGACCGGATCGCCACGGGCTGCGGGTCGGTGGCGCTGGCCGAGCACCTGGTGCGGGCCACCTGCCTGCCCGGCGACGAGTTGCTCTACTCGTGGCGGTCGTTCGAGGCGTACCCGATCATCGCGGCGACCAGCGGCGCGACCAGCGTGCGGGTGCCCAACGACGCCGGGCACGGGCACGACCTCGACGCGATGGCCGCGGCGGTGACCGACCGGACCCGGATGGTGCTGGTCTGCAACCCCAACAACCCGACCGGCACCGCCGTACGCCGGGCGGAGCTGGACCGGTTCCTCGACGCCGTCGGCGAGGACGTGCTGGTGGTCATCGACGAGGCGTACCGGGAGTTCGTCACCGACGCCGAGGTGCCGGACGGCCTGACCTACCTCGACCGGCCGAACGTGGTGGTGCTGCGCACCCTGTCGAAGGCGTGGGGGCTGGCGGGGCTGCGGATCGGCTTCCTCGTCGCCGCGCCCGAGGTGGCCGCCGCCGTGCGCAAGGTCGTCACCCCGTTCTCCACCAGCATGGCCGCCCAGGCCGGCGCGCTCGCCGCCCTCGCGCAGGCCGACGAGGTGCAGCGGCGCTGCGCGCTGGTCGTCGCCGAGCGGGACCGGGTCACCGAGGCGCTGCGCAAGTTCGTCCCGGACGTGCCGGCCAGCCAGGCCAACTTCGTGTGGCTCCCGCTGGGCGACCGGGCGGTCGGGTTCGGCAAGGCGTGCGAGGCGCGCGGCGTGATCGTCCGGCCGTTCCCGGGCGACGGGGTGCGGGTCACCATCGGCACCCCCGCCGAGAACGACGCGTTCCTCGCCGCCGCGGAGTCCGTCCTGGCCTGAGCCGCCCGGCCCTGGCGCGGGTCGCGGAGTCCGCCCAGCCGGTGTGCCGCCCGGCCCGCGCCCGTGCCGCCCGGTCGCTCAGGTGGCGGCGAGCAGCACCGGCTCGGACATCAGGAAGTAGCGCTGGTCGTCGGCGTCCGGGGCGACCGGCTCGCGCAGGCGCTCCACGGCCACGTAGCCGCCGCCCGCGTACGCCAGGCCGGGGGCCCAGCCGATGCCGTCGCGGCCCACCTCCAGCCGGAAGCGGGAGCGCTGCGCGCCGGTCCTCGGATCGAGGGTGACCAGGTCCCGGGCCTCGGTGAGCAGGTGCACCCGGCCCGGCTGGACGGCCAGGATCCGGGCCGGGCCGAGGTCGGCGCGACGCCACAGCTCCTCGCCGGTGCGGGCCGAGCGGGCGGTCACCACCCCGCCGGCCGTGCCGACGACCCGGTCGCCGTCCAGCTCCGCCCCGGCCTGGTCCAGGGCCGGCGCGGCGACCGGCTCGCCGGCGCCCACCAGCCAGCCACGGCCGGCCCCGTCGGCGAAGCCCTCGGCGTGCAGGCCCCGGCACCGGGAGCGGAGGCTCACGCAGCCCACCGGGGTGACGGTGAGGTCGGCGGTGGCCCCGGCCGGCGTCAGGCGGGTCGTCGGCGTGCCGGTGGCCACGTCGCGGAACTCGACGGCCACCGGGGTGGCGCACCGGTCGACGGCGACGAGCCGCCCCGCCGACGTGGTGGCCACCTCGTCCCGGCACCCGCCGTCCACGTCGGCCGACCAGAGCCGCCGGCCGTCGGCGAACGCGAAGCCGGCGACCCGCTCCGGGCCGGCGGCGACCAGCACGGTCCGGCCGTCGACGGCGCGGGCGAGGAACAGCCCCGGCGGGGCCCACACGGTGCCGGCCCCGGTGCGGCGGGCGGTCCAGCCGGCGGCGGGCTCCGGGCCGGCGGCCTGCCAGGCCACCCGTCCGGTACGCGCGTCCAGCGCCACCAGCTTCCCGTCCGACCAGCGACTGACGACCGTCGTCCCGTCCGCCACCACCCCGCTGACCTCCGCCGGCCAGCGCCGGTACGACCAGTACGGGGTGACCCGGTTGCGGGAGTCGGCGGGCTGGTCGGCGTACACCTGGCGGGTGGCGGCGTAGACGCGGAGTCGGCCGTCCACGATCAGCGGGGCCGCCGGCAGCCGACCCACCACGCCGATCGCCGGGGTGACCGCGCCCGGGTAGGCGGCGTGGGCGGGGGTCTCCACCGCGGCCGGCGCGAGCACCCGGTGCACGACGAAGGCGACCGCCGCGACGCCGACGAGCGCCGCGAGTGCCATCGCGACGCCCCGCCGCCCCTTCGCCACAGTCATGCCGCACCTCCGCCCGGCACCCTACCGAGGCCGGCCCGCGCCGGTGCCGGCCGGCACCCGGCCCGGCGCACGCGGTCAGGCCGCCTCGGCCGACGTCGGTGGGTGGGCGGCGCGGGAGAGGTCGGCGAGGTCGCGGCGGAAGGTGCCCTCGACCGCGCGGGCGGCCAGGCCGCCGAAGAGCAGGGCCAGCACCCGGCCGTACGGTGCCGTGGCGACCGCCTCCTGCGCGACGGTGACGGCGGTGCAGGCCCGACGGCGACGCTGGACGGTGCGCAGGACCCAGGTGGTGCGGTAGGACACGCCGATGCCCGGCGAGGCGAGCACCAGCCGTCGGGGCGCGACGCACTCCACCACGACGAACTCCTCGGCCTGGGTGCCACCGTCCGGCCGGGTGCGGGTCTCCCGCCAGGCCGTGCCGGGGGCGAGCGGGCCGGGGGTGAGCAGCTCGACCGCGTCGACCGTGCGGAGCCAGTCGGCGCGGACCGGCAGGTCGACGAGGAGCCGCCAGAGGTCGACGGCGGGCGCCTCGATGAACTCGGTGACCGTGACCGTCGACATGACACCTCCCGTGTCGTCCACGGTACGGCCGGCGGGCTCGCGGTGGGGCCCCAGCGGCGGAACTTCCGCCGCTGGTGGCCGATCCGGGGGTGACGGGGCACCCCCGGGTCAGGGTCAGGCCAGGAAGCGCCCGACCCGGATCGCGTCGACGAACGCGGTCCAGCCCGGCGGGCTGACGGTCAGTGCCGGGCCCGCCGGGTCCTTCGAGTCGCGTACGGCGACGACTCCGGCGCTGCCGACCAGGTTGTCCGCCACCTCGACGCACAGTCCCTGGTCGTTCGAGCGGCTGCTGGTGCGCCAGACGGCACCCGAAAGATCGATCATTGTTGTTGCCTCCACTCCGTTGGGACGTCCCACGACGACCGGGCGGCACCTTCCGGAGCCGCCGGCCGGGTTCCGCCACGCGGGGAACCCGGCTCGATCAACGGAGCAGGGCAAGACATCGGTCGCACCGGATGTGCGACCAGGTTCCGCGGCCGTCACCGGGTGGACGCCGCCGGGCCGGCCGCCCGGACGGGGGTTCGGCGGGACCCGGCGGGCGGCCGGACGGCGGGGCGCCGCAGGGGTCAGCGGGCGGGGTGGACGGTGCCGGTCACCTCGCCGAGGGCGATCGTGGTGCCGTCGGGGCCCGGCGCGGTGGCGGTGACGGTGACGGTGTCGCCGTCGGCCAGGAAGGTGCGCTCGGCCCCGCCGACCGTCACCGGCTCCGCGCCGCCCCAGGTCAGCTCCAGGAACGAACCGACCTGGTCCCGCCGGGGGCCGGAGACGGTGCCGGAGGCGTACAGGTCGCCGGTGCGCAGGGACGCGCCGTTGACGGTCAGGTGCGCCAACTGCTGGGCGGGCGTCCAGTACATGCCGGCGAACGGCGGCTCGCTGACCCGCTCGCCGTTCCACTCGACGGCCAGCCGCAGGTCCAGCCCCACGTGCGGCACGTCCCGCAGGTACTCCGCGACCGGCGGGTCCTGCTCGGGCGCGGGCACGAACGCGTCGGCGAGCGCGTCCAGCGGGGTCACCCAGGCCGACACGGAGGTGGCGAAGGACTTGCCCAGGAACGGTCCGAGCGGCTGGTATTCCCAGGCCTGGATGTCCCGCGCCGACCAGTCGTTGACCAGCACCACCCCGAAGACGTGGTCGGCGAAGTCGGCCACTCCGACCGGCTCGCCGAGCACGCTGGGCACGCCGACGACGAAACCCACCTCGGCCTCGATGTCGAGGCGCACGGACGGCCCGCAGACCGGCCCGTCCGGGGTGGCCCGCTGCCCGGTGGGGCGGACGACAGGCGTGCCGGACACCACCACCGTGCCGGCCCGGCCGTGGTAGCCGATCGGCAGGTGCTTCCAGTTGGGCAGCAGCGGCGGCTGGCCGGGGCGGAAGATCTGCCCGACGTTGCCCGCGTGGTGCTCGGAGGAGTAGAAGTCGACGTAGTCGGCCACCTCGAACGGCAGCAGCAGCTCCGCCTCGGCCAGCGGCACCAGCAGCGGCTCGACCGCCGGCCGGTGGGCGGGGTCGGTGAGCAGCTCGGTCACCCGCTGCCGGACGGCGGTCCACTGCGGCCGCCCCAGGGCCAGGAACGCGTTGAGCGTCGGCCGGCCCAGCGCGCCGGCGGCCAGCACCAGCCCGGCCGCCTCGGCCGCGCCCAGGTCGAGCACGAACTCCCCGATCCGTACGCCGACGCGGGGTTCGCCCCCGCCAGAGCGGAACACCCCGTAGGGCAGGTTGCACACCCCGTACGCCGAGCCCTCGGCACCCGTCACCCAGGTCATGCGTCGCGTCCTCCGTCCACGTCCTGTCCTGCGCCCACGTCCTGTCGTGCGTGCACGTCGTGTCCCCCGTTCACCAGGCCGAGCCGGATCAGATCGGTCAGTGGCTCGGTGATGCTGCACGAGCCGTACCCCACCCACAGCGGCCGGTCGGCGGCGCGGGCGGCCCGGGCGCGCTCGACCAGCGGCACCGGGTCGGTGGTGGCGAGCACGGCGGCCACCTCGTCCACCTCGGCCCCGTCGGCGGCGGCGAGGGTCGCGGCGAGCACGTTGCCGAAGCCGTGGTGGGTGAAGCCGGTCTCCGGATCGCGGTGCCGCACGGCGTGGTGCAGCCCGGCGGTCAGCTTGAAGGGCAGCTCCCGGTCGCGGCAGGCGCAGATCACGGCGGCCAGCTCGACCGGGGTGGGGAACAGCTCGGCGGCCAGCCCGCCGGTGCGGAACTTCGCCGCGACCGGTGCCCCGTCGGCGCGCGCGGCGGCGACCGCGTCGAGCGCCCCGGTCAGCCCGAACGTCAGCGGCAGCTCGGCGTAGAAGGCGACGCCGCCGGACCGCCCGGCCAGGCCCAGCAGCGCGGTCAGGCCGGGCAGCGGGTCCTCGCCGCGCTTGGCGACGGCCACCTCGACCTGGCGGGCGGTGACGCCGGCCGGCAGGGCGGCCAGGGCGGCGGGCAGCCCGTCGACCCCGGTGTCGCCGATCAACCCGACCGCGAGGCCGCCCCCGGCGCTGTCGTCGCCCGGCGCGGCGGGCCCGGCCGGGTCGCCCGCTGCACCCGCCGGCCCGCCGAGGGCTCCGGCCAGCGCGCCGGAGACGACCGCCGAGGCGGGCACGAGCAGCGGGCCGACGAGCTCGGCATACCAGGAGCCCCGGTGCCGGCGGTGCGCGGCGAGCGCGTCGGGAAGCGTCGCGCTGCCGGGCGGGAAGACCGCGGCGTCGTCGACGAGGCCGGCGAGGAGGTGTGGCACGTGCGTTGACACGGAACAAGAACTTACGGGACGCTACAAGGAACGGACAACAGCGTCCGATTATCGGACGGCAGTGGCCGGTGAACGGGGCGATGGCCGGTGAAGGGTCCTATGCTCGGGTGAACGGGACGAAACGGGAGGCGACATGCCGTACTACCGCAGCGTCGGCGAGGTGCCCCGCAAGCGGCACACCCAGTTCCGCCAGCCCGACGGCACCCTCCACACCGAGGAGCTGATGGGCCAGGAGGGCTTCTCCGCCGACTCCTCCCTGCTCTACCACCGGCACGCCCCCACCGCGATCGTCGCCGCCGAGGCGTACGACCCGCCGGCCGTCACCCGCGTGCCCAACCTGCCGCTCAAGCCCCGCCACCTACGCACCCACCAGCTCGACCACACCGGGGCCGACCCGATCCTCGGCCGGCGCTACCTGCTCGCCAACGACGACGTGCGCATCGCCTACGTGTCGGCCGACCGGCCGTCCCCGCTGTTCCGCGACGCCACCGGCGACCACTGCCTCTACCTGGAGTCCGGGTCGCTGCGGGTCGAGTCGCCGTTCGGCGCGCTCGACGCGGTGGCCGGCGACTACGTGATCATCCCGACGTCGACCATCCACCGCCTCGTCCCCACCGGCGACGGGCCGGCCCGGCTGCTGGCCGTCGAGGCCGCCGGGCACGTCGGCCCGCCCAAGCGCTACCTCTCGGTGCGCGGCCAGTTCCTGGAGCACTCGCCCTACTGCGAGCGCGACGTCCGGGGGCCGGACACCCCGCTGCTGGTCGACGACTCCGACGTCGAGGTCCTGGTGCGGCACCGGCGCGGCTGGACACGACACGTCTACGCGCACCACCCCTTCGACGTCGTCGGCTGGGACGGCCACCTCTACCCGTGGGCGTTCTCCATCCACGACTTCGAGCCGATCACCGGCCGCATCCACCAGCCGCCGCCCGTGCACCAGACGTTCCAGGGCCCCAACTTCGTGATCTGCTCGTTCGTGCCCCGCAAGGTCGACTACCACCCCGACGCCATCCCGGTGCCCTACCACCACCACAACGTCGACTCCGACGAGATGCTGTTCTACACCGGCGGCAACTACGAGGCCCGGCGCGGCTCCGGCATCGGGCAGGGCTCCATCTCGCTGCACCCGTCCGGCTTCACCCACGGCCCCCAGCCCGGCGCGGCCGAACGCTCGATCGGCGTCGACTTCTTCGACGAGCTGGCCGTCATGGTCGACACGTTCCGCCCGCTCGACCTGTGCGACGCGGCGACCGAGTGCGAGGACCCGGCGTACGCCTGGACCTGGGCCCGACCCGCCGCCGGTTAGGACGCCACGGCCACGGAGGCGTCGACCCGGCGGGCGGGCCCGCCGGTCAGCTCCGGCACCGTCGTCGAGACCCGCCCGTACCGCCCCGACCGGACGGCCCGCCCGAGGGCGACGAGCGCCGCCGCCACCGGCGCGGGGGTCCCCGCCCCGACCAGCCGGTCCCGGTAGGCGTCGTCGTCGACGTGGACGACCTCGACGGGCCGGCCGAGGCGCGCCCCGAGCAGGCCGGCCAAATGGTCGGCGGTGAGGGCCTCGGGGCCGGTCACGTCGAGCGTCCGGCCCGCGAGATCACGGGCCGGCCCCGGACCGGCGGCCAGCACGGCGGCGGCCACGGCCGCACAGTCGTCCCGGGCCACGTACGCCACCGCGCCGTCCCCGGCGTTCGTCACGTGCCGGCCGGTGGACACGGCGGGGGCCAGCAGCTCCGCGACCCCCGAGGCGTAGATGGCGTTGCGCAGGATCGTCCACGGGAGCCCGCAGCCGCGCAGGTGTTCCTCGGTGGCCCGGTGGGCGGAGTTGAGCAGCTCCGGCGGCCCGTCGCAGGCCACCAGGGAGGTGTAGACGACGTGCCCCACCCCGGCGGCCACCGCCGCGTCGACCGCCGCCCGGTGCTGGGCGATCCGCCGCGCGGGCTCCCAGGCGTCCGTGCTCACGATCAGCAGCCGGTCGATCCCGGCGAGGGCCGCCGGGAGCCCGGCCGGCTCGTCGAAGTCGACCCGCCGCGCCTCGACGCGCTCCGGTGCCGCCCGGCCCGCCCCGGCCAGGGCCGCGCCCGGATCGCGGGTCAGCGCCACGACCCGGTGCCCCGCCCCGGCCAGCATCCGCACCGTACGGCCGCCAAGCCCACCGGACGCCCCCGTCACCCCAACGATCACCTGATCCCGCTCCGCTCTGCTCACGAACGTGGCCTCCCCCGCCATGGGAAAGGCAGTTGCCGCCCCCATCCTGGACAGCGAGGATCGATCGCGGAAGACGGCACATCCGCCTGCCTCAGGCACACCGGAGTAACCGATGACGACGCCCCCGCCGGGTGCCCGGCTGGCCCAGGAGCTGGCCCTCCCGCCCGACGTCCGGGTGACGGAGGCGATGCGCCAGCACTGCCCGCTCCGCGACACCCTCGACCGCATCGGCGACCGCTGGACGGTGATCGTCGTGGTGCTGCTGCGCGGCGGCCCGCGCCGGTTCAGCGACCTCCAGCGCGCCACCGAGGGCATCAGCCGGCGGATGCTGACCCGCACCCTGCGCAACCTGGAACGCGACGGACTGGTCACCCGCACCGTGCACCCGTGCGTGCCGCCCCGGGTGGACTACGCCCTCACCGACGAGGGGCACAGCCTCACCGGCCCGCTCACCGGCCTGCTGCACTGGTCGATGCGCCACCACGACCACGTCCGCAGCTCCCGGCAGGCATACGACAACTCCCGGCAGGAGCCCGAGGCGGGCGGGCCGCCCGCGTAACTCGGTGGGCCGCCCCGCCCCGCACCGCCGCCGTCCGGCCGGACGGCGACCACGTCAGGGGTTCGCCGGGGCCCGCCGCGCAGGGATCAAGCCTGACCGCCCGGAGCGGGCGGGCCCCGGCGAACCCCCACCACGACGCACCGCAACGAACGCGACACCAACGCGCCAGGACAGCGCTCAGCGCACCGTCCGGGAGAACACCGCCAGCTCCGCCACGGCCGCCACCGCGATCGCCGCCACGAGCGGCCACGGCGTCCCCACCACCGCATAGAGCAGCAACAGCAGAGGCCCGGCGGCCACCGCGTACACCGCCAGGGCCAGCGAGCGGTCCGAGCGCAGCAGACCCGGCAGCACCGTACGCGTCAGCCCCGGCACCCGCGCGGCGAGCAGCCAGCCCAGCACCGCCCCGCTCACCGCCACCAGCACCGCGAGGAACCGCGACGGGCCGGACGACGACACCCCGGCCGCCGCGACCGCCACCAGCACCGCTCCCACGAGCGTCCAGCCCGCGCCGTACAGCACGAGCCGGCGCAGGTCGTCGACGACGCCCCGGGGCGAGTCGGGCACGGCCGGGGCCGCCTGGACGGCCGGCACGTTCTCCGCCAGCTCGGCGAGCGCCGAGGCGTACCGCCGCCGTTCCAGCCGGACGATCCCGGGCTCGTCGCCGGCCCGGTCCAGTTCCGGGTCGAGCCGCAGCGCCTCCCGGTACGCCCGCTCGGCCAGGTCGTACAGCCGCAGCCGGGCGGCGACGAGGGCGAGCACCAGGTGCGCCTGGGACTCCTCCGGGGCCAGCTCGACGCCCCGCCAGGCGGCGTTGAGGGCCGGCTGCCCGTTGCGCGAGCCGGACAGGATCGCGGCGGCGCTGCGCTGGGCGTACGCGTCGTCGGCGGCGGCGAGCAGCCGGCCGGCGGTGCCGGCCGCCTCGGCGTACTCGCCCTGCTCGACCAGGGCCAGCCCACGGGCGACGAGCGCGGCGACGGTGTCCGGGGCGACGGCCAGGGCCGCCTCGGCGGCGGCGCGTGCCTCGGCGGGCCGGCCGGCGGCCAGGTGCACCCGGGCGAGGGTGGTCAGCGCGTCGGCGTTCGCCGGTTCCAGGGCGAGGGCGAGGCCGACCTCCCCGGCGGCCTCGTCGTAGCGGCCGAGGTCGGCCAGGAGTTGGGCGCGCTGGAGGTACCCCTCGGCGGTGGCGTCGCTCGACATCGGGCGACCCTACGCGGGCGGGACCGGGTGGACCAGGGCCACCGCGACACCGGCGAGCCCCTCGCCGCGCCCGGTGAAGCCGAGCCCGTCGGTGGTGGCGGCGGAGACGGTCACCGGCGCGCCGACCGCCTCGGAGAGCACCGCCTCGGCCTCGGCGCGACGCGGCCCGATCTTCGGCCGGTTGCCGACGACCTGCACGGAGACGTTGCCGATCTCGAAGCCGGCCGCCCGGACCCGGCGGGCCGTCTCGGTGAGCAGCGCCACCCCCGGCGCGCCCGCCCATTCGGGCTCGGCCACGCCGAAGTTGGCGCCGAGGTCGCCGAGGCCGGCGGCGGAGAGCAGCGCGTTGCAGGCGGCGTGCGCGACCACGTCGGCGTCGGAGTGCCCGGCCAGGCCGTCCTGGTCGGGCCAGAGCAGGCCGGCCAGCCAGCAGGGTCGGCCCGCCTCGAAGGCGTGCACGTCGGTGCCGATGGCCACCCGAGGAACGATCATGAACCGAGGGTACGCGTCACGCGCCGCCGGCCAGCAGGTGCTCGGCCAGCGCGAGGTCGAACGGGCGGGTGACCTTGAGGGCGTGCTCGGAGCCGGGGACGCAGACCACCGGCACGCCCTGCTTCTCGACGAGGCCCGCGTCGTCGGTGAGCGGGTCGCCGGCCGCCTCGTGGGCGGCGGTCAGCACGGCGCGGCGGAAACCCTGCGGGGTCTGCACGGCGCGCAGGGCGGACCGGTCGACCGTGCCGAGGACCACCTCGCCCGGGCCGACCTCCTTGATCGTGTCGACGACCGGGAGGACGGGGATCACCGCGTCGTGCCCGGAGCGGACCGCCGCGGCGACGGACTCGACCAGCTCGGGAGGGGTGAGCGCGCGGGCCGCGTCGTGCACCAGGATGATCTCCGGGCCGGCGGGGACGGCGGCCAGCGCGGCGGCCACGGAGGCCTGGCGTTCCGCCCCGCCGGGGACGACCGTCACCGGGGCGACCGGGGCGAGCAGGTCGCGGACGGCGTCGACCTCGGCCGCCGGGGCGGCCACCACGATCGTGTGCACGGACGCGGCGGCGGCGATCCGGCGCACGGCGTGCACGAGCAGCGGCTCACCGGCAAGGGGACGCAGGGCCTTGGGCGCGCCCGGGCCCAGGCGTACGCCGGCACCGGCCGCAGGCACGAGGACCGCGACGTCACCGCGCGGATTGAGCTGCGCGGTCACGTCGCGGTCCTCGGATTCTGCTGCTGCGGGGTGGTCGATGATCAGGTGCGGATCAGGCCTCGGTCAGCACCTTGTCGAGCAGCGTCTCCGCCTCGTCCTTGGTGCTCTTCTCGGCCAGCGCGACCTCGCCGACGAGAATGTCCCGCGCCTTGGCGAGCATGCGCTTCTCGCCCGCCGACAGGCCCCGCTCCCGCTCCCGGCGCCACAGGTCGCGCACGACCTCGGCCACCTTCAGCGGGTTGCCGGAGGCCAGCTTCTCCAGATTCGCCTTGTAACGCCGCGACCAGTTGGTCGGCTCCTCGGTGTGCGGAGCCCGGAGGACGTCGAAGACCTTGCCCAGGCCCTCTTCGCCGACCACCTCGCGCACGCCCACGATCTCGGCGTTCTCAGCGGGCACCCGGACCGTCAGGTCACCCTGCGCGACCCTCAGGACGAGGTACTGCTTGGGCTCGCCCTTGATGACCCGAGTCTCGATTGCCTCGATGAGTGCGGCCCCGTGGTGGGGGTAAACAACGGTCTCGCCGACACTGAAAACCATAGGTTCGAAACCCCTTTCGCTGTGTCTAGGGTAACACGCTCAGGCACCGATGTCCCACCGCTGTCCTGACCGTTGGCGCAGCTCAGGGGCCCTGTGAGAGGTATTTCTTCAGCTTGACAGGAGGCCAAACCGATGGTCTGAACACGCTCCGTGATTGACGGATGACACCCCGACGTGGGTGATCGGAGCGTGGATTTCTCGGGCGATGCGCTGTTCCCATGGTATCCCGGTCGCGCCAGCCGCGCCCAGGTGTAGCGGGAGGACCCGGCGGTGCGCGACCCTGGAGGCACAACGCTGTCCGCGCGCCGAGACGGTTGCAGGGGGTCCCATGGGCATGCCCGACGCAGAGGGCCAGGGCTCCGCCGACGGCCTTCCCGGCCTGCCACCGGAGTGGGGCCGCATCGTCGTGCCGGACGACCCGTCCGCGCTCGCCGACGAGGCCGCGCGGGTCCGCCGCGAGCTGCGCCGCCGGGCCGGCCACACCCGCTGGCGTCGCCGCCTGGGCCTGCTCCCCCGCCCCGACGGCCGGCCGCCGCTGCGCCTGCCCCTGCTGGTCCTGCTGGTGACGCTGCTGGTCACCCTCGCCGGCCTGTTCGCCGTCACCTGGCCCCGGACGCCCCGCAGCGGCGACCGCCCCACCGTCGTGCCCTACCCGACGGCGACCGACCTGAGCGGCCGGGCGCTGCCGGCGCTGGACCTGGTCGACGCCGGGAACGCGGCCGTCTCGCTGCGCGGACTCACGCCCGCCGTGATCATCCTGGTGGACGCCTGCCCCTGCTCCGAGCGGGTGACCGAGGCCACCGCGCTCGCGCCGCCCGGCGTGACAGTGGTCACCGTCGAAGGGGGCCGCACGGTCCGCGCCACCCCGGCGTCGCCCCCCGCGGGGGTACGGGCGCTCGCCGACCCGGCCGGCGGCCTGCGTGCCTTCCTGCGGCTGCCGCCGCGGCCCGGGGCGGCCACCGCGCTGCTGGTCGACCGCGCCGGCGTGCTGGTCCGGGTGGTGCCGGAGCTGCGCTCCGCCGACGACTACCGCGCCGACCTGGCCCGCCTCGGCAGCTGAGAGCCGGGAGCGTGGCGGCTCAGAAGGCCAGGGCCGCCAGCCGGGCGTCGACCACGACCGGGGCGTCGCCGGACGCGGCGAGGACGAACCGGAGCTTCTTCCCGCCGTCCAGCAGCACGGTGGCGGACGAGCCGTCGCACGCCACCCGGTGGGTTTCGCGTCGACCGAAGGGGAAGGCCACCAGCAGCAGCTCTCCCGGGCCGGTGCACCGGGCCTGGAGCAGGTGCGGCCGGGATGAGGCGGCGGGGACGACGCGCTGCTGCGGCGGCAGGCCGGGGCGCAGGGTCAGCCGGGCCTGCCACAGGGTGCCGAACCCAGCCGGGTCGCCGCCCCGGTCGAAGGGGACGGACCCGCCGGTGTCGTCGGTCAGCACCCGCCCGGTGGGTCCGTCGAGGACGACGGTCCGGCGCGGCGAGCTGAAGACCACCTGGCCGGTCGCCGAGTCGACGATGACATGGGGAGCGGCGCCGGGGGTGACCCGGTACGTTTCCCGGCCGGTCGGCCGCCCCGGAGAGGCCGCCCGGGCCGGACCCACGTCCTGCCCGGGGCGGGCCCCGCCGCCGTCCCCGGAGTCCGCGGAGTCCCCGGAGCCCACGCCGTCCGTGCCGTCCGCGCCGTCCACGGCGGACGGGCGAGCCGGCCCACCCGTCGGGTCGATGCCGGGGGCGGCAGCCCGCCACCACGCGCCACCGGCGACCACGAGGAGCACGGCCAACCCGGCCAGCACCCCACCCCGCAGCCGCCCCGCTCCCACGCCCTCCACCCCGAGAGGGTAACCCGCCCCGACCGGCCCCGACGGCTTCGGTGATCGAGAGCTCTGCGTCATCGTGGAGATCGACAGTGCTGCTTTTCTCCTGATCACCGGGGGCGGGGTTAGGGGGTGTGGTCCAGGAGGGCGGCGTAGAGGGTCAGGCCGGGGCCGAAGGCGAGCAGCAGGATGCGTTCGGCCGGGCGCTGCGCCCGCAGCAGCCGGTCCAGGATCAGCATGACCGTCGCCGAGGAGCAGTTGCCGTGGGCGTCCAGGGTGGCGCGGGCCGCGTCCAGCGCCTGCGGCGGCAACGCCAGCTCGCGTTCCACCACGTCCAGGATGCGCGGGCCGCCCGGGTGCACCGCCCAGCCGCCCACCTCCGGCAGCGTCGCGCCGTGCCGGGCCAACAGGTCGTCGACCAGGCCCCGGACGTGGCGGGAGAGCACCTGCGGGACCTTCGGGGACAGTCCCATCCGGAAGCCGGTGTCGGTGACGTCCCAGGTCATGTGGTCCGCCGTGGACGTGTCGGTGACCGCGGCGACCTCGCGCAGCGCGTACCCCCGGCCGCCGGGGACGACCACGGCGGCGACGGCGGCGTCCGAGAAGAGGGCGTGGGAGACGATCTGCTGGGTGTCCAGCCGGGCCGTGGCGGGCTGGATGTGCAGGCTGGTCAGCTCCGCGCAGAGCAGCAGCGCCGGCCGCTGCCGGGCGGTGACGAAGTCGCCGGCCGCGCCGAGCCCTGGCAGGGCCGCGTAGCAGCCCATGTGGCCGACGACCATCCGCTGGGTGTGCGGGGCCATGCCCAGGTCCCGGGCGAGCAGGATGTCCAGGCCGGGCGTGGCGTACCCGGTGCACGAGCAGACGATGAACAGGCCGACGTCCCCGGCGTCCAGGCCGGCGGCGGTGAGCGCCCGGCCGACCGCCTCCTTGCCCAGCGGCAGCGCCTCGACCTGGTAGCGGCGCATCCGGCGCTCCGTCGGCCAGTCCGAGACGTCCTCCAGCAGCGGGTTGACCGCCGCCTGCCGCCGCGTCACGCCCGAGTTGGCGAAGATCCGCTGCGCGAGCGCCCGGGTGGCGTCGGGGAAGTGGCCCGCGAAGAAGCCCGACCACAGCTCGTCCTGCGTGGCCCCCGGCGGCTGCGCCGTGCCCAGACCCGCGATCACCGGTACGGCCACGTTCCCCACCTCTCGTTCGCGTACCCCACGTCGTCACCAACGAGAGGCGGAGCTGTCGCGGTCCGGTCTGAGCAGTACCCCGGCGCGGGCCCGGCTATCCGCAACGGACGCCGCGCCCCTGGTAGAGCACCGCCGTCGACCAGGTCGGCCTGATCCGAGGTTCCCGCCCGGCCGGCGACGGGTCGCTGCGCACCGGGGGCCGACGGGCGGCCCGCAGCCGACGGGCCAGCCAGCGCAGGGTGCCGCCCAGCTCCGGCCGGACGCCCCGGACCCGCAGGTCGACGCCGTGCCGGGCGCACTCGGCGACCAGCGCCCGGTCGTCCACGAACAACCGTGGATCGTGGATGCCCCGGGGCACCGTCGGCAGCCGCTCGCCGATCTCCACGGCGACCAGCCGGCTCAGCGCGGTGTCGTTGAGCGTGTCCAGCACCAGCAGGCCGCCCGGCCGCAGCAGCCGGCAGGCCTCCGCCACGGCGGCCCGCCAGTGCGGCACGTGTTCCAGCAGCTCACCGGCGGCCACCACGTCGGCGCAGCCGTCGGCCAGCGGCACGGCGGTGGCGTCGCCGTTGACCGGGGTCACCCCGTGCGCGGCGGCCTGGGCCAGGGCGGAGCGGGTGAGGTCGACGCCGACGTGCCGGTAGCCCTTGCCCGCCAGGTGCGGGGCGAGCAGGCCGGCACCGCAGCCCAGGTCGACCAGGAGGGCGTCGGGCCGGGCGGCCGGCGGCACCAGGGCCGCCCGGGCGCGGGCGAGCCAGTGCAGCATGGCGAACGCCCCGTCCGGACGCCACCACTCGTCGGCCAGGTCGTCGTACTGCCGGGGATCGTTCGGCGGCAGCACGCGCGGCCGGTCGGACACCGGGGACGATCCGTCAGGCATGGCACCGAGCGTGGCACGACCGGACGGTAACGACCAGACTTCCCATATGGCGACGACGGTGTTAGGGCTGCTCAGGGCAAGTCACCCGGAGCCGGCCGCGGCGGTGACGGTGGTGGCGGGGCTGCTCGCCGTGGGGGTGGGGCACCGCCCGTCCGGGGTCGCCGCGGTGGCGCTCACGGTGCTCGCCAGCCAACTCGCCGTCGGCTGGTCCAACGACCACCTGGACGCCGACCGGGACGCGGCGGTGGGGCGTACCGACAAGCCGGTCGCCGCCGGCGCGGTGAGCCGGCGCGCGGTGGGGCTGGCGACGCGGGCCGCGACCCTGGCCACGGTGCTGCTCGCGACGGCGGCGACCAACCGGACGGCGGCGGTCTGGGCGACCGTGGCCCTGGTCTCCGCGCTGGCCTACAACCGGCCGTTGAAGTCGACGCCGTTCTCCGTGCTGCCCTACGCGGTGTCGTTCGGCGCGCTGCCCGCCTTCGTGGTGCTCGCGCTGCCCGGCGCCCCCGCCCCGCCGGCCTGGCTGGTGGCCGCCGCCGCCCTGCTGGGGGCCGGCGCGCACTTCGCCAACGTGCTGCCCGACCTGGCCGACGACGCCCGGACCGGGGTGCGGGGGCTGCCGCACCGCCTCGGCGCGGCCGGCAGCCGGGTGGCCGCCGCCGCGCTGCTGCTCGCCGCGACCGTCACCCTGGTCGTCGGGCCGCCCGGGCCGCCGTCGTGGTTCGGGCTGTCGGCGGTGGCGACCGCCGCGCTGGTCCCGCCCCTGACCTGGTACGCCGGCCGCAACGCCCGCCGTTCCGGCGACCGGGGGGTGGCCGCGTTCCGGGCCGTGCTGCTGGTGGCCCTGATCGACGTGGTGCTGCTGGTCACCGGCGGCCGGATGCTCTGAGTGCCCGGGAAGGTGGTGGTGCCGGGTCGGCGTGCGGGTCTCGATCAGCCCCAACTACCCTGAAGCCGGTCTGCGCGGGTATGGCCACCGTGCCCGGCGACGGCCGGGTGGGGATCGTGACGAGGAGGACCGACGTGACGCGCTCGATCAGGGGTTCCCGGCGGGCGGCCCTGCTGCTGTCCGGCGTGGCGGCGGCGACCGGCCTGCTGGCGACCGGCTGCGGCGCCGGCCAGGTGGCCGAGACCGCCATCAAGGAGCCGTCGGTCCAGGGCGTCAACACCCAGAGTGCGGACAACGCCTACAAGGTGCGCGGGCTCTACGTGGAATACCCGGGTCCGGGCGGCTACCAGGCCGGCGCGAACGCCGCCGTCAACGCGGTGCTCTACAACGACACGCAGAGCCCGGTGACGGTGACCGTCACCACGGACGGCGCGCGGGACATCGTGATCAGCGGCGGCGCGTCCGCCTCGGCGAGCCCGTCCGCGTCGGCCAGCGAGTCGCCGTCGGAGGGCGCGTCGCCGTCCGGGTCCGCGTCGCCGTCCGAGGGCGCGTCGCCGTCGGGTTCCGGGTCGCCGTCCGGGTCGGCCGGCCCGTCCGAGGGTGCGTCGGAGGGCCCGTCCGCCGCGCCGAGCCCGTCGGCCCCGGCCGGCGAGACGGCCCGGTTCGAGATCCCCGCCCTCGGCTACGTCCAGCTCAACGTGCAGGGCGGCCGGTCGCTCCAGCTCGTCGGCCTCAACCAGGCGCTGCTCGCCGGCCAGCAGGTCAACCTGACCTTCGACTTCGGCAACGGCCGCACCATCAGCACCCCGGCCCCGGTCGGCGTCCCGCTGACCCCGCTCCCGCAGCCGTCCCAGATCGTGCAGCGCGAGGGCGCGCACGGCGCGGAGGGCGGCACCGAGGGCTCCGGTCACGACTGACCCGCCCCGAGGAAGACGACCCGGCACCGCCGGCGTGGCACCCGCCATGCCGGCGGTGCTTCGTCGTACGGGGGGACTAACGTTCCGGTGTGACGACGCCCCGATCGACACCCTCCCGGGCGACCCCGCGCGGCCGGGCCGCCCGCGAGCCCCGCCCCGCCTACGAGTGCGACGCCTGCGGCCACCAGCCGCCCAAGTGGGTGGGGCGCTGCCCCGAGTGCGGCGAGTGGGGCTCGGTGGTCGAGTGCACGGTGACCGGCCCGACCGTCTCCGGGCGGGTGGTCAGCTCGCGGATGCCGGCCGAGCCGGCCCGGCCGATCGCCACCATCAGCGCCGCGCCGGCCAAGGCCCGTCCCACCGGCGTGAGCGAGCTCGACCGGGTGCTCGGCGGCGGCCTGGTGCCCGGCGCGGTGGTGCTGCTCGCCGGCGAGCCGGGGGTGGGCAAGTCCACGTTGCTGCTCGACGTCGCACAGCAGTGGGCGGCCACCGCCGGCAGCCCGTCGCTGGTGGTCAGCGGCGAGGAGTCGGTCAGCCAGGTGCGGCTGCGCGCCGAGCGGATGAACGCCCTGCACGACCAGCTCTGGCTGGCCGCCGAGAGCGACCTCGGCGCGGTCCTCGGCCACCTCGACGCGGTGAAGCCGGGGCTGCTGGTGCTCGACTCGGTGCAGACCATCTCCACCGCCGGCACCGAGGGGGTGCCCGGCGGGGTGACCCAGGTGCGGGCGGTCACCGCCGCCCTGGTCGCCGTGGCCAAGGAGCGGGGGGTCGCCACCGTCCTGGTCGGCCACGTCACCAAGGACGGCCAGGTGGCCGGGCCCCGCGTGCTGGAGCACCTGGTCGACGTGGTGCTGCACTTCGAGGGCGACAAGCATTCCTCGCTGCGGATGGTGCGCGGCGTGAAGAACCGGTTCGGCGCCGCCGACGAGGTCGGCTGCTTCGAGATGCACGAGGGCGGCATCAGCAGCCTCGCCGACCCGTCCGGGCTGTTCCTCACCCGCTACTCGGAGCCGGTGCCGGGCACCTGTGTCACGGTGGCGATGGAGGGGCGGCGGGCCCTGGTCACCGAGGTGCAGGCGTTGATCGGGGCGACCGTGGCGGGTTCGCCCCGACGCACCGTCTCGGGGCTGGACGGGGCCCGGCTGGCGATGGTGCTGGCGGTGCTCCAGCGCCGCGCCGAGCGGCTGACCCTGCACGACCGGGAGGTCTTCGCGGCCACCGTCGGCGGCATCCGGGTGGTGGAGCCGGCGGCCGACCTGGCGGTGGCCCTCGCGGTCGCCTCCGGCGGCCTCAACCTGGCCATCAACCCGCACCTGGTGGCGATCGGCGAGGTCGGCCTCACCGGCGAGGTGCGCCGGGTCGGCGCGGTGCCCCGCCGGCTCGCCGAGGCGGCCCGGCTCGGCTTCCGGGTCGCCCTCGTGCCCCCGGGGTGCGGCCCGGAGAGCGCCGGGGCGGGCCCCGAGAACATGCGCGTGATGGAGGTCACCGACGTGCGCTCGGCGCTCCAGTGTGCCGCCCGCGCATCGGCGGAGTGACCGACGGTGGCCGTCGGGTCGGACCGCCGGTGCGATTCCGGACAAGCGCGGCGGGCCTCCCGACGCGGTCGGCGGGGGGCATCGTGACACATCACAGTAACCACGACAGCACCCACCGCACGCCAGTCCGTAGACTGTGCGCGTGCCGATCGACCGCGATGCCAGCAAAACCGCCGGCGCGACACCCCACGCCCGCACCGGTGCCGTGGGCTCGCCCGCCCGTCCGATCAGCGTCAGCGTGACCGGGAGTGTCGGCGGCGCGAGCGGTGATCCGCTGCGGGCCAATCTCGCCCTCATGGCCCCCGGCACCGCGCTGCGTGACGGCCTGGAGCGGATCCTGCGCGGTCGCACGGGCGCGCTGATCGTCCTGGGCTACGACAAGGTCGTCGAGGGGCTGTGCACCGGCGGCTTCCCCCTCGACGTGGAGTTCTCGGCGACCCGGGTGCGGGAGCTGTGCAAGATGGACGGCGCGGTGGTGCTGTCCAGCGACGGCACCCGCATCGTCCGGGCGGCCGTGCACCTGATGCCGGACCCGTCGATCCCGACCGAGGAGTCCGGCACCCGGCACCGCACCGCCGAGCGGGTGGCCCGGCAGACCGGCTACCCGGTCATCTCCGTCAGCCAGTCGATGCGGATCATCAGCCTCTACGTCAACGGCCAGCGGCACGTGCTGGACGACTCGGCGGCCATCCTGTCCCGGGCCAACCAGGCCCTGGCCACCCTGGAGCGCTACAAGCTGCGTCTCGACGAGGTCTCCGGCACCCTCTCCGCCCTGGAGATCGAGGACCTGGTGACGGTCCGGGACGCGGTGGCGGTGGTGCAGCGGCTGGAGATGGTCCGCCGGATCGCCGACGAGATCGCCGGCTACGTGGTGGAGCTGGGCACCGACGGCCGCCTCCTGGCCCTCCAGCTCGACGAGCTGATGGCCGGCGTGGACGCCGACCGCACCCTGGTCATCCGCGACTACCTGCCCGCCGGCCGCAAGTCCCGCACCCTCGACGAGGCCCTGGTCGAGCTGGACCTGCTGGGCGCCACCGAGCTGATCGACCTGGTCGCGGTGGCCAAGGCCATCGGCTACCCGGCCGCCTCCGACGCGCTCGACGCGGCGGTCAGCCCACGCGGCTTCCGGCTGCTGGCGAAGGTCCCCCGGCTGCCGGTGGCCATCGTCGACCGGCTGGTGCTGCACTTCGGCAGCCTGCAGCGGCTACTCGGGGCCACCGTGGAGGACCTCCAGGCCGTCGAGGGCGTCGGCGACGCCCGCGCCCGCGGCGTCCGGGAGGGGCTGTCCCGGCTCGCCGAGGCCTCCATCCTGGAACGCTACGTCTGACGTTCCGGAACGCCACGTCCGACGCTCGCGTCAACCCGGCGGCAGTGGGGCCTGGCCGCCGGGGTCGGAGCCGGACCGGCGGCGGGCGGGCCGGACGTCAGTCGGTGATGGTGAGCTTCACCGGCGAGCTGAGCTTGGTGTCGAGCCGCCCGAACACCTGGTAGGCCCCGGCCGGCGGCAACGGGCCGTTGGCGAGGCCGTCCTTGCAGCGGCTGGTGTCCCGCCCGTTCCAGTCCACCTGGTACGACCGCTCGAAGCCGGGCGTGAACGACTGCACGTCCGAGCCCTTGACGTTGCCGCAGGTGTCGGAGGACCAGACCTTCTCCGCGCCCGACTTGACGAACAGCTCCTGGAAGTCCGCGCCCACGTCCCGGCTACAGGTGCGGTCCGACCTGTTCTTGATCTTGAGCTGGAGGCTGACCACCGTGCCCTGCGGGGCCGACGTCGGCAGCACCACGGGCGTCACCGAGATCTCCGCGTCGGTGCACGTCCCGGCGTCCGCCCCACCGGGCCCGGCCGGAGCGCCGTCGCCGCCGGAGGGGCCGCTCGACCCGCCCTGCTCGCCCCCCGACGAGCCCGGGTCGCTGCCCGGGTCGTCCGACCCGCCGGGCGGGAGACCGGTCTGCGGCGTCAGCACCGAACCGCTCGGCTCGGGCACCGCCGACGGGTCGCCGGCGCCCGGGGACGCCGTCGGAGTCGGGGTCGACTTCGACTGCGGCGTGGTGCCCGTGTTGCCCGCGCCGTTGCAGGAATAGAGCAGCACGATCAGGAAGAGAAGGCCCGCTCCAAGTACGACGGCGCGACGCCGCCAGTACACGGCGGGTGGCAGGGGGCCGACCGTCAGACGCATGATGCCCCCACCGTAGCGGCGCGACGCACCGTCGTCGGGCGCGACGCGCCGGAGCACCCTCGGCTCACCGTGACGACCCTCCACTCACGACAGCGACCCCCCGCTCGGGGCGGCGACCCCGCCGGCTGCGGCCCGGCGTCCGGCGGTGCCGGGACCGGTCACTGGTAGACCTTGCGCTGGTAGATCGCGTGCGCTCCGGCCACCCGGTCGAGGAAGAGCAGGCCGTGGCAGTGGTCGATCTCGTGCTGCAACGCGCGCGCCTCGAAGCCGTCGGTGACCAGCCGCACCGGCGCGCCGCTGCCCGGCAGCAGCCCCTCGACGACCAGGCGGCTGGCCCGCTTGACGTCGCCGGTGAGGTCGGGCACCGACATGCAGCCCTCCCGGCCGCTCTTCCACCGGGTCGCCTCCACCACCCGGGCGTTGCACAGGACGAACGTGCCGTGCACGGTGACCGCCTTCGGGTGGCCGGTGACGTCCACCGCGAACACCTGCACGCCCACGCCCACCTGCGGGGCGGCGAGGCCCACGCAGCCCGGCGAGACCCGCATCGTGGCGATCAGGTCGGCGGCGAGGCGGACGATCTCGTCCGACGTCGGGTCCACCTCCGGCCCCGGCCGGCTGAGCACCGGGTCGGGGGCGGAGACCACCGGGCGCACCTCGCCCGGCACCGGCAGCGCCGCCGGGGTCCAGCCGGCGAGGCCCGCGTACTCCGTCGTCACAGCAGGTCCGTGTCCGCCGGGCGGAGGCTGACCCCCACGCCCAACTCCGCCGCCGTACGCGCCAACCGGCCGGCCACCTCGTCGAAGGTGCCCGGCGGCAGGTCGACCTCGGCGACCACCACGTAGAGGGAGCCGGTCAGCCGGGTGCTCAGGTCGGTGACGTTGCCGCCCGCGTCGGTCAGCACCCGGGTCATCGCCGCGACGATGCCCATCCGGTCCGCGCCGTGCACCGCCAGCACGTACGGCTCACCGGCCGGCGCGGCCGCGCCGTCGGGGGTGACCGCCCGTACGGTGGCCAGGAGCTGGCCGTCGGCGGCGAGCGGGGACAGCGCGGCCTCGACGTCGGCGGCGGCCGGGCCCACGCAGATCAGGGTCATCGCGAAATGGCCCCGCAGCCGGGTCATGGTGGAGTCGGTGAGGTTCGCGCCCAGCCGGGCGAGCACCTCGGCGACGTCGGCCACGATGCCGGGCCGGTCCCGGCCGATGACGGTGATCGCGAGCTCGCTCATCCGGGCATTCTGCCCGATCGGGGGGTGGCCTCCGCGACGCCCCGCCCGGCCCGCCCACCCTGCGGGAAGGTGGCCCGTGACATGATCGACGACGCGATGTCCGAGCACACCTTCGCCACCCTCGTCAGCCGGTGGTACGAGCGCAACGCCCGCGACCTGCCGTGGCGCGTGCCCGGCGTGGGCGCGTGGGCGATCCTGGTCAGCGAGGTCATGCTCCAGCAGACGCCCGTGGTGCGGGTGCTGCCGGCGTACGAGGCGTGGCTGGCCCGCTGGCCCACCCCCGCCGCGCTCGCCGCCGACACGCCCGCCGAGGCGATCCGGATGTGGGGGCGGCTGGGCTACCCGCGCCGGGCGATGCGGCTGCACGACTGCGCGACGGCGATCGTCGAGCGGCACGGCGGCGAGGTGCCCGACCGGCTGGAACACCTGCTCGCCCTGCCGGGGGTCGGCACGTACACGGCGCGGGCGGTGGCCGCCTTCGCGTACGGGCAGCGGCACCCGGTGGTGGACACCAACGTGCGGCGGGTGGTCTGCCGGGCGATCGCCGGGGAGCCGGACGCCGGCCCCGCCACCCGCCCCGCCGACCTGGTGGCCACCGAGGAACTGCTGCCGGTGGAGCCCGCCGGGGCCGCCCTGGCCAGCGCCGCGTTCATGGAGCTGGGGGCGGTCGTCTGCACCGCCCGGTCGCCCCGGTGCGCGGTCTGCCCGGTGGAGTCGGTCTGCGCCTGGCGGGCCTCCGGTCAGGCGGCGCCCGCCGGGCCGACGCGGCGTCCCCAGCGGTACGCCGGCACGGACCGCCAGGTGCGCGGGCTGCTGCTGGCGGTGCTGCGGGAGGCCACCGGCCCCGTGCCGCGCCAACGGCTGGACCAGGTGTGGACCGACGACGTCCAGCGCTCCCGCGCCCTGGCCGGGCTGGTCACCGACGGCCTGGTGGAACCCGCCGGTGGGGAGTCGTTCCGCCTCGCGGGTGACGGCCCGCCGGTCCCGGCCCCGGCCCTGGACGCCTGACCCGCCCCGGGCCGGCCCGAGCCTGACCCGGCCCTGGTCCCGCCTCGCTAGGACCGGGCCGCCAGGTCGCCGACATCGCGGCTTCCGAGCCTGGCGATACCCCCAGATCTCCGGCATCCGACTTCCGCGCTCCCCCGATACCCCCAGGTCGCCGACATGGCGACGCCCTGCCCGTGACGGCCGGGGCCGGCGGAAGGGGAGAACGGGCGACGGCCCGGCGGCGAGAGCCGCCGGGCCGTCGCCCGTTCTGTCGTGCTGCCCCTCGGGTCAGGCGGCCTCGGTGCCGCCCAGCTCGGCGGGGACCGCGTCGGGAACCTCGGCGGGTCGGTCCGAGCCGCGGAACACCAGCTTGGACTTGTCGATGTCCTCCGGGTCGCCCTCGCAGTCGACCACGATGATCTGGCCGGGGGTCAACTCGTTGAACAGGATCCGCTCGGACAGGTTGTCCTCGATGTCCCGCTGGATCGTGCGCCGCAGCGGCCGCGCGCCCAGGACCGGGTCGAAGCCCTTCTTCGCCAGGTACTTCTTGGCGTTGTCGGTCAGCTCCAGCCCCATGTCCTTGTTGCGCAGCTGGGTCTCGATCCGGGCGATCATGATGTCCACGATCGAGAGGATCTCGGTCTGCCGCAGCTGGTGGAACACGATGGTGTCGTCGATCCGGTTGAGGAACTCCGGCCGGAAGTGCTGCTTCAGCTCGTCGTTGACCTTCTGCTTCATCCGGTCGTAGTTCGACTCCGAGTCCTCCGACGCCTGGAAGCCGAGCGACACGGCCTTGGCGACGTCCCGGGTGCCGAGGTTGGTGGTCAGGATGATGACCGTGTTCTTGAAGTCCACGATCCGGCCCTGGCCGTCGGTCAGCCGCCCGTCCTCCAGGATCTGGAGCAGGGTGTTGAACACGTCCGGGTGGGCCTTCTCGATCTCGTCGAAGAGGACCACGGAGAACGGCCGACGCCGCACCTTCTCGGTCAGCTGCCCGCCCTCGTCGTAGCCGACGTAGCCGGGAGGGGCGCCGACGAGCCGGGACACCGTGTAGCGGTCGTGGAACTCGGACATGTCGAGCTGGATGAGGGCGTCCTCGCTGCCGAACAGGAACTCCGCCAGCGCCTTGGACAGCTCGGTCTTACCCACGCCGGACGGGCCGGCGAAGATGAACGAGCCGGACGGGCGCTTCGGGTCCTTCAGGCCGGCCCGGGTGCGCCGGATGGCCTTCGAGACGGCCTTGACCGCGTCCTCCTGGCCGATGACGCGCTTGTGCAGCTCGTCCTCCATGCGCAGCAGGCGGGAGGTCTCCTCCTCGGTCAGCTTGTAGACCGGGATGCCGGTCCAGTTGCCCAGGACCTCGGCGATCTGCTCGTCGTCGACCTCGCTGACGACGTCGAGGTCGCCGGCCTTCCACTCCTTCTCCCGCTGCGCCTTCTGGCCCAGCAGCTGCTTCTCCTTGTCGCGGAGCTGCGCGGCGCGCTCGAAGTCCTGCGCGTCGATCGCGGACTCCTTGTCGCGGCGCACCTGCGCGATGCGCTCGTCGAAGTCCCGCAGGTCCGGCGGCGCGGTCATCCGGCGGATCCGCATCCGCGCGCCAGCCTCGTCGATCAGGTCGATCGCCTTGTCCGGCAGGAAGCGGTCGGAGATGTACCGGTCGGCCAGGGTGGCGGCCGCGACCAGGGCCGCGTCGGTGATCGAGACGCGGTGGTGCGCCTCGTACCGGTCGCGCAGGCCCTTGAGGATCTCGATCGTGTGGGCCAGGGACGGCTCACCCACCTGGATCGGCTGGAACCGCCGCTCCAGGGCGGCGTCCTTCTCCAGGTGCTTGCGGTATTCGTCGAGCGTCGTGGCGCCGATGGTCTGCAGCTCGCCACGGGCCAGCATCGGCTTGAGGATCGACGCCGCGTCGATCGCGCCCTCCGCCGCGCCCGCGCCGACGAGGGTGTGAATCTCGTCGATGAACAGGATGATGTCGCCCCGGGTGCGGATCTCCTTGAGCACCTTCTTCAGGCGCTCCTCGAAGTCACCGCGGTAGCGGGAACCGGCGACCAGCGCGCCCAGGTCGAGGGTGTAGAGCTGCTTGTCCTTCAGCGTCTCCGGGACCTCGCCCTTGATGATCTTCTGGGACAGGCCCTCCACCACGGCGGTCTTGCCGACGCCGGGCTCGCCGATCAGCACCGGGTTGTTCTTGGTGCGGCGGGACAGCACCTGCATGACCCGCTCGATCTCCTTCTCCCGCCCGATGACCGGGTCGAGCTTGCCCTCGCGGGCAGCCTGGGTCAGGTTCCGACCGAACTGGTCCAGCACGAGGCTGGTCGACGGGGCGGCCTCGCCCGTCGTCGTGCCGGCCGCCGCGGGCTCCTTGCCCTGGTAGCCGGAGAGGAGCTGGATCACCTGCTGGCGGACCCGGTTGAGGTCGGCCCCGAGCTTCACCAGAACCTGGGCGGCGACGCCCTCGCCCTCGCGGATCAGGCCGAGCAGGATGTGCTCCGTGCCGATGTAGTTGTGGCCGAGCTGCAGCGCCTCGCGCAGCGACAGCTCCAGGACCTTCTTCGCCCGCGGCGTGAACGGGATGTGCCCGCTCGGCGCCTGCTGGCCCTGACCGATGATCTCCTCGACCTGCTGACGCACACCCTCCAGCGAGATCCCCAGACTCTCCAGGGCCTTCGCCGCGACACCCTCACCCTCGTGGATCAGGCCCAGCAGGATGTGCTCCGTACCGATGTAGTTGTGGTTGAGCATCCGGGCCTCTTCTTGGGCCAGGACGACAACCCGTCGCGCTCGGTCGGTGAACCGCTCGAACATGCCCTCGTGCTCCTCACGTGCCGTGCGCCTTGATGGTCAGATCTCGGCGGGGCCGGTGCGCGGACGTCCGGGACGGGCGTCCTTGCCTCATTACTCTATCGCCGCGGACCGACTCCGCTGAGGTCGTGTGTCCTCCGCGAGGGTCCGGTACGCGTCGTTTTAGCCAACCGTCCGCGCTCAGGGCGTGTTCCGGGGTCTCCGCGTGTACGCGCAGAGCGAAATTCGGACGGGCGGTGGGACCCGGCTGCACGCCCCCGCACGGGCCCGCGCCGCCCTTCGGCGACCGGGTCGACCGGTCAACCGGGGGTCGGCCGGCGGTCCGGGCGACGGTCCGGGTGGGCGGCGGTCCGGTCGTCCACAGGCTGTGGACGAGTTTTCCACCGGTTGTGGACAACGCCGCGACGAGCCGGGTTCTTCCCGTCCGGCGGGCGGTGCCCCGCGCCGGGGCACACGGCCGCGACGGCGGCGGGCGGGGCGACGTCGGGCGGGGCGGCGGCCCGCCGCGCCCGGGGCGGTTCGGTGACACGGCGACGCCGGCCCGGAGGTGTGCTCCGGTCCGGCGTCGGTGTCGCCCGTGTCGGGGTTGTCCCGCCGAGGGCCCTGTCGCACCCGGCGACGGTGGCGGTCACCCGGGACCGCCTCGGCGCTCAGCGCTTGGCGTGGAACTCGTCCACGATCTCCTGCGGGATGCGTCCCCGGTCGGAGATCTCCTTGCCCTCGCGCTTGGCCCAGGCCCGGATCGCCTTGTTCTGCTCGCGGTCGGCGGTGGCACCGCCCCGGCCGCGCGCGGCCCGCCCGCCGACCACCACGCCGCCCCGGCCCACCTTGGTGCCGTTCGCGACGTAGGGCGAGAAAACCTCCCGCAATTTCTCGGCGTTCGTGGCGGACAGGTCGATCTCGTACTGAACCCCGTCGAGCGCGAACTTGACGGTCTCGTCAGCGTCCCCGCCGTCCAGGTCATCGACCAGCTTGTGAATGATCTGCTTGGCCACGTCCCACATTCCTTTCGAGCAGGGTGATCCTGCAAACTGAGAGCACAATAACCCGCCCGATGCTTGCCTCGTCAATAGGATGCGGTAACTGCCCCTGCCGGGTGGCCGGTCGGCTACTCCGCGCGGACCAACGGGAAGAGGATGGTTTCCCGAATTCCCAGGCCCGTCAGCGCCATCAACAGCCGGTCGATTCCCATTCCCATGCCGCCGGCCGGGGGCATTCCGTACTCCATGGCCCGGAGAAAGTCCTCGTCCAGCCGCATGGCCTCGTCGTCGCCGCGGGCCGCGAGCTGGGCCTGGGCGACGAGCCGTTCCCGCTGCACCACCGGGTCGACCAGCTCCGAGTACGCGGTGCCCAGCTCGAACCCGAGGACGTAGAGGTCCCACTTCTCGGCCAGCCCCGGCTCGCTGCGGTGGGCCCGGGTCAGCGGGCTGGTCTCCTCCGGGTAGTCCCGCACGAACGTCGGCGCCTGGAGCCCCGGCACGACCAGTTCCTCGAACAGCTCCTCGGCGAGCTTGCCCGGCCCCCACTTCGGGTCGACGGCCAGGCCGACCTTGTCGGCGTACTCGACGAGGCGGGCCCGCTCGGTGCGGACGGTGACCTCTTCGCCGAGCGCCTCCGAAAGCACCCCGAAGAGGGTCACGGAGCGCCACTCGCCGCCCAGATCGAACTCGCGGCCATCCGCGTGCGTCACCACGGTCGACCCGCCGACCGCGATCGCGGCCTCCTGCACCAGATTGCGGGTCAGCGCCGCCATCGTGTCGTAGTCGCCGTACGCCTGGTAGGCCTCCAGCATCGCGAACTCCGGCGAGTGCGAAGAGTCGACACCCTCATTACGGAAGTTACGGTTGATCTCGAACACCCGATCGACGCCGCCGACCACGGCGCGCTTGAGAAACAGTTCCGGCGCGATTCGCAGATACAGATCGGTGCTCAACGCATTGCTGTGGGTCACGAATGGCCGGGCCGCCGCGCCGCCGTGCAGCAACTGGAGCATCGGGGTCTCCACCTCGACGAAGCCCTGCCCGTGCAGGCAGTCGCGCAGGCTGCGCACGGCCGCGGCCCGCGTACGCACCATCTGGCGCGCCTGCGGGCGCACGATCAGGTCGACGTAGCGCTGGCGGACCCGGGCCTCCTCGCTGAGCGGCTTGTGCGCCACCGGCAGCGGGCGCAGCGCCTTCGCGGTGACCGCCCACTGCTCGGCCAGCACGGACAGCTCGCCGCGCCGGCTGGTGATCACCTCGCCGGTCACCCCGACGTGGTCGCCCAGGTCGACGAGGCGCTTCCAGTCGTCCAGCCGCTCCGCGCCGACCCGGTCGAGGGAGAGCATCGCCTGGAGCTCGGTGCCGTCGCCGTCCCGCAGCGTCGCGAAGCAGAGCTTGCCGGTGTTCCGTACGAAGATCACCCGGCCGGTGACCGAGACCCGGTCGCCCGTGGCCGTGTCGGTGGGCAGGTCGGCATACCTCGCGCGGACCTCGGCCAGGGTGTCGGTCCGGGGAAACCCGACGGGGTACGGCTCGACGCCGTCGGCGAGCATCCGGTCCCGCTTCTCCCGGCGGACCTTCATCTGCTCCGGAAGGTCGTCGGCGGGGTCGACTGGCACGGGATTCTGCTCGGTCACGGCACGCTTCCTCAGCTCAGGAGTTTCGGCGGGGTCAGGCCCGAGCGTACTCAAGGGCTCCGGCGGCCGTTACGGCATGACCCACCCCGCGGCGGCTCGTCGGGTGCGGGGTGAGCGGGGTGCCCTTCTCTACCGAAAGCGTTAACAGGGGGCCCTTCCTTGCGCCTCACACGTTGCGGTCGTAGACCATGCGCAGACCGATCAGGGTGATCATCGGCTCGTGGTGGGTGATGGTGCGGCACTCGCCGATCACCACCGACGCGAGCCCGCCGGTGGCGATCACCGCCCGCACCTCGCCCAGCTCCTCGGTCATCCGCTCGACGATCCGGTCCACCTGCCCGGCGAAGCCGAAGTACAGCCCCGACTGGAGACACTCGACGGTGTTCTTGCCGATCACCGACCGGGGCTTGGCCGCCTCCACCTTGCGCAGCTGGGCGGCGCGGGCCGCCAGCGCGTCGAAGGAGATCTCGATGCCGGGGGCGAACGCGCCGCCGAGGAACTCGCCCCGGCCGCTGATCACGTCGAAGTTGGTGGTCGTGCCGAAGTCGACCACGATCGACGGCCCGCCGAACAGCGTGTACGCGGCGAGCGTGTTGACCACCCGGTCGGCGCCGACCTCCTTCGGGTTGTCGATCGCGAGCTGCACGCCGGTGCGTACCCCCGGCTCGACGATGACGCTCGGCAGGTCGGCGTAGTAGCGGGCGAGCATCGTCCGCAGCGAACGCAGCGCGGCCGGCACCGTCGAGCAGGCGGCCACCCCGGTGATCTCCACGGCGTCACCGGCGAGCAGCCCCCGGAACATCAGCCCGAGCTCGTCCGCCGTGGAGCGGGCGTCGGTCTTGATCCGCCAGGAGTGCACCAGCTTGTCGCCGTCGAAGGTCGCCAGCACGGTGTTGGTGTTTCCGATGTCGATGCAGAGCAGCACGCACGCAGCCTAGACGCGCGGGGGCTCACCGGGGACGCAGGTCCAGCGCCACGTCCAGGATCGGCGAGGAGTGCGTCAGCGCGCCGACCGACAGGTAGTCCACGCCGGTCGCGCCGTATTCCGCCACGACGTCGAGGGTCAGCCCGCCGGTCGCCTCCAGCTCCGCCCGGTCCCCCACGGCGGCCACCACCGCGCGCAGCGTCGCCGGGGTCATGTTGTCCAGCAGCAGGAAGTCCGCGCCCGCCTCGACGGCCTCCAGCGCCTCGGCGAGGGTGTCCACCTCCACCTGCACCGCCACGTCGGGGAAGACCTGCCGGACCCGGCGGTAGGCCGCCGCGACGCCGCCGGCCGCGAACTTGTGGTTGTCCTTGATCATGGCGACGTCGTACAGGCCCATCCGCTTGTTGGTGCCGCCGCCGGCCCGCACCGCGTACTTCTCCAGCGCCCGCAGGCCCGGGGTGGTCTTGCGGGTGTCCAGCACGGTCGCCTTCGTGCCGGCCAACGCGTCCGCCCAGGCCCGGGTGTGGGTGGCCACCCCGGACAGCCGGCAGAGCAGGTTGAGCGCCGTGCGCTCGGCGGTGAGCAGCAGCCGGGTCGGCCCGGCCACCGTGGCCAGCACGTCGCCGCGGGCCACCCGCTGCCCGTCGTGGGCCACCAGCGACACCTTGACGGTACGGCCGCCGCCCGCCCCGCCGGCCAGGCCGTCGCCCGGCGCGGCACCGGGGTCGCCCGGGAAGCCGGTCACCTCGGCGGCCAGCTCGAACGCCGCGGCCGCCACGGCCAGCCCCGCGACCACCCCGTCGGCGCGGGCGACCAGGTCGGCCGTGTCGGTCTGGGTGGCCGGGATGGTGGCGACGCTGGTGACGTCGAGGAAGTCCGGGCCGAGGTCCTCGGCGAACGCGGTGACGAGCACCCGCCGTACCTCGGCGGGGTCCAGCCCGGCCGCCCGCAGCGCCTGCTCCGTCGTGTCCCTCATCGCTCTCCAGCCTCCCAGCGAGACGTCAGCCTGCCCTGCTCCCCGACCTCGGCGACCAGGTGGCCCCGCCACCGCTCGTCGGCCGTCGGGTGGTCCTCCCGCCAGTGGCAGCCCCGGGTCTCCTGGCGGGCGTACGCGGCGGCGACCAGGGCCGACGCCACCGTGATCAGGTTCGTGGCCTCCCAGTCGGCGGTGCGGGGGGTGCCCCGGCCGGAACCCAGCTCGCCCAGCTCCGTGGCCGTGGCGGCGAGCGTGTCCGCCGAGCGCAGCACCCCGGCGCCCCGGGTCATCGCCCGTTGCAGCGCGGGCGTCCCGGCGGCGGGCACCACCCAGCCGCCCCCGCCGGCCTCGGCGGGCCGGGCCTGCTCGGGCAGGCCGGCGGCGATGTCCTCGGCGATCCGGCGGGAGAACACCAGCCCCTCCAGCAGCGAGTTGCTGGCCAGCCGGTTCGCGCCGTGCACGCCCGTGCAGGCCACCTCGCCGCAGGCGTACAGGCCGGGGATGGAGGTGCGGCCCCGCAGGTCCGTGCGGACGCCGCCGGAGGCGTAGTGGGCGGCCGGGGCGACCGGGATCAGGTCGGTGGCCGGGTCGACGCCGATGGCCAGGCAGGAGGCGACGATGGTCGGGAAGCGCCCGGCCAGGAAGTCGCCGCCGAGGTGCCGGGCGTCGAGGAAGACGTGGTCGGCGCCGGTGGCCAGCAGCACCCGGTGGATGCCCTTGGCCACCACGTCCCGGGGGGCCAGCTCCGCCAGCTCGTGCTGGCCGACCATGAACCGCTTGCCGTCGCCGTCGACGAGGTGCGCGCCCTCGCCGCGCAGCGCCTCGGAGACCAGCGGCTGCTGCGCCCGGCCGGCCCCCGGCACGCCGGCGCCGGCCGGGGTGATCAGCGCCGTGGGGTGGAACTGGACGAACTCCACGTCGGTGACCGCCGCGCCGGCCCGCATGGCCAGCGCCACGCCGTCGCCGGTGGAGACGGCCGGGTTGGTGGTGGCCGAGAAGACCTGGCCCATCCCGCCGGTGGCGAGCACCACCGCGCGGGCCAGCAGCGCGCCGACGCCGTCCTCGCTGCCCTCGCCGAGCACGTGCAGGGTGATCCCGCAGGCCGGGCCGAGCCCGCCGGGCCCGTCGCCGGGGGCGCGCAGCAGGTCCAGCACGAGGGCGTGCTCGACCAGCCGGATCCACGGGTCGCGGCGGACCGCCGCGTGCAGGGCCCGCTGCACCTCCGCGCCGGTGGCGTCCCCGCCGGCGTGCACGATCCGGTCGGCCCGGTGCCCGCCCTCCCGGGTGAGCATGAGCGAGCCGTCGGGGTGGCGGTCGAACTCCGCGCCGATGCGCATCAGCTCCCGCAGCCGGGTCGGCCCCTCCTCCACCAGCACTCGCACGGCGGCCGGGTCGCACAGCCCCACCCCGGCGACCTCGGTGTCGAAGGCGTGCGCGGCCGGGGTGTCGGCCGGGTCGAGCACGGCGGCGATGCCGCCCTGGGCCCAGCGGGTCGAGCCGTCGTCGATGTTGACCTTGGTGACCACGGTGACGTGCAGGCCGGCCTCGCGCAGGTGCAGCGCGGCGGTCAGCCCGGCCACCCCGGAGCCGACCACGATCACGTCGGTGGTCTCCACCCAGCCGGGAGCGGGCGCGGCCAGCAGCGTCGGCAGGACGGGCAGGTCGACGGTCGGTAGGTCCATGAGCACAGTCAACCCGAAGGCCGCTCACCTCGGGCGGCGGGGGCGGGACGAGTGGTTTGGGCTACCCCGGGCCGCCGGCGCGCCCGGCGTCCGGGTCGGGCGGGGCGGCGGTGCCGCGCCCGGCCGCCGGGGCGACGGTCACTTCGTGCGGACCGGGAGGCCGGCCGGGCCCGCGCCCTTCAGGGAGGCGGTCACCGTGCGGTCGCTGAGCCACAGGTAGCAGCGGACCCCCCGGTCGCCGACCCGCCAGCGCCCCGCGCCCGGCGGGCGGACCACCAGGCCGCTGCGGAAGCGCAGGTCGTTGTCGTCCGGCACGCCCGCGTACCGGGCCAGGACCGTGCGGCAGCCGGCGTAGAAGGGGAGCCAGTCGGCGTCCCGGGCCGGGTACGGCTCGTCCGGCGCCTTCCACACCCCGACGAACTCGGCGTCGTGCCGGGTGGCGCACTCCACCGGCTTGAGCACCTGCGCGCCGCGCCGCCCGACGTTCTCGCTGCGCTGGCAGCCCAGCCGCAGCGGCGAGGGCCCCTTCAGCGCGCCACGCAGGCTGCCCGTGCGGGTGACCGGCACCGCGCCCGCCTCGGCGGTGCTCACCTCGGTCAGGTCGCAGCGGTACCAGCGGGCCCCGGACGTCCAGCCGGTCTTCGACGGCACCGCCACGGCCAGCCGGAGCCGGCCGGCCCGCCAGTCGTCCCCCACGTACGCGGTGGCCCTCGTGTCGCAGTCGGCGAACGGGGCGCGCAGCTCGGGCGAGCCGCTGCCCGGCGGGGCGGCCCGGTCGGCGGGGAACGCGCCGACGTGCACGGTCTCCACCCGGTGCGGGAGCGCGCAGTCGACCGGCGCGTACGCCGGCAGGGGCAGCACGTCGACGAAGTCGGCGACCTGGCAGACCCCGGCGGCCGGGGTGAACGGGCCCGCCGGACCCGGGGCGGCCCAGTCGTCGGTGAGGTCGCCGTCGACGCCGGCCGGGCCCCCACAGCCGGCCAGCACGACCGCCGCGACCAGGGCGGCGCACACGCTCGTCAACGCACGACGCATCGGGCCTCCCCAACCACCAGCTCGCGACGGGACCCCAGCGTAACCAGAGATGACCATCGGTGACATACCGCGTACGGGCAGACATCCGCGTCGACCGCGGGGTCGACCCGGACGCCCGGCGGCGCGGGCGGCGGGGATCCGGCCGGGCGGCCCGGGTCAGCCGACGACGGCCAGCGGGCTCGGGACCGGGTCGCCGGCGGTGCCCGGGGCGGCCGTGGCCGGGTCGGCGTTCAGCTCGACCACCCGGTTGTCGGCGTCGACGTGCACCACCCGGGGCCGGTACGCCCGCGCCTCGGCGTCGTCGAACTGCCCGTACGAGATCAGGATGACCAGGTCGCCGGGGTGCACGAGGTGGGCGGCGGCGCCGTTGATGCCGATCACGCCGCTGCCCCGCTCGCCGGGGATGACGTACGTCTCCAGCCGGGCGCCGTTGGTGACGTCCACGATCGCCACCTGCTCGCCGGGGAGCAGGTCGGCCGCGTCGAGCAGGTCCTCGTCCACGGTCACCGAGCCGACGTAGTGCAGGTCGGCCTGGGTCACCGTGGCCCGGTGGATCTTCGACTTGAGCATGGTGCGGAACATCGGGGTGCCTTTCGCGGTGCGGGAGGACGGGTCAGGATCGGGGGGCGAGCCGGATCGCCGTGTTGTCGATCAGGCGGGTGGTGCCGACCCTGGCCGCGATCAGCAGCCGGGCCGGGCCGGCGACCGGGCCGGGCTCCAGGTCGGCGTCGGTGAGCGCCACGTAGTCCACCTCGACCCCGGGCGGGCCGTCGCCCAGCGCCCGGTGCACGGCGGCCAGCACCTCGCCGCCGTGCTCGCCCCGGTCGGCGGCCGCCGCGCCGGCCCGCAGCGCGGCGGACAGGGTCAGCGCGGCCTGCCGCTCGGGGGGCGAGAGGTAGCGGTTGCGGCTGGACAGCGCCAGCCCGTCCGGCTCCCGCACGGTCGGCACGCCGACCACCTCGACGGGCACGTCGAAGTCCCGGGCCATCCGCCGCACCAGGGTGAGCTGCTGGTAGTCCTTCTCGCCGAAGAACGCCAGGTCGGGGCGGGTGAGATGGAGCAGCTTCAGCACCACGGTCAGCACCCCGTGGAAGAAGCCGGGCCGGCTCAGGCCCTCCAGGTCGTCGGCGAGCCGCCCCGGGTCCACCCGCACCAGGGGCTCGCCGTCCGGATACACCTCACCCCGGTCCGGCGCGAAGACCACGTCGGCCCCGGCCCGCCGGCAGACCTCCAGGTCCGCCTCCAGGGTGCGCGGGTAGCGGTCGAAGTCCTCGGTCGGCCCGAACTGGAGCGGGTTCACGAAGATCGTCACCAGCACGTGGTCGGCCCGCTCCCGGGCGGCGCGCAGCAGCGTCTCGTGCCCGGCGTGCAACGCGCCCATGGTCATCACCACGCCGACGGTGCCGGTCAGGGCGGCGCGCGCCTTCGCCAGCTCCACGCGGGTCCGCACCAGCTCCGTCATGCGTGCCTCACCTCTCGTCGGGTCCCGCCGAGCACGTCGAGCAGCGGCGCGGCGTCCGCCGGGCGCAGCCGGCCCGACGCGATGGCCCGGTCCGCCGTGCGCCGGGCCAGGGCCAGGTACGCCGCGACCGACTCGGGCGCGGTCGCTGCCAACCGTTCCAGGTGCCGGCGTACGGTGCCGGCGTCGCCCCGGGACACCGGGCCGGTCAGCGCGTCGTCACCGAGGCGCAGGGCGTTCTCCAGCGCCGCCCGCAGCAGCGGGGCGAGCACCTTCTCCGGCTGGCCCACCCCGGCGTCGCGCAGCCGGTCGGCCGCCTCGTTGACCAGGGTCACCAGGTGGTTCGCGCCGTGCGCCAGCGCCGCGTGGTAGAGCGCCCGGTCGGTCTCGCCCACCCACTCGGGCACCCCGCCGAGGTCGGCCACCAGCCGGGCGGCCAGCGGACGCAGCTCGGCCGGCGCGGTCACCCCGTACGAGATGCCGGCGAGCCGGCCGAGGTCGTCGGGCGTGCCGGTGAAGGTCATCGCCGGGTGCAGGGCCAGCGGGCGGGCCCCGACGGCGGCGGCGGGGGCGAGGACGGCCAGCCCGTGCGCGCCGGAGGTGTGCGCGACCACCTGGCCGGGGCGCAGCGCCCCGGTCTCGGCGAGACCGGCCACCACCGCCGCGAGCGCGTCGTCGGGCACGGCGACCAGCAGCAGGTCGGTCGCGGCGTGCGCCACGGAGGTGGCGGAGCGGTTGGCGGCGTCGGGCAGCAGCAGGGCGATGCGGGCCTTAGCCGCCCCGGAGACGCCGGAGGCGGCGACCACCCGGTGCCCGGCGGCGGCGAGCGTCGCGCCCAGCACGGCGCCGACCCGGCCGGCGCCGAGGACGCCGACGGTCAGCACGCGGGGGAAGGAGAGTGTGACGCCGCCCGAGGGTGCGGCGGCCCGCGCGGGGGCAGCCGGACGCGGGCGCAGCGGTGCGCTCATGGCAACGATCCAGTCCTCGAAGGGGGTACCGGTCGATCGCAAGTATGCGCCGCCGTGAAGAGGTCGCAACAAGAAGGTGTGAAAACCTTCACCGCCGGGCGGCCGGGCCGCCGCGGGGCGTCCCGACGGCCCGGCCCGGCCATGATCAGCGGCGACGCAGGAACCCGGCGTCGACGAACTTGAAGTCGGTGTCCGGGCGGGCCTCGCCGTCCCCGCCCGGGGTCTCCGGGGTGTTCCGGCCGTCGTGCACCACCAGCAGCCCGCCGGGGAAGCCCGGCAGCGGGGTCGCGGTCACGGCCGCGCCGTCGCACTCCTGCGAGCCGTCCACCACGCCGTCGACCACCGCGAAGCGGCCCGTCGGGCGGCCGCTGCGCCGGTCGTACGTGTGGAACGTGTCGTCGCCCTGGGCGGAGACGACCAGGGTGCCGGTCAGGCGGCCCGTCCGGTAGATCGTCAGCCCCTCCACGTCCTGCGCGATCGGGCCGCCGAACCCGGGATCGGCCGGGTAGTCGGTCACGCAGTCGTCCTCCGCCGGGTCGAACGCGGCCGGCACGCCGTACTCGCGGACCCGCTCGACCAGCGTCGGCGGCCCGGCGAACCGGCCGCCCGCCAGCCGGGTCCGCCACAGGCCCACCTTCTCCTGCGCCAGGTGCACCACGCCGGTGTCCGGGTCCACCACGGTCCCCTCCACCTGCGGGCCGTCGCCCGGGTCGGTGCACGGCGACCAGGCGGTGCCGTCGGGCAGGGTGAACGCCGACGGCAGCGTCAGCCGGTCCACCGGCCGGTAGGTGACCCGCCCGGCGCGCTCGACCAGCCGGAACACCCCCACCTCCGGGGTGCTGCGCCGGCTCACCACCGCGTACGCGGCCCCGGCGGGGTCGACGTAGGCGCCCAGCCCGTACGCGGTGCGCTGCTCGTCGACCTCCGCCTGGTCCCGACTGAACGCGAACGGCACGCCCGGCGCGGTCACGTCGGTGAGCAGCCGGGTCGCCGGGTCGATGCGGTAGAACCGGAGCTGGTCGCGCCCCCGGTCGGTGACCACCGCCAGGTCGACCCGCTGCCCGCCGAGCCGGAAACCGGCCACCAGGTCGACGTTGTTGAACCGGCCCGGCTCGTCGTCCGGGCCCGGGGCGGGCGGGGTGGCGATCGCCTGCCGCTCGCGGGCGGCCAGGTCGTAGACCCGCAGGCCGCCGTTCTTGGCGGTGGCGATCACCAGGCTGCCGGCCGGGTCGGTCGGGTGCACCCAGATCGCCGGGTCGTCGGCGTCGGCGTCGCCGCCGGCTGCGTCGTCGTACAGGCTGGGGGTCTCGGCCACCGCCCGCACCGCGCGCGGCGCGTCGCCCCGGGCGGGCGCGGCGGCGGCACCGGAGGCGGCCAGCAGCAGCGGTACGGCCGCCAGCGCGGGGATCGCGATTCGTCTCATGCCCGCAGACCGTAGGGTCGGCACGGTGACGGGCCCTGAACGCGGGATGAACTCCGTGCCACTGCGCTGGCGGGACGCGATGGACCGCGCCCTGTACGGGCCGGATGGCTTCTTCGTCGGCGGGGCGGGCCCGGCCGGCCACTTCCGCACGAGCGCGCACGCCTCCCCGGCGTTCGCGGCGGCGGTGTTCCGGCTCGTGTCGCGGCTCGACGCCGCCCTCGGCTTCCCCGCGCCGTTCGACCTCGTGGACGTGGGCGCGGGCCGGGGCGAGCTGCTCGTCGCCCTGGCCACCCTGGCCGACGAGGCGGCGGCCCCGGACACGGCCCCGAGCGGCACCTCCCCGCCACCGGTGCCGCTGGCCGACCGCCTGCGCCTCACGGCCGTGGAACTGGCCTCCCGCCCACCGGACCTCCCGCCCGCCATCGACTGGACGACCGAGGCCCCCACGGGAATCACCGGTCTGCTGTTGGCCACCGAATGGCTGGACAACGTCCCCGTCGACGTGGCCGTCCCCACCGAAACCGGCTGGCGCTACGTGTTGGTGGACCCGAGCACGGGCGAGGAAACCCCAGGGCCCCCACTGACCGAAGAGGACCAAACCTGGCTGACCCGCTGGCACCCCACCTCCGGCCCCGGGGGGCGGGTGGAGGTGGGGCGGGGGCGGGATCTGGCCTGGGCCGGGGTCGTGGAGCGCCTGCGGCGGGGAGTGGCGCTGGGTGTGGACTACGGGCACCTGCGCCGGGCGCGGCCGGCGGGCGGGACGCTGACCGGGTACCGGGGCGGGCGGCAGGTGCCGCCGGTGCCGGACGGCTCGTGCGACGTCACCGCGCACGTGGCCATGGACTCCGCCGCCGCCGCCGGGGAGCGGGTCGCCGGGTGCGCGTACACGCTGATGTCGCAGCGGGAGGCGCTGCGCGCGCTCGGGGCCGACGGCGGGCGACCGCCGCTGAGCCTGGCCGGCACCGACCCGGCGGGCTACCTGCGGGCGCTCGCCGCCGCGTCAGCGGTGGCCGAGCTGACCGACCCGGCCGGGCTCGGCGGGCACTGGTGGCTGCTCCAGCCGGTCGGCGTCGCCGTCGATGCGCTCATGGCACGATGACGGGCATGACCACGGACACCGGTGACCTGCGCGAGCTGACCGTCGGCACCGGGGCCGGCGGCGAGCAGCTCGGCACCGACATGGTGCTCAACATCGGGCCGCAGCACCCCTCCACGCACGGCGTGCTGCGGCTCAAGCTGGTGCTCGACGGGGAACGGGTGGTCGCCGCCGAGCCGATCGTCGGCTACATGCACCGGGGCGCGGAGAAGCTGTTCGAGGTGCGCGACTACCGGCAGATCATCGTGCTCGCCAACCGGCACGACTGGCTGTCGGCGTTCTCCAACGAGCTGGGCGTGGTGCTCGCCGTCGAGCGGCTCATGGGCATGGAGGTGCCCGAGCGCGCCACCTGGCTGCGGATGGCCCTGGCCGAGCTGAACCGGGTGCTCAACCACCTGATGTTCCTCGGCTCCTACCCGCTGGAGATCGGCGCGATCACGCCGGTCTTCTACGCGTTCCGCGAGCGGGAGACCATCCAGGCGGTCATGGAGGAGGTCTCCGGCGGCCGGATCCACTACATGTTCAACCGGGTCGGCGGGCTCAAGGAGGAGGTGCCGGCCGGCTGGACCGGCCGGGCCCACGCCGCCATCGGCGAGGTGCGCCGCCGCATGCCGGACCTGGACAGGCTGATCCGGCGCAACGAGATCTTCCTGGCCCGCACCGTCGGGGTCGGGGTGCTGTCCGCCGCCGACGCCGCCGCGTTCGGCGCGTCCGGGCCCGTCGCCCGCGCCTCCGGGCTCGACCTGGACCTGCGCCGCGACGAGCCCTACCTCGCCTACGACCAGCTCGACGTGCCGGTCGTGACGAAGACCGCCGGTGACTGCCACGCCCGGTTCGAGGTGCTGCTCGACCAGGTGTACGCCTCGCTCGACCTCGCCGAGCAGTGCCTGGAGCGGGTGGACCGGCTCACCGGGCCGGTGAACACCCGGCTGCCGAAGGTCGTGAAGGCCCCCGAGGGGCACACGTACGCCTGGACGGAGAACCCGCTCGGCATCAACGGCTACTACCTGGTGTCGCGGGGCGAGAAGACGCCGTGGCGGCTGAAGCTGCGCACCGCGTCGTACGCGAACGTGCAGGCGCTGGCCACCCTGCTGCCGGGGTGCCTGGTGCCCGACCTGATCGCGATCCTCGGCTCGATGTTCTTCGTGGTGGGCGACATCGACAAGTAGGGAGCTCCCCTGCCGGTTCGCGCCGGCGGAATCAGCGCCAGTGGTCGGCCGGGCGGGCAGCGCCGGCGCGGGGCGTCTCGTCGGGGGGCGGGTAGCCGTACCGCTGCCCGTCGGCGCGTTGGTGCCGGCTGGGCCGGGCCGGCTCGGGTTCCGCCGCCCCCCACCGCTCCGCCGAGGGGGCCTCGCGCCAGCCGCCCGGGCCGGCGGCCCCCGGGCCGGCGGCGTCCCCGTCCCACCAGCGGTCCCCCGGGCTCCCCTGCGGGTAGGGGTCGCCCTGCCGGACCGCCGCCCAGCGGTCCTCCACCCGGTACCCGCTGCTGGTCGCGTCCGCGCGCGCGGTGGCCCGGCGCTCGCCGACCCGGACCTCCCGGCCCCGGTCGTCGTCGCGCACCTCCGCCCACCGGTCGCCGGCCTCCGCCTCGGACCACTGGCCGGAGGCGGCGGGCGCGGGCGGGTACGCGGGGACGCGGTCCGCCCCGTGCCGACCCGCCGGGCCGTCGCCACCGCCGGCCCGCGACCCGCCGTAGCCGCCCCGCGCCTGCGGCTGGACGGCCGCGCCCCGATCCTCGCGTCGGGCGGCGTGGGCCGGCTCGTCCCGGAAGGACGGCTGCCGGGCCCAGGCACCGTCGTCGAACGGCTCCGCGGCGGCCGGCTCAGGGAACCGGTGGGCGTCGGCGCCCCGCACGCGGGCGACCGGGTCGGCGTGCCCGGTCCACGGCGGGCCCTCCGGCTCACCGGCCGCCGGCCGCCGGCCACCCGACCACGGCGGGCCCTCCGGCTCACCGGCCGCCGGCCGCCGGCCACCCGACCACGGCGGGCCATCCGGTTCGCTGGTCGCCGGCCGCCGGCCACCCGACCACGGCCGTTCCTGGGGAGCCGGCGACCACCTGTCGTCGTCACCACCGGGGGCCGGGGACCAGCGCTCGCCGCCATAACCGCCAGCCGCCGGATCCGGCCCGTCGACGACGGTGTGCCGGGTGGTGACGTGCACGGTCTCCGTGTGCCGGACCACGCCGACCGGGCGCGGGGCCGGGGCGGGCGCGGAGGCGGCCGGCTGCGGTGCCCGCGGGCCGGGCTCGGCCGGGCGGGACGGCGCGCCGTAGACGCCCGGCTGAGCAGGGCGGTCACCGCCGTAGACGCCCGGCTCGGCGGGACGGTCGCTGCCGTAGACGCCCGGTCGGGGCCGGCCGTCCGCGCCGTGGCGTGGGGCCGGCTGGGGGCGGTGGCCCGGGGACGCGTCGTCCGGGCGGGCGGGCGCACGGAGCCCGGCCGCCGGGGCCTCCTCGGCGTCGCCGGGCGGGCCGGCGTCGGCGTACGTCTCGGCGGGCGCGACCCGGACCCGGCCCGCTCCCGCCGGCTGCGCCGCCGGCGGATCGGGGTCGGCGGCGATCCCGGCCGCCGCGGCGTCGAGCCGGCGACGCAGCGCGCCCACCTGCTCCTGGGCCCGCTGGGACACGTCGAGGGCCTGGTTGCCGCGCTGGGCGGCGGCCACGATCTCGCCGCGCAGCTCCCGGCGCAACTGGTCGATCTCGTCCCGCAGCTCCTCGGCCGCCTCCCCGTGCCCGCCGTCGCCGTCGGCGCGCAGCGCGATCGACAGGCCGATCAGCACCACGGCGAGGATCGCCAGCACGGCGGCGAACCGCAGCGGACCGTTGCCGTCGGCGACCAGCAGGATCAGCGCCGCGACGGGGGCCAGCGCCACACCGATCCAGAACAGCACGGACAGCAGTCGGGGATCACGCCTGTCGGTGGCGGCAACCGTGGCGGGCATGGATGTGCAGCCTACCGAGAGTTCCGCCTACTGGGAACGTTCTGAACAGCACCGGTCGCCGACGGCACGGTGCCGCCGGCGACCGGTGGGCGGGTCAGCTGGCCGCGAGCGCCCCGTCGGACGAGAAGACGAGGCCGACGCTGGCGCTCCCCGTCTTCAGGGCGTTCTTGGTCTGCGGGCCACCCGCGTCCAGCGAGCTGAACGAGCCGGCCTTGAAGTCGTAGACCTCCACCAGGCCCGCCTGGCACTTCGGGCGCTGCGGGCACTCCGGCGGGCCGGCCAGCACGGTCGCGCTGCCGGAGCACTTGGCCGCCAGCTCGGACAGGGTGCCCACCCCGTACTTGTCGGCGAACGCCTTGGTGACGGCGAACGCGTTCTGGTCCTGGGCGGCGGACGGCGCGCCGAAGGCGATGCCGGCCTTCTCGCCGGCGGCCTTGAGGGCGGCGACGGTCTTGTCCAGCTCCGGCGAGGAGACCGGCTGGGCGTCCTTGCCGTTGGCCTTCGTGTTGAGGAACTCGGCCATGGTCGCCGCGTACTCCGGGACGACCTGGATCTCGCCCTTCTCCAGGGCCGGCTCGTAGAGCTCCCGGTTGCCGATCTGCTGCACCTTGACCTGGTAGCCGGCGGCGGTGAGCGCGATGCGGTACAGCTCGGCGATGGTCTGGCTCTCGGTGAAGTTGCCGGCGCCGACGACGATCGTGCCGCCCGGCCCCTTGGCGATGCCCTGGGTGACGTTGTTGGCCGTGACGAACTCCTCGGCGGCGACCTTGCTGGTCTTGCGGTCGACGTCGACGGCCTTGTTGAGCGCGATCAGCTTCGGCGTGTCCAGCGCGGCGGAGACCTTGTCCAGCGCCGCGAGCAGCTCCGGGGTGGCCGCCTTGGCGTTGACCGCCGGAATGACGTTGTCGGTGTTCTGGAGCTTCTTGTCGTCGGCGAGGACGACGAGCTGGTCACCGGCGACCGGGGCGCACCCCGCCCCCGACGCCCCCTGCTGCGGGGCCTCGGTGCCGGAGGAGCCGGCGTCGCCGCAGCCGGTGAGGAAACCGGCCGCCGCGAGGGCGCCGACCGCGCCGATGGCCAGCCGTGTACGTGCGCGCATCAAGCCCGCCTTCCGTGTCCCGGCGCGGCCCTCGGGCCGGCCGCGTGTCCGACGGACGATCTCCTGTCGTCGCCCGCGATCTTCCACCCAACATCCTGCCCGCCGGGACCGACAACCCGAGGCGAGGTTCGTCACCGGATCGTCACCCGAGCGTGACCCGGGCGGTCAGCTCCCGGCGACGGCGTCGGCGGCCCGGCGGTTGGCCCGCCGCCGCGCCGGGCGCAGCGGGCGCGGGGTGACCAGCCGCTCGACCAGGGCCAACACCAGCTCGACCAGCATCGCCAGCCCGGCCACCAGCAGGCCGCCCGCGATGATCTGCCCGCCGCCGGCGGCGATGTCCAGGCCGAAGCCGGCCCGGATGATCTGGCCCAGCCCGCCGCCGTTGACGAACGACGCCAGCGCGGCCGTCGCCACCACCTGCACCGCCGCCGTGCGGAACCCGGCCGCCAGGTACGGCACCGCCAGCGGCAGCTCCACCCGGCGCAGCACCTGCCCGCCCGACAGCCCCATCCCGCGGGCCGCGTCCCGGGCCTCCGGGTCGGTCTGCCGCACCCCCGTGTACGCGTTGGCCAGCAGCGGCGGCACCGCGAAGACGGCCAGCGCGACCACCACGGCGGGGCGGCCGAACCCGAGGAAGGTCAGCGGCAGGATGGTCAGCAGGGCCAGGGTGGGGATCGCCAGGGTGACGTTGGACACCAGCACGACCAGCCCGCCGCCCCGGCCGGTGTGCCCGAGCCACAGCCCGACCGGCCAGGCCACCAGGCAGCCGAGCAGCACGGCCGCAGCCGACATGCCGAGGTGCTCGCCGAGCCGGTCGAGGATGCCGCCCGGGTTGGTCCAGTTCAGCGGGTCGTTGAGCCAGAGCACCGCCTGGCCGACCGGGTTGCTCACCGGGCTCCCCCTCCTCGGACGCCGGTGGGGCGCGGGCCCGGCCGCCCGGCGCTCCCCGGGCGCCCGCCCCGCCGCACCGCGTTCATCGCGCCCGCCCGCGCAGCCAGGGGGTGACCGCCCGGCCGAGCCCGGCGAGGATCAGGTCCAGCACCAGGGCGAGCAGCACGCAGAGCAGCGTGCCGGTCATGATCTCGGCCTTGTAGAAGTTGTTCTGGAAACCGGCGAAGATGAGCTGGCCCAGCCCGCCCCGGCCGACCACCACCCCGACGGTCACCAGCGCCACGGTCGACACGGTGGCCAGCCGCAGGCCGGTGAGGATGCCGGGCAGCGCCAGCGGCAGCTCGATCCGCAGCAGCCGGCCCCACCGGCCGTACCCCATGCCCTCCGCCGCCTCGCGGACCTCGGGGGGCACCTGGCTCAGCCCGGCGACGGCGTTGCGGACGATGACCAGCAGCGCGTACAGCACCACCACGCTGAGCACGGTCACCGCCCCGATCCCCAGGTAGGGCGCGAGGAACGCGAACAGGGCCAGCGACGGGATCGTGTAGAGCACCCCGGTGAACGCGAGGATCGGGCCGGCGAGGGGGCGGAACCAGTGGGCCGCCACCGCGAGCGGCAGCGCCACCAGGGCGGCGATCAGCACGGCCCGGGCGGTCAGGGAGGCGTGGTCGCGCAGCGCGGCGACGATCGTGTCAGAGTTGTCCCGCACGTACTGCCAGGAGAACCACGGGTTACCCGGGTCGGCCCGGTAGCTCAGGCGGAAGGACATGCGTGGACGTTACCCCGAACACCCGGAGCGCCGCCGGACCCGAGGCGGCCGGAACCCCCGCGGCGGCCATCGCGCTGGAGGGCATCGGCAAGCGGTACCCGGACGGCACCGAGGCGGTCCGCGAGCTGACCCTGCGGGTGCCGGCCGGCGAGCTGGTGGTGCTGATCGGGCCGTCCGGCTGCGGCAAGTCGACGGTGCTGCGCATGATCAACCGGCTGATCGAGCCCACCGCCGGCCGGATCCTGCTCGGCGACGAGGACGTGACCCGGGTCGACCCGGTCGCGCTGCGCCGCCGGATCGGGTACGTCATCCAGAACGTGGGCCTGTTCCCCCACCAGACGGTCGTGGCCAACGTCGGCACCGTCCCCCGGCTGCTCGGCTGGCCCCGCGACCGGATCCGCCGGCGCAGCGAGGAGCTGCTGGAGCTGGTGGGGCTCGACCCGGGCCGGTTCGGCCGGCGCTACCCGCACGAGCTCTCCGGCGGGCAGCGGCAGCGGGTCGGGGTGGCCCGCGCGCTCGCCGCCGACCCGGTGGTGCTGCTGATGGACGAGCCGTTCTCGGCGGTCGACCCGATCGTGCGGACCCGGTTGCAGGAGGAGTTCCTGCGTCTCCAGGCCGAGGTGCGCAAGACCATCGTGCTGGTCACCCACGACCTCGACGAGGCGGTCCGGCTCGGCGACCGGATCGCCGTGCTCTCCCAGGGCGGCCGGTTGGAGCAGTACGACACCCCGGCGGCCCTGCTCGCCGCGCCCGCCTCCGAGTTCGTCCGGGACTTCGTCGGCGCGGACCGGGGCATCCGGGCGCTGGCGGTCACCCCGGTCACCCGGGAGGCGCTGGAGCCGGCCCCCGCCGACCCCGCCGGGCTGCCGCAGGTCGCGCTGGGCACCTCGGCGTACGACGCGCTCGCGGTGATGCTGACCTCCGGCGCGGACCGGGTGCTGGTGACCGCCGACGGCGGGCCGGCCGGCGTGCTCACCCGGGAACGCGCGCTGGGCGCCGGCCGGGAGGGGGCCTGAGCCAGGCGGGCGGCGGAGCGGCGGTCAGGCCCGGCCGCCGAGGCTCGCCGTGCCGATGATCCAGCCGGCGAGGAAGCCGTACCCGGCCCCGGCGCTGGCGGCCTGCAACGCAGCGAGCAGCGACGGGGCGGGCCCGAGCAGCGTGCCCAGCAGCCCGGCCAGGCCGGCGGCCAGGACGTACGCGCCCCAGCCGGAGAAGAACTGGCTCACCGACCCCGGCACCCGGGCCACCTGGGACGCGGGCAGCAGGTAGAGCAGGGCGGCCGCCAGCACCACCAGCAGGATGGCGCGCAGGTCGCTGGCGAGCGTCCCCTGCCCCGGGTCGCCGAAGCCGAACCGCCACGCCGGCCAGGCCAGCAGCCGCAGGAACCAGCCGCCGGCAGACCCGGGGTCGGTGCGGCCCTCCGCCCAGCCGACGTAGAGCGGGCTGCCGCAGACCGCGACGAGCAGCAGCACCGCGAGCGTGCCGGTGCCGGCCGCCGTCCCGTACCGGCCGAGGGAGCCCGACCGGCCGGTGCCGCCCGAGCGGTTGAAGGCAGCCATGATGCGACCGGGCCCCGACGCGCCCCGGCGGGCAGACCTGCGAGTCACGGTGACCGCGTTCCGGTCAGTGCTTCATCAGGTAGTCGATGAACTTGGCCCGCAGCAGCGGCGCCGACTCCTCGTATCCGTGCCCGGTGAGCTCCCGCCACAGCGCCGCGGCCTCGTCGATGGTCGGGCCGACGGAGTTCGGCGCGCCGTCCAGCGCGGCGGCCTCGTCGGCGTTCGGCAGGTGGCGCAGCACCGACCAGAAGAACCCGACGTCACGCCGCTCCCGGGCCGTCGCGAACGCCCGCTCCCGCAGCTCCTCCGTGGAGAGCGCGTCCAACTCGTCGAACGTGTGCCCGCCGGTGCCGGTGGAAGGTGTCTCGGTCATGCCGCCGAGCCTAACCGGCGAGATCACCGGCGGCGCGCCGCCGCCCCCGACTCGTGCAGGTCAGCGGTCGCCGGTGTCCCAGCGCGACGGGCGGTCGTCCCAGCGCGACGCGTCCCAGGGGTCGGTGGGGGTGTCGTCGGTGCGGGTGGGCAGGGCCGGGGGCCAGTCGCCCACCGGCGCCGGCCGGGGCACCGACCAGCCGGAGCTGATCGTGCCGTCGCCCCGCGGGATCGGCTCCGGGTCCACACCCGCCGTCCGGGGCCGCCCGAACGTCTCGACCAGCCGGGTCACCACCAGGCCGACGCCGAGGGCCGCCCCGCCGACCGCCCACCGGCTCACGCTCCAGCCCTCGGCGTCCAGCCAGGCACGCAGGACGGCGACGAGGCTGACGGCGAGCAGCGTGCCGAAGATCGCGCCGCGCCGGCCGTACGCGCTCGTGCCGCCGAGCAGCGCGATGCCGACGGCGAGCGTCGTCCAGCCCAGCCCCTCGGTGGGGGCGACGGGCCCGTCGCCGTTGCTGGCGAGCAGGATGCCGGCGAGCGTGGCGAACACGGTGGAGAGGACGAAGGCGAACACGACGATGGTCGCCGCGACGCCGCCCCGGCGACGGGCCGGGTCGGCCACCGGGCGGTACCGGCCGACCAGGCGGCGCACCGGGCGGACGGCCCCGAACAGTCCGCCGAGGACGGCCACGGCGGCGAAGCCGGCGAAGAGGTAGAACGCGGTGTCCCGGGGGTCGTACCCGCCCTGCACCGGCACCGGCGCGGAGCGCTGCTGGATGTAGACCACCACGCCGGCCGCGCCGGCCAGGCTCGCCGCCCAGCCGGGCACGTGCAGCACCACCACGGCGAGCCCCACGGCCAGCCCGCCGATCGCGGCCACCGCCACGGCGTGCCCCACCGCGACCTCGATTCCCCGGTCGCCCTGCTCGGCGGCGTGCAGGGCGGCGGCGACCGCCACCGGGCCGACCGCCAGGTTCACGGCCGAGGTGCGCAGGGTCAGCCCGGCGGCCAGCACGAGCAGCCCCAGCGCCACCACGTCGACCAGCAGCGACCGCAGCCCGTCGTCGCGCAGCGCGGCCGGATCCGCCCGCCACAGCAGCCAGGTCAGCACGGCGAGGGCGGCGGCCAGCAGCAGTTCCCAGACGACGTGCACGGCGACCCGGTCGCGGCCCGGCTCGCCGTGGGCCGGATCGTCGAAGACGTTCTCCAGCACCGACGCGGGCACGCCCGACGAGGGCTCCGCGGGGAGGTGCCGGCCCGGATCCTCGTGCCCCATGACGCGTGCCCTCCCCAGGTCACGGCCGCAGGGTCCGGCCCGGACGGACCGGGGCGGCCGTTGCTCTCCGGTCGCCAGGCACGGTACCTGCGCGCCGGTCCGGGCGTAACCCCCCGTGGTCAGCGCTGACCCGGGCCGCCCTCCCGCCGGTCCGCGTCCCGCTCGTCCTCGGGCCGCTCCGGCACCCGGCAGGACCGCTCCAGCCACAGCGCGGCGGCCACCAGGGCGAGCGCCGCGAGCAGGCCGGCGCCGGCGGCCGGGCGGTCCTCGGCGGCGGCCCGGGTGGGCTCGACGAAGAGCCACCCGGTCAGCCCGGCGCACCAGCCGGCGAAGATCGCCCCGGCCAGGGCGGACGCCTTCGCCAGCACCACGAACCGGGCCACCAGCAGCGGATCGACCGGGTCGCGCCCCGGCCGCCGCTCGATCCGGCTGCGGGTGTTGACCGCCGCGTACGCCTCCAGCACCGCCAGCGCGGCCAGCGTCACCACCGGCAGCCAGGGCAGCCGTGGGAATCCGCCGTAGAGGGTGCTGATCAGCAGCCAGGCCACCGCCGCGGCGGCCAGGCCGGCGACGACCAGGGTGGAGATCCGGGTGGGGCCCATCCTGGAGCGGTCGGGGTCCGACCCGCCCGGCGGTCGGGACTGCGCCTGGGTCATGCCGGCCGGCTCCACTGGCTCATGTCGACGACTCTAACGCCAGATCCGGCCGGGGGCTCAGTTCCAGGGCGTCGCCGGCCACCGGTTCGGCGTTGAGCAGGTCGGTCAGCCAGCCGTGCCCGGGCAGCCGCCCGTACGGCTGGATGTCGATCCACGGCCGGAGCACGAACGCCCGCAGGTGGGCCCGGGGGTGCGGGAGGGTCAGCTCCGGGTCGTCGCTGAGCACCGGCTCGCCGGCGTCGTCCCAGACGGCGACGACGTCGACGTCGAGGGTGCGCGGGCCGAAGCGGCGCGCCGGGTCGCGCTCGCGGCCGGCGCGCCGCTCGGCGGCCCGGGCCCGCGCCAGCCAGTCCGGCGGGGCCGCCGCCGGGTCCGCGACCAGCGCCACCGCGTTGAGGTACGCGGGCTGGTCCGCGTCGCCCCACGGCGGGGTCTCGTAGACGCCCGAGACCAGCAGCACCGCCTCGCCGAGGGAGTCCACCGCCGAGCGCAGGTGGGCCAGCCGGTCGCCGAGGTTGCTGCCGAGGGAGAGCAGGGCGCGGGTCACCCGGCACCCCCGGCGGGCGCGGCAGGCGGCGGGCCGGTCCGCGCCCTGGACATGGTGACGGCGACGTCGGTGAAGGCGTGCGGCACGGGCGCCTCCGGCTTGTGCACGGTCACCGTCGCGCGGGTCACGCGGGAGTCGGCCAGGCAGATCGTGAGCAGCCGGTCGGCGAGCGTCTCGATCAGGTTCACCGGCTCGCCGGTCAGCACCGCGACCAGCCGGTCGGCCAGCTCCCCGTAGTGCACCGTGTCGGTCACCTCGTCGGAGCGGGCGGCGGGCGCGAGGTCGAGTTCGAGGACGGCGTCGACGACGAACTCCTGCCCCCGTTCCCGCTCGAAGTCGTAGACGCCGTGCCGGCCGTGCGCCCGCAGGCCCGTCAGCGTGATCCGGTCGGTCACCGTTCCCCCTCCGTCGGTCTTCCGACTCCTGCCGCCGCCGGCCCGCCCCGGCCGGCCGGCCGACCACCCTCGCGGGCGGGCCCGAGGCGCGGGCTGCCGCTGGCCCGCCAGACCGCCAGGGCGTCGACGGTGCCGAGCACGTCGTGCACGCGTACCCCCCAGGCCCCGGCCGCGACCGCGAGCAGGCTGGTCGCGGCGGTGGCGGTCTCCCGGCCGGCGGTCGGCCGGGGGGTGCCGTCGGCGGCGGCGAGCAGCCGACCCAGGTAGGACTTGCGGCTGGCCCCGAAGAGCAGCGGGAGGCCGAGCTCCAGCAGCTCGGGCAGGCGGGCGGTGAGCTGCCAGTTGTGCTCGGCGGTCTTGGCGAAGCCGAGGCCGGGGTCGATGACGATGCGGTCGGCGGCCACCCCGGCGGCCAGCGCCGCGTCGACCCGCCCGGCCAGCTCGGCCCGCACGTCGGTCACCACGTCGGTGTAGTGGGCCAGCCCGCTCATCCCGCGCGAGTGCCCGCGCCAGTGCATGAGCACCCAGGGGCAGCCGGCGTCGCGGACCACCCGGGCCATCTCCGGGTCGGCCAGGCCGCCGGAGACGTCGTTGACCACCGCCGCCCCGGCCGCGAGGGCGGCCTCGGCCACCCGGGCCCGGCTGGTGTCGATGCTGACCGCGACGCCGGCGGCGGCGAGCTCCCGGACCACCGGCAGCACCCGGGCGGCCTCGGTGGCGGCGTCCACCCGGTGCGCCCCCGGGCGGGTCGACTCGCCGCCGACGTCCACCAGGTGCGCGCCCTCCTCCCGGAGCCGCACCCCGTGTGCGACGGCGGCGTCGAGATCGGCGTATCGACCGCCGTCGGAGAAGGAGTCGGGCGTGACGTTGAGGACCCCCATCACCACCGGGGTCCGCGTCCGTACCAGATCGGTCACGACTGCACCGTACCGGTCGCGGCGGGGTGCCCGGGCGGCCCGGTGCGCCCCGCCGGCGGCACCCCTGACATGGCAATTAGAACGAGTGTACGATCGGTCGTCCGGGTCGTTCCGGGCCGACTCTTCGCGGCTTGTCGCAAAGGGGGGCGGCCCGTACCCTTTGGAATTGCCCAGCAGCGAGACGGCGAAGCCTGGAGGGAGGGCCGAAGCGGGAAAAATCCCCCCAAAGCTCACTACTCCGCGTGGTGGGTGACGAACGCAGGGTCGCCGACACTGCGCAGAGTGAGCACCATCCCGCCAAGCTTGACCACCGCACCGCCGCGGCTCCGCCGGCCGCAACAGGGAGGTTCCAGTGATCGCCATCGAGCTCATGGAGGCGACGTCGTCCGGCGTCACCCACGCGCTCCACACCCTGGCGTCGACTCCACTCGCCGAGCCGGCACCCAAGGGCATCGACACCAACGGCGTCGTCACGTTCTTCGCCAGCAAGATCGCGCCGATCCTGCTGGCCGTGCTCGGCGTCATCTTCATCGGCCGGGCCAGCCGCGGCGAGATCTCCAAGGTCCTGACCAGCTCCGCCATCGCGATCGTCGGGCTGGCCTTCATCGCCGGAGCGGCCACACTCTTCTTCGTCGGTGATTACCTGATCGACCTGATCTTCGAATAGGCGCGGGCAGATGCGGCTGCGCACCGACGACGACATCTACCGGGCCCGCCTGGTCTACCTCGGGCCACCCGGCTACACCCTGCCCGTCCACCTGCCGTACGCCCAGTACGGCGTGTTCATGCTGCTCGTACCCCTCTACATGTTCATCCACTGGCTGTTCACGTTGCAGGTCGAGCTCTTTCCCGCCTGGGAGATCGCGCTCGCCATCGTGAGCACCTCGTTCATCTTCCGGTACGTCGACCCCGACCGGCCCGCGCGCATGGTGATCCGCACCGCGCTGACCGACTGGCGGCGCACCCGGGAGTCGGCCGCCGAGCAGCGCGACCCGCGCCTGGTGGCGAGCCGGATCAGGATCCGGGAGGAACTGGCATGACCGGGCGTACGCCGATCGGGCCGAAGCAGCACGCGGATGAGGCGGTGGCATGAGTCGCTCTTCCACGCCGGGTTCCCCGGCAGGACGTCACGCGGCCACGCACGGTAACCGTGCGCGCTCGTTCGACTACCCTCCGGACGAGGACCTGGACGAGGTCGCCCTCGACCCCGCGCTGGCCACCACCCCCGGTCACGGGCGGGTCGGCGTCTTCCAGGCGCCCCGGCCCACGCCCGGACGACCCGCGCCGACCGGCCCCGAGCCGAGCCCGCCGATGGTCGTCGACAGCGCCGACATCGACTCACCGTTCCTCGACCTCTTCGGCGGCGCCCACCCGGCGTCCCGGCCCGCGCTGCCCGCGCCGCCCCGGCCCACGCCCCGCGAGCACCCCCCGATCCCGCACCAGCCGCCGGCCGTGGCGGCCCCGCCCGCGCGGCCCGAGATCGCGCCGGCCCCCGCCGAACGGGCCACCGTCGCGCCCCCGCCGCACAGCCGGCCCCGGGTCCCCCAGCAGCACGTGGACCGGCTCCCGGCGGCACGCCCCACGCCCACGCCCGACCCGCCGCCCCCGGTCGTGGCCGAGCCCCCCGCCGATCCCGACGACGAGACGTACGGCTGGCAGGACGCCGAGCCGCCCGTGCGCCGGGAGCCCGGGCGGTCGCCGCAGCGGGCGGCCGAGCCGGCGGCACGGCGGGAGGCCGCGCACGCCCCGCAGCGCGGCGGCACGCCGTCCCCGCAGCCCGGCGTCGCCCCGTCCCCGCAGCGCGGCCCCGAGGCCCCGCCCCGGGGCTGGGAGCCGGATCGACCGGCGCTCCCGGAGCCGGCGCAGTCCCCGGCCGGCCGCGAGGTGACGCCGCCCCGCCAGCGGACGGCCGAGCGGCGCGAGCGGGCCGCCAAGCCCGCGAAGCCCGCCCGGCCCGCGAAGCCGGCCAAGCCCGCCCGCCCCGCCAAGCCACCGAAGATCAAGTTCGGGGACCGCGACCCGTCGGTCGAGCTGGCCATCACCGAGATCGCCGGCCACCTGACCTTCACCCCCAACACCGTCACGGCGTGGTACTGGCTGCCCGAGGTGCGCTGGGCGTTCCGGCCCGACGCCGAACGGGAGGCCCTGCTCGCCGCCATCTCGGAGCAGTACGCCGGCCTCGCCGGCTTCCGGCTGCACCTGCGCCGCACCACCCGCCCGTTCCCGGCCGACGAGTGGGCGCGCACCATCGACGCGCACACCACGTCCCCGCTGCCCGACGTGCCGGGCACCGCCGGCTGGGGCGACCACCTCGTCGCCGCCCAGCAGCACCTGCTGTCCGTCAACCACGCCGAGGGGCAGACGTACCTCGGGGTGACCTTCGCCCGGCGCTCCCTCGGCGACTCGCTCACCGAACGGCTCCTGCGCACCTTCGGCCGCGGCGTCGCCGAGGGCGAACGCCGCAAGCTCGGCCGCACCGTCGAGCAGTTCGACGAGGTGCTGGGCGCGTTCGGCATGCGCGGCCGGCGGGTCACGACCCAGGAGCTGGAGTGGCTCCTCTACCGCTCGGTCGCGCTCTGCATGGCCCCGCCCGGTGCCCTCTCCCCCGTCACCAACGGCCGGTGGGAACGCGGCGACCTGCTCGCCCTCACCGAGCAGGTGGAGCGGTACCGCACCCCGTACGGGTCGACGGTCAAGCTGGTCAACCGGATGACCGGCGAGGAGCGGCACGTGGCCGTGCTCGCCGTCGGCCGGATGGAGCCGCTGGAGATCCCCGAGCGGCACGAGCCCTGGCTGCACTTCCACGAGCGGCTGCCCTGGCCGATGGAGATCTCCACGCGGGTCGACATCCTCGGCTCCGGCGACAGCTTCCGCAACCTCGAACACCGGCTGCGGATGATCCGCTCCCAGCAGCTCGACTACGCCGAGCACGGCATCGACGCCCCGCCCGAGCTGGAGCGGCTGGCCAAGCGGGCGCTGGTGATCGGCGACGAGATGACCACCGGCCTGCCGGTCGACTCCGCCCGGGCCCACGGCTGGCACCGCATCGCCGTCGGCGGCCGCACCCGGGAGGAGTGCCTGGAGCGGGCCCGCCGGCTCATCCAGCTCTACTCCCGGGAACTGCGCGTGTCCTTGCAGCACCCGAAGAACCAGGACTGGCTGGCCCGCGAGTTCATCCCCGGCGAGCCGATCGCCAACACCGGCTACGTCCGGCGGATGCCGGTCAACCTGCTCGCCGCCGCGCTGCCGCAGGCCGCGTCCACCGTCGGCGACCGGCGGGGCGACCTGATCGGGCGTACCGCCGGCACCTGCCGCCGGCCGGTCTTCCTCGACCTGCACTTCCCGATGGAGGTGCGGGAGCGCTCCGGCCTCGCGGTCTTCGTCGCCGAGCCCGGCGGCGGCAAGTCCACCCTGCTCGGCGCGCTGGGCTACCTGGCCGCCCGGCGCGGCGTGCAGGTGACCCTGCTCGACCCGTCCGGCCCGCTGGCCCGGCTGTGCAGCATGCCCGAGCTGCGGCCGTACTCGCGGGTGCTCAACCTGACCGGCTCCGAGCAGGGGACGCTGGCGCCGTACGCGCTCATCCCGACGCCGCTACGCAGCGAGTTCAGCACCGGCGCGGCCGGCGACCGGGAGTTCGAGATCGCCGTCTCCAACGCCCGTGCCGAGCGGCGCATGCTGGTGCAGGACATCTGCATGATGCTGGTGCCGCCGCAGGTGGCCCGGGAGGCGTCCACCGCGACCCTGTTCCGGCACGCGGTCCGGCAGGTGCCGGCCGAGGAGACGTCCACCCTGGACGACGTGGTCGCCTGCCTCGGTCAGCTCGACGACGACGCCGGCCGGGAGCTGGCGAACCTGCTGCTGGACACCGCCGAGATGCCGCTGGCCATGCTCTTCTTCGGCCGCCCGCCGGAGGGGCTGCTCGGCGCCGACGCGGCGCTGACCGTGATCACCATGGCCGGGCTGCGCCTGCCCGACCTCAAGATCGAACGCGAGTACTGGTCGGCCGAGGAGGCGCTCGCGCTGCCCATGCTGCACACCGCCCACCGGCTCGCGGTGCGCCGCTGCTACGGCGGCTCGATGTCCTCCAGGAAGCTGGTCGGGCTGGACGAGGCGCACTTCATGGAGGGCTGGCGCTCCGGCCGGTCGTTCCTCGTGCGCCTCGCCCGCGACTCCCGCAAGTGGAACCTCGCCGCGCTGGTCGCCTCGCAGAACCCGAAGGACATCCTCGGGCTCGACGTGCAGAACCTCGTCTCCACCGTGTTCGTCGGCCGCATCGCCGAGGACACCGAGATCGCCTCCGAGGCACTGCGGCTGCTCCGCGTCCCCGTCAACGACGGGTACGAGGCGACACTGGCCTCGCTGTCCACAGCGGACGCCACCTCCGCCACCCGGCTCGGCTTCCGCGAGTTCGTCATGCGCGACGTCGACGGGCGGGTGCAGAAGGTCCGGGTGGACGTGTCGTACGTCGACGGGCTGCTGGACCACCTGGACACCACCCCCGCCGCGGTCGCCGCGGCAGCGGGCCAACTGCCGACCATCGCTGACCTGGAGGCGTGACATGGCGAGGGTCCGGGCCCGAATAGCGGCGTTCCTGCTCGCGCTCGGCGTACTCGCCGGCGCCACGGTCTCCTGGCCGGCCGTGGGCGGCGACGCCGCGTACGCCGCCCTGCCGACCGCGCAGGCGAAGGCGGACCTGTGCAGCACCCAGGAATGGCAGGCCGACTTCCGCGCCTGCGTCGACAAGCTGGGCGCGGTCAGCAAGGACCAGGTCGAATGCCGCAACGCCCCGGTCCCCTCCGCACCCGACTCCGGCCTCGCCGGCTGGTTCGCCTCCCGCCCCGACTCCGCCAAGCTGCCCGGGCCCAAGGGTCTCTACAGCGACTACGGATACGCCGGATACAGCTTTCCGACCTACGACCTGCCCGGCGGTTGCGCCTCCGCGGTGATCCATCCGGACTACAAGTTCTCCACCACGGTGGCGAACGGCGAATTCATGATCGCCACCGCGATCATCGGCGGCTCGAACGCGCTGCGGGAGCGGGCCTGGGACCCCCGGTCGATGTGGGCCTGGGCCGACCCCCTGGTGGAGCAGGCCACCAAGGCCGTCTACCAGAAGGTGTTCAGCGTCTTCGGCATCATCACGCTCTGCGTGGTGGGGCTCTACCTGCTCTGGCGTTCCCGCCAGTCCGACATGAGCAACGCCATGACCACCGCCGGCTGGGCCCTGCTGGTGATGGTGGCGGTGACCGCGCTCGCCGCGTGGCCCGTGAAGTCCGCGAACATCGCCGACGGCACGCTCGTCACCACCCTCGGCGTGGTCCACGACGCCGTCGGGCCGGCGACCCGGGACACCCCACCTGAAAAGTGCGCCCTGCCCAACCCGGATGCCTGCATTGACAAGCGGCCTCCCGCCGTGCGGGCCAGTGACACCGCGACCGAGTCCATGCTCTACCGCAACTGGCTGCGCGGGGTGCTCGGGTCGGCCGACAGCGAGACCGCCAAGAAGTACGGGCCGGCGCTCTACGACGCCAAGTCGCTGTCCTGGGAGGAGACGGAGAAGATCCGGGCCAATCCGGCGACCCGGGACACGACCATCTCCGCCAAGCAGCAGCAGTGGGCCCGGGTCGCGGAGCAGATCAAGAACGAGGACCGGGAGGCGTACGAGTACCTCCAGGGCCTTCGGGACATGGACCGGGTCGGCTCGGGCTTCATCGCCGTGCTCGCCGCGCTGCTCTTCGCGATGTTCGACCTCACCGCGTCGCTGCTGGTGCTGCTGGGCTTCCTCATCTTCCGGTGGGCGGTGATCGCGGCGCCGATCCTGGGCACGATAGGGCTGATGCGCCCGGCGAGCGCCGGGCTGCGCCGGCTGGCCAACGCCGTCGTCGCCGCCGTGTTCAACATCGCCATCTTCGGCACCGGGGCCGCCATCTACCTCTTCGCCGTGGATCTGATCATGAGCACGGCGACCCTGCCGGGCTGGCTCCAGGTGGTGCTCGTCTGGCTCTGCGGGGTGGTCGGCTGGCTGCTGCTACGGCCGTACCGGCGCATCACCCAGCTCGGCGGCAAGGACAGCAGCGAGGCCGTCAGCTCGGCCGGGTCGTGGCACCGGCGGTTCTTCCGGGACATGCGCACCGCTGCCAGGCTCGACGTCGCCGAGCCCGGTGGCACGAACGAGCCGGCCCTGGCCCGCAAGCGCGGCGCGACGGCCGAGCGGACGACTCTCCGGCCTGAGGCCCGGCACGAGGACCCGAGCCACTCCACCGTCGGCACCGCGAACCCCGCCGAGCGGCAGCGGCCCGACGGACGGGAACGTCCCGACGAGGTCACCGTGCCGGAGCAGCGCAGCCCCGCACGGCCTCCCGCGCCCCGGCCACGACGCCGCCAGCCCTCGACCTGGACCGAGCCGGACGTGCCGGCGGAGAACCCGTCCTTCGTCATCTACCGACCGGGGACCACCGAGCCGGCCACGCCCCGACCTTCCGCACCGCGGATCCGCACCGAAGCGCGGTGAGGGCCATGCGACGCGCGGTGGAGTTCCTCTTCACTCGGGTGCTGCGGTCCCGCCTGGGCATCGCGCTGGCCATCGGGGTTCTCGTCTTCGGTGTGATCGGCGCCGCCCGGCTGGCGTCCGGTCCGGGGGACCCGGCGGCGGGGCTGAGCAACCGACCCAGCCAGCCGATCACCACCGTCGACCCGACCTCTGGTGACGACGGCGTACTCGGCGGCACCGCGCCCCCGACGCCGGTGACCCGCCCCGGCGCACCGACCCCCGAGCAGGTCGCGGACCGATTCGTCGCCGCGTGGCTCGGTGGCCGCGGCAGCAACGCGGACGATTGGCACGAGGCGCTGCGTCCGCTCTCCACCCCGGAGCTCACCGAGCAGCTCTCGGGTGCCGACCCGGCGGGTGTCCCGGCGGAGCGGACGACCGGCGAAGCGAGCCTCCGCCCACGGACGGAACGCTTCGTCGAGGTGGTGGTGCCGCTCGACACCGGGCGGCTGCGCCTGGAACTGGTGGCCCCCGACGGGCAGTGGTTGGTCGACGCCGTGGACTGGGAGCGGACATGAGCGAGCACATGGGAGATGGCAGCAGCCCGCAGCGCAGGCTGCGGATCGGCGCGCTGGCCGTCGCACTGACCGCCACGCTCACGCTGCTCTGTTGCACCGGGGGGACGGCGGCGTTCTTCCTCACCGAACTGAGCGGCGGCAGTGACGACCTCTCCCCGGAGGCCCAGTCCGCCTGCGGCTCGTCCCACCAGGTCAAGATCTCCGGCAAGATGCCCCGCTTCGCGCAGTACGGCGAGAGCCAGATCCGCAACGCCGCGGTCATCATCAAGGTCGGCTCGGACATGAAGGTCCCGCCTCGCGGCTGGGTGATCGCCGTCGCGACCGCCATGCAGGAATCCGGCCTACGGAACCTTCCCCACCTGGGCAGCCGCAACGACCACGACTCGGTGGGCCTGTTCCAGCAGCGCCCCAGCCAGGGCTGGGGGTCCCCCGAGCAGTTGCAGGACCCGTCCTACTCGTCCCGCAAGTTCTACGAGAAGCTGGTGAAGGTCCCCGGCTGGGAGCAACTCTCGCTGACCAGGGCCGCCCAGCGGGTGCAGGTGAGCGCCTTCCCTGACGCCTACGCGAAGCACGAGGACCTCGCCAGCAGGATCGTCGACGCGCTCGCCGGCGGTGCGGCACGCACGGTGCAGGTGGCTCAGCGCAGCATCTGCAACGCCGCCACCCGGGGCCAGATCGCCGCCTCGGGCTGGACGGCGCCGATCCCGGGGGGTGTCGGCTCCGGATTCCGGACGGCCAGTCGCCCCCGGCACAACGGGGTGGACATCGCCGCGCCGAAGCGCACCCTGATCCGCGTGGCGGCGACCGGCCGGGTACTGGTCGCCAGGTGCGACCCGGCCAACAACGGCCAGCTGAGCTGTGATGTCGACGGCTATCCGGGCAAGGGTGGGTGTGGCTGGTTCGTCGACGTGCTGCACTCCGGCGGCTACGTGACCCGGTACTGCCACATGATCGTCAAGCCCCGGGTGGTCCCCGGCCAGATGGTCAAGGCCGGAGAGGTGATCGGTGAGGTCGGGAGCAGCGGAAACTCGTCCGGCCCGCACCTGCACTTCGAGGTCCACCTGGACGGCGACCGGTCCAGTCGTGGTGCGGTCAACCCGGTGCCGTTCATGCGGGACCGGGGTGCGCCCCTGAACGGCAAGGCGTAGGGCTCCGGTACGCATGACCGGGCCACTTCCCGACCCCTTCGCCGACCAGCCTGACTGGGCGCCCCAGCCGCCCAGGCCGATCGAGATCGTGCCCGCGACCGGACGGGTCGAACTACGGGGACGGCGGGTGCTGGTCGGGCTGCCCGGTCTCGGCTGGCGCGGCGACCTGCGCGCCGACGAGCGCGTGGTGCAGAACAGCCGCACCTACGTGCCGGTCATTCCCGAGCAGGAGTGGTACCGCGCGGAGTCCGAGCAGGTCGAGGTCTTCGCCCCGCTGGTGCCGGTCGAGCGGGTGTGGGTGGAAACCCTGGGGAACCGGCCGAGCGTCCCGACGGTCGGGGTCTCCAGCGTCAACCTGGTCTCCCTGGACGCACCGGCCCACCGGGCGCCGACTCCGGTCTTCGAGGCCGGTGCCGTCACGGGACGCCGGGTCGTGCACGTGGCTGACGCCGGTGAGCAGCGGGACCTCCGCGCAGTGACCGAGACCTACTCGGGGGCCGAGGGGGACATCTGCGTCCGGATCACGCCCGAGCTGGAGTGGTACCGCTGGGCCTGGCGAGGTCAGCCGCCCACCACTCTGGAGGTCCCGGTCCATCTCCTCTGGATCGAGTAGTGAGGGAGTTCATGCCGCAGCTGTCCCGCCACACACCCTCCACTCATCACCGGTCTCTCTGACCTCGAACTGCCACGGCTGGCGGTCGCTCTGCGAGACCCCGTCGACGTAGGCAGAAATGATCAGATCAACCTGAATGGTCGTTCTTTCCCCTTGCTTAAGAAGGTCCAGCCTGCCCCAACTTACAGAGATCGTGGTGGAGAACCGATCTTCACGGACGATCAGATCGTCGCGAAGCCTGCGCAGTTCCTCTAGTTCAGGCGGCCTTGCTGAGCAGGTGAACTGGTCGGCCTTGATGTCGTTGCGGTCGACGAGGAACGCACGCAGGTAGTTGTCGACGACCACGTCCGGGGCGCTGCGATCCGGTCTGGTGGCGCGGTCGTACAGCACGAAGGCGGTGATGCCGCCGCCGACGAGCAGCAACCCGAGCACCCCGGCGACCACCGTGATGATGGTCCGCACCCGTCCTGGCCGGCGGGCCGGCGTCGGCATCCCCGACGGGGGCACCAACTGCTCCGGCGGGGTCCGCTGCGCCGGTACGCGGGAGACCTGGGAACCGGCGGGGGGCTGCACTGATTCCACCCCTTGAGGCTATCGGCTGGACGCCTCGTACCCAATGCCCAGGATGCAGCGGATCGTGACAGGACGACCCCCAGCGGTGAGAATCCGACCGGTCACGGACATCTCCGGCGCACCCGCCGTGGCGCATCCCTGAGGACGGGCGGGACCTGGGATACCGTCACTGCTCGGGGAGGGGTTCCCAACCTCGGGACGAGGGGGTGGACGCGGTGTTCGGTCCGAGGACACGCACCAACCGCGCCGCTGCCCTGCACCGCAGGGCGGAGGCGACGGCCGCTGCGGCGGCCGCCGTCCTCGACGAGATCCGGCCCGCACCGGCGGACCAGCGCCGGCAGTACGAGTTGGCGGACCGGCTGCGGTCCACGGCGGCTGTGCTCGCGCCGGGCTGGGCGGGGGCGTCACTGGAGACACTCACCGTGGCGGTCCCGTCGGGCGAGGGCCCGCCGCCGTTCGTCCGGGTGGGCATGGCAGCTCCGCTGGACGACGCGCGCTTCCCGGCCCTCGTGCCGCTGCTCGGCACCGGGCACCTGACGATCGACAGCGACGCCCGGGATCCCCGGGTGGCGGGGCTGCTCCGGGCCGTGCTGCTGCGCCTGCTGGCGGCGACGCCGGCCGGTTGCCTGCTGGTCCGCGCCATCGACGGGACCGGCACCGGAAAAGTCAGCACCACCACCGCCGGAGCGCGAACGGATCCGGCGACCGGCGCAGGGCCGGGTGCCGCCGCCGACGCACGCACGGGCGTGACCACCGGCGCACGCGCGACCACGACCACCGACACCGGCAGCACCGACACCGGCAGCACCGGCACCGGGCTGGCCGCGCCGCCGGACGGCACGTTCGCCCCGTTCGCCGTGCTCGCGGACGCCGGCCTGCTGCCCCCGCCGGCCACGGACGTCGTCGGGCTGCGGGCCGTGCTCACCGAGGCGGAGCAGTGGGTGTCGCCGAGCAGTGGCCGACCGCGCCGCCACGACCGTACGCTGCTGGTGGTCGTGGCCGCCTGGCCGGAGGCGACGGATCCGGCCGATCTGGATCGGATCGAGGCGCTGGCGGCGCGGGGTCGGGCTGCCGGCCTGCACCTGGTCGTGGCCGGCTGGCCACCGGCCGGCCCGTACGCGACCCGTGCGCCCCTGCCGCAGACCACCCCGCTGGCCATGCGCAACGCGTACGCGCTGCTGGGTGACCCGCCGGGCAGTTCCCTGGCGGGGCCGGGGGCGGAGCCACCGGGTGGGCTGAACTCCCCCGTCTTCGTCGACGACGATCCGCCGGCTGCCCTGGTCGACGCCGTGTGCCGACGGCTTGCCGCAGAGATCGAGGCCGGTTCCCGGCTCAGCCTGGCCGACCTGCTGCCCGACCCGGCCGCCCCACTGTGGACGGCGGGCTCCGTGGAGGGCGTCTCCACCACGGTCGGGGACGCGGGTGGCCGCCCGGTCACCGTGGGGTTCACCGAGCTGACCCCGCACTGGCTGGTCAGCGGACGGTCCGGGGCGGATCGCGCCGCCTTCCTCAGCAACGTGCTGCTCGGCCTCTCCGCCCGGTACGGCCCGGACGAGCTGGCTCTGCACCTGGCCGACCTGGGCGACGGCGAGTCGTTCGCGGAGTTCCTGCAGACCGAGCGGGACCGGTCCTGGGTGCCCCAGGTGCGTTCGGCGGGGCTGGCCGCCGACCGGGAGTACGTGCTGGGCCTCCTCGACGAGCTGACGGCGGAAACCCGCCGCCGGGAGGAGGCCGGCCAGCGCGCCGGTGGGCAGCGGTTCGCCGGCCTGCGTGAGCACCAGGCCCTGCCCCGGGTGGTCTGTGTGATCGACAACTTCCCGCTCCTGCTGGCCGAGCAGGATCGGCTGGCCACTGACGCGGTCGCCCGCCTGGACGCCCTGGCCCGGTCCGGTCGGGCGTACGGGGTGCATCTGGTCCTGGCCGGGGAGGGTGATCTGGGGATCGCCGGTGGGCCGACGACCCGCGACTCGTTGCCCGGGCAGTTCCCGGTGCGGGTGGCGTTGGCCGGTGGGGGCCCGGTGCTGGAGCCGAGCAACGACGCCGCAGCGGGGCTGCCGGTGGGCAGCGCGGTGGTGAACACGGCGGGCGGCCTCGGCGGTCCCCGGGGGGCCACCCGGGGGCACGAGCGGATGGTCCGCTTCCCCGACCCGCACGAGGCCCCGGAGACGATCGGGGAGCTGCGGCGCAGGCTCTGGGCGGCCCGTCCGGAGCGGTCGGCTCCGCCGGTCGTCTTCGCCGGTTGGGCGCGCCCGTCGTTGCGTAACGATCAGCACTACCGGGCGGCCTTCGCCGGGCGGGCGCGGGGGCCGGTGGCCCTGCTGGGCCGGGCGGTGGATCCGTCCCGGTCGACGGTCACGGTGCCGCTCGGCGCGGGTGCCGGCCGTAACCTGGCCGTCCTCGGCCCGGGGGCGGAGGCGGTCGCCCTGTTGGCCACTGCGGCACGGAGCGTCGCGGCGCACCACGCGCCGGGCACGGGACGGTTCGTGGTGGCGTCACTCGCCGCCGAGGCGACGCCGGTGGCCGACGCCCTGGCGGCGGACCTCGCCGGCCAGCACCGGGTGGAACGTGTCGACCTGCCGGGCCTGCTCGCCGCCGTCGACGCCGAGGAGCCCGGCTACCTGGTGGTCTTCGGGTTGGACGGGACCGCCCCGCACGACCGGCGGGCAACCGGGGCCGCCTTACGCGAGCGACAGGCAGCCGGGGCCGCCCCGGACGAGCGACAGGCAGCCGGGCCCGCGCCGCACGAGCGACCGGCGGGCCGGCTCGCCGGCCACGAGCGTCCAGCGAGCGGCCCCGTGCCGCCCGATCTGCTGGCGGACCGGCTGCGGACCCTGCTGCGGGACGGCCCGCCGGCCGGCCGGCACCTGCTCGGCTGGTGGCGCACGGTGCCGCCGTTCACGGCGGTGGCGCGGGCCGAGGACGACCTCGACAAGCTGGCCGCCGTGGTCGCGGTGGACGTGCCGGGGGCCCAGCTCACGGCGCTGTTCGGGCATCCGGTGCAGTGGCGTCCCCGGCCGGGCCGGGCGATGCTCTGGGACGGCCCGGACGAGCGGGGTGTCCTGCTGGTGCCGTTCGCCGGCCCGGGCGACGACGCGCCACGGCCCACCGGCACCGTGACGGAAGCCGGCACCATGACGGAAGCCGGCAGCGCCCCGCAAGCCCACGCCACGACGCGAAGCGACACCACCACGGGGGCCGGGGCGGGCCCGGGAACCGACGGGGGAACTGCGGCCGAGGCCGCGACGCGGGCCGCCGGTGCCGAGGCAGGGACCGACGAGGGGGAGGGCGGATGAGCCGGGAGCCGACCACCGTCGTCGCCGCACCGCCGGCTGCGGGACCGGTCCGCCAGCGGGCCGGCGTCGACCCGGTGCCCGCCGTCGACAGCGCCGCGGCCTGGACGGAGTACGTCGCCGCCGCCCGCCAGCTCGACGGGGTGCGCCGGGGCGCGGCGACCGCCGCGACGGAGCAGGCCCGGGCGGTGCAGGCCGCCCGCGAGGAGCTGACCGGGGTACGCGAGCGGCTGGCGCCGCAGCGGTCCCGGCTGCGCGAGTTGGGCGTACCCCCGATCGTGCTGGCGCCGTCGCCGCCGGAGCTGAGCGAGGCGGCCCGGGAGATGGTCGCCGGGCCGACGGCGGTGTCGACGGCCCTGCGCGCGGCGCGGGGCTGGGCGGACGGGGCCGACGGTCTGTTGGCGGGGCGCGGCCGGTCCGGTCCGGGGGCCTGGCCGCCGCGGCTGCGCAACCTGCTGGTCTACGGGCCGCTCGCGCTGGTGGTTCCGCTGCTCCAGGTGGTGCTGTACGTGGCGACGGGTGCCGGCCCGGCGAGCGCGGTGGCCCTGGTGTGCGGGCTTCCGATGCCTGCGGCCGCCTTCGTCGCCGGCTGGATCGGCGTCGGCCGCCTCTTCGGCGGGCCGGCGGGGCCGGCGACGGATCGGAACGGGAAGCGGCCCGCCGCTGGGGCGGCGACGCACGGCACGGCACCGACCGGCCCGGTCGTGGCGGCCGGCGCCCCCGCCGCGCCTGCGGCCCCGGTCGGGCGGGCCGGCGCGGCGGGGGTGCCGGCCGACGGCCCGGTGGACCGGACGCCCCGGTGGGGGGCCCTGGTATGTCTCGTCCCGGCTGTGCTGACCACCGCCGGGCTCGTGCTGGCGATGCTGGCCGGTTGAGCCGCCCGGCCGTGACGGGCCGCGCGGCGGGACCGGGCGCGGGTAGCAGGAACGGCGACGCCGGGGCGACCGCGTGGTCGCCCCGGCGTCGTTGCGGGATTGGCGCCGCCGGTCAGCGGGGGATGATCAGGGACATCGCCTCGGCGCGGGACTTGGCGTCGTGCTGGAGCACGCCGCGGACCGCGGAGGTGATGGTCTTCGCCCCGGCCTTCTGGATGCCGCGCATGGCCATGCACATGTGCTCGCATTCGAGCACCACCACGACGCCGCGCGGGGCGAGGCTGCTCATCAGCAGGTCGGCGATCTGGGAGGTGAGCCGCTCCTGCACCTGGGGGCGGCGGGCGTAGACCTCGACGAGCCGGGCGAGCTTGGACAGGCCGGTGATCCGGCCGTCCGGCCCGGGGATGTAGCCGATGTGCGCGCTGCCCCGGAACGGGAGCAGGTGGTGCTCGCAGAGGCTCATCACGTCGATGTCCCGGACGAGCACCAGCTCCTCGTGGTTGGCCTCGAAGGTGGTGCTGAGCACCTGCGCCGGGTCGACCCGCAGGCCGGCGAAGAGCTCGGCGTACGCGCGGGCGACCCGGGCCGGGGTCTTCACGAGACCGTCGCGGTCGGGATCCTCGCCGACGGCGATGAGGATCTCGCGGACGGCCTTTTCGATGCGGGCCAGGTCGACGGACTCCTCGACCGGGCGACCGGTCAACTTGCCGTTGACCAGCCGCGCGGCGAGGTAGTCCAGACCGTCGGTGTCGGGCTCGGTCGACGAGGCACTCGGGATCGGTGCCTCGTGACCGGCCGCCGGGTCGGTGTTCAGTGCGTACCGTCCGAGTTGTTGGAGCCCGGCAGGCCGCCGCCGACGGAGGCTCCGTCGGCCTGGGCCTGCGCCTTGAGCGCCTCCTTCTCGGTCGGCGTGAGGACCGGGGGCTCGGTGGAGGGCTGGCGCTTGCCGAAGCCGTTGTAGGGGGCCATCGGCGGACGCTTCACCACGCGGGCGCAGATCCGGGCCATGTCGGCGGTGGAGAGGGTCTCCTTCTCGATCAGCTCCAGGACGATGTTGTCCAGGACGTCCCGGTATTCCACCAGGATCTCCCAGGCCTCGTCGTGGGCCAGCTCGATCAGCGCCCGCATCTCGTTGTCGATCTCGGCGGCCACCGCGTCGGAGTAGTCCCGCTCGTGGCCCATGTTGCGGCCGAGGAACGGCTCGTCGCCGCTGGTGCCGTACTTGATCGCACCGAGCTTGGAGCTCATGCCGTACTGGGTGATCATCGCGCGGGCCAGCCCGGTGGCCTTCTCGATGTCGTTGCCGGCGCCGGTGGTCGGCTCGTGGAAGACCAGCTCCTCGGCGGCCCGGCCGCCCAGCGCGTACGCCAGGGTGTCGACCATCTCGGCGCGGGTCTGGGTGTACTTGTCTTCGGTCGGCAGGACCAGCGTGTGACCCAGCGAGCGGCCGCGCGACAGGATCGTCACCTTGTGCACCGGGGCGGCGTGGGGCAGCGCCCAGGCGACCAGCGCGTGCCCACCCTCGTGGTACGCGGTGATCTTCTTCTCCTGGTCGCTCATCACCCGGGTGCGGCGCTGCGGGCCGGCGATGACCCGGTCGATCGACTCCTCCAGGGAGTCGTTGGTGATCGCCCGCTGGTCCTTGCGGGCGGTCAGCAGCGCGGCCTCGTTGATCACGTTGGCCAGGTCGGCGCCGCTGAAGCCCGGGGTGCGCCGGGCCACCGAGTCGAGGTCGACGTCGGGGGTGAACGGCTTGCCCTTGGCGTGCACCCGCAGGATGGCCTTGCGGCCCTCCATGTCGGGGGCGTCCACCGGGATCTGCCGGTCGAAGCGACCGGGGCGCAGCAGCGCCGGGTCGAGGATGTCCGGCCGGTTGGTGGCGGCGATCAGGATGACCCCGCCCTTGGTGTCGAAGCCGTCCATCTCGACGAGGAGCTGGTTGAGGGTCTGCTCGCGCTCGTCGTGCCCGCCACCCATGCCGGCGCCGCGGTGGCGGCCGACGGCGTCGATCTCGTCGACGAAGACGATCGCCGGGGCGTTGGACTTGGCCTGCTCGAACAGGTCGCGGACGCGGCTCGCGCCGACACCCACGAACATCTCGACGAAGTCGGAGCCGGAGATCGAGTAGAACGGCACCCCCGCCTCGCCGGCGACGGCGCGGGCGAGCAGCGTCTTACCGGTGCCGGGCGGGCCGAAGAGCAGCACGCCCTTCGGGATCTTGGCGCCCAGGGCCTGGTATTTCGCCGGGTTCTGCAGGAAGTCCTTGATCTCGTGCAGCTCCTCGACGGCCTCCTCGGCGCCCGCGACGTCCGCGAAGGTCGTCTTCGGGGTGTCCTTGGTGATCATCTTCGCCTTGGACTTGCCGAAGTTGAGCACCCGGGAGCCGCCGCCCTGCATCTGCGACATGAAGAACAGCAGCAGGAGCACGAGCAGCGCGATGGGGAGCAGGTTGACCAGCAGGCTCACCCAGACGCTGTCGGACGACACCTTGGTGTCGGCCGGGCCGGTGATCCGGTTCGCCGCCTTGGCCGCGAGGACCTCGTTCCAGACCTCGTCGCCGACCTCGTAGGGGAACTGGGCCTCGATCCGGTCGGTGGTGGTGTCACCGAACTTGGTCCTGCTCTCCAGGTCCAGCTGGAGCGTCTGCTCCTTGTCCTGGAAGACCGCCTTTTTGATCTTGGCGGTGTGCAGTTGGTCGAGCGCAACGGAAGTGTCCACGCGGTGGTAGCTGGGACCAGCGGTGAACAGCTGACTGAGCACAACGGCGCCGAGGATGACCAGGATGATCCAGACCACCGGTCGGCGGAAGAAACGCGTACGTTCCATGCTGTTGTCGAGCGCCGAGACGCCCGCATCCTCCTGATCGACGTCCTGACCGTCTGAATGGCTGTCGCCGCCGCGGCGGCGGCCGGAGCCGCCGTGCGGGCCGGCCTCGACCCCGGGACGCGTCACTGCCGCGTCACGGTCACTCGACGGTACACCGTGTGCGCGACATGTGGCCTTGCGAGGCCAGCAGTTACGCGTAAGGCGAACCGGGTTTCAGCCGGCGTGGCGTGGTTTCCCCGCCCGGCCACCCGACCGCCCGGTCACGCGGGTCGGGGGGTCGGACGTGGAGGGTGCGTCCACACCACCGGCCTCTACCGTAGTCCGATCAGCTGAGAGCGCGCTGAACGTCCGCTTGACGGGCCCGCGCCCGCCGCGTGGTCAGGCGCGGGCGTAGACCTCGGGCTTGAGCACCCCGACGTAGGGCAGCTCGCGGTAGCGCTCGCCGAAGTCGAGGCCGTAGCCGACGACGAACTCGGTGGGGATGTCGAACCCGACGTACTTCACCGGCACCGGGACCTTGATCGCCTCCGGCTTGCGGAACAGGGCGACGACCTCGACGCTGGCCGCCGACCGCGACTCCAGGTAGCGCAGCAGCCAGGACAGGGTGAGGCCGGAGTCGACGATGTCCTCCACGACCACCACGTGCCGGCCGGCGATGTCCCGGTCCAGGTCCTTGAGGATGCGCACCACGCCGGAGGAGGTGGTGCCCTGGCCGTACGAGGAGATCGCCATGAAGTCCAACTCGACCGGGGGGCCGTGCCGGCCGAGCGCCCGGGCGAAGTCGGCCATGAACATGACCGCGCCCTTGAGCACGCAGACCAGCAGCAGCCCGTCGACGTCGGCGTGGTCCGCCGACACCTGCTTGGCCAGCTCTGCGGTCTTCTCGCGGATCTGCGCCTCGGAAATGATCACGTGGTCGATGTCGGCGTCGTACCAGGAGCCGTCAGCCATGGCTCCTAGCCTGCCGTACGCCGGATGCTCCCCGTCGGCGGGGCCGCCTCTTTCGGGGGCGGCCCCGCCTGGCATTTCTCGCGCATACCAACAGCAATCAGGTCAGCAGGTGCGGGACCGCCACCGGCGGCCGCAGTCGGTGGGCTTCCAGTCCGCCGAGTCCCGGCTGTCGACGGTGAGGCCGGCCGCCGGGGCGACGGCGAGGAGGAGCAGGAAGAGCAGGAGCAACAGGGATTCCATGGCGGCGCTCGCTTTCGCAGGATCTGGGGTGCTTTCGCCGCCGGTGCGCACCGGACTTGACCCAGTCTGCGCCTCCACCGGACGGCGGGACAGTGGCAGGAATGCCACTGCACCTCGATTTCCTGCCACCGGTGCGGTTACCCTCGTCACATGCTCCGTTCCGTCGCCGTCGTCATGATCGACCGGGTGGCCCCGTTCGAGCTGGGCGTGTTCGCCGAGGTGTTCGGCACCGACCGCACCGACGACGGCTTCCCCGGCTACCGGTTCGACGTCTGCACCGCCGGCGGCGCTCCGGTGCGCACCTCCTCCGGCTTCCTCGTCACCCCGGACGCGGACCTGACGCCCGTCGAGGACGCCGACCTCGTGGCGGTCCCCGGGCACCACGACGGCGCGGTCGCGCCGCCCGAGGTGCTGGCGGCGCTGCGCCGGGCCCACGCGCGCGGCGCGTACGTGCTCAGCGTCTGTTCCGGCGCGTTCGTGCTCGGCGCGGCCGGGCTGCTCGACGACCGGGAGTGCACGACCCACTGGCGCCACGTCGACGAGTTGCAGCGCCGGCACCCCCGGGCGAGGGTCCGCTGCGACTCGCTCTACGTGGCCGACGGCCGCCTGCTCACGGGTGCCGGCACGGCGGCGGGGATCGACGCCTGCCTGCACCTGGTGCGCCACGAGCACGGCTCGGCCACCGCCACCCGGCTCGCCCGCCGGATGGTCGTCCCGCCGCACCGCGACGGCGGCCAGTCGCAGTACGTCGAGGCGCCCATCCCGAAGGCCCCCGAGGCGGCGACCCTGGAGCCGGTCCTGGCGTGGCTGATGGGTCACCTGGACCGGCCGGTCACCGTCGAGGAGCTCGCCGCGCACGCCGGCATGACGCCGCGCACCTTCGCCCGCCGGTTCCGCGCCGAGACCGGCACCACCCCGCACGACTGGCTGACCAACCAGCGGGTGCTGCTGGCCCGGCGGCTGCTGGAGGAGACCGGGCTGAGCGTGGAGAGCGTGGCCGGGCGCTCCGGGTTCGGCGACGCCGCGGCGCTGCGGCACCACTTCGCCCGGCGGGTCGGCACCACCCCGCACGCCTACCGCACCACCTTCCGCGACCGCGTCGCGCCCGCCCGGTCCGGGTGATCCACACGGGGTCGGCGACCTGGCGGGGTCACCGGGGACCGGAAGCCCCCAGGCCGCCGGCATCGTGTCGATCACCCGGGCCGGGGCGGCGGAGTGGGCGCAGCCGGCGCGACGTCGGTCAGCCGGGCGGCCCGGCCGCGGTCAACCGGCCCGCGCGGCGGCCCACCCGGAGGCCGCCGGGCAGATGGACCTCGCCCTGACCGTGCCAGTCGGTGACCAGGGCGTCGAGCGCCCCGACGTGCCGGTGCGACAGCGCGGCCGGCGACGCGCCCAGCTCCCGGGCCCAGGCGTGCAGCACCCGGGTCCGCACGGCCGGGGCGAGCCCGGCCAGTGCCGCCACGGCCAGCCCGCCGCCGGGGGCCCGCACGCCGGCCGGGCCGTCGGCGGCCGACGAGGCGGCGGGCAGGGCGGCGGCGGCCAGCTCGTCGAGGGCCGCCGCGTCGGCGGCCGCCAGGCGGGCGCTGCGGGCCAGGCTGTCCACCACCCCGGGGCCGAGCGCGCGGACCAGCGCGGGCAGCGCGTCGGCCCGGACCCGGGCCCGGGCGTACGACGGGTCGGCGTTGTGCGGGTCCTCCCACGGGCTGAGGCCGAGCGCGGCGCACGCCTTGCGGGTCTGCTCGCGGCTGGTGTCGAGCAGGGGCCGCAGCAGCGGCACGCCGGCCAGGTCCCGCCGGGGCGGCATCCCGGCCAGCCCGCGCGGGCCGGCGCCCCGGGCCAGCGCCAGCAGCACCGTCTCGGCCTGGTCGTCGCGGGTGTGCCCGGTGAGCAGGGCAGCCGCCCCGTGCCGCCGGGCCGCCTCGGCGAGCGCCTGGTAGCGCGCCTCGCGGGCCGCCGCCTCGGGGCCGCCGGGGCGGCCGGCGACGTCGACGCGTACCGCTTCGGCCGGCGCGAAGCCGGCCCCGGCGGCCCAGGCCGCGACGTCGGCGGCCCGCCGGTCGGAGCCGGCCTGGAGCGCGTGGTCGACGGTGACGAGGCCGACCGGGCGGCCCAGCCGGGGCGCGACGAACGCGGCGGCGGCGGCCAGGGCCAGCGAGTCGGCCCCGCCCGAGCAGGCGACGAGCACCGGCCCGGCCCCGGGCAGCCCGGTCAGCGCGCGGCGGACCGCGAGCCGGACGGCGGCGACCGCCGGGGCGAGCGCGGGCATCGGCGTACGGTCAGCCGGCGGCCGAGGCGGCGGCCGGTCCGTGCACCCGGGCGACCCACGCGTCGGGGTCGCCCAGCTCGTCGAGGCGGGGCAGGGTCAGCGGGGAGCCGAAGATCTTGTTGAAGCCGGCCATGCCGACGCGCTCGACGACCCCGTGGACGAACTTGCGGCCCTCGGCGTACTGGCGCATCTTGACCTCGACGCCGAGCAGCCGGCGGATCGCCTTCTCCAGCGGGTTGCCCGTCTCCCGCCGCCGGTTGAACGCGGCCCGGATCGACTCGACGCTGGGGATGACCTGCGGGCCGACGCCGTCCATGACGAACTCGGCGTGCCCCTCCAGCAGGGTCATCAGCGCGGTGAGCCGGTCGAGCACGGCCCGCTGGGCGGGGGTCTGCACGATGTCCAGCACGCTGGCCCGGCTCTGCGGATCCTTCACCGCGTCGGAGAGGGTGGCGACGCCCCGGCGCAGCCGCTCCAGCAGGTGCTCGCCGCCCTGCGAGGCGTCGACGAACGCCTGCACCTCGCCGAGGAAGTAGGCGCGCATCCAGGGCACGGCCGTGAACTGGGTGCGGTGGGTGACCTCGTGCAGGCAGACCCAGAGCCGGAAGTCGCGCGGGTCGGCCCCGAGCTTCCGCTCCACCTCGACGATGTTCGGCGCGACGAGCAGCAGCTGGCCGGGATCGCCGGAGAAGACCTCATATTGGCCGAGGACCCGGCCGGACAGGTAGGCCAGGACGGTGCCGGCCTGCACGCCGGTGAGCCGGGAGCCGACCGCCTCGGTGAGCGGGCCCGGCGGCTTGTCGCCGGAGAGCCGGCTGACCAGCGGGGTGATCACCTCCCGCAGGCCGGCGATGTTGGTGGCCGCCCAGTCCCGGCGGTCGACCACCCGCACGGGCGGGTGGACCACCTGGGACCGCAGCCCCGTGTAGTCGGCCACGTGCCCGGCCGCCTCGTCGGTCAGCCGCCGCAGCTCGGAGACCACCTCGGTGGCCTCGGCGTACGACACCCGGGGCCCCGACTTGCCCAGGGCCCCCGCCGTCGCGGCGGCCAGATCCCAGTCCACGAACTGCGCCATGTACCCACCGTACCCGCGCCGGGACACCCCCACCTTTCGGGAATCCAAGGACATATCACCGCGAAGCGGTCAATGGCAGCCGCAGCGGGCCAGGGCGGACGTGACGCGGTCGAGGGCGCGGCGGGTGTCGTCGAGGCTCCCGGCCGGGGCCTTGTCGGCGAGCACGGCGAAGGTGAGCAGCCGCCCGTCGGCCGTGGTGACCAACCCGGCGATGGCGTGCACCCCGGTCAGCGTGCCGGTCTTGGCGCGGACCACCCCGGCCCCGGCCGTCGTGCCGTCCGACCGGTACCGCCCGTCCAGGGTGCCCGACCAGCCGGCCACCGGCAGGCCGCCGAAGATGCTGCCGAGCTCCGGGTGTGAGCCGTCGCCGGCGATGGCGATCAGGTCGGTCAGCAGGGACGGGCTGATCCGGTCGCTGCGGGACAGCCCGCTGGCGTCGGAGAGGGTGATCTCGTCGGCGGGCAGGCCCAGCTCGCCGAGGACGATGTCCATCGCCGCCGCGCCGCCGGCGAAGGACGCCGGCTGGTCCCGGGCCAGCGCCACCTGCCGGGCGAGCGCCTCGGCGATCACGTTGTCGCTGTCGGTGATCATCATGTCGACCAGCCGGATCATCGGCGGGGACTCGACCTTGCCCAGCTCGGTGCCGGGGGCCGGGGCCGTGCCGGCCGAGGCGTCACCGGAGGTCGGCGCGGCGCCCCGCTTGACCTGGGCGGCGGCGCCGGTGAGCCCCAGCAGCCGGGCGAAGGCGCGGCCGGCGGCCAGGTCCGGCTGGGGGCTGCGCTGCGCCCAGCCGTGGCTGGCCTCGAAGTTCTTCTTCGCCGCCACCGGGTCCACCCGCGCGCCGTCGGTCATCAACGCGCTGATCGCCGCGCCGAAGCCGCCGGTCGGGATGTCGGAGTCCCAGCCGGGCCCGTAGACCGGGCCGGGGAAGAGCGAGGAGTCGACGGTGACCCGGGTCGGCGCGGTGCCGCCGAGCGCCGTCCTGACCTGCTCGGCCAGGTCGTCGAGGCGGGCCGCGCCGGGGTAGAAGCCCTCGCCGTCTACGGCGAGGGTCGGGTCGCCGCCGCCGACGAGCACCACCTCCCCCGGGGCCGCGCCGGCAACCGCCCGGGTCGGCACACGGTGGTCGGGGCCGCGGGCGGCCAGCACGGTCACCGCGGTCGCCAGCTTGGTCACCGAGGCGGGCACGGTGGCGTCGTCGCCGCCCCGCGAGTAGAGCGACCGGCCGGTCGTCACGTCGGCGACGGAGACGTTCACCCGGTCGCCCAGCTCCGGGGCGGCCAGCAGCGGCTCGATCGCGGCCTTCACCCCGTCGGCGGTGGGCTCCGGGGCGTGCGCGTCGGGGCCGGCGAGGACCGGGGTCGGGTCCGGCTCGACGACCTCGGCGTCGGCCCGGGAGGGCTCCCCGCCGTCGCCGAGCCAGCCGGCGACCGGGCCGGGCCGGACCACCGCCAAGCCCGCGCCGACCAGGGCGAACAGCAGCACCACGGCGAGCACGGCCAGCGGGAGGCGGCGTCGGCGGGCGGGCGGCGGGGCGTAAGCCGGCGGGGGGCCCGCCGGCGGGTCGGCGGGACCGCCGGGCGTGGGCGGGACCGACGCGGTGGCCGGGTCCGGCCCGCCGGGGGCCGCCGGCGCGGCGGAGACGGCGGGGGCGGCGGGGGGCGCGGCCAGCTCCGGGGCGCGGTCGCCGCCCGGGGGACGCCACACCTGCTCGCCGGACGTCACGACCGGGGCGGTGGCCTCCGGGTCGAAGTCGGTCACGGCCGGCTCCTGGGCCCGCGGGACGTGCGCCTCGGGGACCGGCACCCGTCCGGTCGCGCTCCCGGACCCCGGGCGCGGCTTCTTCCGCCCGTCAACCCCCTGCGGGCGGTAGTGTGAATCTTCCCTCCCCACGACCCCCTCCTCCCCGTGCGGAAAACAGCTTGGGTGACACTACTTCGGTCCGAACACTATGCGGCGGCCGGAGCGGGCGGGTGGGCATTCACCTGCGCGGGGAGCGCCGCCACTTGGTTCCGTCAGCCAGCGTGGGCAAACGAGGGAGCGTGGGAAATGGATTTCGACGTCACGGTTGAGATCCCCAAGGGTCACCGCAACAAGTACGAGGTGGACCACGCGACCGGCCGGATCAGGCTGGACCGCACCCTCTTCACGTCCACGCAGTATCCGGCGGACTACGGGTTCATCGAGGGCACCCTGGGCGAGGACGGCGACCCGCTGGACGCGCTGGTGCTGGTCCCCGAGCCGACGTTCCCGGGCTGCCTGATCCGCTGCCGCACCATCGGCATGTTCCGGATGACCGACGAGAAGGGCGGCGACGACAAGGTCCTCTGCGTGCCCTACGAGGACCCGCGCCAGGAGCACCTGCGCGACATCCACCACCTCGGCGAGTTCGACCGGCTGGAGATCCAGCACTTCTTCGAGGTGTACAAGGACCTGGAGCCCGGCAAGTCGGTCGAGGGCGCGACCTGGGTCGGTCGCGTCGAGGCGGAGGCCGAGATCCGCGCGTCGTACCGGCGGGCCAAGGAGGCCGAGGAGCGCGGCGAGACCATCCACTGACCCCACCCACGCCGACGGGCCCGGGAGCCGCTCAACCGAGCAGCCCCCGGGCCCGCTCGTACAGGTCGAGCACCGCGCAGGCCACCGGCACCACGGACACCACCAGCGCCGTGTCGACCAGGTCGGCCGCCCGGCCCAGGTACGGGGAGGCGGGCCGCCGCGCGTACGCGGTGCCGGCCGCCACGGCGAGCAGGGCGACGGCCAGCCCGCCGACGGCCAGCGCCAGCCGGCCCGCCGGCCCGGAGCCCCCGGCGAGCACCCCGCCGAGCAGGGCGGCCCCGGCCAGCCCGGCGACGACCGGCGGCACCCGGTGGCGGACCGCCACGAACAGCCGCGAGCGCAGCAGCAGCACGGCGCAGACCACGGCGACCAGCAGCCGCCCGGCCCCGCCGCCCGCCGTCACCAGCACCACCGCCGCCCCGGCCACCAGCACGGCGTGCCCCAGCAGCATCCCGGTGAGCATCTCCTCGGTGCGGGCCACCGCCGCGTGCACCCGGGCCCGGTCCGGCAGGTCCCGGGCGGCGTCCGCGCCGGGGCCGCCGTCGCCGGGCAGGGTGATCGGCGGCAGCGGCATCTTGCCCAGCCGGATGGCCAGCAGCGGCAGCGCGCCGAGCGCGAAGACCAGGGCGCAGAGCAGCACCGCCGCGGCGCCCCCGGCGGTCAACGCCAGCCCGCCGAGGGCGGCGGGCGCACCGACCGCGCCGACCGTCGCGCCGGCCACGAAGACCCGCACCCGGCTGGCCACCCCGAGCAGGCCGAGCACCGCCACCAGCAGCAACGCCACCGCGCCGGCCAGCAGCTCGGGGGCGCCCAGCCAGGGCAGCGGCGCGACCGGGCCGACCGGGTCGCCGGAGCTGACCGCGAGGGCGCCGGCGGCGAACGCGTACGGCAGGGCGTAGCCGCCGAGGGTCGCGCCGGTGGCCCCGTCGCCGTACGCGCGGGAGGCGACCGCCCCGGCGAGGGTGAGCAGCAGCGCCACCGCGACCGCGACGGGCCAGCCGGCCCCGGGCCCCGGGCCGGCGGCGAGGGCGGCGAGCAGCCCCACGCCGAGCGGCACGGCCGCCCCGGCCAGGGCGGCGCACCGGGTGGCGGCCGGCGACCAGGCGGCACCCCGGCGGCGGGCCCCGTCGACGATCGCCTCGACCACGTCGTCGTACTCCAGCTCGGGCCACTGCGCGCGGGCCGGCACCAGGTGCAGCACCTCGCCGTCGCGGACGCCCTGGGGCAGCAGCGCCTGGGCGGTGGCCAGGACCGCCCCGTCGGTGCGGCGCAGCACCCAGCCGCCGTGCCGTTCGCCGTCGTCGGCCAGCCCCTCGCCGGCGTGCCGGAGCACCTCGGGCAGCAGCTCGGCCAGGGGGACCTGCTCGGGCAGGGCGACGTCGACCCGGCGCTGGGGGGCGCTGATCGTGACCCGGGCCAACCCGACTGTCATCGGCGCATCTCCATATCGAGGGGGAACGGTGGCTGCGCGGACGACAGGACTTTACCTACGATGAGCCAGGCTCGGGTTACCGAGCGCTGTGGGGAGGCCGAGTGTCCACCGTCGTCATCAAGCGACCACCCCGGCGGCCGGCACCGGAGATCCCGGTCGGTGAGCTGCCCGTCGAGGCCCCGCCCGAGATCCCCGCCGTCACCGGCGGGCGCTGGCAGCAGGCGCTGATGGTGCTGCCCATGCTGGGCGGGTCGGTCGCGATGGCGATGATGTTCGGCCGGGGCGGCGGGGCGTACTCGTACGTGGTCGGCGGGATGTTCGGGCTCTCCTCGCTGGCCATGCTGGTCACCTCGTGGGGCAGCGCCGCCGGCACCCCGAAGAAGTCGGAGATGATGGCCGCGCGCCGGGAGTACCTGCGGCACCTGGGCGCGCTGCGCCGCCGGGTCCGGCAGACCGCCGAGCGGCAGCGGGCCGGGCTGCACTACCGCCACCCCGACCCGGGCCGGCTGTGGTCCACCGTCGACAGCCACCGGGTGTGGGAGCGGCGGCCCGGCGACCCGGACTTCGCCGTGGTGCGGGTGGGCGTCGGCCCGCAGACCCTGGCCACCCCGCTGGTCGGCCCGGTCACCCGCCCGCTGGAGGAGTTGGAGCCGATGACCGCCGGGGCGCTGCGGCGGTTCCTCGACGCGTACGCGGTGGTGCCCGACCTGCCGGTGGCCCTGTCGCTGCGCAGCTTCGCCCGGGTCTTCGTGCGCGGCGGGGCGCCCCGGGAGGGCGCGGAGGCGGGCATCCGCCCCGGCACCGGGTCGCCCGACGCGCAGGCGCTGGCCCGGGCGCTGCTCACCCAGCTCGCGGTGTTCCACGCCCCCGACGAGCTGCTGATCGCCGTCTGCGCCGGCCCCGAGCGGCGGGCGCTGTGGGAGTGGGTGAAGTGGCTGCCGCACGCCCACCACCCCACCCGCGTCGACGCCGTCGGCCCCGTCCGCCTGGTCACCAGCTCCGCCGTCGAGCTGGAACGGCTCCTCGACGAGGTGCTGGCCAGCCGTTCGCGGTTCAGCCCGGCCGGCCCGGCGACCGACGGGCCGCACGTCGTGGTGGTGCTCGACGGCGGCGACCTCACCGGCGCGACCGACCTCGTCGGCGACGGCGGCATCGACGCGGTCACCGTCGTCGACCTGGACACCCCGCCGCCCCGGCTGCTCGACCGGTACGCCATCCTGCTCGACCTGCGCGACGGGCGGCTGCACTCGCACTCCGTCGAGGGGCACGCCGAGGTGGGCACCCCGGACCGGCTGCCGCCCGCCGACGCCGAGGCGGTCGCCCGCCGGCTCGCCCCGCTGCGGCTCGCCACCGCCGTACGCGGGCCGGACGCCCCGGTCAACGCCGAGCTGGGCCTGCCCGAGCTGCTCGGCATCGGCGACCCGGACGGCTTCACCGCCGAGCAGGGCTGGGCGCCCCGGTCGGCGCGGGACCGGCTGCGGGTGCCGATCGGGGTGGGCGCCGACGGCGGCGCGATCGAGCTGGACCTCAAGGAGTCCGCGCAGGACGGGATGGGCCCGCACGGCCTGCTGATCGGGGCCACCGGCTCCGGCAAGTCCGAGCTGCTGCGCACCCTGGTCCTCGGGCTGGCCGCCACGCACAGCTCCGAGCAGCTCAACTTCGTCCTGGTCGACTTCAAGGGCGGGGCCACCTTCGCCTCCTTCGACCGGCTCCCGCACACCGCCGCGGTGATCACCAACCTGGCCGACGCGCTGCCGCTGGTCGACCGGATGGTCGACGCGATCAACGGGGAGCTGATGCGCCGCCAGGAGCTGCTGCGCCGGGCCGGCAACTACGCCAGCCTGCGCGACTACGAGCGGGCGCGGGCGGCGGGCACGCCGCTGGCCCCGCTGCCGTCGCTGCTGTTGGTCTGCGACGAGTTCTCCGAGCTGCTGTCGGCCAAGCCCGACTTCATCGACCTGTTCGTGCAGATCGGCCGGCTGGGCCGGTCGCTGGGGGTGCACCTGCTGCTGGCCAGTCAGCGGCTGGAGGAGGGGCGGCTGCGCGGGCTGGACACCCACCTGTCGTACCGGATCGGGTTGCGGACCTTCTCGGCCCTGGAGTCCCGGACGGTGCTCGGGGTGCCGGACGCGCACGAGCTGCCCCGCTCGCCGGGGCACGGCTACCTGCGCTTCGGCACCGAGCCGCTGATGCGTTTCAAGGCCGCGTACGTCTCGGGGCCGCTGCGGCGGCGGGTCGGCGCGACGGGGCCGGGCGGGGCCGGCGCGCCCCGCCTGCTGACCTTCACCACCCACGTGGTGCCGGTGCCGGAGCCGCCCACCCCCGCGCTGACGGCGACCGCCGAGGACGACGCCGGCCGGGACAACCTGCTCGACGTGCTGGTGGGCCGGCTGGCCGGGCAGGGCCCGCCCGCGCACCAGGTGTGGCTGCCGCCGCTGGACGCCGCGCCCACCCTCGACGAGCTCCTCGGCCCGGTCGGCGTCGACCCGGCGCGCGGGCTGACCTTCGCCAACCCGGAGCTGCACGGCGCGCTCCAGGTGCCGGTGGCGGTCGTCGACAAGCCGTTCGAGCAGCGGCGGGACCTGCTCTGGCTCACCCTCGGCGGGTCGGCGGGGCACGTCGGCGTGGTCGGCGGCCCGCAGAGCGGCAAGTCGGGCCTGCTGCGCACCCTGGTGTGCGCGCTGGCGTTGACCCACACGCCCGTCGAGGCGCAGGTCTACTGCCTGGACTTCGGCGGCGGCGGGCTGACCGCGCTGCGCGACCTGCCGCACGTGGGCGGGGTGTCCGGCCGCACCGACCAGACCGCGGTGCGGCGCACCGTCGGCGAGCTGGTCACCGTGCTGGTGGACCGGGAGCGCCGCTTCGCCGAGCTGGGGGTGGAGTCGATGTCGGCGTACCGGCAGCGGCGGGCCGCCCTCGCCGCCGCCGGGCAGCCCGCCACCGACCCGTTCGGCGACGTGTTCCTGGTGGTGGACGGCTGGGGCACGCTGCGCAGCGAGTACGACGACCTGGAGCCGCTGGTCACCGAGCTGGCCACCCGGGGCCTGTCCTACGGGGTGCACGTGGTGGCCACCGCGATCCGCTGGACGGACTACCGCCCGGCGATCCGTGACCTGTTCGGCTCCCGGGTGGAGCTGCGCCTCGGTGACCCGTCGGACTCGCTGCTGGTGCGCCGGGCGGCGGCGGCCACCGTGCCCGACAAGACGCCCGGCCGGGGCATGACCGGGGAGAGCCTGCACTTCCTCACCGCCCTGCCCCGGCTGGCCGACGGCGACACGGCGACCCTGGTCAAGGCGGTCGCCGGGGCGTGGGACGGGCCGGCGGCGCCCCCGGTCCGACTGCTCCCGCCCGTGCTGCCGTACGCGGAGCTGGACCTGACCGCGACGGCCGGGCTGGCGCTGCCGGTGGGGATCGCCGAGGCGGACCTGCGCCCGGTGGTGCTCGACTTCGCCACCGAGCCGCACCTGCTGGTCTTCGGCGACGCCGAGTGCGGCAAGTCGTCGTTCCTGCGGGCCCTCGCGGCGACCGTCGTCAGCCGGTTCACCCCGCAGCAGGCGCGGGTGATCCTGGTCGACTACCGCCGCAGCCTGCTCGGCGCGATCGAGACCGAGCACCGGATCGGCTACGGCACGGCCGCCGCCCGCACCACCGAGCTGATCGAGTCCGCCGCCGGGTACATGCAGCAGCGGCTGCCCGGCCCCGACGTCACCCCGGCGCAGCTGCGCCAGCGCTCGTGGTGGTCGGGGCCGGAGCTGTTCGTGCTGGTCGACGACTACGACCTGGTGGCCAGCGGGCCGGTCAACCCGCTGCGGGCCCTGGAGGAATACCTCCCGCAGGCCCGGGACATCGGCCTGCACCTGGTGCTGGCGCGCCGGGCCGGCGGCACCGGCCGGGGCTACGACCAGCTCCTCCAGCGGCTCAAGGAGCTGTCGACCCCGGGGCTGGTGATGGCCGGCAGCCCCGACGAGGGGCCGATCGTCGGGCAGGTCCGGCCCGGGCCGCTCCCGCCGGGGCGGGCCCGGCTGGTGACCCGGCGCGAGGGCGTACGCCTGGTGCAGCTGGCCCATCTTCCCCCGCCGTAGGGGTCCGCCGGGCCGACGACCCGGTGATCCGGCGTCGGAATGGCGCGTGACGGGCGTGGGAACCGGTAATCTCCGAGCAGCATGTGTCCGCCGCGATGAATGGCTGGGAATGTGACTGGGGTTCGGCAGGGCAGGCCCGCGACCGCGCGACGGTTCACCGGCCGCGCGCTGGTGGGCACCGCCGCGCTCGCGGTGTCGCTCGTCGGCCAGGTTCCGCCAGCGGCCGTCGCCGCACCGCCCCCCGCCGCGCTGCCCGGGTTCGCGTCGCTCGCCGCGCCGGTTTCCGGGTTGGCGTCGCTCGCCGCCCCGGTTTCGGCGGGTCCGTCCTGGCGGGTGTCCCCGGTCGACACCCCGGCCCGGGCCGACCAGGTCCGCGACGAGCAGTGGCAGCTCGACGAGCTGCGGGCGTCGACGGCGTGGCGCACCTCGACCGGGCGCGGCGTCGTCGTCGCCGTCGTCGACTCCGGGGTGGACGGTTCCCACCCGGACCTGGCGGGCCAGGTGCTGCCGGGCATCGACCTGGTCGACGACGGCGACACCGACGGGCCGGACCCGGTCGGGCACGGCACGACGGTGGCGGGCCTGATCGCCGGGCGCAACGATGACCGGCGGGGCGCGGTGGGGCTCGCCCCCGACGCGAAGATCCTCCCGGTGCGGGTCCTCGACGACGAGAACCGCTACGACGACGCCCTGATCGTCGCCCGGGGCGTCCGGTGGGCCGTCGACAACGGCGCCCGGGTGATCAACCTGTCGCTCGGCGGCAGCGGCGACAGCCCGGCCCTGGCGGCGGCGCTGGACTACGCGTTCGCCCGCGACGTGGTGGTGGTCGCCTGCACCGGCAACGTCGCCGCCTCCGCCGACACCAACGTCTGGTATCCGGCGCGGGAGCCGGGCGTGATCGCCGTCGCCGGCCTGGAACGCGCCAGCGACAACCTGTGGTCGGGGTCGATCACCGGCCGCGCCACGGTCCTCACCGCCCCGGCGACCGGCCTGGTCGGGGCCCGGCCCGGCAGCGGCTACTGGCGGGTGCAGGGCACCAGCTTCGCGTCGCCGCTGGTGGCCGCAGCCGCCGCGCTGATCCGGGCCCGCTGGCCGCAGATGTCCGCCGGTGAGGTGGTCAACCGGCTGATCAGCACCGCCCGGGACATCGGGCCCAGCGGCCGCGACGACCGCTTCGGGTACGGCCTGGTCGACCCGGTCGCCGCGCTCACCGCCGACGTGCCCCCGGTGGGGCACAACCCGCTCGACGACCAGTCCTCCCCCGGCGTGGTGGGCTTCGGCCCGGCGCCCGGCGCCACGCACGAGGCCCCCGTCGCGGGTGCCGGCGCGGACCCGCTCGGTTTCACCGCGCCCCGCCAGCACACCCGCTGGACGGCCCAGCCGGCCGGCGGCCGCGACGACGCCGACCCGCAGCGGCTCTGGGCCGGCGTGGCCCTCCTCGCCGCCCTGGTCACCGGGGCCGCGCTGATGGTCCGCCGGCTGCGCCAGCGCAGCCGTTGACCACCCCCGGGCGCGGCGTCGACCGGGGCGGCCCGGTTCCGTGCCCGGCCTGCCCGATTCCCGGCCCGGCCGGTCTGATCCGGCGTCCCGCTGGGTAGGGATGCCGGGCATGAGCACGTCCGGTCAGCGCACCCACGTCCCCGCGTCGCCGTCGTGGCGGGCCCGCCGGCTCGACCCCGACCGTTCGCTGGGGCTGCGGCTCACCCTCGCCGCGACCGCCGTCTTCCTGGTGCTGGTGCCGTTCGCCCTGCTCGCCCTGCTGGTGCTGGGCTCCTGGCCGCCGCTGCACCGGCTGGACGTCTCGGTCGCGCACCACCTGCACGGCTACGCCGTCGGCCATCCGGGCTGGGTGTGGTTCATGACCGTGTGGACGAACGTGTTCGGTCCCGGGCCGCTGCGGGTCGCCGTGCTCGCCGTGGTGGTCTGGTTGTTCGCCCGGCGTGCGCCGCGGCTGGCCTGGTGGGCGGTCACCACGATGGCGGTGGGCGGCCTGCTCGGCGCGCTGCTCAAGCTGCTGGTCGGCCGGGACCGGCCAGAGCTGCTGGACCCGGTCGCCCGGGCCGCCGGATACTCGTTCCCCTCCGGGCACGCGCTGAACGCGGCCCTCGCCGCCGGGGTGCTGCTGCTGGTCTTCCTCCCGTACGCCCGGCGGCCCGCCCGGCGGTGGGCGCTCTGGTCCGCCGCCGTCGTGGTGACGGTGCTGACCGGGGTGAGCCGGCTGGCGCTCGGCGTGCACTACACCAGCGACGTGGTCGCCGGCTGGCTGCTGGGCGTGGCGACGGTGGCCGCCACCACCGCCGCCTTCCGCACCTGGCGCACCCGGACCGGCCCGCCTTCCTGACCGGGCGACGGGTCGGCGTCAGGTGCACTCGCCGGTGCCGACCGGGCGGGTCCGCTCCGCGCCGGCCAGGGCGACCGGGCGGGCCTCGGCCGCCGTCACCGCGAAGCCGGTGTTCGGGTCGTCGGCCGCCGCCGCGAAGATCACCCCGAGCACCAGGCCGTTCGAGGAGAGCAGCGGCCCGCCCGAGTTGCCGCTGCGCACCAGCGCCCGGATCGTGTAGATCTCCCGGGTCACGTCGCCGGAGGAGTAGATGTCCGGGCCGGTGATCCGGTCGACGTCCCGGATCCGCGCCGACTGGGCGTTGTACGGCCCGTCGAGCGGGAAGCCCAGCACGATCGCGTCCGCCCCGCTGCCCGCGTTGCCGGCGGCGAACCGCAGGGACGGGCCGGGCAGCCCCGGCACCCGCAGCACGGCCAGGTCCCGGTCCGGGTCGTAGACGACGACCTCACCGTCGTACCGGTCGCCGTTCAGCTCGACCGCCACCGACCGGGTGCCCGCCACCACGTGCGCGTTGGTCATCACCCGGTCGTCGGCGTACACGAAGCCGGAGCCCTCGATGCGGCGCGCGCAGCTCGGCGCGGAGCCCAGCACCTTGACCACCGCACGCCGGCCGTCGGCCACCACCTGCGAGCCGGCGAGCGCCGGGTCGGGCGGCTCGACCTGCCGGGCCCGGGTGGGCGCGAGGTCGCCGAAGACGTCGGGGAAGCCGTTGGTGTCGACGGTGTCCCGCAGCGCGGTGGACAGCTCCTGCGCCTGGTCGGGCAGGACCCGGTCGACGACGGTGAGCAGCGCGCTGTTGCGCACCGAGGAGGCCAGCCACGGCAGCGAGGACGACCCGAGCGGCACGGCCACCAGCCAGGCGACCAGCATGACGGCGAAGAGCGAGACGACCGCCCCGCCGATGTCGTCGGCCCGCTTGGCGATGTCGCTGGTGATGGTCTGGCGCAGGTGCGAGCCGAGCCAGCCGGCCAGCGCCTGCCCCACCACCGCCAGCCCGAAGACGGCGACGAGGGAGATCAGCACCCGGGTGCCGCTGTCGGTGAACTGGCGGGCCAGCAGCGGGCCGACCTGTAGACCGATGAGCGCGCCCAGGAAGAACCCGGAGAACGACAGCACCCCGATGACGAAGCCCTGACGGTATCCGCTGATCGCGAACACGAGCATGAGCAGGAGCAGAACGAGATCCACGGCGGACACGCCCCAAGGGTACGGGCAGCGGGCCCGCCGGGTGCCCGCCGCTCGCGGAACGTGACGGTCCGGTGAGCGTCCCGCCGCCGCGCTGGCGGTCAGGTCAGCGGCCCGGCCATCTCGTCGGCGGCGTCGGTGCCGGCGGAGGGCGCCGGGGCGGCCCCGGCCGGCGGCAGGTCGACGACCCGGTCGTCCGGCCAGGGGCGGGCCCACCCGCCCATCTCGAGCAGGGCGGCGAGCACCCCGGCCGTGAACCCCCAGACCAGCATGCCGCGCACCGAGAAGGCCGGGCCGATCCAGCCGCTCGGGTGGCGTACCCGTAGCCGGTTCTCGGGGGCGACCAGCTCGGCGACCGGCAGCCGGGCGACGTGCGCGACCTCGGCCGGTTCCCGGGGGTGCACCGGGTGCGGCCGGTGCCACCAGCCGAGCACGGGGGTCACCACGAAGTCGCTGACCGGGATCCACAGCCGGGGCAGCTCGGCGAGGACGGTGACGCTGGCCGGGTCGAGGTCGACCTCCTCGTTGGCCTCACGCAGGGCGGTGGCGGCAGAGTCGGCGTCGCCCGGGTCGGCCGCCCCGCCGGGGAACGCCGGCTGCCCGGCGTGGTTGCGCAGGGTGGCGGCACGTTGCAGGACCAGCACGTCCGGGCCCGCCCCGGGCTCCTCGCCGAGGAGCACGAGCACGGCGCTCTCCCGCCCGCCGCTGGCCGGGGTGACGATCCGGGTGAAGTCCTCGGCGCGGGCGGAGCCCAGCCGGGACAGCAGGGGCTGCATCCAGGGCGGCGGCGTACGGCTCACGCCGGCACCACCACGCCGAGGTGCTCGCGGACCAGCGCGGCGAGCCGGGCGTCGTCCAGCGCGCCGGACGTGTCGACGTGCCGGATGCGGCCGTCCGCGCCGACGAGCACGGTCAGCGGGACGGCGTTGCGGTTGAGCGCCCGGCGCAGGCTCTCGCCCTGGTCGAACAGGACGGGGAAGCGCACGCCGAAGTCCTCGCCGATCGACTGGGCGGCGTCCCGGCTGTCGCGGGTGTTCACCCCGATCACCTGGAGCCTGCCGTCCGCGCGCTCGCTGAGCCGCTGGAACGCGGGCAGCTCCTTGCGGCAGGGCGGGCACCAGGACGCCCACAGGTTGACCACGGCCGGCCCGCGCACGTCCCGCAGGGCGACGGGGTCGCCGCCGGTGAAGCAGGGCAGGGTCAGCTCGGGCAGCTCCGCACCGCCGGAGCCGGCGGGGGTGGGCGCGGCCGAGGAGGGCGGCACGGTCAGGGTCGCGCAGGCGGCGAACGGCGACGGCCGGGTGTTCCGCCGGGGCTCCGTCGTCCTCTCCTCGTTCGGGGTCGCCGTGCAGGCGGCGGCGAGCAGCGCGAGCGGCAGGAGCAGGGCGGCCAGCGGACGCCGGGCCGCCAGCGGGTGCCGGGCCGCCGACCGGCGCGGGGCGGGCCGCGACGCCGGACGGGACGGCCGACGCCGGGCGGTGAAGCGGTGCGTCACGGCGCCTCCGCGGCGACCGCCTGCTGCGGCACCAGCTCCGGGTCGACGCCCGCCGCGGCGGCCAGGTCCCGCGCCCGGGGGCCCTTGAGCAGCTTCGCGGCCGGCGCGGGCTCCGTCGGCCCCGTCCCGTACGACGGGCAGAGCTTCACCAGCGTGCACGCGCCGCAGGCCGGCTTCTTGGCGTGGCAGACCCGCCGGCCGTGGAAGATGATCCGGTGCGACAGCATCGTCCAGTCGCGCTTCGGGAACATCGCGCCGATCGCGTGCTCGATCTTCACCGGGTCGGTCTCGGCGGTCAGCCGCCAGCGGTGCACCAGCCGCTGGAAGTGCGTGTCGACGGTGATGCCGGGGACGCCGAAGGCGTTGCCGAGGATGACGTTGGCGGTCTTGCGGCCCATTCCGGGCAGCGTCACCAGGTCGGCGAGCTTTCCGGGGACCTGCCCGTCGTACCGCTCGACGAGGGCCTGGCCCAGCCTGATCAGCGAGTTGGTCTTGTTGCGGTAGAAGCCGGTGGGCCGGATCAGCTCCTCCAGCTCGGCCCGGTCCGCCCCCGCGTAGTCGGCTGCCGTCGGGTAGCGGACGAACAGCTTCGGGGTGACCTCGTTGACCTTCTTGTCCGTGCACTGGGCGGACAGGATCGTGGCGACGGCCAGCTCCAGCGGATTGCTGTGGTCCAGCTCGCAGTGGGCGTCGGGGTGTGTCTGGGTGAGCACCCGGTGGATCTTCCGGGCGCGACGCGTGCGGCCGAGGTCGGTCTCGTTGGCTCCGGGGGGACTGGTGGTCACGACGGAAAGCCTACGTCGACCCGGTGACGGCGCGTCGAGCCACGCGGCCCGGCCGCGCTCGGCGACGGGTGGCCGGCCGCCGGCTCACGGCTCGGTGATCCGGCCCTCGTCGTCGAGGCGGGCGCCGCTCTTCGGGAAGTCGAGCCGGGTGAGCTCCCGGACCAGGCCGAGGCCCCGGTCGTCCGGGTCCATGGTCGGCTTGCCGATCGAGTTCATGTACGTCGAGGTGAACGACCCGCCGGCGAAGCTGCCGTCCGGCTTCAGCGACACCTTGAGCACGCCGCCCCAGCCGAGCCGGCCGTTGTTGCTCAGCGAGTTGCCGCCGCCGGCGAAGTTGCCGAGGCTGTAGGCGATCAGCCGGCCCTGGTAGAACTCCATGCCGCGCAGCACGTGCGGGCCGTGGCCGACGATCAGGTCCGCCCCCGCGTCGATCATGGCGTGGGAGAACTTGATCGGGTCGCCCCGGTTCTCGCCGAGGAACATCTCGGTGCCGGGGCGCACCCGGGTCTTGTCCGCGCCCTCGCCGCCCATGTGCACCTGCACGACGACGAGGTCGGCCATGGTGGCCGCCTTCTTGATCACCGCGCGGGCGGCGTCGATGTCGACCAGGCTGTTGGACCAGACGTACGACGAGAAGCCGGCGACGGCGACCTTGACGCCCTCGACCTCGACCACGGTGATCTGGTCGGGCGCCCCGGTGTGTTCCAGGTCGTACTTCTCCAGGGCGGCCTGGGTGTTGCGGTAGCCCTTCGGGCCGTAGTCGTAGCCGTGGTTGTTGGCCTGGTTGAGCAGCTCGAACCCGCCGTCGCGCAGGTGCGCGGCGTACTCCGGCGGGGCGCGGAACTGGAAGCAGCGGGTCGAGTTGGCCCCGCACTTGCCGGTGCCGGTGTCGACGGTGAGCGGCTCCTCCAGGTTGCCCATCACCAGGTCGGCCGCGAGCGCCTTCCTGATCGAGTCGAAGAAGCCCTTGCCGCCGTTCGGCGGGAGCCGGTTCGGCGCGTTGCCCATGATGATGTCGCCGGTGGCCGAGAGCGACACGCTCTCGACCTTGCCCTCCGGGGCCTCGCCGGAGGGTGCCGGGGAGGCGGTGCCGGTCGCGCCGGCCCGGTTGCCGGGCTGCCAGGTGGGCGCGTCGGTCGTCTCGGCGCAGCCGGCGGCGAGCAGCGTGCCGAGCAGCACGCCGAGGGCGAGCGCGGCCCGGCGGCGCGGGCGGGCGGCCCCGGCGCGGGGCAGGCGGGGACGGGGGCCGGGGCGGGCGGGAGCGTACATCGCCCGCGACGCTACCGGGCGGGATACGCGGTGACGATGGCCGATCGGCCGAAAAATCAGGCCGTGCGCCGTTCGGACCAGGGGACCACGGTCCCCGCCCCGCCGGCGAGCACGGCGGCGTGCACCGCGCGGGCCAGCGGGGCGCCCCAGGCGGAGCGGGGCCCACCGTAGGCGGACGGCTCGCCGCCGGCCGGGCAGAGCACGGTGACGGCGTCGGTGGGGGTGCCGGTGGCCGCGAGCCCCAGCTCCCGGATCGCCTGCGCCTTCGCCTCGGTCGCGGTCGCCACCGCGTTGACCAGGGCCGCGTCGCCGAGCCGGGCGGGCACCTCGACCACGATGTTGACCGTGCCGACCCGGTGGGCGGGCACGCCGCGCCGGGCCGGGCCGGGCGCGGCGGCGGGGACGGGGTCGGCGGCCTGGACAGGGTCGGCGGCCAGGTCGGGCGCGGCGGCCTGGACGGGGGTGCCCAGCCCGACGGTCGCCCAGACCCGCACCCCGGCGTCGGCGCGGGCGACCACCTCGGCGACGTCGACACCGGTCAGCAGGCCGACGCCGGGCCCGTCGAGGCCGAGCTGGTCGGCCAGCTCGGCCAGGTGGTCGGCCGGGTCGTCCCGGTGGTACGACATGGGCACGGTCGCGTTGACCACCCAGTGCCGCACCCCGATCCCGCCGCCGAGCGGCGCGGAGCTGACGCTCAGTAACGGACGGTCGGCGCGCCACACCAGCAGCGGGACGTCCCGGCCGTCCTCGCGGCGGCTGGTCAGGGTCGGCTCGGCAAGCACGCCGCCGACCCTACGTCCCGGGCGCGCCGAGGGGGACCAGGGGTTTCCCAGGGGTGCGGCTCTGATTACCGCTCACGTGCGCCTAGACTGGCCTCGCGCGAGGGATCAGCGGACGGCGCGGCCCGGCCGAGAAGACGGCACGCGCAGGCGGAGGTGCGCGATGGACGAGGTACTGGCTCGCAGCGGGATCTTCCAGGGAGTCGACCCGGAGGCTGCCGAGGCGCTCGCCAAGGAGATGGAGACGATCGAGGTCCGCAAGGGCGAGGTCGTGTTCAACGAGGGCGAGCCCGGCGACAGTCTCTACATCCTCCTGTCCGGCAAGATCAAGGTCGGTCGCCGGGCGGCCGACGGCCGGCAGAACCTGATCGCCGTGATGGGCCCGTCGGACATGGTCGGCGAGCTGTCGCTGTTCGACCCCGGCCCCCGCACCGCGACGGCCACGGCGGTGACCGACACCCGCCTCGTGCGCCTGCGCAAGCAGGCCCTGCGGCCGTGGCTCAACAACCGGCCCGAGATCGCCGAGCAACTGCTGCGGGTGCTGGCCCGCCGGCTCCGCCGGACGAACGACTCGCTGGCCGACCTGATCTTCACCGACGTGCCGGGCCGGGTCGCGAAGAACCTGCTCCAGATGGCCGGGCGATTCGGCACCCGCGACGGCGGCGTGCTGCGGGTGACCCACGACCTGACCCAGGAGGAGATCGCCCAGCTCGTCGGCGCCTCCCGGGAGACCGTCAACAAGGCGCTCGCCGACTTCGCCTCGCGCGGCTGGCTGCGGCTGGACGGCAAGAGCATCATCATCCTCGACCCGGAGCGCCTGGCCCGCCGCGCCCGCGTCTGAGTCGTCCCGCGTCCGCCCCGGCGGGCGTTCTGCCCGGCGGAGAATCCCTGGACGGGCAGGCGGGCCGGGGCGCACCGTGACGGGATGCTGGAACGGGTCGCTGTCCTCTCCGACGTCCACGGCGCGCTACCCCCGCTGGAGGCGGTGCTGGCCGAGCCGGACGTGGCCGCCGCCGACCTGATCGTGCTCACCGGCGACATCGCCGCCGGTCCCCAGCCCGTCGAGGTGCTGGACCTGCTCGCCGGGCTCGGCGACCGGGTCCTCTGGGTAGGCGGCAACGCCGACCGGGAGCTGGTCGGGGCACGGGCCGGGCGGCCGTCCGCGATCGCGGTGTCGGACTGGGCCGCCGGGCAGCTCCGCGACGATCAGGTCGCCCGGTTGGCCGCGCTCCCGCTCACGGCGACCCTGCCGGTCGTCGGGCTGGGTGAGGTGCTGTTCTGCCACGCCACGCCCCGCGACGACGAGGAGGTCGTCCTCGTGGACTCCCGGCTGTCCCGCTGGGCCGAGGTCCTCGCCGACGTGCCGGCCGACGTCCGGACCGTGGTCTGCGGGCACACCCACATGCCGTACGCCCGGCTGGTCGACCGGCGTCTGGTGGTCAACGCGGGCAGCGTCGGCATGCCGTACGGCGGGCCGGGGGCGCACTGGGCGCTGCTCGGGCCGGGGGTGCAGCTGCGGCGTACCGCGTTCGACGTCGACGCGGCGTGCGCGCGGGTCGCGGCGGAGTCCGGCTTCCCCGACGCCGCCGGCTGGGCCGACGAATACCTCCGTTCCCGGCACAGCGACGCCGAGGCGCTGACCGTCTTCGCCCCCCGCGACGGCCGCTGACCCGGCCCCGGGTTGGCACCCCTGCCGGTCCCGCCGGGACGGCATCCGCGCGGCGGACTAGGGAGCTGAGTCGTCTGCGACATCGCCGGGTGCCCGGCGACCGGTGAGTCGTCGGCGACATCAGCTCCCTAGCGGCACGGACGGCACCCGCTCCCCAGCGGGCGCGGACGACGTCATCTCCCCAGCGGGCACGGCTCCCCAGCGGGCGCGGACGGCACCCGCCACGAGCGCGTCCCGACCAGCGAACGCCACCCGGCGCACACAAAAAGTCAGTCTTGACTGTTTGTTTCGGCGGCGGCACGCTGGCCGGGTGACCGCCGCACCGACCCGCGTCCCGCAGCAGGAGCGCAGCCGCGCCACCCGGGCCCGGCTGCTGGAGGCGACCGTCGAGTGCCTGGTCGAGCACGGCTGGTCCGGCACGACCACCACGGTCGTGGCGGCCCGGGCCGGGGTGTCCCGGGGCGCCCAGCTGCACCACTACCCCACGAAGGCCGCCCTGGTCACCGCCGCCGTCGCGCACCTGGCCGAGCGCCGGGCCGACGAGCTGCGCACCGAGGCCGAGGCGCTGCCCGCCGGCCCGCAGCGGCTCGACCGGGTGATCGACCTGCTCGGCGCGGCGTTCACCGGCCCGCTCTTCGTCGCCGCCCTCGAACTCTGGGTCGCCGCCCGCACCGACGCCGAGCTGCGCGCCGCCCTGGTCCCCCTCGAACGGCAGGTCGGCCGGGAGATGCACCGGCTGACCGTGGCGCTGCTCGGCGTCGACGAGCGCCGCCCCGGCGTCCGCGAGGCCGTGCAGGCGACCCTCGACCTGCTGCGCGGGCTCGGGGTGGCCAACCTGCTCAGCGACGACTCGGCCCGCCGCACCGCCCTGCTCACCACCTGGAAACGCCAGCTCGCCACCCTGCTCACCCCCTGACCGGCCCGCCCCACCGGCCCACTGGAGGCACGATGGTCGACCTTACGAACCCGCGCAGCCGCCGCGTGAGCGGGCCGCTGCGGGTCGGCAACGCGTCCGGCTTCTACGGCGACCGGGCGACCGCGTGGCGGGAGATGCTCGACGGCGGCGACCTGGACGTGCTGACCGGCGACTACCTGGCCGAGCTGACCATGCTGATCCTCGGCCGGGACCGGCTGCGCGACCCCGCCCTGGGCTATGCGAAGACGTTCCTGCGCCAGCTCGAGGAGTGCCTCGGCACGGCGCTGGAGCGCGGGGTCCGGATCGTGACCAACGCCGGCGGGTTGCACCCCGCCGGGCTGGCCGCCGCGATCGGGTCGCTCGCCGACCGGCTCGGCCTCACCGCCCGCATCGGGTACGTCGAGGGCGACGCGCTGCCCCGCCCCGACGCGCTGACCGCGAACGCGTACCTGGGGGCGTTCGGGATCGCCGCGTGCCTCGACGCGGGGGCGGACGTCGTGGTGACCGGCCGGGTCACCGACGCGTCCCTGGCCGTCGGGCCGGCGATCGCCCGCTACGGCTGGGGGCGCGGCGACCTCGACGCGCTGGCCGGGGCGACCGTGGCCGGGCACCTCATCGAGTGCGGGGCGCAGGTCACCGGCGGCAACTTCAGCTTCTTCACCGAGCTGCCCGACGGCGGGCACCGCCCCGGCTTCCCGCTCGTCGAGATCCACCCGGACGGCTCCTCGGTCGTCACGAAGCACCCGGGCACGGGCGGCGCGGTCACCGTGGAGACGGTCACCGCCCAGCTGCTGTACGAGGTGGGCGGCCCCGACTACCTCGGCCCGGACGTGGTGACCCGGCTGGACACGGTCGAGCTGGCCGCCGACGGGCCGGACCGGGTGCGCGTCACCGGGGTCCGGGGCACGCCCCCGCCGCCCACCCTCAAGGTCGGGGTGAACAACCTCGGCGGGTTCCGCAACTCGATGACGTTCGTCCTGTGCGGGCTGGACATCCCGGCGAAGGCGGCCCTGGTCCGGGGCCAACTGGAGGCGGCGGTCGGCCCGGCGGGGCTGGAGTTCACACTGGCCCGCACCGACCACCCGGACGCGGGCGACACGGAGGCGGCGAGCGCGCTGCTGCACGTACACCTGCGGGACGGCGACAAGGCGCGGGCCGGGCGGGCGTTCTCGGCCGCCGCCGTGGAGCTGGCGCTGGCCTCCTACCCGGGCTGCACGCTGACCACCCTGCCCGGCGACGCCACCCCGTATGGGGTGTTCACCGCCGACGCCGTGCCGCAGGACGCGGTGGAGCACGTGGCCGTCCTGCCGTCGGGCGAGCGGGTGCGGATCGCTCCCCCGCCGGTGACGTGCTTGCAGGGGCCCCCTGTACAACAGAATGCGTTAACAGGGGGCCCTTCCTTGCAGCCGCAGCGCACGCGGCGGGGGGCGCTGGGCGAGGTGGTCGGGGCACGCTCCGGCGACAAGGGCGGCGACGCGAACCTCGGCGTCTGGGCGCGTACCGACGCGACCTGGGCGTGGCTGCGCGGCTGGCTGACGGTCGAACGGCTGGCCGAGCTGCTGCCGGAGACCGCCCCGCTGACCGTCGAGCGGCACGAGCTGCCGAACCTGCGCGCGGTGAACTTCGTGATCCGGGGGCTGCTCGGGCAGGGCGTGGCCGCGTCGACCCGGTTCGACCCGCAGGCGAAGGCGCTGGGCGAGCTGCTGCGGTCCCGCGTCGTCGACCTGCCGACGGAGGAGATGGGGCTGTGACCACACTGGACAGTGCGCTCGACCCGGCCGCGCCGGCCGTCCGGGCCAACCGGGAGGCCCTGCTGGAGCGGCTCGCCGAGCTGGACGCGGCCCTCGATCAGGCTCGCGCGGGCGGCGGGGCGAAGTACGTGGCCCGCCACCACCAGCGCGGCAAGCTGCTGCCCCGGGAGCGGATCGAGCTGCTGCTCGACCCGGACAGCCCGTTCCTGGAGCTGTCGCCGGTCGCCGCGTACGGGACGGACTTCCCCGTCGGGGCCAGCGTGGTCACCGGGATCGGCGTCGTCGAGGGCGTGGAGTGCCTGGTCGTCGCCAACGATCCGACGGTACGCGGCGGCGCGGTCAACCCGTGGTCCCTCGCGAAGACCCGGCGGGCCGGGGAGATCGCCCTGGCCAACCGGCTGCCGATGGTCAACCTGGTGGAGAGCGCCGGGGCGGACCTGCCCACCCAGGCGGAGATCTTCATCCCGGGCGGGCGGGTGTTCCGCGACCTGACCCGGCTCTCGGCCGAGGGCATCCCCACGGTCAGCGTGGTGTTCGGCAACGCCACGGCCGGCGGCGCGTACGTGCCCGGGATGTCCGACCACGTGATCATGATCCGGGACCGGTCGCAGGTGTACCTGGCCGGGCCGCCGCTGGTGAAGATGGCCACGGGCGAGGTCACCGACGACGAGTCCCTCGGCGGCGCGGCCATGCACGCCACCAGGTCGGGCCTGGCCGACTTCCTCGCGGAGGACGAGCGGGACGGCATCCGGCTGGCCCGGCAGTGCGTCCGCCGGCTCAACCGGCGCAAGCAGGGCCCGCCGCCGCGTACCGCGTTCCCCGCCTCGCCGAAGTACGACCCGGAGGAGCTGCTCGGCGTCGTCAGCGCCGACCTGAAGGTGCCGTTCGACCCGCGCGAGGTCCTGGCCCGGGTGCTCGACGGCAGCGAGTTCGACGAGTTCAAGCCCGCGTACGGGACGGCGCTGGTCACGGGGTGGGGCGAGCTGCACGGCTACCCGGTCGGGGTGCTCGCCAACGCCCGGGGCGTGCTGTTCAGCGAGGAGGCGCAGAAGGCGGCCCAGTTCATCCAGCTCGCCAACGCGGCCGACACCCCGCTGGTCTTCCTGCAGAACACCACCGGCTACATGGTCGGCACGGAGTACGAGCAGCGGGGCATCATCAAGCACGGCGCGCTGATGATCAACGCCGTGTCGAACTCGAAGGTGCCGCACCTGACGGTCAACCTGGGCGCGTCGTACGGGGCCGGCAACTACGGCATGTGCGGGCGGGCGTACGAGCCGAGGTTCCTGTTCACCTGGCCGAACGCGAAGTCGGCGGTGATGGGGCCGGCGCAGTTGGCCGGGGTGCTGTCGATCGTGGCCCGGCAGGCCGCCGCCGCCCGGGGGCAGGAGTTCGACGAGGACTCCGACGCCGCCATGCGGATGATGGTCGAGCAGCAGATCGAGTCGCAGTCGGGGGCGCTGTTCCTCTCGGGCCGGCTCTACGACGACGGGGTGATCGACCCCCGGGACACGCGTACCGTCCTCGGGCTCTGCCTGTCGGCTATCCACAGTGGACCGGTCAAGGGTGCCGACGGCTTCGGCGTCTTCCGGATGTAAGGGGCTGCTTTCATGATCACCCGACTGCTGGTGGCCAACCGGGGCGAGATCGCCCGCCGGGTCATCGCCACCTGCCGGGCGCTCGGCGTCGCCACGGTCGCCGTGCACTCCGACGCCGACGCCGACGCGCCGTTCGTCGCCGAGGCCGACCTGGCCGTACGCCTGCCGGGGAACGCGCCCGCCGAGACGTACCTGCGGGTCGACCTCATCCTGGACGCGGCCCGCCGCACCGGCGCGGACGCCGTGCACCCCGGCTACGGCTTCCTCGCCGAGAACGCCGAGTTCGCGACGGCGGTGACCGACGCGGGCCTGACCTGGGTGGGCCCGCCCGCGAAGGCGATCGCCGCGATGGGCGACAAGGTGGCGGCGAAGGCGCTGCTCGCCGACGCGGGCGTGCCGATGCTGCCCACCTGGACCAAACCCGACGAGATCACCGACTTCCCGGTGCTGGTGAAGGCGTCCGCCGGGGGCGGCGGGCGCGGCATGCGCATCGTCGCCGACCCGGCCGGGCTCGCCGAGGCCGTCGCTTCGGCGCGGCGGGAGGCGACGGCGGCGTTCGGCGACGGCACGGTCTTCGTCGAGCGGTACGTCGAGCGGGGCCGGCACGTCGAGGTGCAGGTCTTCGGCGACACCCACGGTGCGGTCGTGGCGCTGGGCGAGCGGGACTGCTCGATCCAGCGCCGGCACCAGAAGATCGTCGAGGAGGCCCCGGCGGTCCTGCCGGACGGGGTGCGGCAGCGGCTGCACGAGGCGGCCGTCGCCGCCGCCCGCGCCGTCGGGTACGTCGGCGCGGGCACGGTCGAGTTCCTGCTCGCCCCGGACGGGCAGTTCTTCTTCCTGGAGATGAACACCCGCCTCCAGGTGGAGCACCCGGTCACCGAGGCGGTCACCGGCCTGGACCTGGTGCGGCTGCAACTGCTGGTCGCCGAGGGGCAGCCGTTGCCGCTGGCGGCGACCCCGCCGCCCGACGGCCACGCCGTCGAGGTGCGCCTGTGCGCCGAGGACCCGGCGCACGACTACCGGCCGGCGACGGGCGTCCTGCACCGGTTCGCGGTGCCGCAGGTGGCGGGCGAGTTCGCCCCGACGAAGGGGCTGCGCCTCGACTCGGGCGTGGCGGACGGCTCGACGGTCGGCGTGCACTACGACTCGATGCTGGCGAAGCTGGTCGCCTGGGCGCCGACCCGGGCGGAGGCGACCCGGCTGCTGGCCGGCGCGCTGGCCCGCGCCGAGTTGCACGGGGTGACCACCAACCGGGACCTGCTGGTCCGGGTGCTGCGCAGCCCCGCGTTCGGGACGGCCGAGGTGGACACGGGCTTCCTCGACCGGCACCCCGACGTGTTCGCCCCGCTGCTGCCGGCCGACGAGCTGCCGCTGGCCGCCCTCGCCGCCGCGCTCGCCTCGGCCGCAGCGCGTCGGGCAACTGCGACGGTGCTCGCCGGGCTCCCCTCCGGCTGGCGCAACGTGCCGGCGTTTCCCCAGGTGACCCGGTACGCGGGGCCGGACGGCGACGGGATCGAGGTCCGCTACCGACTGGACCGCACCGGCGCACTCGCCGACTGCGCGGTGTCGGCCGGCGGCTCGGCCTCGCCCGCCGAGGGCTCGGGGCCGCCCGCCGACCGCTCCCTCCCGCCCAGCGTGGTGCTGGTCGCCGCCGCCCCGGACCGGGTGGTCCTCGACGTCAACGGCGTGCGGCGCGCGTACTCCGTACACCGGGTGGGGTCGCAGGTCTTCGTGGACGGCCCGGACGGGGCGGCGAGCCTCACGGAGCTGCCGCGCTTCCCGCTGCCCACGGCGGAGCTGGCGGCCGGGTCGCTGCTCGCGCCGCTGCCCGGCGCGGTGGCCCGGGTGCACGTCGAGGTCGGTCAGCGCGTCGCCGCCGGTGACCTGCTGCTGACCCTGGAGGCGATGAAGCTCGAACACCCCGTGCTCGCCCCCGCCGACGGCGTGGTCGCCGAGCTGCCGGTGCCGGCCGGCGGCCAGGTCGACACCGGCGCCGTGCTGGCCGTCGTCACCACCCCCGAGGAGACAGCGTCATGAACTTCGACCTCACCGACGAGCAGGAGCAGCTCCGCGACGCCGTCCGGGCGCTGGGCCGCAAATACGGTCACGGCTACTTCGTGGCGAAGGCGAAGTCCGGCGGGCACACCACCGAGCTGTGGGAGGAGGCCGCCCGGCTCGGCTACCTCGGCGTCAACATCCCCACGGAGTACGGCGGCGGGGGCGGCGGCATCACCGAGCTGGCCATCGTCTGCGAGGAGCTGGCCGCCGCCGGCTGCCCGCTGCTGCTGCTCGTGGTCTCCCCCGCCATCGTCGCCACGATCGTCACCAGGCACGGCACCGAGGAGCAGCGCGAGCGGTTCCTGCCCGCCATCGCCGACGGCACGCTGAAGGTGGTCTTCGCGATCACCGAGCCGGAGGCCGGGTCCAACTTCCACCGGCTCGGCACGGTGGCCCGCCGCGACGGCGACGACTGGCTGCTGACCGGCCGCAAGTGCTACATCTCGGGCGTCGACGAGGCACAGTACGTGCTGGTGGTGGCCCGCACCGAGGACTCGGCGACCGGCAAGCTCAAGCCGGCCCTGTTCCTCGTGCCGACCGACGCCCCCGGGCTGACCCGGTCCAAGCTGGACATGGAGATCGTCTCCCCGGAGAACCAGTTCATGCTCTACCTCGACGACGTGCGGCTGCCCGCCGACGCCCTGGTCGGCGGGTCCCTCGACGCCGGCCTGCCCGCCCTGTTCGCCGGCCTCAACCCGGAGCGCATCACGGTCGCCGCGATGGGCATCGGCACCGGCCGGTACGCGATCGAGCGCGCCAGCGAGTACACGGCCACCCGCAAGGTGTGGGGCGGCCGGAGCATCGGCACCCACCAGGGCGTGTCGCACCCGCTCGCGCACGCGGCGGTGCAGGTGGAACTGGCCCGCCTCATGATCTACAAGGCGGCCACCCTGTACGACGCGGGGCGCGACCTGGAGGCCGGCGTCTCCGGCAACATGGCCAAGTACGCCTCCGGCGAGGCGGCAGCGCTCGCGGTCGACACGGCGGTGCAGGCGCTGGGCGGCGCGGGCATGACCACGGAGTACGGCGTGGCGACGCTGCTGGGCGCGGTAAGAGCGGGCCGGATCGCCCCGGTGAGCCGGGAGATGATCCTCAACTTCGTCGCCCAGCACGTCCTGGGCCAGGACAAGTCGTACTGAGATGGCCTGTGTCGGAGCGCGGGAAAGCTAGGACGAAGATCGTGCTCGGTCCTGGAAAGAGTGGCCTCCGGCGGCGAGTATCACCACTCTTTCCCTGATCGAGCGTGGTCTTGTCCGCCCGCCTCGGTGCCCCTCCGCCCAGCGGTCAGGCGGCTCAGGCCGTGAACGCGCCCGCCTTGATGGTCTTGAGGAAGGTGGCCCAGGGGGCGGGCGCGAAGTGCAGCACCGGGCCCTGCTGGTCCTTGCTGTCGCGCACCATGACGGCCTGGGAAGGTGTGGCGACCTCGACGCAGTCTCCGCCCGCGTTGCTGCGGCTGGACTTCTTCCACTTGACCTCGGTCATGCCTGCTCCCCTGCGACTGATGCAATCAGCTTCCGAGACTGCGCCTCGTTCAGAGCCCGCTTCTCGATGGCAGACCACACGTCCCCGTACGCGGCTACCTCAGCGGGCTTGTCGAGGTAGAGGGCACCGGTGAGGCCATCCGAATAGACCACCGACGGCTCCTTATTGCCGTCGAAGTCGAGAATCGTGAACGCGCCATTGGCCATGCAGGCCCGGTGCAGGCCCATGCCGAAGGGCAGCACCCGCACCGACACGTTGGGCTGACGACTGACGGTGACGATGTGGTGAAGCTGCTCGGCATCCACGCCTCGCCGCAGCACCGCCTCGTCGAGCATGATGTCGACCTGCGGGGCGCGTGGCGTCGTGCGCGTCAGCAGCGCCTGCCGACCGAGCCGCACCGCCACGCCTCGGTCGATCTCTTCGGCGGTCATATCCGGGCGTCCAACCTGGTAGACCTGAGTGGCGTACGCCTTCGTCTGCACTAGTCCGGGGATCAGCAGCGGCTCGTACTTGCGCAGGCGGGATGCCCCGGCCTCCAGTCCCACGTACAGCTCGAACCACTCCGGGATGGCGTCGCCGTAGGAGTGCCACCAGCCGCGCGCCTTCGTCTCCTTCGCGAGGCCCATCAGCGCCTCGGTGATTTCCGGTGACGCTCCGTAGAGGCGGCACATGGCCTCCACGTCCAGCGACCGCATCGACGTCGCGCCGGTCTCGATGCGCCACATCTTCGGCGTCGACCATTCCAGCGCGTCGGCCGCAGCCTTGACCGTCATACGCGCTTCCTCGCGAAGCTGCCGCAGGTAACGCCCGAGCTGTCGCCTCGGGACCGTCGAGCCGGTATCCGTCGTCACTGGCTCTCCCTCTCCGCGACTACATACCGGGCGACGCCTGCGCTCGACATGTAATCACCTCTCGACCACGGTGAGCAACGGAGCCTATCAGAATGAAAGCACTGACATCGTTCATCCGAAACGTAATGTTGCTAATCGAGCTTCCATCCGTGAACCATGAGCACAGGATGTGGCGGTCGGATGACCGTGCGTGGCCCGGCCGCCACGTCCCCGCACCCGGAGGAGGCAGGGATGCGCAGACGCATCAGCTACGGCCAGTACCTCGCCGCCGTCGCGGCGACCCTCGCCCGCCGGCACCGGCCGGTCTGGTCCTGGATCCGGTGGCGGTACGTCTGCAAATGCGGCGACGAGCTGCCCTGCCGGCAGCGGCACAAGGTCCCCATCGGTCGTCGCCACTGGCCGGGTGAACGCGAGTGACCGCGCCCGGCCCCACTCCCCATACCGGGGTGACCGAGTTCCGGGCGGGGATGGTCCTCCACGTGACCCGGGCGGCGAGCCCACAGTTCGTCCAGCCGTTCTTCTTCCGGTTGATCAAGGTCCGCGAGGACTGGATCACCTACCACGGCTGGATCTGGTTGCACGGCTACCAGCTCGACGCCAGGGGCGAGGCCGTGGCGCAGCGCTCCATCTTCGTACAACCTGCGGGGTTGATCGTGCGGGCGACGCCCCTGCCGGCGGCTCGGCCCTCGCGCCCGGCGCGCCGCCCCACGAATCCCGGACCGGCCACCCGCGCGCGACAGGGCAAGAAATCGATAGATCGACAGGTATAGCATCCCTGGACACCGCCGGTCCGCCGCCGCCCACCGGTTGCCGGGCCGGTCCTGCCCCGCCTCACCAGGAGACCCCGGAGGAAAGATGCACCCCAGGTTCGCCCGCACGGCAGCAGCCGTCGTCCTCGCGCTCGGTGCCGCCGTCGCGCCGGCCACCGCCGCCAGCGCCCACCCCGACGGCGACTGGGTCAGCGTCTACCCGCCGATCCAAGGCTCCTCGACCTGGGACCGTTTCGGGGTCTCCGGCCCCGCCTCCCACCACATCGTCTTCGGCAACTGGGGCTACACCAACGACTGGGCGGTGGACATCTACCGCAACCCCGGCGGCACCATCGTCTCCCCCTTCGGCTCCAAGACCGCGTCCGGCCACCCGGTCGCCGTCACGGTCGTCACCGTCCGGCCGGGCTGCGCCACCGGCAACCTCGCCGACGGCGGTTACCGCATCGGGCTGGAGGCGCGGGACACCACCACCGGTCAGGTCCTCGCCCGCGCGGACGTGATGCACGTCAACAACAAGCCCGGTGGCATCGCCGTGGGCGCGACGGTGGGGCCGTGGACCAAGCTCGGCGAGACCGGCCGGTTCCGCTATTCGAGCTGCTACCAGGTCAACGGCGACAGCGGCGCCCACGTGCACCTTGAGGTGATCAACCAGCACCGGTACTCGTGCTACATCGCGCGCGGCGCGAACACCGGCCTGGGCGACGAGACCGTGATCGGCCGGGCCGGCGTCCACTACACGGGCCAGCGCCAGGCCTGCTAACCCCGGATCCCCTGGCAATCTTGGTACGAAAGGGCCCCTCCGGGGGTGCTTTCGTACCAAGATTCGCCAGACCTGCCATCGACAACCGGCCGGGGCGGGTGAAGCCTGATGTTTGCCCTCCCAAGGTGTTTGCTGTCTCGGCAAACACCCCGAAGATCGGGCATGTTTGCTGCGATCGCGTGTTTGGCGACATGCCAAACTCGATTACATGGCAAACTCCCAGGGTGAAGATGACCGGGCCAGAGCTACTCAAAGCCGCGCGAGACCAACTGGCCGCGCTACTCCCAGGGCACTTCGAGCTGACCGACACCATGATCGACGGGCGTGCGGCAGAGCCGGGCCCGGGCGACGCGCTGTGGCAGTTGAAGGAGCAGCGCAGCGGGGACACGCTGATCCTTGTCGAGGCGAAGACCTCGTTTGCCCCCCGGGACGTGGCGAGGACCGAGCAGCGGATGCCGGACGTGGTCCGACGGGCGATGCGCAACCCGGTGATCTTGGTGGTTGCGCCCTGGCTGAGCCCACGATCCAGAGCCTTGCTGGAGGAACGAGGCTACTCGTACGTTGACCTGACCGGGAACGTCCACCTACGCACCGACCGACCAGCGGTGTTCGTCAAGGTGCAGGGAGCAGACCGCGACCCCCGCCCGGCCCAGCGTGGTCCAGCTCGGCTCCACGGCCCTAAGGCGCGACGCCTCGTTCGCCTGCTGGCGGATGTGACTCCTCCGCTGCGGCTGACCGACCTGGCGCGGGTCGGCGGCCTGAACCGGGGCTACGTGTCCAGCCTTCTCAAGTCATTGGACGAGCAGGCGCTGATCGATCGCGACCGGAAAGGGACTGTTGTCGAGGTCGACTGGCCGGCACTCCTGCTGGCCGCCTCCGAGCCCTACGACCTGTTCAAGAGCAATTCCAGTGCCCTGTTCGTCGCACCAGCGGGAGCTGGTGAGTTGTTCAAACGGCTTGGAGAGGACGACGCTCCGCCAGCGGTGGTCACGGGGTCCTTTGCCGCGTCGGCGGTCGCGCCGGTTGCCGCGGCTGCTCAGTTGGTGCTCTACACCGGCGACCCCGCCGCGATGCGCAGCTTCGGGCGACTACTGCCGTCCGACCGGGGCTCGGACGTGGTGCTGTTGCGGCCGGAGGACGAGGCCCAGCTCGCCCGCTCACGCCAGGTCTCGGGCCGCACCCATGTCGGTCTGAGTCAGTTGGCGCTCGACTGTCTCAGCGGGAACGGACGGCTGCCCGAGGAGGGAGATGCGCTGGTCGACTGGATGCGGAAACACGAATCGCAGTGGCGGTTACGGGATGTCGAGAACTCCAATGCATAGAGTCGCTCTCCATGGCGTCACCATCCCCGTTGTATGTGGCAGCGCGTCGCGTTCTCCTGGATGCCCTTGACGCGCTCGCCGAACACCGCAAGGCAGTGATCCTGGCCGGCGCGCAGGCGATCTACGTACGCACCGGTCAGGCCGAACTCGACGTCAGCGTCGCGCCCTATACGACGGACGCCGACCTTGCCCTTGACCCTCGGGTGCTCGGTGCCAGCCCGGCACTCACGCAGGCTATGGAGTCCGCAGGCTTCTCCCTCACCATCGAACCAGGAATCTGGGAACGGTCTGTGCTCGTGGCCGGCCGGGAGGTCGTGGTGCCGGTGGACCTGTTGGTGCCGGAGGCGCTGGCAGCCGGAAGCGGACGCAGGTCCGCGCGCCTGCCTGAGCACGGCAGAAACGCTGCGCGGCGTACTCCCGGGCTGGAGGCGGCGGTAGCAGACCACTCCGACGTCATGATCTCCAGCCTGGAGCCCGAGGCCGACCCCCGTGCCGTGCTGGTGCCGGTGGCCGGCAGCGCCGCGCTGTTCGTGTCCAAGGCGCACAAGCTGCATGAGAGGCTCCGCGACGCGCAAGCACGACCTTCTCGGCTGAAGCCGAAGGACGCCAGCGACGTCATCCGCCTCATGCAGGCGTACCCACCCGAGCAGGTCGGCCGGCGGCTGCGTGAGATCAGCGCTGACGATGTCGCCGGCGAAAGCGTGCGCCAAGGCGTGTACCACCTGCTCGAACTCTTTGGACGACGCCGTTCACCTGGGGTGAGCCTGGCGGTCGAGGCCCTGAACGGCGCTGTGCCGGAGGCTGCCGTTCGAGCGCTCGCCCCCGCGTACACCACAGCTTTGTTGGAGGCTTACGCCGTCGACTAACTCCGCTCGTGGTTCAGGGTCAGTCTCGGAAGCCTGTCACCACCATCGCGTCACGGCCAGTCCGCCGACCACGGGATGCTTGATCAGTTCGGCTGCGGGCTCTGGCGGCAGAGGTAGACCCGGTAGCCCGCGACCACGTCCAGGGAGATCACGTCGACCCCTGCTGGGGTGGACCGTGCGAAGGTGCCCGACATGGTGCTCGACTCGGGCAGGACATAGGCCACCCGCTCCGCCTGCCGGACCTGGTCACGGTACGGCCGGTAGCGGTCGAACCCGGGCATAAGGTTGTCATCGAGGACCGCGCAGCGGACCTGCTCCGCGCTTCGGTAGGCCAACCGGTTGCACGTCCAGTACTCGGAATAGACATCCGTGAGACCGGCTGCCCTCAGCCGGTCCAGAAGCTGCCGTTCCTCGTCAGCATTGTCGGCGTAGTGCGACCGGTAGGCACTCAGTTGTCCCGTGGCGACCAGCAGACTCGCGACGATCCCGCCGAGAAGGGCGACACAGCCGATGGCCGGGATGACGTCGCGCCGGGCCGAGCCGGCCGTGCTTCCCCGCGCTGCCTCCCCGTCGCCGAAGGTCCTGGCCCCCGCCCTGCCGGCCAGGGGCGTCAGGCCGACCCACAGGGGCCAGAGAACGGCCGGCAGCGACACCATCGCGTAGTGCAGGTAACGGGCGCTCTCGATCGGCGTCACCGCCGACGAGGAACTCGCCACGTACGCGGCCAGAGTCAGCGCGGCACCGGCGAGGAGAGCGAGCCGACCGGCCTGCACCCGGCGTTCACCGGGGTCGGCGCGGCGTATCGCCACGAGCGCGACGACCGCCGCCACGACCATCAGGGTCAGGTACGCCGGCCCCCACCACATCTGCCAGGTCGCGCAGCGGCTCGGCGCGCACATCCCGGAACTGAGCGGCAGGCCGAGGAGCACCGCGCCGTACAGCCTGTCCGGCCACGCGGCCGGCTCGGTCGCGCCGCTGAGGGACAGCAGCACCGAGAGGGAGTTGGCGTGGTGGAGGTTGAACCAGAGCAACGGTGCCGCGCCGAGCACGAATCCGCAGACCGCCAGGGCGACGCGCCGCAGCGTCAGGGCCGACCGGCTCACCCAGGCCACGAGCAGCGCGGCGACGACGACGTACGGCAGCGCGAGCCAGTGGGTCCAGACGATGTAACCGGCCAGCAGGCCCCACACGGCGAATGTCGTCCTGCGCTTGTCGGGCTGGAGCGCCAGGAGCGCGGACGCCAGCATGAGCCCGGCGACGGCGGTGGCCACGTCGGAATAGCCACCGACCCCGATCATCTGATCCTTGAGCACACGGTCGGACCCGAGGGCCATGACCGCCGTGACGAAGACCGCGAACCAGGGGGTGTAGAGCGTGCGCGTCAGCCGGAAGACGAGAAGGAGGAAGACGGCGTACATGGCGAACGCCGGCAGGCGAAGCACCCACCACTGGGTGCCGAACACCTGGACCAGGGGTGCCGCCAGGTACGAGTAGAAGGTGCCCATGTAGTCCTGGCCGTAGAAGAACATCGGCCAGTGCCGACCTTCTCCGATGTGCAGGGCGGCCAGACCGGCGGTGCCCTCGTCGCTGTTGGCCGGCGGGACGTCGAGCGCCAGCAGAATCGCCCGGTACAGGACGCCGGCGAAACCGAGTGCCGCCGCCACCCGACCAGGAAGCGTTTTCCCCAGGCGAATCGACGCAGCCGGTCCCACTGTCGCTTCTCCTGTAGCCCGGGTACGCCCGGCGGGCGCGTCCGTATCGACCAACTTCCCGCCCTCCCGCGCCAAGCGAAGCTCGCGCCGCGCCCGGCGATTGTTCCACAGCGCAGGTGCGCCGATTCTGTCGTCGTCCGGCGCGGTCAGCTCACCGGCGCGGCGGCGTCGCGCAGCGCCCAGAAGTTCGAGCGGTACTGGTCGTGGATGGTGGCCGACTGGATCCGCAGCAGCGCCTCGTCGTTCTCGCGCAGCGCGGCGTTGGAGTAGTTGTGGCTGCCGGTCACCGCCCACTTGGTGTCCTTCTGCCCGTCGTACGTTCCCTCGATCAGCATGTACTTCGAGTGCACGATGTAGTCGCCGGTGATCTGGTACAGCTTGATCCGGTCGTGCCCGGAGAGGATGTTGCGCACGTCGGTGTCGGTCTCGGTGTAGACGACCTCCACCCAGCACTTCTGGTCGGCCAACTCGCGCAGCTTCGTGGCGATCGGGTTGCGGCTGAAGTGCCACATGCCGATGCGGATGATCGTGCGGCCGGTCTCGGTGCCCGTCGAGGTGTTCCCCTCGCACGTGACGTTCTCGTTGAGCATGTTGTAGATCGTGTCGGTGTCCTGGGTGGTGCCGGCGCGGGGGAAGAAGTAGGACTTGGCGGTGCCGCTGGACGTGGTCCGGTAGTAGTCGTTGTTCTTCACCTGCGCGGCGAGGTCACCGTGGTAGCTGACGTAGGAGTTGTAGACGGCGGTGTTGCCGACGATCGTGACCGCGTTGTTCCAGTAGCGTTCGGCGTTGTCGTTGGTCAGGTTGGCCGAGCTCTGCACGAGGACGTTCGTCGACCCGAGGGTGTCGGAGAACAGGAAGAACTTGTTGTGCATGATCGGCGTGTTCAGGTTGCCGATGCAGGCCCGGTCGGTGGTGCAGACGGTCACCCAGGAGGCGGCGGCCCGGTTCGTCCCGAGCTTGGCGATCAGGCCCGTCACCGCCGGGTAGGAGCGGGACTGACTGTCGACCACCACCCGCACGTTCACCCCCCGGTCGTGCGCGGCCGACAGGTCGTTCGACACCCGGGTGAGCGTGAAGTGGTACATCGCCACTCGGATCGTGGACCCGGAGGCGGCACCCTGGATCAGCCGCTGCACGTGCTCGACGATGGCGTACTGCTGACTGGCCACCGTTGGGTTGTTGAAGACCGCGCCGGAGGTCACGGCCGCGACCGCCGGCGTGGCCGGGGCCAGGAGCGCGGCGGCGGCGAGGCTGCCCGTGACGATCAATCCGACGGTACGACGCAGAAGCATGAGAACTCCTCGGTGGCAGGGTGGCCGACTCCCCGGCCGTCGCGAACCGGAACGCCCAGTATGCCTACGCTGCGCGCATTCTCCGCAACTACCCGCAACCACTTTCGACGGTCGCAACGGGCACTCCCGCGCCGCCGCTCCTCACCGAGGCGTGACGCAGCGCAACCCCCTCGTCCGACGCCACCACCCCGGCGAACCCCTTTGCTCTGCACCCACATACGCAACGGATCACGCAGCGCAACCCTCGCCGCGTTCCCGTCCGTCACGCCCGCCTGGGACCTGCTGACGGCGGTCGCGGAGCTGGGGGTCGACGTCGGGCCCTACCTGGCCGGGTTCGCCGACGGGCCGGGCGACGGCCCGGCCCGGCACCTGGCCGAGGTCATCGGGAGCTGGTCGTCCGGCGGTTCCCTGCCCGACGGCGCGGAGGAGTCGATGCGACGTTGGCTGGCCGGACCGACGCCGGTCGACGTGCTGTGGACAGCCGTGGGCACCTCGGCCAGCCCGGAGGTCGTCGCCGAACTGACCGACGCCGCCGACGCGTTCGCGTACCTCGCCCGCCGGTTCGCCCGCGCGGCCGAGCACGCCCACCTGCTCCGGGGGAGGCAGGTCAGCCGGTGACCCGGCAGGCGGCGTCGATGCGGTGCACCGGGCGGACCCGCCGCCCCAGCGCCTCCAGCAGCGAGTCCTCCACGTGGAAGTCGCGCACCCGCAGCCGGTGCCGGGGCAGCTCGCCCTCGCTCGGGCAGAGCACCTGCGCCGTCACCTGGTCGATCGGCACGTACCGGACGCCGCCGTGCTCCTGGAGCAGCACCATGCTCACGTCGTCCACGACGACGACGTGCCCGCGCACGTCCTCCGTCGTGTCGGGCGCGGTCTGCACGGTGGTGACGGTCAGCGGCAGCACCGGCGTGCTGATCACCGGCAGCGCCGCCCAGACCAGCGTGGCCAGCACGGCGGCCTGGGTGATGGAGGCCAGCGGCCGGATCACCGCGCCGGGCAGCGGCCCGGCGATGGCGAGCGCGAGCACCGGCGGCACCACGAACAGCGCCACGACCAGCGTCTCGCCCTGCCGCCAGGCGTCGAGCAGGGTCGGCGCGAGCAGGAACAGCCAGCCGCCGAGCAGGGCCGCGACGATGAGCACCCGCGCCACGGCCAGTTCGTGCAGCCGCTCGGGCCGGAGCTGGAACGCCGCGGCGAACGCGGGCAACAGCAGCGGCAGATAGAGGATCTGCCAGGTGGTCAGGGCGAGCAGGAAGCTGGTCAGCACGAACCAGGTCGGGGTGAGGTCCGCCCAGCGGGCGAAGAGCGGACGGCGGTGCCCGGGGAGCCGGTCGACGCTGACGCCGAGCACCGCGCCGAGGGCGAACACCGCGACCAGCCCGGTGGCGAGCAGCCGGGCGGCCGTGGTGAGGAACCCGGCGAGCAGGTTGACCGGCCCGACGTTGGCGACCAGCAGCAGGGTGGTCTGGAGTTCGCCGCCGGCCTCCACGCCGAGCCGCAGCACGGAGAAGACGGCGGGCACGGCCACCACGACGGCCCAGAACGACTGGCTGGCGCGGGCCCGACGCTCGGCCGCGCCGGAACCAGAACCGGAGGCGGAACCAGAACCGGAGGCGGAACCGGAGACGGGGGCAGGGGCCGAGGCGGGGACGGGCGCGTCGTCGCCTGCGGCGGCGACCGGTGCGGTCATGACGGGCGGACCTTGTCGTCGAAGTCGACCAGCTCCGGGACGTCCAGCGTCGGCGGCTGGGTCTTCGGCTGCCGCAGCCACGGCCCGAGGGTCCGGTGGTACGCGGTGAGCCAGGGGCTGGTCTGCCCGCTGCGCCCCTGCTGGTAGCTCTTGTCGAGGAAGAACGCGACGAGGTCGCGCAGCGCCGGGTCGCTGATCGGCACCCCGACGCCGATCTGTTCGCTGGTGCCGAAGGGCATGTCGACGACCGTGAAGTCCTTCGGGTGCCGGGAGAGGAACCCGGCGAGGATGGTCTCGTCGGAGCTGACCGCGTCGTAGCGCCCCGCGAGGATGCCCTCGACGCAGTCGCCGACCTCCTTGACCACGAACACCCGGATCTGGTGCCTGCCCAGCTCGGCCTCGGTGGTCGAGCCGCCGCTGGTGCAGACCTTGTAGCGGGGGTCGCGCAGGTCCTCGATGGTGCGGATGTTGTCCCGGAGCCGGTTGGGGACCATCGCCTCCTGGGTGGTCACCAGGTACGGCCCGGCGAAGCTGACCAGCTTCGCGCGCTCCTCGGTCATCGAGAAGGTGGAGACCACCAGGTCGACCAACCCGCCCTGGAGGGCGGGGATGCGGTCCTCGGTGGACACCGGCACCCACTCGATCCGGTGGTCGCCCGCGTAGCCGAGCTGGGCGGCGACGTACCGGGCGATCTCGATGTCGAACCCGGCGTAGGCGCCGTCGCGCAGCTCGCCCATCAGCGGGCCGGTCGTGGAGACGCCGATCTTGATCGTCGGCTGGCCGTAGATGTGCGTCTCACGCAGCTTGTCGTTGACGGACGGGATCCGGGGCTCCTGGCGGCTGTCGCAGCCGGCGGCAGCCGCGAGCACCAGGGTCAGTGCGACCGCCAGGGTGGTGGCGACGGAGCGGACCCGGGACCGGGGGAGGAACTGGTTCATCGGCGACCTCGCTGACCCGTGCAACTGCGGGACACCGACAGTAGCCAAACGGATCCATTCCCGTGGTCGGTGATCCGACGGCCCCGGGGGTACGGCGAACGCCCGATCGTCCGCCGTACCCCCGGGTGTCCTCAGCGGACGGTCAGCGTGCCGACCGCCGGCAGCGGGGCGACCACCGGGGGCAGCCGCTTCGGCTCGCCGCGGGCCGGCGCGGCCCGCCGGGCCAGGTCGTCCTTCGTCGCGGTGACCCGGGTGCCGGCCGCACCGGCGGCCGGCTCGGCGAAGGGTTGGACGTCGCCGACGCAGACCTTGCCCTCGGCCGGCAGCGTCCCGTCGATCAGGTACGCCTCGATGGCTCCGGTCGCGCACGCCGAGGTGCCGTACGCGGTGTGGCCCCAGTTGTCACTGCTGAGCAGGCGGCTGTTCGGCAGCAGCGCCGCCGAGGCGACCGCGCCCTGGTAGTTGGTCGCCGGGTCCCAGTAGTTGCCGACCACCAGCACCGGGGCGCTGGTGCGCCTGTCGAACGGCCCGGGGTAGGCATCCTCGTCCCGCACCGTCCAGGTGCCGCGGGCGCACGGCGCGGTGGCCCAGGCCCAGATCCGGCCGAAGTAGGGCGCCCGCGCGTCCTGCTTCGCGGCCAGCGCCGGCCACGAGCCGGCGTCCTTCGGGTGGTACGCGTCGGTGCAGTCCACCCCGAGGAAGGTCTCCAGGCTGTTGTCGTACGGGAAGTCGTACCCGCGGCGGGCCTGCTGGGTGGCGGCGGTGGCGGCGCGGCGGGCGAGCGCCGTGCGGGTCTCGGCACGGCGGGCCGTCGGGGCCGCCGTCGGGTCGGTGAGCACCAGCAGGTCGGCGGTCATCCCGACGATGTCGTCGTAGCCGTACGGGGCGTAGAGGTCGTTCAGCATCGCGCCGACGTAGTCGGCGTAGCTGACCGTGTACGTCTCCCCGGTCTCCGGGTCGTCGAACACCAGGGGCTTCCTGCGCAGCCGCGTCGCCACGGTCTCGACGGCGGCGACGGGGTCACCGGCGGCGAGCGCGCAGGCCTGCGGGCCGGCGGAGGCGCAGCGCCTCAGGATCTCCCGCAGCGCCTTGTACGCGCCGTCGGCGCTGGCCAGCCGGGTCTCCTGGAGCTGGTTGCGGGCCTTGCCCTGCCCCACCCACGCGTTCGGGTCGAGCACGCCGTCGACGACGACGGCCCGGACCCGGTCGGGGAGCATGTTGGCGTAGTACTGCCCGAGGGCGGTGCCGTAGCTGAAGCCGAGGTAGCTCAGCTTCGGGTCGCCGACGGCCCGGCGCAGCACCTCCATGTCCCGGGCGACCTCGGCCGTCGACATGGCGCCGGTGAGCGGCTTGCCGGTGCTGGAGCACGCCCTGCCGACCGCCTTCGACGAGGCGACGTACGCCTGCTCCTCGGCCTTCGTCCACGGGAAGGCCACGTTCAGCCCGGCGTACGCCTTGGTCTGCTCCTTGACCGACGGGAAGCACCTGACGTTCTCGCTGGCCGCGACGCCGCGCGGGTCGACGCCGACGATGTCGAAACGGTCGAGCAGGTCGTCGCCGAGGAAGTACGGCGCGGCGAGCGCCAGGTCGGTGCCGGAGCCGCCGGGGCCGCCCGGGTTGACGAAGAGGCTGCCGATCCGGTTCTTCTGGTCGCGCGCCTTGACCCGCAGCACCGCCACCTCGGTGGTGGCGCCCTTCGGCTTGTCGTAGTCGAGCGGGAGCCGCACGGTCGCGCACTCGGCGGTGCCGTAGCAGGCGTACCAGTCGAGCTTCGGCGTCGGCACGCTGTCGACGCGCCTGGCCTCGACGGGGTCGGTCCGGTCCGAGGTGGCCGGACGACCGAAGCCGGCGGTGGGCGGTGCCGCGCCGGCCGGCGCGACGGCCGTTCCGGCGAGGACGATCCCCGCGATTCCTGCTGCGGCGAGAGACCGGGTTGTGCGGGGCATTCGGCTGCCTTCCGGTGGGCTACAGGACGTGTCGGGGCAACCCCGACTCTCGTCACTCTAGGGACCCGGGCCCACGACCAACGCCCGCAAAATGCCTGGGAAAAAGTCATTTCTCCGACTGATGTAACGAATCTCGCCACTTCGACGCTGCGGCTTCACCCGTCCACTGGGGAGCGCGGGCGGGCGGGCCGGGCGGGCGGGCGGCGACCCGGCCGGGTGGACACCCGCGCGGGGCCGGTGACCGGGGCCGACGGTTGACAGGGCGGTCGGCTCCGCCATCCTTGACGGGTGACCCGAATCCCTCGGCCCGATGTGCCCGTCGTGGCGGTCGCCGCGTCGCTGGCGGCGGTCGCCCTGCTGGTGGCGCTGGTCTGGTGGCAGCCGCGCAGCATCGTGGCGGTGGTGCTCGCCCTGCTCTGCGTCCTGTTCGTGATGATCGCCGGGGTGTCGGTGACGGAGGGGCGGCACCGCCGCGAGGAGGCCCGCGAACGCGGGGGCGACGAACCGGCGCAGTGGCCGGGGCAACCCGTCGCCCGGCTCAGCGACGTCGACGCCGACACCCTGGAGGCGTTGGACAGCCGCGACCTGCGGGCCATGCGGGAACGCCGGCAGGGCGCGAGCGGGTTCAGCGACCGGTGAGGGTCGGCTCGTACAACCCGTCGACGCCGCGCCCGGCCAGGCACCGGAACGTGCGGTCCGGGCCGTCCGCCGCCGGCGGCAGCACCTCCAGCCGCCAACCGCTGGTGTACGCGATCCCGCTGGTCAGCCGGAACGTCACCGGACTGCACACCTGACGCACCTGCGGGTCGGCGGCCACCTCGTCGTGCGCGGCGTCGACCAGGGCGGCCGGCAGCTCCCCCTCGGCGTAGGCCTCCCAGGTGTGCCGGCCGTCGCAGGGCAGTCGGGGCGCGTCCGCCCGGGTGCCGCGCACCCGCATCGGCCCGTAGCACTGCAACTCGGCGACGCACCGCGCGCCCGCCGGCAGCTCGGCCGGGCCCGCCGACCCGGATACGCAGCCCGGCAGCGCCCCCCACCTGCTGGCCGTCGTCGTGCCGCCCACCGTGACGACGGGGGTGGGCGTCGGCGTGGCGGGCGCGCTCCCGGCGACCCAGGCCCCGGCGCTCGCCGAGGCGGCCAGCGCGAGCGCCCCCGCGCCGCCGAGGAACCAGCGCCGCCGCCACCGACGCCCGGACGTCACCGGCTCGGTGGGGTGGTCGTGCGTCACCGGGGGGCGCGGGGCGGGACGGGACGGCTGGCCGGTGCCGTAGAGGCCGCCGGAGGTGGACGGGCCCCCGGTGACGCCGGGCTGGCTGGTGCCGTAGAGGCTCCCGGACGTGGACGGGCTGCCGGTGGTGGTGCCGGTCGGGCCGCCGGACGTGGGGCCGCCGGAGATCGGGGCGCCGCTGACGGGCGCGCTGACCGGGTCGAGCGGCAGGGCGGCGAGCAGGCCGCGCAGCTCGATGGCGGACGGGCGGGCCCCCGGGTCGTTCGACATGCCGGCCCGCAGCACGTCGACCAGCTCCTCCGGCACCCCGGGCAGCCCGGGGATCGGCTGGTGGAACATCTCCAGCACGGTGACCAGGCTGGGGCTGCGCTCGGACTGCCAGCGCGGCGGGCGGCCGAACATGACGGCGTAGAGGGTGGCGCAGAGCGAGTAGACGTCGACGGCCGGCGACGGCGGGCTGTGGTTGAACATCTCCGGCGGCGCGTAGGCCGGGGTGAGCACCTCCAGGGTCACCGTCGGGTCGCGCACCTCGCCCAGCACGGCGAGCCCGAAGTCGGCCAGCACCGCCGGGTTGAAGTGCGAGTACAGGATGTTCGCCGGCTTGACGTCGCGGTGCAGCACGCCGTTGGCGTGCGAGTGGGCGAGCGCGTCGGCGATCTTCACGCCGAGGTCGCGGGTCTCCGCCGGGCCCAGGGGCGAGGTGCGCATCCGCTCGGCGTAGGACCCGTCGCACAGCTCCATGATCAGGTAGGGGTGCCGGTCGACGGTGACGCCGACGTCGAAGAGGTCCACCACGTGCGGGTGCGACGACATCCTCCCGGCGGCCCGCGCCTCGCGCAGGAAGCGGGCCTGGTCCCGCTCGTTGTCCAGGGTGCGGTTCTCGACCTTGACCGCGACCTCCCGCCCGACGGAGATCTGGGTGGCCCGGTAGACGGTCGCGTAGCCGCCCCGGGCAAATACCTCCAGATCGGTCAGACCGGGCACGATGGGCAGCCGCAGGGCGCCAGGCGGGGTGTCGGTCACTGCTCGAAAATACCTAACCGGTCCGGTGACTCAGCGGTCCGCGCCCGCAGACCGGGAGCCGCCGCCCGCCGACGCGGGTGCCGGACGCCCGCTCTCCGCCACCGCCGACGCCTGCCGCGCCGGCTGCGCCGCGCCGGGAGCGGGGGCGGCGCGGCGGGCGTCCCGGCGCAGGGCCACGGCGGTGGCGACCGCGCCCAGCCCCTCCCAGAGCGCCACCCCGAAGAACCGGTCCGGTGCGACGTCCGCGAGCACCACGATGGTGAAGACGGCGAAGGTGACCAGCCGGAAGACGACCGTGAACCGGTAGAAGGCCCGCCACTCGGTCGCCGTGGCGAGCAGGTAGTAGACCCCCATGTTGAACGACGCCATGGCCGACGCCGTCAGGAACGTGCCGGTGTAGTCCCCGGCGGACCGGCTCTGCGGCACCTCGAAGCCGAGCATGCGCAGCTGTGCCTCGGGCCAGAGCAGCCCGAGCGCGCCCATCAGCAGTGCCAGGACGCCGAAGACCGCGATCGTCCAGCCGGCACTGGAACGGGGCAGCCTCATCACGCCTCCCGGGGACGGGCACGACGGCCCCACAGTGGACCGCCTCATCGAGTGTCACCGTAGCCGCTGCCGCCGACACCCGCATCGGCGGAACCGACAGGATCGCCTCAGCGCGCCCACCGCTGACCGGTGAGTAGGGGACCCCTCTCTACCGTAGGCGTTAACAAGGGGCCCCTCCTTACCCCCGCAGGCGCACGCGCAGCGCGTCGGCCGCGAGCCGCTCGCTGCGCTGCTCCGTCGCGTACGCCAGGCGCACCGCCTCCTCGGCCCGGGCCAGCGCCTCGACGGGACGCCCGCAGGCGGCCAGCGCCTCGGCCAGCACGCTCGCCGCGATCACCTGGCTGCGCACGTCCTCGGCGGGGACGGCCAGGGCCCGGTGCGCCCAGTCGAGCGCCTGGTCGAGCTGGCCGTGGGCGAGCAGCGCGGAAGCGTACCGGGCCATGGTCTGCTGGCGGGAGAAGAGCAGCGAGGGCGCGTTCGCGGCGGCGGTGGCCACCGGGGCGAGCAGCCCCACGGCGGTCGCCGGGTCGCCGGCGGCGAGCCGGGCGGTGGCCAGCAGCACCCGGGGGCCCACCTGGGCGGGGGCCTGCGGGTTGTGCGGCTCGACGGTGGTCAGCACCGCCCGCGCCGACCGTTCGGCGGTCTCGCAGTCGCCCAGGTCCAGCGCCACGAAGCCGCGCAGCGTGCCGGCCATCCCGGTGAGCAGCGGGTGCGAGGTCCGCTCGGCGTACGACAGGGCGTCGGCGAGCAGGTCGGCGGCATGCTCCGGCTCGCCCAGCCCCCGGGCGACCACCCCCCGCGCCACCAAGGCGAAGCCCCGCCCCCAGTCGTCGGAGACCTCGGCGAAGTCCCGGTACGCCCGGCGGGCCGCCCCGTCGGCCTCGCCCAGTTCGCCCAGCTCCGCCCCGGCGAACGCCTCGACGGCGCGCAGCGTGCCGACGGCCCACGCCTCGCCGACCCGCTCCCCGAACGGCAGGAAGACCCGCGCCAGCCGGCGGGCCTCGCGCAGCCGGCCGGCGAGCAGCCGGGCGAACGCCGTGGTGCCGCGCAGCCACGCCCGCCCGTACGGGTCCTTCAGCTCGGCGAAGAGGCGGGCGGCCCGGCTCAGCACCGCGTCGGTGCCGGCGAAGTCGCCGCGGGTGGTGGTGACCCAGGCCAGGTTCTGCAACGACCACGCCTGCCCCCGCCGGTCCTGCGCCGCGAGGCTGACCTGGTAGGACGCGGCGAGCCGGCTGCTGGCCTGGCCGAGCCGGCCGGCGATGAAGTCGGCCATGCCGAGCCGGCGCATCGCCGAGGCGCGCAGGTTGGGCAGCCCGCCGACGCCGGCCACCTGCAACGCCTCCTGCCAGGAGGCCACGGCCCGGCCCTGGTCGCCGAGGGTCTGGTGGGCCTGCCCGGCGAGCAGCAGGGCGCTGGCCCGGGTGCCCGCGTCGTCCCCGGCGTTGGCGGCGATCTTCTCGGCGTAGGCGAGCGCGTCCCCGGGCCGGCCGACCTGGAGCAGCGCGCGGGCGTGCACCACCCGGTCGGCGGCGGGCAGCCCGTCCCGGGCCAGCTCGGCGGCGCGTTCGGCGTACTCGACGGCGGCGGCCGGCTCCCCGGCCTGCAGGGACCGGCGGGCGGCCCGGCCCAGCGCGGCCACGCCCAGCGGCGCGACGGTGCGGGCCGGCGCGTCCGGGCGCAGCTTGACGGCGTCGGCGAGCGCGGCGGCCCGCTCGACGTGCTCGGCGACGAACGCGTCGCGGGCGGTGTCGGTGAACCCGCCCGGCGCGGCCGGCCCGTCGGGGGCGGCCCACCGGGCCAGCGCCGCGTGCCGCTCGGCCAGCTCGGCCTTGCTCACCCCGGAGTACGCGGCCTCCCGCATCAGCGGGGTGGCGAACGCGTACCCGGTGCGGGTGCGGTGCAGCATCCGGCGTTGCAGCAGCTCCTCGACGGCCCGGTCCAGCTCGACGGCGACCACGGCGGCCGGTCGGCCGTCCCGCCCGGCGCGCTGCTCGCGCAGCGCCTCCAGCCCGCCGTCGGGCACGGTGTCGCCGACGACGGCGGCGTCGCGCAGCACCGACCGGGCGTCCGGCGGCAGCGCGTCGATGCGCGCGGCGAGCACGGCGGCGAGGTCGCGGGAGAGCAGCCGGCTGCCCAGCGAGCCGGGGGCGAGCCGCCAGCCGGAGTTGGCCGGGGCGGACCGGTCGGCCACGGCGGTCAGCGCGCCCCGCTCCATGAGCAGGGTGACCAGCTCGGCGAGGTAGAACGGGTTGCCCTGGGCGGTGGCGAGCAGCCGGTCGGCGTCGGGCTGCGGCAGCTTCCCGCCGCCGAGGTAGCTGGTGAGCAGCCGGGCCGCGTCGGCGCCGCGCAGCGGGGGCAGGGCGTGCACCTCGGCGTCGGCGACCCGGGTCAGCGCGCCGGCGGTGCGGACCAGCTCGGGGCGGCCGAGCAGCAGCACCAGCACCGGGCCGGCGATGCGGGACAGGGCGACCCCGAGGGCGCGGATCGTCTCGGTGGTGGCGTCGTGCAGATCGTCGACGAGCACCACCAGCGGCGCTTCGGCGGCCAGGGCGCTGAGCAGGTCGGCGACCGCGTTGGGCACGGCGTCCACGTCGGCGGGCTGCTGCGCGCCGCCGCCCCACTCGCCCTGGTCGGCCGGGTTGCCGGCGGGCAGGTCGGCGTAGCCGAGCAGGGCCAGCAACTGGTCGGCGGCGACCGGCGGGGCGTCGTCCCCGAGCCGGCCGATGCGCTGGTTGAGCCGGCGCAGCCGCTCCTCGACGGCGGGCCGGGTCAGCGCGGTGGCCGTGTCGTTGGGCAGGCCGACGGCGGCGCGGACCAGGTCGGCCAGGGGCGCGAGCCGACGGCGTTCGCCGAACGCGGCGCAGCGCACGGACAGCACCCGCGCGCCGGTGTGCGCGGCGTACCGGCCGGCCCCGACGTCGTAGCCGGCGGCGAGGCGTTCGACCTCGGCGGCGAACCGGGACTTGCCGATGCCCGCCTCGGCGGTCATCAGCAGCACCCGGGGCTCGCCCCGGTCGATGACCTCGGCGAGCCGGCCGGCGACCCGGCCGATCTCGGTCTCCCGGCCGACGAACGGGGCCTCGTCGCCGAGGCCGGAGCGGGTGCCGGGGGCGTCGAGGAGGCCGAGCAGCTCGTACGCCTCGACGGGTTCCCGCTTGCCCTTGAGCCGCAGCGGGCGCAGCGCCCGCCAGGACGCCACGTGCCGGGTGGCGGCGGAGGTGCGGGCCCCGGCGTAGACGGCGCCGACGGCGGCGGCGTCGGCGAGCCGGGCGGCGGTGTTGACGGTGTCACCGATGACGGTGTATTCGATGGCCGCCTGGATGCCGGCGATCACGTCGCCGGTGTTCAGGCCGACGCGCAGGCCGAGCGGCGCGCCGCCGCCCCGCTCGTCGTCGAGCACCCGGCGCACCGCCCGCTGCATGGACAGGGCGGCGCGGACGGCCCGCTCGGCGTCGTCCTCGTGGGCGACGGGCGCGCCGAAGACGGCCATGATCCCGTCGCCGGTGAGCTTGTCGACGTGCCCGCCGAACGTCTTCACGGCCCCGGCGAGGGCGGCGAGCACCCGGTCGGTGACCGCGCCGACGCGTTCCGGGTCGAGGTCCTCCGACCAGGAGGTGAAGTCGGACAGGTCGCCGAACAGCACGGTGACGACCCGCCGTTCGGCGGCGGGCAGCGTGGCGGCGGCCGGCAGCGCGGCTCCGCAGTTGTGGCAGAACCGGGCCCCCGGCACGGCGACCGTCCCGCAGACGGGGCAGGTCACGACCGGCCCGCCGGTTCGGGGGGCACCCCCAGGTAGTCCAGTTGCGCGCGGACCGACCACTCGGCCGCCCACCACAGCGACCGGTCGACGTCCGCGTACACCCGGGCCACCACCTCGGGGGCGGTCCGCGCGCCCTCGGCGACCGCCTGCCGCACCTGGTCGAGCCGGGCGCGGCGGTGGGCGAGGTAGAACTCGGCGGCGGCGCCGCAGTCGGCCAGCGCCGGGCCGTGGCCGGGCAGCGCCGGGATCCCCCGGTACGTCGAGAGCAGCTCCAGGCTGTCGAAGTATGCCCCGAGCTGCCCGTCGGGGTGGGCGACGACGGTGGTGCCCCGCCCGAGGATGGTGTCGCCGGTGAGCACGACCCGCTCGTCGCCGTGCTCGACGAGGAAGCAGACGGAGTCGCCGGTGTGCCCGGGGGTGGGCAGCGCCCGCACGGTGAGGCCGGCGGCGGGCAGGGCCTCGCCGGCGGTCAGCGGCGGACCGCCGTGGCTGTGCGCGGGGTCGACGGCCCGCACGGGCGCCCCGCCGAGCAGCTCGCGCAGCCGGGGCGAGCCCTCGGTGTGGTCAGGGTGCCCGTGGGTGATCAGCACGGTGGCGACGGGGGCGTGGGCGGCGATCGCGGCCAGGTGCCCGTCGTCGGCGGGCCCCGGGTCGACGACCAGGGCGGGCGCGCCGGGCCCGGCCCGCAGCACCCACGTGTTGGTGCCGTCGAGGGTCATCGGCCCCGGGTTCGGTGCCCGCAGCAGGGTCACCCATCCCGGCAGCTCGTCAGCCAGCGCGGCCACGGCCGCCGTGATGTGCCCGGTCATGCCAGCGATCGTACGACTCCCCCCGCCACTCCCCGCGATCTTGCACTTGTGGCCCGGTTTTCGTGCCCGTACGCGGCTTTCGCCCGGGCCCGAAGTGCAAGATCGCGGGGGTGGGGGGGTGCGGGTGCGGGGGGTGCGGGTCAGGCGACCTCGACGATCAGTTCGACCTCTACCGGGGCGTCCAGGGGGAGCTCCGAGACGCCTACCGCGGAGCGGGCGTGCCGGCCCGCCTCGCCGAAGACCGCGCCGAACAGGTCGGACGCGCCGTTGATCACGCCGGGCTGGCCGGTGAAGCCGGGCGCGCTGGCCACGAAGCCGGTCACCTTGACGACCTTGACCACGTTCTCCAGGCCGACCAGCGCGTCGACGGCGGCGAGGCCGTTCAGCGCACACCGCTGCGCCAGGTCCTTGGCCTGCTCGGCGGAGACCCCCGCGCCGACCTTGCCGGTGGCCAGCAGCTTGCCGTCGGCCATCGGGAGCTGCCCGGAGACGAAGACGTGCTGCCCGGACTGCACGGCCGGCACGTAGCTGGCCACCGGGGGCACCACGTCGGGCAGGGTCAGCCCGAGCTCGGCGAGCTTCGCGTGCGGCCCGTTGCCCACCCCGCTCACGCCTTCGGCCGCTTGAGGTACGCCACGAGCTGCTCCGGGTTGGGGCCGGGGACCACGGAGACGAGTTCCCAGCCGTCCTCGCCCCAGGTGTCGAGGATCTGCTTGGTCGCGTGGACCAGCAGCGGGACGGTCGAGTATTCCCACTTCTGCATCGGTGCGGGGCTCCCTAGGAGGCGGCGACTGTGTCGGCCCCAGCCTACGATCCGGCGGGACCGCCCGGCGCGGGACGCTGCTCCGGGGCGGCCGGCGGCTCGCCGCAGGGGCCCTCGTGGTCGTACCGCTGGGGGCAGCGCGACCGGTCCGCCAGCAGCAGGTCGCAGAAGACCCGGTGCCGGTTGTTCTGGTCGTCGGCCGTCGAGACGGTGGTCTCCCCGGCGTCCAGCTCGGGCAGGAAGCCGAGCGAGACCGCCACGCGGCCGGCCAGCGCGGTGGCCGTCGCCAGGTCGGCCACCCGGATCGGCAGGTGGATGACGTAGCCGGTCTCCTCCTCGTCGCGGGGGCGCTCGGCGGGCCGGCTCAGCGTGCGCAGCATCTCCCCCGGGTCGGTGAGCCGGCGGTAGGAGCGCTCGTTGAACGGCAGGCCGGTGACCGGTCCCTCCTCGCCGCCGGGGCCGGCCCCGGCGCGCCGGGCGCAACCGGTCTGCGGCGGGAACTGGGCTCGGGAGATGTTGTCGGTGTCGCGCATTGCTGCCTCCGGGCCTCGCACCTGATCACGTCGTCACCATCGGCTCGGACCATCCGCCGATCCGCCCCCCGCGTGGGCACGAACGTAGGGCCGTTTTCGGACAGGGACAACCGGGCGCGCATGACCGGGCACCGAAAGTCACATATGCGACAGATCGCGGTCCGGTACCGGATGGCGCCGCGCGCGCTTTCGTGATCGTCGTGTCCATCAGGCCGCCCGGGGCCCCACCCTGGGTCGGGTTCACCGCTACCCTTCCGTCGGACGGGCCACGCAAGCCCGACCGCCTCCGCAACCTGCCTTCGCTCGACCAGTGCTCGCGTCCCACCGGGACGACGACGCGCCGCACCCCCGGGGGAAAGACATGACCCAACCGCCCCACGGCGGCGCCACCGGATCGCCCAGCGGTCCGCCCTCCGGCGACCACACGCCCGGCCCACCGGGCGGGCCGGTCTCCCCCGCGCCGCCGGGCGCCAGCCCGTTCGGCTCCCCGGCCGGGCCCGCGCCGTTCGGCTCCCCGGCGACCCAGCCCTTCCCCTTCGGCGGCCCCGCGGGGCCGGGGGCCGGCGCGATCCCGCCACCCCCGCCGGGCTACCCGCCTTACCACGCACCGGGCGCGCCGAAGCAGCGGCGGGGCGTGCTCGTCGCCTCGCTCGTGGCGGTCCTGGCGCTGCTGCTCTGCGGTGGCGGCGGCGCCGCCGCGTTCTTCACCCTGCGCAGCACGGAGAACGGCGAGGGCGCGACGGAGCCGACGGTCGCCGTGGAGAACTTCCTCACCGCCGTCTACCGGGAACGGGACGCCCGCAAGGCGGCCGGCTACGTCTGCGCCGCCGCCCGCGACGACCGCAAGATCACCGCCAAGGTCGCGGAGCTGAAGCGGTACGCCGAGCAGTACTCCGACGCCCGGTTCCGGTGGACCGGCCCGAAGGTGGACAACCAGACCGGCGACCGGGCCACCGTCACCACGAGGGTGACCATGACGACGTCCGACGAGAAGGTCGCCGACCAGGATCTCCGCTTCACCGTCGTGCAGAAGACCGGCTGGTGGGTCTGCGAGATCGCCTGACGGGGCGACCCGACGGACGACGCCGGCCGGGTGGATAGGCTCGACGGGTGCGAGCAGCTGAGCGGCCGGCCGACCCGGTCTCCACGCAGTGGCCGGCGCGCCTGAACGTCGTGACCGGCAAGGGTGGCACCGGCAAGACCAGCGTGGCGGCGGCCCTGGCCCTGGCACTGGCCGCCGACGGCCGGCGCACCCTGCTGGTCGAGGTCGAGGGGCGGCAGGGCATCGCCCAGCTCTTCGGCACCGACCCGCTGCCGTACGCCGAGCGCCACCTCACCGACGCGCCGGGCGGCGGGGAGGTGCGGGCCCTCGCGGTGGACGCCGAGGAGGCCCTGCTGGAATACCTCGACATGTTCTACAAGCTCGGCGCGGCCGGCCGGGCGCTGCGCAAGCTCGGCGCGATCGACTTCGCCACCACCATCGCCCCCGGCCTGCGGGACGTGCTGCTCACCGGCAAGGTCAAGGAGGCGACGACCCGCAAGGCCGGGCAACGCCGGGCGTACGACGCGGTGGTGCTGGACGCGCCGCCGACCGGGCGGATCGGCCGGTTCCTCAACGTGACGGCGGAGACGGCCCGGCTGGCCAAGGTCGGCCCGATCAAGACCCAGAGCGAGGGGGTCGCCGCGCTGCTGCGCTCCCCGATGACCGCGGTGCACGTGGTGACGCTGCTGGAGGAGATGCCGGTCCAGGAGACGATGGACGCCGTCGCCGAGCTCACCCAGCTCGGCTTTCCGGTGGGACGGGTGATCGTCAACGCCGCCCGGCCGCCGCTGCCCGCCGGCCGGCCGGTGACCGCCGCCGAGTTGCGGCGTGGCCTGGCCGCCGCCGGGCTGCCGGCCGACCGGGAGACCGTCGCCGGGCTCGCCGCCGAGGCCCGGGACCAGCGGATCCGCCGGGACCTGGAGGACTCGTTGCGCGGCGACCTGGCCGATCTGGGCCTGCCCCTGACCGAGCTGCCGCTGCTGCCCGACGGGGTGGACCGGGCGGGGCTGGCGGAGCTGTCCCGGGTGCTCGTGCGGGCCGATTGACTCACACTGGCGGCCGGCACGGCGCGGAGACCGCGCACAGCCCGATACGCTCGATTGGTGCCTTCCGAAGCCGCGGCGCCGCAGCTGGACGTCGACCAGATCCTCGCCGACCCGGGCGTGCGGATCGTGGTGTGCTGCGGGGCGGGCGGGGTGGGCAAGACGACCACCGCCGCCGCGCTCGCGTTGCGCGCCGCCGAGCAGCACGGCCGGCGCACGGTGGTGCTCACCATCGACCCGGCCCGCCGGCTGGCCCAGTCGCTGGGCCTGACCGAGCTGGACAACACGCCCCGCCAGGTCAAGGGCATCGACGTCGAGGCCAGCGGCGGCGAGCTGCACGCCATGATGCTGGACATGAAGCGCACGTTCGACGACGTGGTGCTCCAGCACACCGACCCGGCGAAGGCGCAGGAGATCTTCGCCAACCCGTTCTACCAGGCGATGAGCTCGACGTTCGCCGGCACGCAGGAATACATGGCGATGGAGAAGCTGGGCCAGCTGCACGCCCGGGGCGAGTGGGACCTGATCGTGGTGGACACCCCGCCGTCCCGCTCGGCGCTGGACTTCCTGGACGCCCCGGCCCGGCTCTCCCGGTTCCTCGACGGCCGGATGCTGCGGCTGCTGCTGGCCCCGGCGCGCAGCGGGGGGCGCAGCATGTTCAGCCTCGTCACCGCGAGCTTCGGGATGTTCTCGAAGGTGGTGCAGAAGGTGCTCGGCGCACAGCTGCTCACCGACCTGTCCGGCTTCGTGGCGGCGCTGGACTCGATGTTCGGCGGCTTCCGGCAGCGGGCCGAGCAGACGTACCGGATCCTCCAGGCGCGGGAGACGGCCTTCCTGCTCGTCGCGGCCCCGGAGCCGGACGCGGTCCGGGAGGCGGCCTACTTCGCCGGCCGGCTGCGCTCCGAGCGGATGCCGCTGGCCGGGCTGGTGCTCAACCGGGTGCACGCGCCGACGGTGCCGGCGCTGGACGCCGAGGCGTGCCTGGCCGCCGCGCAGCGGCTGGCCGAGGCCGGCGGGCACGACGGCACGGTCGACGTGCTGCGGGCGCACGCCGCGCTGGTCCAGCAGGCGCACCGCGAGCAGCGGGTGGCGGCCCGGTTCACCGAGGCGTTCCCGCAGGTGCCGACGGTGTCGGTGACGGCGCAGCCCGCCGACGTGCACGACGTCGACGGGCTGCGGACGATCGGCGCGGCGGTCAGCCGGCCGTGAGCCGGCCCGCGATCGGCCGGCCCTGACCTGTCGACCGGCCGTCAGCCGGTCGGGACGAGGACCTTGTCCTTGCCGGACCTGTCCTTCGCGTTCTTCTTCATGGCCGCCTCGAACATCTTGCGCCAGCTGGCGACCTGGGGGTGCCGGCGCAGCAGGGCCCGGCGTTCCCGCTCGGTCATGCCGCCCCAGACCCCGAACTCGATCCGGTTGTCGAGCGCGTCGGCCAGGCACTCGTACCGAACTGGGCAGCTCCGGCAGATCCGCTTCGCCACGTTCTGTTCAGCGCCTTGTACGAACAGCGCGTCCGGGTCCCCGTTCTGACACGCCGCCAGTGACGGCCAGTCAGTGATCATGCCCATGTGTACACGTCCCCCCTTGCAGTACCTACCGACTTCGCGCGACCAGCCGTCGAATCCCCCCGGTCGTCCGGCCGGCCTCCCCAGGGCGGCACGGACGACTGTGGCTGTCGCCGCAACCATCATGCTCTGTAGTTGGACGATTACGCAACGTTGTCGGCAAAATCCATCATTACGGACACTCCCGGCTTACCGGGCCTTCGGCCCCCGTCTACCCCGCCGCAGTACGTGAAAACGCTGCGCCGCTCCTCCGATCGGTGGAGACTCGTGGCGGATCCGCGCAACCCCGCACCAGGGCTCGTGCGTTTAGCACAACGAGGTCGGCGCGCGCAGGAAATGGGGAAAAGACGCCCCAGCGCCCCTCGTTCCCTACTCGCGTACCCTGTCGAGGTGACCTGGATGCGGAAACGTGACCATAATGTGCTGACCAACGCCGCATCGCTGCTCGTCTGTGGCCTGCTGGCCGGCGTGGTGGTCGCGGCGGCGGCCTTCCCCGCGGTGGCGATGTCCGGTCTGGCCGCGAAGGCCGGCGCGGAGACCTTCGGGGCGCTGCCCAAGGAGCTGACGGTGGGCCGCGCGCCGCAGATCAGCTACCTGCTCGCGTCCGACGGCAAGACGCCGCTCGCGACCATGTACGACGAGAACCGGCGCGACGTGAAGTTCGCCGACATCTCGCCGTACATGCAGAAGGCGATCATCGCCGCCGAGGATCACGACTTCTACAAGCACAACGGCGTCGACCTCAACGGCGTCGCCCGGGCGTTCGTCAACAACCAGTCCGGCGCGAACTCCCAGCAGGGCGCGTCGACGCTGACGATGCAGTACGTCCGGCTGGCCATCGCCTACTCGGCCACCCACCCGGCCGACGTCGTCGCGGCGACCGAGGACACCAGCGCCCGCAAGCTGCGGGAGATGCGGCTGGCCCTCCAGGTCGACAAGGAGTTCTCCAAGGACGAGATCCTCACCCGCTACCTCAACCTCGCCTCCTTCGGCAACGGCGCGTACGGGGTCTACGCGGCCAGCCAGGTCTACTTCGGCAAGCCGCCGAGCAAGCTCAAGATCGAGGAAGCGGCCATGCTCGCCGGCATGGTGAAGGCCCCGAGCACGAACGACCCGACCACCAAGACCGGGTACCCGCTCGCCCTGGACCGGCGCAACTACGTGATCGACAACATGATCAAGATTGGCGCGATCACCCAGCAGGAGGGTGACGCGGCCAAGGCCACCAAGATGGTGATCAAGGACAAGACCACCCCGAACGGCTGCGTCGCCACCAACAAGAAGGAGTGGGGCTTCTTCTGCGACTACTTCTACCGCTGGTGGATGAAGGAGGAGACGTTCGGCTCGACCTCGTACGACCGGGAGCGGCGGCTCAAGAGCGGCGGCTACACGATCGTCACCAGCCTCGACGTGCAGGCGCAGAACGGCGCCGACAAGGCGGTTCGCAAGAACCTGGGCGTCAACAGCAAGGCGGCCCGGATGGTCGCGGTCGTCGAGCCGGGCACCGGCCGGGTCCGCGCGCTCTCGGTGAACCGCAACTTCAAGATCGACGACCCGAAGAAGCCGCAGAACAAGCTGAACAGCGACCCGCGCAAGCGCAGCAAGGGCATCCGGGGCAACTACCCCAACACGGTGAACCCGCTGCTCTCCGGTGGCGGCGACATCAAGGGATACCAGGCCGGCTCGACCTTCAAGATCTTCACGATCGTGGCCGCGCTGGAGAAGGGCATCCCGCTCAGCTACACGATCAACTCGCCGAAGCAGTTCAAGTCGGAATACATCATCGATCCCAGCAGCAAGGCCGCCTGCCAGGGCCCCTACTACTGCCCGACCAACTCGGTCGAATCGATGGCCGGCGTGCACAACATGTGGAGCGCGTTCGGCCGCTCGGTGAACACCTTCTTCGTCCCGCTCCAGCAGCAGGTCGGCGCGGAGAACGTGGTCAAGGCGGCGCAGAAGCTGGGCATCGAGTTCCGATCGAGCGAGGACGCGGACTTCGCCAACAACAAGGAGGCCGCGCACCAGTGGGGCGCGTTCACCCTCGGCGTGTCGGCCACCACCCCGCTGGACCTGGCCAACGCGTACGCGACCCTCGCGGCCGACGGTAAGTACTGCGAGCCGATCCCGGTGCAGGAGATCAAGGGCCCGGACGGCAAGAAGCTCGACATCGCCAACCCGCGCTGCGAGCAGCGGATCAGCACCCAGGTCGCCCGCGCGGCCGTGGACGCGGCCCGCTGCCCGGTCGGCGACCGGTCGTCCACCACCCGGTGCACCGGCGCCACCGCCGGCAATGTGCGGGGCATCGTCGGCAAGCCGGTGGCCGGCAAGTCCGGCACCACCGACTCGGAGAAGACCTCGTCGCTGGTCGCGATGACCAAGCAGTACTCGGTCGCCGGCATCATGGCCGACCCGGACTGGCCGCAGACCAACCAGCAGATGGGCCACGACACCCCGACGGGCATCAACCCCCCGGTGTACGAGACGCTGCGCGACGCCATGAAGGGCAAGAAGGGCATCGAGTTCACCCCGCCCAGCGGCAAGATCATGGAGGGTGACCAGCGGTCGATCCCCGACGTGAAGTGCGTGGACGTCGAGACCGCGAAGGACCGGCTGCGGGGCGCCGGCTTCGACCCGGTGGTCTCCTCGGCCAAGGTGCCGTCGAGCTGCGCGGCCGGCCAGGCCGCCGGCACCAGCCCGAACGGGCGCACCATCAAGGGCGGCGTGGTCGTCATCGAGGTCAGCAGCGGCAGCGGCACCCCCGCCAACCCGCCGGACAACGGCGGCGGCACCGGCGGCGGGCCCGGCGGCCCGGGCAACACCCCCGGCCAGGGCGGCCGACCGGGTCGCAACGGCTGACCCGGCCGCACCCGCATCCCGCGTGACGACGGGCGGGCACCCCTCACCGGGGGTGCCCGCCCGTTCTCGTCGGTCCGCCTGCCGGGCAGCCCGCGACCGGGCGGGCCGGCACCCGGGGTCAGAGGCCGAGCTGGCGGCGTACCTCGGTGGCCACCCGGCCCCCCTCGGCCCGGCCGGCCACCGCGGCCTGGGCCGCCTTCATCGCCGGGCCCATCTGCGCCTTGCCGGTGAACCCGCCGGCGGCGAGCGCCCCCGCGACCAGCTCGGCCAGCTCGTCGTCGGAGAGCTGCTTCGGCAGGTAGCGGTCCAGCACCTCGCCCTCGGCGCTCTCCTTCGCGGCCTGCTCGGCGCGCCCGGCGTCCGCGAAGGCGGTCGCGGCCTCGCGCCGCTTCTTCGCCTCCTTGGTCAGCACCGCGAGCACCTCGTCGTCGGTGAGCTCGCGCTTGGCCTTGCCGGCGACCTCGGCCGTGCCGACGGCCGCCAGGGCCATCCGCAGGGTGGAGGTGGTCAGCTCGTCGCGCGCCTTCAGGGCGGCGCGCATGTCGGCGGTGAGGCGGTCCTTCAGCGTGCTCATGGACGGTGAAACTACCCTGAACGGCATGCGAAAGCGCACACTATTCCGACTCGGCATGGGCACCGTCGCGGCCGGGGCGGCAACCCTGGCGTACGCGTCACTCGTCGAGCGCAACCTGTTCACCCTGCGCCGGTTCGACGTGCCGGTGCTGCCGGCCGACACCGAGCCCCTGCGCGTGCTGCACCTGTCCGACCTGCACATGATGCCGGAGCAGCGGCGCAAGCAGGACTGGGTGGCGTCGCTGGCGGCGCTCGACCCGGACCTGGTCGTGGTCACCGGCGACAACATGGCCCACCCGGGCGCGGTGCCCGGCGTGCTGCGCGCCCTCGCGCCGCTGCTGGACTTCCCCGGGGCCTTCGTGTTCGGCTCGAACGACTACACCGGGCCGGTGCTGAAGAACCCGTTCAGCTACTTCCTGCCCGACCGGGAATACAGCGAGGGCGCCGAGCTGCCGTACGACGAGCTGCGCGACGTCTTCACCGGGGCCGGCTGGGCGGACCTGAACAACGCGCGGACGACGCTCAAGGCGGGCGGGCGACTGATCGAGCTGGTCGGCGTCGACGACCCGCACATCGCGCGGGACGACTACCCGTCCGTCGCCGGCCCCGTCCCGGCGGCGGCGGAGCTGTCGATCGCGCTGTCCCACTCCCCCGAGCCCGCCGTGCTCGACCAGATGGCCGCCGACGGCTTCGAGCTGCTGCTGGCCGGCCACACCCACGGCGGGCAGGTCTGCGTGCCGGGCTTCGGGGCGCTGGTGACCAACTGCGGGCTGCCCCGGTCGATGGCGAAGGGCCTGCACCGCTGGCCGGCCTCGGACGCCTGGCTGCACGTCTCGGCCGGGCTGGGCACCCACCCGACCGCGCCGGTGCGGTTCGCCTGCCGGCCCGAGGCGAGCATCCTCACCCTGATCCCGCGCTGACACGGCCGGCTGGCGGCTGGCGGCTGGCGGCTGGCGGCTGGCGGCGAGTGTGACGTGCGCCGCCTCCGGGCGCGGTCCCGGGCCGCGCCCGGCCGCCCTGCGCGGAGGAGCGGCGGGCACGGCGGGCGGGCGCGGAGGCCGCCCGGCCAGCGCCGCCCCGGGACGTCAGGGCTGCTCGGGACGCTAGGGAGCTGAGTCGTTTACGACATCGGCCGGGGGCGCACCGGGGCCGGGCGGGGAGGTGGGGGTACCGAGTTTGACCACCGGACGGGGTGGGCTACTATTTGTCCGCACGCCTCGGGGTGTGGCGCAGCTTGGTAGCGCGCTTCGTTCGGGACGAAGAGGTCGTCGGTTCGAATCCGGCCACCCCGACCGAGGGAATCGGGCCAGGTGAGACAGCATCTCACCTGGCCCGATGCTGCATTGCTGACACTCCGCCTCAGCGATCTACGCCGATTGCTGCCTGTCTTCCTCGCCCTCGTTCCGCTCGATTGTCAGCGGAAAGTCAGCGAAGGACTCTCGGACCCGGTCCAGATCTCGACCACGCTCGATCGATACACGCACGCATTCGAGGCGGCTGCCGCAGTCCGTGAGCGACGGCCGTTACGCTCAATCAGTCCTCGATGTACCGTCAGTAGTGGCTGTCCGCTTACGAGAGCTGACCGGGTTCCTCATTCCGGCTGGGAGCGCCGTTGTGTCGCACGTCGATCCGCGTTTCGGGGCTCGGCTGCGGGCTCTGCGTGCCGAGCGGGGTCTGTCGCTGCGGGCGCTCGGCCAGCTCGCGCACCGGGGCAAGAGCCACCTTCATGATCTGGAGACGGGTGTCAAGGCTCCGACGCCCGAGACGGCCCGGCATCTCGATGAGGTCCTTCAGGCTGGCGACGCGCTCGCGCGGCTCGTTGATCAGCCTATCGACCATGATGCCGAGGCCGACGAGTTGCTTGCCCGGGTGCGGGCCAGTGATGTGAGCGCCGAGACGCTCGCCCGCATCGAGGCCAGCGTCGACGACCTGGCGAGCGCGTATGCGACGACTCCGCCGGTGGACCTGCTGCCGATGGTGCGCAGGCACCTGGCGTACGTGGGCAGGCTGCTCGATGGCCGGGGAACCCTGGGGCAGCGGCGGCGGCTGGTCGTTGCCGGCGGGTGGCTGACCGTGCTGCGTGCGACGGTGCACATCGACCTTCGGCAGCGTTCCGCAGCGGGCGCGCACCTGGTCGCTGCTGCGGCGCTCGCCGAACATGCCGAGCATGCGGAGATCCAGGCGTGGTGTCTGGAGACCCGGGCGTGGGACCGGCTCACCCAGGGTGAGCATCGGCAGGCGATCGACCTGTCTCAGCAGGCTCAACAGGTGGCACCTCGGGGCAGTTCGGCGCACATCCAGGCGACGGCGCAGGAGGCGCGGGGGTGGGCGCCCGTGGGTGACGTGCGGCGCACCCGTGACGCGCTGGACCGCCTGGAACGGTTGACCGCGAACCTGCCCGTGCCGGAGCGGGCCGAGCATCACTACCGGTACGACCCGACGAAGGCGTTGGCGTACACGGCGACGACGTTGTCGTGGGCGGGTGACCCGGCGGCCGAGCAGGTGGCCCGGGTGGCGTTGGCGGAGTTGGACCCGCGCGGTGACGGGGGTGACCGGCCACGGCGGTCCGCGTCTGCCCGCCTCGACCTGGCCCTGGCGTTGGTGGCCGCCGACCAGCCCGATGAGGCAAGCGCGGTCGCCGCCGAGGCGATCCGTTCCGGGCGGGTGGCACCGTCGAACTGGTGGCGGGCGCGCGAGGTGCTGCGGAGGGTCGAGCAGACCGACACCGCAGAGGCGTCGGCGCTGCGCGAGGTGTACGAGGCGTACCGGCCCGTCGGCTGACAGAGGACAGCCGACCCGCCCAGCGGACACCCGACACCTTTGAGTAACCGTCCGATCGCTCAATGCTGTGTGCGAGGGCGGAATCGGCGCGAACACACCAGAGCGCCGTGACCCGCCCGGAGCCGGGCGCGGCGGTGTTGGTCCTTCCATGAGCACGTCGTCGCGCCCCTACCAGCGGAGGTGGGGAATGGGCGACACCGGTCAGGCTGAGGGCAGCAGGGGCGAGCAGATCCAGCAGGCGGAACGGGAAGCCGCCCGACGGCGGATCCTGGCGCAGGCCGAGCAGGAACGGATACCGGCCGAGGAGACCACCCGGGCGTTGCCCGACCGGCGGTGGCGTCGTGAACGGCCTTGAGCTGTTGCCGGTGGGCCGGCGGGTGGCGTACTGGCGGGGGCGGCGGCAGTTGTCGCAGCAGGTGTTCGCCGATCGGCTGGGCAAGTCCAAGAGCTGGGTGGACAAGGTCGAGCGGGGCGTCCGGTCCCTCGACAGGGTCTCGACCCTGCACGACATCGCCGCCGTGCTGCGGATCGACGCGGCGGTGCTGCTGGGCCGGGACACCCAGCCCGCCGACGTGACCGGGCGGGTCGAGGGCGTCGAACAGGTCCGGGAGGCCCTGTCGACGTACGACATCGCGGTGGGCCACTCGGTGACCGACCGGGCCGTGGTGCCGGCGGATCAACTCGCGCGGGATGCGGCCCACACGTGGGTCAGCTTCCAGTACGCCCGGTACGCGCGGGTGACCGCGATGGTCCCCGAGCTGTTGGCCGGCGCGCAGCGCGCACACGCCGACGACCCTGAGCAGGCCCGGGCATCGCTGGTGGAGGCGTACCGGGTGACCGCGTCGCTGCTGACGAAGCTGGGCGAGGCCGAGCTTGCCTGGCTGGCCGCCGACCGGGCCATGCTCACCGCCACCGGCGATCCCATCCTGGTGGCCGCCGCCACCGTGCAACTCGGTCAGGCGCTCCGCGCCTACGGGCGGACACAGGCAGCCGTGTCGGCGGCCCGGGCCGCCGCGTACCGGATCGCCCCGCCCGACCCCGACGACGCGCAACCGCCGGAGCTGTCGCTGTACGGGACGCTGCTCGTCCAGGCGGCCCTGGCCGCCGCCCGCCACGGCGACGACCGCACCGCCGCCGACCTGATCGACGAGGCTGCCGCCATGGCCGCTCGGGTCGGCGACGGTCAGGACCACCACCGGACGGGGTTCGGGCCGGCAGCGGTCGACCTGGCCCGGGTCGCCGCCGCCCTCGACCTCGGCAACGCCCACGAAGCGGTCGTCTGGCACCGGAGAGCCACCAAGCGGGTGGGATGGCGGTGGCTGCCTGCGGAACACCGCGCCGCGCACCTGCTCGACGCCGCCCGCGCCTACCTCTACACCGACGACCCCAGCAACGCGGCGCGGGCCCTGGCAGAGGCCGACCGGACGGCACCGGCCGAGGTACGCCACCGCCCCGCCGCCCGCAGCATCGTCGCCCAGGTCGCCCGACACCCACACGCCCCGGCCACCATCATCCAACTCGCCGCCGTCCTCGGGGTGACCTGACCATGACCGCGCCGTTCCTGTCCCTGGCCCAGATCCGCAACCGGCTGGCCCTCACCGCGCGCCAGATCCTCCGCGACCACGAACCCGGTGCCGACGGGCGCTGCCCGATCTGCCGGACGTCGGGATGCACCGTGGCCGCCGCCGCCCGCAACGTCATCGACACCGCCGAGGAAGTACAGCAGCGGAGTACAGCAACCCCGCCAGCCACACCGGACCGCGACGACCCGCAGCACACCGGATGACCTCGGATGACACCCGATCCGACCGGCCTGCCGCGAGTTCGGGACGAAGAGGTCGTCGGTTCGCATCCGGCCACCCTGACCAGAGGTGAGAGGGCACATCCTAGCGACGGATGTGCCCTCTGGCGCTTGTACGGCAACGAGTTGACGCAGGCTCTTCCTCAGACGCTTGAGACCCGTCAGGGTGCTTGACGGGGCAGCTGACGCCCTCGCAGCAGGACACCGACCTCGGTCACGGAGGCGAGGCGATCGCCTGGCACCAGAAGACGACCATGCAGACGGGTTGCGGTGGCTGTCCGGACCCTCGGCGGCCGCTCAATGATCAACCTAGGCGCGCGATCAGGGACGAACGACCCCCTGCGGTAACAGAGGGCCGTCCTGTCCGAGACGTGCGCCGATCCGTCTAGACAACCGGCTCACTTCTCTGCTGTATAAACGATGAGAATCAGACGAGGGAGCGGCTTCCTTTCGTAAGCTTTATGTCGCCTGAGGCGAACCCAGCCTTACCTGCATACTCCCGGAAGAAAATTTCCCCGCCTTCCACACTCCGAGACTGCCGCTAACAAAAGGGACATTCTTGAGCAAACCGGTGGATGCGTGTCGGTCTTGAGGCGAATGTTGCCGCGCACCGATGCCAAAGACGGGCCGGAGTCGTTCAACCAGATGCCAAGGCCTTGAAGCGTCGCGTCCCTAGGCGGTAACCGACGGATGCGTGCACGGCGCGGAAGGCCTCGGAGTCCGAGACAACGCACGACCTCGATCCGTCAAGGGGAACTCATGCCCGACAACCATCACGAGCAGTACCTGCTGGCCCAGCGAGACTTACTGATCTTGCTCGTAACGGCAAGCGTGGGTCTACTGGCCGCAACGGTTACCGGCCTGACCGTAGGGATGCAGACAGCGTCCGCATTCGGTACGGGCGCGGGAATCGCCCTGGGCATCGCTGCCGGCGTCGTGACTCTCGTCCTGACCGGCCTGATCGTCGCAAGCAGGCTACACAAGCTCGTGCAGTAACGGCTCACCAGCGAGTGCCCTGTCTCGTCCTCAAAGAGGCAGGGCACTCCGAGGCTGGTCCGGGTCGCCCGGGGCACCCGCAGCCTTCGAACCTTCACAGATGCACGACAGGCTGCACCGACCTGCATCGTTGGCATGAAGGGTCGCGTGAGTAGGCGGGTCAGTACGCGTACGTCACCGAGATGGTGACGTTCGGGCAGGAGTTCGCCCAGCTCGTCAGGGCGTCCTTCTCGGCCGTGTCGACGGTGAGCCGCCAGCGGGTCTTGGTGGCGACCCACTCGTTGACGTAGCGGCAGCGGGCGGAGCTGTAGGACGGCATCCAGGTGGCCGGGTCCTGGTCGCCCTTGGACTGGTTGACGTTGTCGGTCACCGCGACCAGCGGGCGGGAGTCGCCCAGGTCGTTGGCGTACGCCTGGCGGCGGCTGGTGGACCAGTTGCGGGCGCCGGAGTCCCACGCCTCGGCGAGCGGCACCATGTGGTCGATGTCGACGTCGCCGGTGGCGGTCCAGTAGGCGTTGTCGTAGTAGGAGTACCAGCGCCCGCCGGAGAGCGTGCAGGTGCCGCTGACGGTGGGCGCGGTGACCGCCTCGGCGAGCAGCACCTCGTTGCGGGTGTTGCAGCCGTCGCCGTCGGCGTCGATCCAGTGCGGGAAGAGGTCTCGGCTGTAGCCGGTGCGGATCTCGGTGGCCACCGGCAGGGCCGCGACGGCGGTCTGGAGGGGCGCGGAGTAGCTGGCGGCCCAGGCGGGGTCGGCCAGGCCGACGGTTGCGGCGAGGGCGGCGGCGAGGGTGATCGCGGCGGCGCGCGGCGTGCGGTTCATGGTGCTCCGTCCGGGTAGGCTGGATGCATCGTCTCCCATGTATATAGACAGAGGCGACATTCCCACAACCAGGACCCGCAGGTGAACGCTCTGCGAACCCTCACCCGAGGCGGCTCCGCCGCGCCTCAGGCAAGCAGGTCGAGCACCCAGTGCCGGGTCCGGAAGACCTGTCCCCGGAACGGCGTCTCCCGCTTCCCGAGCAGGGCGAACCCGAGCGACCGGCAGAGGCCGTTCGAGGCTGCGTTGTCGACTCCCGGGAAGGCGTGCACCGGCGACCAGCCGCCCGCCCGCCGGGCCTCGTCGAGCAGCATCCGGACCGCCCGCCCGGCCACACCCCGCCCCTGGTGTTCGGGCAGCACCATCCAGCCGATCTCGGCGATTCCAGCACCTGCCGGACATCGTCGCCGTCGAGCCCGTCGGGGTGGGTCTCCTCCAGCAGCAGGCGGACCACCGCGCCGAGGACCAGCCCGGACCGGTCCGCCCCGGCGAGCCGGTCGACCGCCTCGTCGTACGCCTCGGTGTCCCGGACCCGGGCGGCGGCCACGGCGTCGGTGGCCGCCCGGGCGATCTCGCGGGCCGGCGCGGGCAGGTGTCGCCAGGTCGTCGTCATCGCTCCCAGGATGGCAGACCCACCAAGCGGGCCGGACGCTGGCGGCCGGCTCCCCCCTCATGAGAGCCGGCCGACCAACAAACAGCGTCAGCAGTTGGTGTAGCTGCCGCTGCTCCCCCACGAGCAGGAGTCGATGGTCTTGCCCGCCGTGTCGCGCACGTACGCGGTGTCGCCGGTGTTGTTCCAGATGTACGCGCCCGACCCCCAGTACCGGTGGGTCGAGGTGTTGGTGCCCTTGCCGGTGTGGATGGTGACGCTGGCCCCGGCGGCGAGCTTGAAGTCGCTGGTGAACGTGTAGACGTGGCTCGACTTGTCGCGCAGCGTCCACGACTTGAGGTTGACGGTCGTGGTCTTGCGGTTGGTCAGCTTCACGTACTCGGCGTTCAGGCTGCTGGTCGACCGGTCGTCGGTGCCCGGCGAGTTGTAGTAGGCCTTGGTGATCTGGATCGCCGGGGTGGCGGCCTGCGCGGGCGCGGCCAGGGTGAGCGAGCCACCGACGGTGACGGCGAGAGCGACGGCGATGCCGGTCAGCCTCTTCTTCAACACGATCCCCCACATGCTGACGGCCGGCCCTCGACGGGTGCCGGCGCGGAACGTGAGCAGAGGCTATCGGCGTCGGACAGCCACTGTGGACGGTTCGACGCCCGCGCCGGCAACTACGCCCGCGGGGCCCACCGATCGCGGCCGAACGGTGCCGCCGGCCCGCGCGAACGGTGCCGAGGGACCGCGCGAACGGCGACGCAGCGTGACGCGAACGGCGGGAGAGCACGGGGCGAACGGCGACACAGCGTGACGCGAACGGCAGTACCGGGGCACGTCCCGGGCGGGCGAGCCTCACCCGGCGAGTGTGGCCGCCACCAACGAGTCGACGGCCCGAGGGTCCCAGCGGTCGGCGACGCCGGGGCGGCCCGCCAGGTAGCCGGCGATGCGCGTCGGCGCCCAGCCGTGCGCCTCGCGCAGGCCGGCGGCGAGCATCGCGAGGTAGCCGGGGGCGGGCGCGGTCCACTCGACGTCCGCCGCCCGCCACGGCGCGGTGAAGGTCAGCATGGGCACGCCGTCGCGGAGCCCGGTGCACAGCAGCGTCTCGTAGCGCCCGGGGCCGAGGGTGGCCCGGCCGTGGGCGACCGCGGCCCCGATCAGGTCGAGGTCGACGCCGGGCTCCCGGTACATCTCCTGCGCGGCGACGTCGGCGAACTGTTCCCGGGTGAGCAGCCAGGCCCGCGCCGCCGCCGTGCCGGGCAGCGCCGGGTCGTAGAAGGCCATCCCGCCGGTCCAGGCCCGGGACTCCCCGGCGAAGTAGATGCCGCCGGGCACCAGCACCGCCGCCGACCGGCGGGGCGGCCGGCAGTCCCGACATCCGGGGTACGTCCGCAGCCCGCCCGGCGGCCGTCCCCCGCCGAGATACCAGCCGAGCCGGTCGGCGTGCATGTTCGAGCCGTACGCGACGTACCAGAGGAGTTCGCGCACGTCAGAACGCGCCGGTGCGGGCCGCCGCGTGGCTGACCTGCACGGTGTGGGTGACGCAGCCGCCGTCGGCGACGAGGTGCAGCAGGAAGGCGGTGGGTTCGAGGGCATACCCCATCTCGTCGCCCTCGTCGAGGGTGAGCGACGACTGCCGCCAGGTGCTCGGCGCGGTGGTCAGCACCGTGCCGGCGAAGCCGACCGTGACGGGGCGGTGCACGTGCCCGGCGACGACCCGGACGACGTGCGGGTGGGCGGCCACCACCGTGGCCAGGTCGTCGCCGTCGAGCAGGCGCATGCCGTCGAGGTAGGGCAGGCCCACCGGGACGGGCGGGTGGTGCAGGCAGACGACGGCCGGCAGCCCGGGGCGGCGGGCGAGCGTCTCGTCGAGCCAGGCGAGCTGCTCGGGGCCGAGCCGGCCGGCCGGCTCGCCGGGGCTGACGGAGTCGAGCACGACGATGGTCGCGTCGGGCTGCTCGACGGCGTAGTGGGCCTGGTAGCCGCCGCCGAGGTGCGGGGTGCCGCCGAAGATGTCGAGCAGCGATTCGCGGTCGTCGTGGTTGCCGGCGACGAGGTGCACCGGCACCGGGAACCGGGCGATCAGGTCGCGCAGCGCGAGGTACTCCTCGGGGCTGCCGTGCTCGGTGAGGTCGCCGGTGACGACGACATGGTCGGGCCGGGGGCGCAGGCCGAGGACCCGACCGAGCGCCCGGTGCAGCGCGGCGGCGGGCTCGGCGGCGAGCGGACCGGTGGTGAGGTGGGTGTCGCTGAGCTGGGCGATGAGCATCGCGGGCCTCCAGGTCGACCGGTTCCCTCAGGCTATCGCCGCCGCGCGCCGCCCACGGACCCGTCCACAGCCTGCGTCCACAGCTCGCGTCCACAGCCTGTGGATAGCACATGTGTACGAAGCAAATGATCTTGAGAGCAACCCGCTGAGCTGCGGTGAGTACGCTTGGTCGGGCCACCTCCCTCCCGCTGTCAGGACGCACGTGCGCGTAGATCACCACCGGGTCGTCCGGGACGTCACGGTCCGCCTGCCGATGGCGTCGACCGCCGTCGAGGCATGCCAGTGGACCGTCACCGCGCTGGCCCGGTACGCGCCGGCCACGATCTCCGTGCTGCTCCAGGTGCGCGACGGGCTGCGCTGCGTCGCCGCCACCGGCGCGTGGCAGGTCTTCGCCACCGTCCCGCCGAAGGCCGGCGTCGTCGGCCGAGTCTACGCCTCCGGCGAGCCCGCCACCGTCGAGGACGTGACCGCCGACCCCGACTACCTCCCGGTGCGCCCCGACGTGACCGCCGAGGTCTGCGTGCCGGTGCTCGACCCGGCGGGCCGGCCGATCGGGGTCCTCGACCTCCAGTGGTCCGGCCCGGTCGAGCTGGGCCCGTGGCGGGAGACCGCCGAACGCGTCGCCGCCCGGCTCGGCGCCCGGATCACCGCGCTGGGCGGGCCGCCCGCCGAGACCCGCAGCGAGAAGCTGCTGCGGCACGCCGCCGCGCTGACCGCCGCCCCCACCGAGTGGGACCTGATGACGGCGGCCATCTGCGCGGCCCGGGAGGTCTCCACCCTCTCCGCGGCCGTGCTGCTGCTGGCCGGCGGCGGCACGGGTCCCCGGCTGGGCGCGCCCACCGGCGCGCCGGGCGAGCTGGAGTCCCGCATCCGGGCCGAGCTGACCGAGGCGGGCGCGCCGGCCCTGCACCGGATGGTGGCCCGCGCCCACCGGCACGGCGTCGGCTACACCCTCGGCGAGGCCGGGCACCCGCCCACGGAGGAATACCGGCCGCTCGCCGACGCCGGGGTGCGCACCCTGGTGGCGGTGCCGGTCGGGCCGCCCGACGGCGGCGGGGTGCTGCTGGTCGCCGACGAGCGGCTGCTGCGGCCCGACCCGACCACGGTCAACCTGATGGAGCTGCTCGCCGGGCAGGCGTGGACGTGCCTGGACCGGCTGCGCACGCTGGCCCGGCTGCGCGAGCAGGCCAGCTCCGACCCGCTGACCGGGCTGCCGCACACCGGGCCGTTCGGGCAGCGGATCGCGCGGGCCACCCCGGGGCGCACGGCGCTGCTGGCCATCGACGTGGACGGCTTCAAGGCGGTCAACGACACGTACGGCCACCAGGCCGGGGACCGGCTGCTGGTGGGGCTGGCCCGGGCGCTGGAGGCGGCGCTGCGCCAGGGCGACGAGCTGTACCGGATCGGCGGGGACGAGTTCGTCGCCGTGATCGAGGTGAACCGCCCCGAAGAGGCCGTGCGCATCGCCGAGCGGCTGGCCGAGGCGGCGCGGGGCACCGGCCGCACGATCAGCGTCGGCGTCGCCCTGCCCCGGCCGGGCGAGTCGCCCGAGCAGACCCTGCGCCGCGCCGACCAGGCCCTCTACGCGGTCAAGCGCCAGGGGCGCGACGGCGTCCGCCTGGCCGCCGCCTGAGCGGTGGGCGGCGGCGCGCACGGCGTCAGCGGGCGGTGAGCTCCTTGGCCAGCAGCTCGCCGATCTGGGCGGTGTTGAGGGCCGCGCCCTTGCGCAGGTTGTCGCCGGTGACGAAGAGGTCGAGGGCGCGCGGGTCGTCGACGGCGCGGCGGATGCGGCCGACCCAGGACGGGTCGGTGCCCACGGCGTCGATCGGCATCGGGAACTCCCCCGCGGCCGGATCGTCGACCAGGATCACGCCGGGGGCGTTGCGCAGCGCCTCCCGGGCGCCCTCCGCGTCGACCTCGGTGGCGAAGACGGCGTGCACGGCCACGGAGTGCCCGGTCACCACCGGCACCCGTACGCAGGTCGCGGAGACCTTCAGGTCGGGCAGCCCGAGGATCTTGCGCGACTCGTTGCGCATCTTCAGCTCCTCGGACGACCACCCGCCGTCGGCGAACGAGCCGGCCCAGGGCACCACGTTGAGCGCCAGCGGGGCGGGGAACGGCCCCAACTCGTCGCCGACCGCCTGCCGCACGTCGCCGGGGCGGGAGCCGAGCACCCGGTCCCCGGCGACCTTGCCGAGCTGGAGGTGCAGCGCGTCCACGCCGGCCCGCCCCGCCCCGGAGGCCGCCTGGTAGGACGCCAGGACCAGCTCGCGCAGCCCGTACTCGCGGTGCAGCGGGGCGATCGCCACGATCATCGCGAGGGTCGTGCAGTTGGCGTTGGCGACGATGCCCCTGGGCCGGTTGCGCACCTGCTCGGGGTTGATCTCGGGGACGACCAGCGGGACGTCGCGGTCCATCCGGAACGCGCCGGAGTTGTCGACCGCCACCGCGCCCCGGGACACCGCGACCGGGGCCCACTCGGCGGCGACGTCGTCGGGCACGTCGAACATGGCCACGTCGACGCCGTCGAACGCCTCGGGGGTGAGCGGCCCGACGGTCAGCTCCTCGCCCCGGCAGCGCACCCGCCGCCCGACCGACCGCTCGGAGGCGATCAGCCGGATCTCGCCCCACACGTCGCGCCGCGACGACAGCAGCTCGCACATGACGGTGCCGACGGCACCGGTCGCCCCGACCACGGCGAGGGTGGGCCGCGCCGGCACGGCGTTACCGCCCGGTCCCCGCGTAGACGATGGCCTCGGTGTCGCCGCCCAGCTCGAAGGCGTCGTGGATGGCCCGGACGGCCTTGTCGAGGTCGGTGTCCCGGCAGACGACGGAGACCCGGATCTCGGAGGTGGAGATCATCTCGATGTTGACGCCGGCCGCGCCGAGGGCGGCGAAGAAGCCGGCCGCGACGCCCGGGTGCGACCGCATCCCCGCGCCGATGAGCGAGACCTTGCCGACGTGGTCGTCGTAGAGCAGACCCTTGAACTTGACCGGCTCCTGGATCTTGCTGAGCGCGGCCATGGCGGTCGGGCCGTCGGTCTTGGGCAGGGTGAACGAGATGTCCGTGCGGCCGGTGCCCTCGGTGGAGACGTTCTGCACGATCATGTCGATGTTGATCTCGGCGCTGGCGACGGTGTCGAAGATCCGCGCGGCGGCGCCCGGCTCGTCCGGCACCCCGACGATCGTGATCTTCGCCTCGCTGCGGTCGTGGGCGACGCCGGTGATCAGTGCCTGTTCCACAGCAAGGTCCTCCATCGATCCGGTGACCATCGTGCCGGTGTTGGTCGAGTATGACGAGCGGACGTGGATCGGCAGCCCCGCGCGGCGCGCGTACTCGACGCTGCGCAGGTGCAGCACCTTCGCGCCGCAGGCGGCCAGCTCCAGCATCTCCTCGTAGGTGACGTGGCGGATGTGCCGGGCGTTCGGCACGATCCGGGGGTCGGCGGTGAAGATGCCGTCGACGTCGGTGTAGATCTCGCAGACGTCGGCGTGCAGCGCGGCGGCGAGCGCCACGGCCGTGGTGTCCGAGCCGCCCCGGCCCAGCGTGGTGACGTCCTTCGTGTCCTGTGAGACGCCCTGGAAGCCGGCGACGATGACCACCGCGCCCTCGTCGAGCGCGCCCTTGAGCCGCCCCGGGGTGACGTCGATGATCCGCGCCTTGCCGTGCACCGAGGTGGTGATCACGCCGGCCTGCGAGCCGGTGAACGAGCGGGCCTCGTAGCCAAGGTTGTGGATGGCCATGGCGAGCAGCGCCATGGAGATCCGCTCCCCGGCGGTGAGCAGCATGTCCAGCTCGCGGCCCGGCGGCAGCGGGCTCACCTGGTTGGCCAGGTCGAGCAGCTCGTCGGTGGTGTCGCCCATGGCGGAGACCACCACGACCACGTCGTCGCCGGCCTTGCGGGCGGCGACGATGCGCTCGGCCACCCGCTTGATGCGCTCGGCGTTGGCGACGGAGGATCCGCCGTACTTCTGCACCACGAGTGCCACGACGGTGCACTCCCTCCCCGCGTCCTTCGAGTGTGTCGCACCGCCGGCGACCAGCCGGTGGCACCTTGTCAGACCACATCAGGGTATCCGGCGGCCAGGAAGGCCGGGTCAGGTGATCCCACCATCCGGCCCGCGCGGCGGGCCCGGCCGCGCCCGGACCCGCCCGCCGGGGGGTACGCGCCAAGCCCGCCCGGGGATCGGCGGGACGCCCGCCCAGCGGTACGCGACACGCCCGCGCAACGGCGTCGGCGGGGTCACGGGCGCGGTCCGCGCACCGCAGAATGACCCGGTGCACGCCCACCTCCGCGCGGCCCGACGCCCGACCGGCGTCGCGGCGCTCGCCCTCCTGCCGGCCCTGCTCGCCGCCTGCGCCGACGATCCGGCCCCCGCGCCGGCCCCGTCGACGTCCACCGATCCCGCGCCCGCCGCCGCCGACGCCGCCCGGGACGAGCTGGCCGCCCTGGCCGCGGCGGCCCAGGACCGCAGCTTCACCGCCCGGTACACCCTCGCCGACGGCGGCGGATCCGACCGCTCGATCGTGGTGACCAGCGCCGCCGACGGCACCTGGCGGGTGGACATCCCGGGCGGCGCGCTGGGCGGCACGGCGGACGTGTCGCTCGCCGCCACCGCCGACGGGCTCTACCAGTGCGGGCTGCCGTCGGCCGGCCGCCCGGAGCCGGCGAGCTGCGTCCGCCTCGGCGACCCGTCGGACGCCGTCCCGCACCTCCTGGACCCCCGGGTGCAGCACCCGTTCACCGACTGGCTGACGGTGCTCACCGACCGGCGCGCCCCGCTCGCGGTCTCCCCGGCCCGGCCGCCGCAGGGGGCGAGCGGGTCCTGCTACGCGGTCGACACCACCTCCGCCTCGCTGAACGCCCCGCTGGACGTCGGCATCTACTGCTACGCCCCGGACGGCACCCCGACGGCGGTGCGGACCACCGGGGGCACGCTCGTCCTGGCCGGACCGGCCGGCCCGGGGCCCGCGACGGTGCAGCTCGCCGGCCCGGTCACCGACGGCGAGCCGCTCGGCGTCGCCGCGCCGGAGCCGTCGCCGGAGTCCTCGGCGCAGACGCCATCGGGCACGGCAACGCCCTGAGCGCCTGTCCGTTACGGGTGGTTCCGGCCACATTCGCCCACCCCGGCACCTCGGGCAAAAAGTCCGATACGGGATGCTTCCCCCATGGCTGACCTGACTCCGCTGCTCGCGTTCCGCTGGAGCCCCCGGGCATTCGACCCCGCCGCCACGCTGACCGCCGACGAGGCGGCCTCGCTGCTGGAGGCGGCCCGCTGGGCGCCCTCGGCGGGCAACGGCCAGCCGTGGCGGTTCGCCCTCGGCCACCGCGACGACGAGACCTGGAAGCGCATCCTGGTCAACCTCCCCGACGACGACCAGCCGTGGGCCCGGCACGCCGCCGCCCTGCTCCTCGGCGCCCACCTCACCGCCGTCGGCGCGGCTGGCACAGGCACGGGCATCGGCACTGGCGAGGCCGGCACAGACACGGGCACCGCCGCCGATGCGGCCGGCACCGGTGCCCGTACGGCCGCCGCCGGCGCGGCGTACGACCTGGGGCAGGCGGTGGCCCACCTGACCGTGCAGGCCACCGCGCTCGGGCTCTACGTGCGCCAGCTCGCCGGCTTCGACCGCGCCGGGCTCGCCGCCGACCTGGACCTGCCGGCCGGCGTCCGCCCGCTGGTGGTGGTGGCGGTGGGCCGGCTCGGCGACCCGTCCAGCCTGCCGGTCGCGCTGCGGGAGCAGGAGACCGGGCTGCGCCGCCGACGCCCCGTGGCCGACCTGTTGCTGCACTGAGCTGGGACGGGCAGCGGTCGCCGCGATCCGGATGGCACCGCGTGCGACCAGCGGGAACGTCCGCCGACTGCGACCACCGTCTCAATCCGCGGACCGGCCTTCCCACCTCCCGTCCCATCACGTAGGGTCACCCTGTCATGTGGCAGGCGAACCTTCTCCTTGGTCGCCGCGACGGGGCCTGACCGGCCGGCACCTCGTCGCGGAGTCGAAGCGCGCCGTCCAGCAGTTCCGAACCTCCCGTCGGCGCACCGCGCCGGCCCGGCACCGTCGCCGCACCGGCCCAGCCGCCGCTGCCGCACCGTCGCCGGCCTTCCGATTGCTGACGCCACCTGACTCAGGGGGAACACTCCGCCATGGCTCAACCCACCGCCACCGACGCCGACATCGACGCTGATCCCTTCGCCCGGCAGCGCTCCAGCGGGATGCCTTACCAGCGCTACCAGCCGTACCAGCAGCAGTTCCGGATCGACCTGCCCGACCGCACCTGGCCGACCCGGCACGTCGAGGCCGCGCCCCGCTGGTGCGCCGTGGACCTGCGCGACGGCAACCAGGCCCTGATCGACCCGATGTCCCCCGAGCGCAAGCGCCGGATGTTCCAACTGCTGGTGCAGATGGGCTACAAGGAGATCGAGGTCGGCTTCCCGTCGGCCAGCCAGACCGACTACGACTTCGTCCGGCAGCTCATCGAGCAGGACCTGATCCCCGACGACGTGACCATCCAGGTGCTCACCCAGTGCCGGGAGCACCTGATCGAGCGGACGTTCGAGTCGCTGCGCGGCGCGAAACGGGCCATCGTGCACTTCTACAACTCGACCTCCACCCTCCAGCGTCGGGTGGTCTTCGGCCTGGACCGGGACGGCATCACCGACATCGCCACCAGCGGCGCGCGGCTCTGCCAGAAGTACGCGGAGATCCACACCCCGGACACGGAGATCTACTACGAGTACTCCCCGGAGTCGTACACGGGCACCGAGCTGGAGTACGCGCTCCAGGTCTGCTCGGCGGTGATCGACGTGATCGACCCGACCCCGGACCGCAAGCTGATCATCAACCTGCCGGCGACCGTCGAGATGGCCACCCCCAACGTGTACGCCGACTCGATCGAGTGGATGCACCGCCACCTGCCCCGCCGCGACAGCGTGGTGCTCAGCCTGCACCCGCACAACGACCGGGGCACCGGCGTGGCCGCCGCCGAGCTGGGCCTGCTGGCCGGCGCGGACCGCATCGAGGGCTGCCTGTTCGGCAACGGCGAGCGCACCGGCAACGTCGACCTGGTGACGCTGGGCCTCAACCTGTTCTCCCAGGGCATCGACCCGATGATCGACTTCTCGAACATCGACGAGATCAAGCGGGCCGTCGAATACTGCAACCAGCTCCCGGTGCACGAGCGCCACCCGTACGCGGGCGACCTGGTCTACACCGCCTTCTCCGGCTCCCACCAGGACGCCATCAAGAAGGGCTTCGACGCCCTGCACGCCGACGCGGCGGCGGCCGGGGTGCCGGTGGACGACTTCGCCTGGGCCGTGCCCTACCTGCCGGTCGACCCGAAGGACCTGGGCCGCACCTACGAGGCGGTCATCCGGGTCAACTCGCAGTCCGGCAAGGGCGGCGTCGCGTACATCATGAAGAGCGAGCACCAGCTCGACCTGCCCCGCCGCCTCCAGATCGAGTTCTCCGGCGTGGTCCAGCAGGTCACCGACCACGGCGGCGGCGAGGTCGACCCCGGCACCATGTGGGACATCTTCGCCGGGCACTACCTGGTCGACCACCAGAGCGACCCGGCGCTGACGCTGGCCGGCTACGCCATCGGCACCGTCGACGGCAAGGTCGAGATCGAGGCCCGGGTCGGTGTCGGCGAGGCGGACACCCGGCCGCTGACCGCCGTCGGCAACGGCCCCATCGACGCGTACGTCAACGCGCTGGAGTCGGTGGGCGTGGCGGTGCGGGTGCTCGACTACCACGAGCACGCGCTCTCCTCCGGCGGCGACGCGCAGGCCGCCGCGTACGTCGAGTGCGAGGTGGACGGCCGCACGGTGTGGGGCGTCGGGGTCGACGCGAACATCGTCACCGCCTCCGTGAAGGCGGTCACCAGCGCCGTCAACCGCGCCCGCGCCTGAGGCGCAAGGAAGGGCCCCCTGTTAACGCATTCTGCATAGCAGGGGGCCCTTCTTAACGAAGCGCTGCCGCTCACCGGGGCCGGTGGATCAGCAGGCCGGCCATCGCCGCGCCCGCCAGCAGCCCGCCCGCGCACCAGAGCATCGCCCCCCGGAACGCGTCGGTCAGCGCCGCCGCCTGCTCGTACCCGGTGCCGCTCAGTCCGACCAGCAGCGGCAGCGCGGCCACCGCGAGCAGGCCGCCGGCCCGGGACGCGGCGTTGTTGAACCCGCTGGCCACCCCGGCGAACCGGTCCGCCACGGCGGCCAGCACCGAGGCGGTCAGCGGGGCCACCACGAGGGTGAGGCCGAGGCCGAAGAGGGCCACCCCGGGCAGCACGTCCGTCCAGTACGACGCGCCCGGCCTCACCCCGCGCAGCAGCAGCAGGCCGAGCGCGGCCACGACCGGGCCGATCGTCAGCGGCAGCCGGGGGCCGATCCGGGCCGACAGCGCGCCGGCCCGCGACGAGCCGACCAGCAGCAGCACCGTCATCGGCACGGTGGCCAGCCCGGTGAGCATGGCCGACCAGCCGACGACGTTCTGGAGGTAGACGGCGAGGAAGAACGTGAACCCGCCGAGGGCCGCGTACACCACCACCGTGAAGACGTTCAGCACCGAGAAGAGCCGGCTGCCGAACAGGCCGGTGGGCAGCATCGCGGTGTCGCCCCGGCGGCGCTCCACCAGCACGAACGCCACGGCGGCGAGCACGCCGACCAGCACCGACGCCAGCACCGGCGGCGAGGTCACCCCGCGGGCCGGCGCGTCGATCAGGGCGTACGTCACGCCGCCGAGGCCGAGCGCGCCGAGCAGCGCGCCGGCCACGTCGAACCGTCGCCGGCCCGATCCGGTACGCGAGGCGTCGACGTCGCGGCTCTCGGGCGCCCAGCGCAGCGCGGCGAGGACCACCGGCACGGCCAGCGGCAGGTTGATGAAGAAGATCCACCGCCAGGACAGGGCGTCGACCAGCCAGCCGCCGACGAACGGGCCGAGCGCGGTGGAGACCCCGGCCAGCCCGGACCAGGTGCCGATGGCGCGGCCCCGGTCGTCGGGGTGGAAGCTGGACTGGAGCACCGACAGCGAGCCGGGGGTGAGCAGCGCGCCCCCGGCGCCCTGGAGGAACCGGGCCGCGATCAGCCAGCCGGTGTCCTGGGCCAGGCCGCACAGCGCGGAGGCGACGGCGAACCAGACCACGCCGAGGAGGAAGACCCGCCGCCGCCCGAAGCGGTCGCCGAGCGCCCCGCCGAGCAGCACGAACGCGGCCAGCATCAACAGGTAGCCGTTGATGGTCCACTGGAGACCGGCCACGGTGGCGTCGAGGTCCGCGCCGAGGCGGGGCAGCGCGACGTTGACCACCGTGCTGTCCAGGAACACCATCCCGGAGGCGAGGATGGCGGCGAGCAGGGTGCCCCGGCCGGCGGGCGTGCCCATCCGGAGCGCGGGCGCGGGGGCGTGGGGCGGTGTGGGTGCGGTCACGGGTACCAGTGTTCCTCCGGTCGATTTGCCGGACGCCACGAATCATGGAAACGGTGCCGGGGTACTGTGCGCAATCGCCAGGAGCCCGCAAGCTGGAGAGGTGTCGTCTGTGCGTACCAGATCAGGACGTCGCGCGGCCGCGGTGGCCGCGCTCGCCGTGGCGCTGGCCGTCGCGGCGGCCGGCTGCGAGGTCGTCGACGAGCCGGAGGCCGCGCCGAGCGGCGGCGGTGGCAACGTCGGGCAGATGCTCGACCAGCTCACCGTGGCGAGCGCGGGGTCGATGAAGGGCTACAGCCGCAACCGCTTCCCGCACTGGCGGGACACCGGCAAGAACTGCGACGTCCGTGACAGCGTGCTGAAGCGCGACGGCAAGGACGTCCGGTTCTCCGGCTGCAACGTGGTCGCGGGCCGCTGGGAGAGCGTGTACGACGGGCGGACGTTCACCGACCCCTCCGACGTGGACATCGACCACACGGTCCCGCTGGCCAACGCGTGGCGCTCGGGCGCCGACGAGTGGGACGACGCCAAGCGGGGCGACTTCGCCAACGATCTCACGCGGCCGCAGCTCATCGCCGTTTCGGCCTCCTCCAACCGGTCGAAGGGTGACCAGGATCCGTCGCAGTGGAAGCCGGCGAACCGGTCGTACTGGTGCCAGTACGCCGAGGACTGGGTGACGGTCAAGCACCACTGGCGGCTGACGGTGACCAGTGCCGAGAAGGACGCCCTGTCCGACATGTTGGGGGGCTGCACATGGGCGAGCAAGCCGTGACGGGGGAGGCCGCGGCGACGCCGGCCCCGGAGCCGAACGCGGGCGCCGCCCCGCAGCCGAACGCGGGCGCCGCCCCGCAGCCGAACGCGGGCGCCGCCCCGCAGCCGAACGCGGGCACCGCCCCGCAGCCGAACGCGGGCACCGCCCCGCAGCCGAACGCGGGCACCGCCCCGCAGCCGAACGCGGGCACCGCCCCGCAGCCGAACGCGGGCACCGCCCCGGAGCCGGAGGCGGGCACCGCCGGGGGCGGGGCGGCGAGCCGCACGGCCGACATCGTGCCCGGCCCGGGCGGCGTGATGACCGACGAGGTCGGCGTGGTGACCGGCGAGCTGACCCTGCGCACCGAGTACGCGGACGGCCAGGTCGCCCTGCGCGTGCAGTACCGGGAGGCCGACGAGTGGTACGCCGTCACCGGCGGGCGCGCCCCGCTGGCCGACCCGGCCGGGCTGGACGCCGTGCACACGATCGCCGTCGGCCTGCTCGACCGCCCGGAGGGCTGACCGGCCGCCGAGCTGAGCCCCCGGAGGGCCGGCCGGCCACAGGTGTTAACAGGGGCCCCCTGCCATACAGAATGCGTTAACAGGGGGCCCTTCCTTACACGTAGGAGCCGGGTTCCGTGGGGGCCGAGACGACCGCCGGGTCCTCGCCCTCGCCCTCGGGCCGCACGATCTGGGCGCTCACCTTGTGCGGGCGCAGCTCGCCGCTGGCGATCCGCTCCGCGAAGTGGCAGGCGACCCGGCTGCCGCCGATCTCCCGCAGCGCCGGCCGCTCGTCGGCGCAGCGGGTCGGCTGGGCCCACGGGCAGCGGGTGTGGAAGCGGCAGCCCGACGGCGGGTTGGCCGGCGAGGGCAGGTCGCCGGCGAGCAGGATGCGTTCCCGTCGGTCCTCCACGTCCGGGTCCGGCACGGGCACGGCCGACATGAGCGCCCGCGTGTACGGGTGCAGCGGCTCGCTGTAGAGCCGGTCGCTCGGCGCCTCCTCGACCAGCGCGCCCAGGTACATGACGCCGACGACGTCGGAGATGTGCTTGACCACGGCGAGGTCGTGCGCGATCACCAGGTACGTCAGGCCGAGGTTGTCCTGGAGCTCGTCGAGCAGGTTCACCACCTGGGCCTGGATGGAGACGTCCAGGGCGGAGACGGGCTCGTCGGCGACGATCAGCTCGGGGCCGAGCACGAGGGCCCGGGCGATGCCGATGCGCTGCCGCTGGCCGCCGGAGAACTCGTGCGGGTAGCGGGACAGCGCCCACCGGGGCAGCCCGACGGCGTCGAGGGTCTCGCCGATGATCCGCCGCCGGTCGTCGCGGTCGGTGCCGATGCCGTGGGTCTGCAACCCCTCGGTGAGGATCGACTCGACGTTCTGCCGGGGGTCGAGGCTCGACATCGGATCCTGGAAGATCATCTGCATCCGGCGGCGCATGGTGCGCAGCTTCCCCGCCGCGAGGGTGGTCAGCTCGACGCCGTCGAAGCGGACCTCGCCGCCGGTGGGCGGGGTGAGCTGGAGCAGCGCCCGGCCGAGCGTGGACTTGCCGCAGCCGGACTCGCCGACCAGCCCGTACGTCTTGCCGCGCGGGATGCTCAGGTCGACGCCGTCGACGGCCTTCACGTGGCCGACGACCCGGTCGAGGATCAGCCCCCGCTTGATCGGGAAGTGCACCTTCAGGTCGCGGACCTCGACGAGGATGTCGCTCTCGGTCACGGCTTCTCCTCCTCGCGCGGTGCGGGCACCGGGCCGCCGGTCGCGGGCTCCGGCGCGCCGGCGTCGGTCGCCGCCGGGGGCAGCGTGCCGGGGACCGGGGCCGGGTTGACGCACCGGTAGCTGCGGCCGTCGTAGGTGAGCGTCAGCTCCGGCGGCGCCCCCACGCACTCGTCGACGCGGCGGGTGCAGCGCGGGGCGAAGGCGCAGCCGTCCGGCCACGCCAGCACGTCCCGCACGGAGCCGGGGATGGGGTTGAGCCGTTCGCCGCGCCCGGCGTCCAGGCGCGGCACCGAGCCGAGCAACCCCACGGTGTACGGGTGCCGCGGCTCGCGGAACAGCGGGCGGCGGCGGGCCGTCTCCACCACCCGGCCGGCGTACAGCACGTTGATCGTGTCGCACATGCCGGCGACCACCCCGAGGTCGTGGGTGATCATCACGAGCGCGGTGCCGGAGTCCCGGACCAGTTCCTTGAGCAGCTCCAGGATCTGCGCCTGGATGGTGACGTCGAGCGCGGTGGTCGGCTCGTCGGCGATGAGCAGCCGGGGCTGGCAGGCCACCGCCATGGCGATCAGGGCCCGCTGCCGCATGCCGCCGGAGAGCTGGTGCGGGTACTCCTTGAGCCGGCGGCGCGGGTCGGGGATGCCGACCCGGTCGAGCAGGTCGGCGGCCTCCTTCTGGGCCGCCTCCCCCTTCATCCCCCGGTGCCGGGTGAGCACCTCGGTCACCTGGAGCCCGATCGGGATCACCGGGTTCAGCGAGGAGAGCGGGTCCTGGAAGATCATCGCGACGTCCCGGCCCCGGATGTCGCGCCGGGACCGGTCGTCGAGCTGGAGCAGGTCCGTGCCGTCGAAGACGGCCTTGCCGCCGACCCGCAGGCCGGGCTGCTTCGGCAGCAGACCCATGATCGCCAGCGACGTGACGCTCTTGCCGCAGCCTGACTCGCCGACGAGGCCGACCACCTCGCCCGCGTCGACGGAGAAGGAGACCCCGTCGACGGCGTGCACGGTGCGCTGACCGCGCCGGGCGAAGGTGACGGAGAGGTCGTCCACTTCGAGCAGTGCCATTATCGGCCTTCCGTTTGCGACTGCGGGGCTCGCAGGCCCACTCCTCGCGCTGCACACACGACAGCCGACCTACTTCCGCAGCTTCGGGTCGAGGGCCTCGCGCATCGCCTCGCCGAGCAGGGTGAAGCCGAGCGCGGTGACGATGATGGCGAGGGCGGGCAGGATGGCGAGCCGGGGCGCGGCGTCGAGGTAGCGCTGCGCGTCGGCGAGCATCACGCCCCACTCGGGGATGGACGCGTCGTTGTTGCCGAGGCCGAGGAACGACAGCGCCGCGGCCTCGATGATCGCGGTGGCCAGGGTCAGCGTCGCCTGGACGATGACCGGGGCGAGCGAGTTCGGCACCACGTGGGTCAGGGCGATCTTCGGCTTCCGCACGCCCAGCGACGTCGCGGCGAGCACGTAGTCGCTGTTCGACTGGGAGATCATCGACCCGCGCAGCAGCCGGGCGAAGACCGGCACGGAGACCACGCCGACCGCGATCATGACGGTGGTGAGGCCCGCGCCGAGCAGCGCGGCGATGCTGATCGCCAGCAGCAGGCTCGGCATGGCCAGCAGCATGTCGACGAAGCGCATGAGGGTGTTGTCGACGGCCCGGCCCCACTTGCCGCCGAGGCCGGCGCTGGCCCCGGCGATGCCGCCGATGAGCGACCCGACGGCCAGGCCGATCAGCGTGGAGACCACGCCGACGAGCAGGGTCTGCCGGGCACCGACGATCATGCGGCTGAACTCGTCGCGGCCGATGTGGTCGACGCCGAACCAGTTGTCGGCCCGGGGGCCCGGGAAGTAGCCGATGTTGTCCCGGATCTCGCCCTTCCAGAGCTGGGCGTCGGCCGGGTACGGGACGACGAACGGGCCGACGATGGCGATCAGCAGGAACAGGGCCAGGATGACCGCGCCGACGATCGCGGCCGGGTTGCGCCGCAGCCGGCGGAACGCCTCCCGCCAGAGGCTCACGCCGCGCTCGTCGTCCCGGGCGGCCAGCTCGGCGAGCCGGTCGATCTTCTCGCGCTTCTTGCCGGGGCTGATCGTCATCGCACCCTCACCCTCGGGTCGATCACGCTGTAGGAGAGGTCCACGAGGAGGTTCACCAGCACGTACACCACCGCGATGATCAGGATGAAGCCCATCAGCACGGGATAGTCGCGCTGGCTGATCGCCTCGGCGACGAACGCCCCGATGCCGCTGAAGGCGAAGACGGTCTCGGTCAGCACCGCGCCGGAGAGCAGGCCGCCGGTGAGCAGGCCGATCGAGGTGACCACGGGGAGCATGGCGTTGCGCAGCACGTGCCGGCGGCGGACCGTCGACTCGGTGAGGCCCTTGGCCTCGGCGGTGCGGACGAAGTCCTCGTTGAGCACCTCCAGCACGCTGGCCCGGGTGATCCGGACGATGATCGCCAGGGGGATGCTCGCCAGCGCGAGGCCCGGCAGCACCAGGTGCCAGAGGGCGTCGGCGGCGGCGTCCCACTCCCGGGTCATCAGCCCGTCGAGGACGAAGAAGTTGGTGATCCGGGTCGCCCCGAGGGTCGGGTCCTGCCGGCCGCTGGACGGGAACCAGCCGAGGTTCTCCGAGAAGAGGGCCTTGAGCACGTACGCGAGGAAGAACACCGGGATGCAGATGCCGATCAGCGAGCCGCCGACCGACAGGTGGTCGAACAGCCGGCCCCGGCGGCGGGCCGCCAGGTAGCCCAGCGGGATGCCGATGCCGATGGCGATGATCATGGCCATCACGGTCAGCTCGACGGTGCCGGGGAACCGCTCGAAGAACTCGGTGACGACCGGGCGCTTGGTGGAGGTCGAGGTGCCGAGGTCCAGTTTGATCAGTCGCCGGACGAACCGGCCGTACTGGATCAGGATCGGCTCGTCGAGGCCGAGGTTGCGGCGGATGGCGGCGCGCATCTCCGGGGTGCCGCGCTCGCCGAGGATGGCGGTCTCGGGGCCGCCGGGCAGCCGCCGGAGCCAGATGAACAACAGGAGGGAGAGCCCGAACAGCGTCGGTATGAGCTGGAGCAGGCGTCTGACGATGAACCGGAACACGGCGGCCTCGAAAGGGGTACGGAGGGCTGCGGGCGGGCGCCGTGGGTAACGGCGCCCGCCCGTGGTCCTTGCGTCAGGTCAGGACTTGAACTCGGCGGTTCCGAACCGCTCGTCGGTGAGCGGGCTCGCCTTGATCCCGGTCACGTCCTTGCCGAACACGATCGCCGGCGGCGAGTGCGAGATCGGCACACCCGGCAGCAGGTCCATGATCGCCTTGTTGAGGGCCTTGTACTTCTCCACCCGGGCCGCCTGGTCGGCGGTGGTGTCCGCGTCCTTGAACTGGGCGAAGAGCTGGGCGTTGTTGAAGCCCCACTCGTCCTTCGGCCGGTCGAAGAACGTGCCGATGAAGTTGTAGGCGTCGCCGTAGTCACCGGTCCAGCCGAGGAAGTGCAGGTCGTGCTTGCTGCCGGAGGTGGTGGCGTTCAGGTAGTCGGGGCTCCACTTCAGCGGGATGGCCTCGACGTTGATGCCGACCGCCTTGAGGTCCGCCGAGAGCAGCTCGAAGATGTCCTTCGGGTTCGGCATGTACGGCCGGGTGACCTCGGTCGGGTAGTGGAACTTCAGCGTCAGGTTCGACGCGCCGGCCTCGGCCAGCAGCGCCTTGGCCTTCTCCGGGTTGTAGTCGTACTTGGTGACGTCGCCGTTGAAGCCCTCGACGGTGTCGGGCATGAAGTTCAGCGCGACCTTCGCGCCCGGGGGCAGCTTCGAGTCGACAAGCGCCTGCCGGTTGAGCGCGTGCGCGATCGCCTGCCGGACCTTGAGGTCGGCGAGCTTCGGGTTGCCCTTCTGGTTGATGGCCAGGTAGAGCACGTTGAACGCCGGGCGGGTGAGGACGTTGAAGCCCTCGGTCTTCAGCGGCTCGACGTCGGCCGGGCCGACCAGGTCGTACCCCTGGATGTCGCCGGAGCGCAGCGCCTGCTTGCGCGCGTTCTCGTCGGAGATCGTCTTGAAGATCAGGGTCTTCAGCTTGGCCTTGGCGCCGTAGTAGTCGTCGTTACGCTCGATGGTGAGCGTCTTGTTGGCGACGTCCCAGGACTTGAACTTGAACGGGCCGGTGCCGGTCGGGTGCTCCGTCGCGTACGACGGGTACTTGATGTCCTCGGCGGTGCCGCCGACGTTGCTGGCGTCGTACTGCTGGAGCGCCTTCGGGCTGTGGATCGAGAACGAGGGCAGCATCAGCGCGGCCGGGATCTTGCTGGAGACCCGGGTGAACGCCAGGTCCACGGTGGTGGCGTCCTTGGCGGTGCAGGACTTGAAGAGGCTCGGCGGCAGCTCCGGGTCCTCGTTCTTGGCGAAGCCGCCCATGACGTCCTGCCAGTACGCGGTCACGTCGGGGCTCTGCATGAGGCCCTTCGCGTTGTACCAGCGGTCGAAGTTGGCGCAGACGGCCTCGGCGTTGAAGTCGGTGCCGTCGTGGAACTTCACGCCGGAACGGAGCTTGAACGTCCACGTGGTGCCGGCGGCGTCCGGGGTCCAGGACTCGGCCAGCCCCGGGGTGACCTTGGTGCCACCCTCCTCCGGCCGGACCAGGGTCTCGAAGACCTGGCGCGCCACGCGCAGCGACTCGCCGTCGCTGGCAAAGCTGGGGTCGAGGACCTTCGGGTCGCCGGCCACGCCGAAGACCATGGTGTCCTTCTTGCTACCGCCGGAGTTGTCATCGCGGTTGCTCTCGGCGCAGCCTGCTACCGCGAGGGCCGCGACCGCGACGGCCGCGACAGCGACCTTCGGCCTGGGTGCACGCATGGGTGCTTCACCTCGTCCTTGGGGGTACGGACAACGTGGTGACAGGGGTCACCGATGGGCGTGACCTTAGCTCCCGTTCGGACCGGCCCGAAACCGGCAGGGCAAGGGTTGGTATCGGATCGTGTCCCAGCCACGACACGGCCGAAGAATCCACGGCGAACAACGGGTTTCGCCGAACGATCCGAAACCGCGATGCCAAACTGTTACGTCGCCCCTGCCCCTGAGGGCACCTGGTGTCAGACCGCCCGACGCCCCTCGAACGCGCGGCCGAGGGTGATCTCGTCGGCGTACTCCAGGTCGCCGCCCACCGGCAGGCCGCTGGCGAGCCGGGTCACCGAGATGCCCATCGGCTTGACCATCAGCGCCAGGTACGTCGCCGTCGCCTCGCCCTCGGTGTTCGGGTCGGTGGCCAGGATCAGCTCCCGCACCGCGCCGCCGCCCAGCCGGGTCATCAGCTCGCGGATGCGCAGGTTGTCCGGCCCGATCCCCTCCAGCGGATTGATCGCCCCGCCGAGCACGTGGTAGCGCCCCCGGAACTCACCCGTGCGCTCGATCGCCACCACGTCCTTGGGCTCCTCGACCACGCACAGCACCTCGTCGCTGCGGCGCGGGTCGCGGCAGATCCGGCACTGCTCGGACTCGGCGACGTTGTAGCAGGTGGTGCAGAAGCGCACCAGGTCCTTGACCTTGCGCAGCGCGCCGGCCAGCCGGTTGATGTCGGCCGGGTCCGCCGACAGGACGTGGAAGGCGATCCGCTGCGCGCTCTTCGGGCCCACGCCCGGCAGCCGCCCCAGCTCGTCGATCAGGTCCTGGATGGCACCTTCGTACATCTGCGTCGGCCGGCTCAGAAGCCGGGCAGGCCGAGGCCGCCCATCCCGCCCGCGACCGGGCCCATCTTCTGCTCCGTCAGCGCCCGGGCGGCCTCGGCGGCGTTGTGCAGCGCGGCGACCACCAGGTCCTCCAGCGTCTCCACGTCCTCCGGGTCGACCGCCTTCGGGTCGATCTTGATGCTCTTGACGTCGCCGGAGCCGGAGACCGTCACGGCGACCAGGCCGCCCCCGGCGGTGCCGGTCAGCTCGGCCTCGGCCAGCTCGGCCTGGGCCTTCGCGATCTGCTGCTGCATCTTCTGCGCCTGCTTCAGCATCTGCTGCATGTTCGGCTGTCCACCTGGGCGCACGGATGGCTCCTTCTCGCACTCGTCTGCTCGGCCGCGCCCAGCCTAACCGGGGCGCGGACCGTCGCCTGGCACGGGCGACGGTCCGCGTCAGCGGGCGTCCACCTCGTCGATCTTCTCCGCGCCCAACGCCTCCCGGAGCAGCTGCACCGCCTGCTCCTCGCTGGACTGCCGGGCCGTCCGCTCGTCGATCACCTCGTCGAGCGGCTCGTCGCCCGGGTCGAAGCCCTCGTAGGTCGGTGCGGCCGACGCCGCCGGGCCCGGGCGGCCACCGCCGCGCACCGGCCCGTCGTAGTCCGGGTCGTAGGGCGGCTCGCCCGCCCAGTCGGCGTCCGCGGTCTTGCGGGCCCCGTTCTGGGTACGCGCACCCCGGCCGGCCGCCGCAGCCCGCGCGGCGGCGAGCCCGCTGCCGGCAGCGGGAGCCCTGCCGCCCGCAGCGGCGGTGCCGTTGGTCGGCGCGGTGGGGGCGGCACCACGCGCGGCGGCACCGTTGGCCGGCGTCGCCGGGGCGGCACCGTTGGCCACAGCGCCGTTGGCGGCACCGTTGGGCGACGTCGCCGGGGCGGCGGCCGGGGTGGGCCCGCCGGGCGGGGCCGTTGCCGGCGGCGCGGCGGCGGGGGCGACGCCACCCGGGCGGGCCGCCTCCGGCCAGTCGTCCCCGGCCGGTGCGCTCGCGGCGGGAGCGGCGGCCCCGCCGGGGCGGGCCGGCTCGGGCCACTCCTCGTCCCCGCCAGCGGCACCGCCGCCTCCGGCAGGACCCGGCGCGGCACCGGGCGACGGGCGGGCGTTCGTGGCGGGCGCGTGGGCTGCGGATGCGGGGGTCGCGGGCGGGGCCGGCGCGGGACGCGGCGGGGCGGGGGCGGGCCCCCGGGAGCCGCCCGGCGACCCGCCGCCCCGCTCGCCGGCCACCTCGCAGCGCACCTGCCAGCGCCCGCCGAACTCCTCGTAGAGCGCCTCGGCCAGCACCGACGTGTGGTTGCCCATCATCTGCGCGAGCACCGGAGACTTGACGGTCAGCACCAGGGTGTCGCCGTCCACGTCGCGGACCACCGCGTCGCGCATCAGCGCGGCGGCCGGCTTCTTGATCCGGTTGACCTTCGCGACGATGTCCGACCAGACCCGGCGCACCGCGACGGCGTCCAGGGGGCCCGCCGCAGCCGCGCCGGGGCGGGGCGGGGCGGGGGTCGCCGGGTCGGGCATGACCGCCTCCGGCGGGACCTCCCGCCGGGGCGCGGCCGGGGCGGAAGCAGCCGGGGCGGGGCCTGCGGACACCGGAGCCGATGCCGCGGCGGCCACGGGCGGCGGGGCGGCCGACGGGGCCGGGGCGGTCGCCGGGGCGGCGGACACCGCCGCCGGCGCGGGGTGCGCGGCAGCCGCCGCAGGCGGGGTGGCCTGCTCGGGGCGTACCGCCGGGGCGGTGGCGACCGGCGCGGAGCCGGCGGCGGCCGGCGGCAGCTCGACGGCGCCCAGGGTGAGCCGGCGCTCCATCCGCTCCAGGCGCTGGAGCAGGCCGCCGGTGGAGTCGTCCGCTCCCGGCAGCAGCATGCGGGCGCAGATCAGCTCCAGCAGCAGCCGGGGCGCGGTCGTGCCGCGCATGGCCACCAGGCCGTCGTGCACGATGTCGGCGCACCGGGACAGGGTCGCCGCGCCGAGCCGCTGCGCCTGGGCGGTCATCCGCTCGATCTGGTCGGCCGGGCCGTCGATCAGGCCCTTCTCGGCGGCGTCGGGCACCTGCTGGAGGACGATCAGGTCGCGCAGCCGCTCCAGCAGGTCCGAGGCGAAGCGACGCGCGTCGTGCCCGGCCTCGGCCACCCGGTCCACGGTCGCGTACGCCGCCGCGCCGTCGCCGGCCGCGAGGGCGTCGCACATCTCGTCGAGCAGCCCCGAGTCGGTGACGCCGAGCAGCGCGGCGGCCCGGGGATAGGTGACCCCCTCCGGGCCCGCGCCCGCGATGAGCTGGTCGAGCACGGAGAGGCTGTCCCGGGCGCTGCCGCCGCCCGCGCGCACCACCAGCGGGAAGACCGCCGGGTCGACGGTCACCCCCTCGGCCTCGGTGAGCTGCTCCAGGTAGGGGCGCAGCGTCTTCGGCGGGATCAGCCGGAACGGGTAGTGGTGGGTCCGCGACTTGATCGTGCCGAGGACCTTCTCCGGCTCGGTGGTGGCGAAGATGAACTTGACGTACTCCGGGGGCTCCTCGACCAGCTTGAGCAGGGCGTTGAAGCCGGCCGACGAGACCATGTGCGCCTCGTCGATGACATAGATCTTGAACCGGCTGCGGGCCGGCGCGAAGAACGCCTTCTCGCGCAGCTCGCGGGCGTCGTCGACGCCGCCGTGGCTGGCCGCGTCGATCTCGATGACGTCGATCGAGCCCGACCCGTCGGTGGCCAGCGAGCGGCACGAGTCACACTGCCCGCACGGCTCCGGCGTCGGGCCCTGCTCGCAGTTGAGCGAGCGGGCCAGGATGCGGGCGCTGGAGGTCTTGCCGCAGCCGCGCGGCCCGGAGAAGAGGTACGCGTGGTTGAGCCGCCCGCTGCGCAGCGCCTGCGACAGCGGCTCGGTGACGTGCTCCTGGCCGATGACCTCGGCGAAGGTGCGCGGCCGGTACTTGCGGTAGAGCGCGAGTGTCACGCGTCCCGCCTCCTCTCGACCGAGCCATTCTGCGCCGGTCAGGCACGGGTGACCACCCACCACCCCGTGCCCCGACCCGGATCTGGCCCTGCACCTGACCTGCGGCGTACCGTACCGGTGCCGGGAGACAAAAAGGCCTCCCGTGCACCCGGCAGAGCTCGCTTATCCTTGCTGCCTTCCGGCCCTGGGGAGGTTCACGAGATACCGCCGCACGGGAGGTGACACCCACCCTACCCGACGCCCGGTCGATCTTCGGGGGGTGGTGGGGTGGCCGGCGCGCGGCGGACCTGTATCCTGTCCCACGGAGGATTCGCCTAGAGGCCTAGGGCGCACGCTTGGAAAGCGTGTTGGGTTAACACCCTCACGAGTTCGAATCTCGTATCCTCCGCTCACCTGAGCAGCACGGACGACAGGGTCGGCTCCCCCACGGGACCGACCCTGAGTCGTCTCTGCGGTCCTGCCGTCTCCCGCGCCCCGCCCCGGGTCGGCCGTTCGGCCGGGTCGGCTGCCCGGTCGGCGGCCGACCCGCCCGTTCGCCTGGTTATGGGCGTTGATCTATCCCCCTAGCGTGTCGGGGCGTCCAACAACGAGCGGGGGTTTGTGTTGCGTCGGATGACGACACGTCGAAAGACAACGGCAGGGGTGTCGGCCCTGGCCGTGGTGGCCGGGCTGGCGGTCGGTGCGCCCGCGCGGGCGGCCGACGAGTTCGGCACCATCACCCGGGAGGGCATCGCCCTCCAGTATCACCGGGTGGCGAAGGCGGTGACCCCGGTGCAGGGGACGGGTGCCACCCGGTCGGACTTCGACGGCGACGGCCGCGACGACCTGGCGGCCTCGGGCGACCCCTTCGAGACCAGTCTGCCCCAGTATCCGACCGGCGTGGTGGTCGTGCGCTACTCGTCGGCGCCGCAGGTCGACTACTTCTTCGGCGTCCTGTCGTCGGAGGGCGGCTGCGGCTGCTTCGGCACCGCGCTGGCGGCGGGCGACTTCAACGGCGACGGCTACGACGACCTGGTGATCGGCGACTCGGACGAGGTGGACCCGCGCAACAAGACCCACGCGGGCGGGGTCTGGGTCATCCCGGGCAGCGCCTCGGGCCTGGTGGTCGGCGCGGCGGGCCACTTCAACCAGAGTTCGCCGAACGTGCAGGGCGAGCCGGAGAGCTACGACCGGTTCGGCGGCGCGCTCGCGACCGGCGACATCAACGGCGACGGCCGCGACGACCTGGCGATCGGCGCGTACGGGGAGGCGATCGGGGACAAGGCGGACGCCGGTTCGGTCTACGTCCTGTTCGGCGGGTCGGGTGGGCTCACCGCCACCGGCTCCCAGTATCTCCAGCAGGACCAGGCGGCGGTGCCGGGCGCGGCCGAGCGCAACGACCACTTCGGCTTCTCGCTCGCGATCGGCAGGGTCGACAACAACAGGTACGCGGACCTGGTCATCGGCGCGCCGCACGAGAACGACGGCACGTCCTGGGACGGCAGCGGCATGGTCACCCTGATGTGGGGCTCGGCGGGCGGCGTGTCGACCACGGGCGCGACGTCGGTGACCGGCGCGGCGGTGCACCCGGCGACGGGCGACGAGTTCACGATCGCCTGGTACCTGGGCGAGACCCTGGCGGTCGGCGACGTGAACGGCGACGGGCTGGGCGAGGTGATCGCGGGCGCGCCCAGCGCACAGACCCCGGACATCACCGGGGGGCTCATCGCCGCGTTCACGGGCCGGTCCGGCGGCCTGTCCGCCAGCGCCGTAAAGATCATCACGCAGCGCACGGCGGGCGTGCCGGGCGACCCCGAGGCCGAGGACCGGTTCGGCGGCTCGCTCGCGGTCGGCGACGTGACCGGCGACGGCAGGGCGGACGTGCTGGTCGGCGTGCCCGGCGAGGACATCGGCTCGACGGACAGCGCCGGCATGATCACCCTGCTGAAGGGTTCCTCCTCGGGCCTCACGGGCACCGGGGCGCAGGGCTTCGACCAGAACCACTCGGTGGTGCCGGGCTCGGCCGAGCGCGGGGACGTCTTCGGCGCCTCCGTCGCGCTGCTGAACCTCGACGGCACCGGCGCGCTGGACGCCGTCGTGGCGTCGACCGGCGAGGAGGTGGCGTCGGACACGGCGGGCTACCCGTCGGGGTCGATCGCCTCGTTCTTCGGGTCCAGCGGCGGGCTCGTGCCGCAGACCACCTCGTGGAGCGGCGCGTCGCTGCGCACCGACCGCGCCTGGCCCCACCGCTACGGCATGCGCATCGCGGGGCCGCAGAGCGGCGGCTCGTTCTACTGATCCGGGTACCTCCCGCGCTGTAGGAAGGGCCGGCCCCCCGCCCGGGGCCGGCCCTTCTTCCACGTCCGCACCGGCCCGGCGTCGGCAGGGGGTGCGTTCGGTACGGTCCGGGGCAGCGCCGGCACGCCACGCCCGGTCGTACACATGTTCTATCCACAGCCTGTGGACGGGCGGAGGGTTCCGATGAGTTACCAGCTCAGGGCGGTGGTGGCCGATGTCGAGCTGCTCCGCGAGCGGACCGCCGACCTGGACCACGCGGTGCTCGCCGCGCTGCGGCAGGACTTCGCGCTGCTGCCGGTCACCCCGCATCTCGTGGAGGAGCTGACCGGGGCGCTGCCGGACTTCGCCGCCGGGGAGCCGGGCCCGGAGCAGCCGTTCGAGCTGGTGTTGTCGCCGGCCCTGGCGGGGCTGTTCGCCGGGTGGTCCCGGTCGGGGCCGGTGGCCTATCTGGAGGCGGAGTTCTCGGGGGGCCTCGGCCGGCAGGCGTCGGTGGTGTGGCTCGGCGGCGCGGTGAGCTGGGGGCCGCACTTCGACGACGTGTTGGCCGCCCCGCGCGGGCAGTGGCCGCTGAACGCGGCGCTGATCCGCATCGGCGCGGAGCCGGGGCGGTGGATCGACCCGTTCGCCGAGCTGGGCCTGCACCTGGAGCGGAACACGGCCGGCTGGCTGGCGCACGGGCGGCGCGGGCTGACCGCCGACTACTGGGACGAGCTGGCCGAGGAGTGGGAATTCGGGGAATCCGGCGCTCGGCAGCAACCTGAGCGCCCCGGGGCCGTTGGGGACTGGGGGATTCCATGAAATTCAGACAATTCGTTTTCATTGCGACACTGCTCGCGGCTGCCTCGATCGCCGGCAGCGGCGTACGTCCACAGGGGCCGGTCGACGCCGGGGGCGACGCGCGCCCGCCCGGCCCGCCGCCCGACGCCGGCCGGTCGGCCGTCGACGAGGCCGCCGACGAGGTCGTCGACCTCAACGGCCTGCCCGACGTCGAGTTCGGCGACACCGAACAGGAGCTGGCGCGGCGCGGGATGCTGGCGTCCGACGTGGACACCTGCGGGCCCACGCTCGTCGGCCACGGCGCGGTCAGCCCGATCTTCGTCGACGACCGGCTGGTGCTGCTCTGGCTCGACGACCCGGCCCACACGGCGGAGCGGATCGACGTCCGCACCCCGCAGGGCATCGGCGTCGGCACGCCGGTCGAACAGGTCCGCGCCCGCTACCGGTCGGTCAGCCCGCTCGACGCGCCCCGGCGGACGTACCGGTTCGACGGGCTGCTGGCCCGCAGCGGCGACCGCGCGTACCTCTTCCTGCACGACGGGCGCACCGTCCGGAAGATCATCGCAGGGTACGCCGACTGGGCCCGCCGCCTCTTCGCCGAGGGCTACGGACCCTGCTGAACCGAAGCCACGGCCCCCGCTGAGCCGAGCGCTCCGGCTGCTCCTGACGGCCTGACCGACGCGTATCCGATCATGGGTTGTGCGGACGCGGGCCGGACGGTAGAGACGACGCATGCGTCGGGTAACCACGGTCGTCCTCTCGGTGGTCTGCGTGACCCTGCTGGGCGTCGTCACGAACGTCGCCACCGGGGCGCTGCCCGACGGGTGGACGCCGCACCTGTGGCTCGCCTGGCCGGCGCTCGCCGTGGTGGTCGTGGCGCTGATGGTGGTCGAGATCCGGCGGTCCCGCGAGTCCCCGCCGGCCACCGGCGTGGCCGCCGCGCACGCCCGCCGGGTCCTGCTCGACCGGGTACGCCGGTACTGGATCAGCAGCGTGCTGGACCGCTCCCTGCACCAGGAGGCCCGGATCCAGCTCGGCGTCACCGCGTCGGCCGACGACCGGCGGTACCCGTGGACGCTGCGGGCCACCCACCGTGGCAGCTTCACCGGCGTGCTCGACGGGGGCGCGTCCGTGGCCGGCCTCTTCGAGCGGCTCGACCGCGCCGTGGTGATCCTCGGTGCGCCCGGCTCCGGCAAGACGACCACCCTGCTCGAACTCGCCCGGGAGCTGGTCGACGCGGCCGGGCGGGACCCGGACGTCCCGATCCCGGTGGTGCTGAACCTGTCGTCGTGGGCCACCCGACGCCTGCCGCTGGAGCAGTGGCTCGCCGCCGAGCTGACCGAGCGCTACGGCATCCCGCCCCGGCAGGCGACCGCCTGGATCGAGGTCGGCGCGGTGCTGCCCCTGCTCGACGGCCTCGACGAGGTGGTCGCGACCCGCCGCGACGAGTGCGCGGCGGCGATCGCCGCGTTCCACGCCCGGCAGCCGCTCACCCCGATCGCGATCTGCTGCCGCGAGTCGGAGTACGGAGAGCTCCGCACCGGCCTGCCCGTCTACGGCACGGTGACGATCCAGCCGCTGACCCGGCCGCAGATCGAGCGGTACCTGGACCGCTCCGGTCCCGCCCTCGCCGGCCTCCGGGCCGCCCTCGCCGCCGACGAGGGCCTGTGGGAGTTCACCGGGTCGCCCCTGCTGCTCGCCATCATGGGCCTGGCCTACGCCGACGGTCCCGGCCCGGCCGACGGTCCCGGCGGTCGCCGCACCCGCCTCTTCGCCCGGTACGTCGAGACGATGCTGCGGCACCGCCCGCACCCGGCGTACCGGCCGGATCAGGCCGTCCAGTATCTGACGGTGCTCGGCCATCAGTTGAGCAAGCGCCAGCAGAGCATCTTCGTGCTCGACCTGGTCGCCCCGACCTGGTCGCCGTTCTGGATCGGCGGTGCCGACCTGCTCAGCCGGGCGCTGGCCAGCGTCGCCGTGGGCGGGCTGATCGCCCTGCTCGGGGCCGGCCTGCTCGGCTGGCCCGGCCTCGTGGTGGGACTGGCAGCCACGACGCTGACCATGCTCGCCCTGGCCTACGAAGATTACGACGACCTCGAACTGATCGCCTCCCGGGAACGCCGGCCGGAGAACCGGGCCATCCGGGTCAACTGGCTGACCGGCACCGCCGACGAGCTGCGCGACGTGGCCGGCAACGCCGTCGTCGGATGGACGACCGTGGCAGCGGCCCTCCTGGTCGGGCTGGCCTTCGGCCTCACCGACGAGCTGCGTGGCTGGCCGGGCCTGCTCGCCGACTTCGCGTACTGGCTCGGGCTGCTGCTGGCCACCCTGCTCGCCCTGGCCGTCAGCCGCGCCATGCTGTTCGACCTCTACCTGGTCGGCCCGCCCGGCGGCGCGCCGCGCCGCGAGATCCCGAGCCCCGCCCTGCGGCAGCGGCTCCGCTTCGCCGCGACCGGCGCGCCGCTGCTGGGCCTCGTCACCGGCGCCCTCGCCGGGCTGCCCGTCGGCCTGGCCCGCACCGGCGCCGACGGCCTCCGGTACGGGGTGGTCGTCGGCGCGTTCGCCGCGTCGTACCTGCTGGTGGCCGTCGCGCTCGGGCCACTGGCCGAACAGTGGCTGGTCCGGCGGCGGCTCGCCCGCGACGGCGTCGTGCCGTGGCCGCTGCGGCCGTTCCTCGACTACGCCGTGCAGTGCCTGTTCCTGCGGGACGTCGGCGACGGCTACATCTTCGTCCACCGGGAGTTGCTGGAGTTCTTCGCCGACCGGCTGGCCACGTCCGACGCCCGGGCGCTGCCGCGCCCGTGAGATCGGGTTGCGGATAACAGAGCCGCGGATCTCGGACAGCAGCACATCTCCCTCTGCGGCATCGTTCCGGTGTCGGCGTCGTTCCGACGTCGACGACCACGCCGAGGAGCAGATGTTGCTGACCATCGCCAAGAATCCGATTCCGGACCTGAGCGTCACGGGCGCGCTCGACCCCTACGCCGAGCAGATCGAGCAGGCGTTCGGCAAATACGAGCAGACGACCGGTGAGGAGTTGGCGGAGCACGAACGGCAGGCCATCCTGGCGCAGCTCATCGCCTGGTCCGGCCCCGAGGGCAAGGAGTCCTTCCCCTCCTGGCCGCAGGCCGTGCGGGCGGCCCAGATGCGGGTGAAGACCGGCGGTTTCCTGGGCGAGCGGAACACGACCGTCGTGCAGTCCCGCAACGAGGGCCTGTTCAACATGGCGATGGGCAGCGTCAACTGGGCCAACTGCGGAAAGACGGCGGAGAACATCCTGGTCGAGTTGAAGAAGAAGCACCCCACCTTCGTCGACGGCATCGGGGCGGGGAAGCTGGAGAAGGTCGGCTCGGGTGCCGGGGAGGAGTTGCTGAAGCTTCTCCGGAAGGTGCCGCAGAAGGGGCAGATCCTGCTTCTCGACTGTTCCTTCCCGTCCGTGCACACCTTCCTGCTGGAGATCCACCCGAACGGCAACCGCTACCTGTGCCAGGGCTACCAGGGCACCTACTACGCGAGCTGGTGGACGGGGAAGGACGAGGGCGGTCTGCTCGTCGGCGAGAAGCAGGACGCGAAGATCAGCAACGAGGACCGGGAGCGGCTGCACCGGACGCGTGAGTCCTGGGGCCTCGGCCGGTCCGTCAACCCCAACCGGTACGACGACACGGTCGTCCTGCTGGCGAAGGCGTTCGACGAGGCGGCCCTGCCGGACATCGGCGAGGGCGAGTACGCGGGCATCGAGGTCGAGAAGCTGCGTCGGCAGGAGACCGCCGCGTGGGAGGTCTTCGCCAAGTTCTGGCCGGAGCTGCCGTTCTGCCCCGTGCAGCGCGAGACGGACAGCATCGCCAAGCGCACCCAGCGCCCCGAGATCGAGATCACCACGATCCTGGTGCCGGACGTCACCGCGAACACCGGCACGTCGGTGACGGTCCCCGTGGTGCCCAACTCGATCAAGGGCTGATCAGGGCCCGGCAGAAAGCGGAAACGCCCGGTCGATCCTCGCGGATCGACCGGGCGTTCTCGCATGTCACGAGCGGTGGCGGCGGGATTTGAACCCGCGGAGGGCGTAAACCCTCACACGCTTTCGAGGCGTGCTCCTTAGGCCACTCGGACACGCCACCGCCGACGAGGGTACAGGACACCGGGACCGGGTGCCGAACCGGTATCCCCCGGGTCGGCCTGGCAGGATCTTTGCCATGAGTACGCACATCGGCGCGAAGCCGGGAGAGATCGCCGAGCGGGTCCTGATGCCGGGCGACCCGCTGCGGGCCAAGTGGATCGCGGAGACCTACCTCGAGGACGCCAGGTGCTACTCGACGGTCCGGGGCATGCTGGGCTTCACCGGCCGCTGGAACGGGGTGGAGGTGTCCGTCCAGGGCTCGGGCATGGGCATGCCGTCCGCCTCGATCTACGCCCACGAGCTGATCAACGACTACGGCGTGCGGACCCTGATCCGGGTCGGCTCCTGCGGGGCGCTGACCGAGGAGCTGAAGCTGCGGGACGTGGTGGCCGCCATCGGCTCGTCCACCGACTCCAACATGAACCGGATGCGCTTCGCCGGGCTGATCGACTACGCCCCGGTCGCCGACTTCGGGCTGCTGCGTACGTCGGTCGAGGTGGCCGAGCGGCGCGGCATCACCATGCGGGTGGGCCCGATCCTGGCAGCGGACGCCTTCTACACCGACCGGCCGGACCTCTACGACAGCCTCGCCGACTACGGCGTGCTGGCGGTGGAGATGGAGTCGGCGGCGCTCTACACGATCGCCGCGCGGTTCCGCGCCCGCGCGCTGACCCTCCTCACCGTCAGCGACCACATCAAGACCGGCGAGAAGACCACGTCGGAGGAGCGCGAGCAGACGTTCTCCCAGATGGTCGAGATCGGCCTGGACACGGCGATCGCCTGAGCGGTCCCGCCCGGCCCCGGCGTGCCGCCGGGAGATCGTGCTCGATCAGGGATCGAGTGGCCTCGGAGCGTCGCCGAGGCCACTGCATCCCGGATCGGGCACGATCTCGCCCGGGTCGGCCCGTTACCGGGTCAGCGGAAGAAGGCGCGCAGGACGGCGGAGTTCTCCGCCTCCAGCACCCCGCCGTAGACCTCGGGGCGGTGGTTGAGCCGCCGGTCGCGCAGCACGTCCCAGAGCGAGCCGGCGGCCCCGGTCTTGGGCTCCCAGGCCCCGAAGACGACCGCCGCGACGCGGGCGAGCACGATGGCCCCGGCGCACATCGTGCAGGGTTCCAGCGTCACCACGAGGGTGCAGTCGTCCAGCCGCCACCGGCCCAGGCGTTCGGCGGCCCGGCGCAGCGCCAGCACCTCCGCGTGCGCGGTCGGGTCCCCGGCCAGCTCCCGCTCGTTGCGCCCGACGGCCAGCTCGGTGCCGTCCGGGCCGTAGACGACGGCGCCGACCGGCACGTCGTCGGCCGCCTCACCAAGGCGAGCCGCACCGCCGGCCGGCGCGGCGTCGCGGGCCGGGTCGGGGCCGGTGACCGCGACCTGGAGGGCGCGCCGCATCCACAGCTCGTGCCGCTGCCGACGGCCGGCTCCACCCAGGCCCGCGCCGCCGAGATACCCGCCGTCCGGGCCGGCAAGGCCCAGTTCGGCCAGGCCCTCGTCGGCGCCCGGCCCGAACCGCCGCACCGCGCCCGGGGTCGGCTGTCCCGGCCGTACGCGCTCCAGCGCCGGGTCGGTGGCGTCCGCCGGCTCAGACGCCACGCAGCTCCTCGACCTCGTCGGCGCAGCCGAGGACCTGGCACACCTCGGCGGTCACGTCGGCCGGGAGCATGCCCTCGTGGGCGCAGAGGCGCAGCAGCCGCTGCGCGGAGATGCCGAGGTCGGCGAGGAGGTCCGCGTCGCCGACCGGGTCCGCCTCGGGGTCGACGGCCGGCTGCTCGCTGTCGTCGTCGCTGCCGGCGCTGGCGCGCGGCTCCTCGGTGTCGTCGAAGCCGGTGACCGACCCCTTGAGATCGCCGACCAGCAGCGCGCCGAGCCGGGACTCCTCGGCGTACGCGGAGTCGGAGCCGAACACCCGCAGGTCCTCGCCCTCGTCGAGGCGCAGGACGACGAGGTAGGCGTCGTCGGCCTCGACGAAGAGCAGCGACAGGTCGGCGTCGGGCTCGACGTCCCGCAGCCGGTCGGCGACCTCGTCGACGTCGGTGGCTCCGCGCAGGTTCACCTCTGCGGCGGTCCAGCCGCCTCCGTCGCGCACCACGGCGGCAGCGAAGTACGACATGGTTCCCCCAAGTTTGCCTCGGCACAGCACGCCGACTCGTTACGCGTGCACGTTAACCGGTCGGGTCGGCAGGCGACCGGTCAACGCCCCGAAGGGCCGGTCATTCCTGTGGAAAGTGTGGCGGGCGGCCGGACCCGTCAGCCCGCGACCCGGCGTCGGGTGGCGATGAGCTGCCGCAGCCGTTCGGTGCGCGCGCGTTGGGGCCGTTCCCGTTCGCGTCCCGCTCTGGCCCCCGCCAGCTCGGCGAGAATCTGGAGGCGGCGGCGGCTCCGCTCGGGGTCGAGCCGCGGGGTGGTCCAGGCCATACCGCCGAGAGTGCGCCGTCGGAGCGGGTACGTCAAGACGGGATTCGGTGCGCAGCCGGTCGGCGACCGACGGTGGCAGCGCGCCCCGGCCGGCTCCGCCGCGGGGGACCCGTCACCACAGCGGCCAGTCGCCCGTCGTCGCCCAGGTCACGGCCACCACGGCGGCGGCGACGCTCCAGCCGCCGGCGGTGACGATCGCGACGCCGGTGGCGACGCCCCGGTCGCCGTGGCGGGCCAGCGCCAGGGCCGCCCCCCAGGCCAGCCCACCGGCGACGACCGTCCACCAGGCGTAGCCGGGGACGTCGCGGCCGAGGAGGGCGAACAGCACGAGCCACGCGGCGGTGACGGCGGCGCCGGAGGCGACGGCCGACCCGGTCACCGGGTGCGGTTCGCGCCAGGTCGGCCGCGACGGCGGCCCGGAGGGGAAGAGCCCCGACGGGGTACGCGAGCCGGGGTGGGCCGGCTGTTCCGGGTCTGCCCATCCCGGGTGGGCCGGCTGCCAGGTCATCACCGCACTCCGTCCGCCGGTTGCCGCAGGCGCGGGGTGGACACCCCGGACCGTACCCTCCCCACCGTATCGGTTCTGTCAGGATGGGCGGATGTCCTCGCGCTTCCCGCGTCGGCGTCGCCCGCGCGCGGCGTACCCGGTGCTGCTGCTGCTCGCGCCGGTGCTGGCCGCCGGTTGCGGCGCGCCGCCGCCGAACCGCACGCCCGGGGCCGGCTGGGTGGCGCCGACCGGGATGGTCACCGGCGGGCAGCCGGCCGGGACGCCGGCCGACCCGTCGGGGGCGGCGGTCACCCCGTCGGCGACGGCGCGGCCGTCGGGGTCGCCCAGCCCGACCCGCACCGGCCTGCGGCACGTCTTCCCGGTGCGCGCGGGCAACGTCGCCTACCACCCGACCCACTCCGCCTATCCGGGGACCGACATCTTCGCCGACTGCGGCGAGCCGGTGGTGGCGGTGACCGACGGGACGATCCTGGAAGTGAGCCGGGTGGACCGGTTCGACAAGCGGGGGCCGCTGGGGCCCTACAACGGCGGCCTGTCGGTGTCGCTGCTGGGCGACGACGGGGTCCGCTACTACGGCTCGCACCTGAGCGCGATCGCCGACGGGATCGACGCCGGCACGCGGGTGCGGGCGGGCGAGCAGCTCGGCCGGGTGGGCCGCACGGGCAACGCGAACAACGTCTGCCACCTGCACTTCGGGCTCTCCCCGCAGTGTGCGGGCCGGGGCGACTGGTGGATCCGGCGCGGGGTGGTCTGGCCGGCCCGCTATCTCGACTCGTGGCGGCGCGGCGGCAACCGGGAGCCGGCCGCCGAGGTCGCCGCGTGGCGTCGCAAGCACGGCTGCCCGAAGGCGCCGGCCGGCACCGACTGAGCGACGCGCTGGGAGCGGGACCAGGGACGGTCCAATCGCGACATCCCGGCTCAACCGGTCGCACACATTGACGGACGTCTCACACACCGGTTAACGTCCCGGCTAGAGAGAGCGCTCTCACAGGTAACGAACCCTCCCAATACCGACCCAGCGCCGACGCCGGCCGGTCCGGCGCACCCGCGCGATGGAGGCACCCGTGACACCTCCCACACCACACCGCCGCCGCCTCTGGGCCCTCGTCTCGTCCACCGTCCTCGCCCTCGCCACCGGCGGCCTCGCCGTGGCCGTCGACACGGCCCCCGCCCAGGCCGCGTCCGTCGGGGCGGGCAGTTACACCACCACGCCCGTCGGCCCGCTGCCCGCCGGCTGCGGGCAGCTCTCCACCAACCCCCGGCAGTACGTCACCGCCGACGCCCCCGCCGGGGCCGTGCCCACCAACGACTGGTGGTCGTCGCTGCTGTTCAAGCGCACCGACTGCGCCTTCAGCGAGCCGCTGCACGCCCACCCGCTGTCCTACGACACGTTCACCGACGGCCTCGGCTTCTCGGCCAACTCCACCCCCGCGATCAGCGGGACGGCCACCGGGGTCGGCGAGTTCCACTACCCCTACACGCAGGACATCCGCGTCGGTGTCGCCGGGCTCGCCGCGCCCACCGTGAAGGTCGCCGGCTGGACCGACTGGACCGTCACCCCGTACTGGAGCGACGGCGCGCGCACCCTGCGCGCCACCATCGGCCACGGCCTGCCGTTCGCCTACTTCCAGGCCACCGGCGGCGACGCCGTCGTCAACGCCAGCAGCACCCCGACCGTGTGGTCCAACAGCGGCGCGACCATCGGCTTCACCGTCGCCGGCCACGACTACGTCGCGTACGCGCCGAGCGGCGCGAGCTGGACGGTCAGCGGGGGCCGGATCTCGTCCACCCTCGCGGGCAAGGGGTACTTCTCCGTCGCCCTGCTGCCCACCACCGCCGGCAGCACTGCCGCCGAACGCACCAGCCTCGCCGCCACCTACGGCCGGTACGCGCACGCCCACGTCACCGGCACCCGCGTCTCGTACGCGTACGACCAGGCGGCCAGCCGCCTGACCACCACGTACGCGTTCACCACCACGGCCCGGGAGGGCACCGCCACGCAGACCGTGGTGAGCCTCTACCCGCACCAGTGGAAGGCGCTCACCGGCTCGACGCCGCTCACCCAGACGTACCCGTCGGCGCGCGGCCGGATGAAGGTCCTCACCGGCGTCACCCAGTTCCGCACCGCGATGACCTACCACGGGGTGCTGCCCGAGCTGCCGGCCGTCGGCGACGGCTCCGGCGCCGACCTGGCCACCCTGCGCGACCAGCTCGCCGCCGTCCGGGGCAACCCGATGGACCAGCGCGGCGGCGACACGTACTGGACGGGCAAGGGCCTCGGCCGGGCGGCCCGGATCGCCGAGGTGGCCGACCTGGTCGACGACACGGCCACCCGCGACAGCGCGCTCAACGCCATCCGGAGCACCCTCACCGACTGGTTCACCGCCTCGCCGGGCAAGACCGCGAAGGTCTTCTACTACGACCAGAACTGGGGCACGCTGATCGGCTACCCGGCCTCGTACGGGTCCGACCAGGAGCTCAACGACCACCACTTCCACTACGGCTACTTCATCGCCGCGGCGGCCACCCTGGCCAAGTTCGACCCGCAGTGGGCCACCGACGCCCGCTACGGCGGCATGGTGGACCTGCTCATCCGCGACGCCGACAACTACGACCGCAACGACACCCGGTTCCCCTACCTGCGGGACTTCGACATCTACGCCGGCCACGACTGGGCCTCCGGGCACGGCTCGTTCGGGGCGGGCAACAACCAGGAGTCCTCGTCGGAGGGGATGAACTTCGCCAACGCCCTGATCCAGTGGGGTCAGGCCACCGGCGACACGGCCGTCCGCGACGCCGGCATCTTCCTCTACACGACGCAGGCGGCGGCGATCCAGGAGTACTGGTTCGACCACGCCGACGAGAACTTCCCGGCCGGGTTCGGGCACTCGACGGTCGGCATGGTCTGGGGCGACGGCGGCGCGTACGCGACCTGGTTCAGCGCCGACCCGGAGATGATCCAGGGCATCAACCTGCTGCCCGTCACCGGCGGCCACCTCTACCTCGGCTACGACCCCGCGTACGTCCGCACCAACTACGCCGAGCTGGTGCGCAACAACAACGGGCAGCCGACGGTGTGGCAGGACATCCTCTGGCAGTTCCAGGCGCTCGGCGACGCCGGCACGGCGCTGTCGAACCTGCGGGCCAACCCCGGCTACACGCCGGAGGAGGGGGAGAGCCGCGCGCACACCTTCCACTGGATCCGCAACCTCGCCGCGCTCGGCACGGTCGACACCACGGTCACCGCGAACCACCCGCTGAGCGCCGTCTTCACCCGCAACGGGGCGCGGACGTACGTGGCATCGAACATCACCGCCGCACCGATCACGGTGCGGTTCTCCGACGGCGTCACGCTCACCGTGGGGGCCGGGAGGACGGCCACCACCGGGGCGTACACGTGGAGCGGCGGCAACGCCGCCGGGGGCGTGCCGCCGACGGGCACCCCGAGCCCCACGCCGACCGCCAGCCCGACGCCGACCCCGACGCCGACCCCGACGAGCAGCCCCAGCCCGTCGCCGACCGCCACGCCGCCGGCCGGCTCGCCGACGCGCTACCTGCTCGCCGGGGGCGGGCTCGGTGCGGCCGGCGGCGCGGGCACCACGACGGTGGCGGCGGCGAACGGCAACCACGACGGCACCCCGACCAACGCCCAGGTGTTCACCGCGACCGGCCTCAACCTCGCGTACGCCGGCGGGCAGACCGCGTTCGACCTGTTCCTCGACGCCGGCACCGCCGTCGGCAACGGGGTGCAGGTGCGGCTCTCCTACGACCTCACCGGCAACGGGAGCTGGGAACGGGTGGAGACCTACCGCTACTTCGCCACCGACCCGGTCCCCGGCTACGAGCACTACACCCAGGCCGCCGGGTTGCAGTCCAGCAGCGGCACGCTCGGCAACCTGGCCAACGGCACCGTGAAGGTGGAGGTCTGGTCGGCCATCGGGGGCAGCCCGAGCACCCTCGGCCTCGGCAACCAGTCGGTCGTGAAGCTGCCGTACTCCTGACCGGTCCTCGCTGACGCACCACCCCGCGCCGCCGGTCGTGCCCCGACCGGCGGCGCGGGCGCGTAGGTTGCAGGGCATGACCGACCGGGACCCCGTCGCCGACCTGCGCCGGATCGCGTTCCTGCTGGAGCGGGCCAACGAGGCCACCTACCGGGTGCGGGCGTTCCGGTCGGCGGCGGCGGCCCTGGCCGCGCTGCCGGCGGCGGAGCTGGCCGAGCGGGCCCGCTCCGGCAGGCTCACCGAGCTGGCCGGCGTCGGCGACGTCACCGCCCGCTGCGTCGCCGAGTCGCTGGCCGGCGAGGAGCCGGTCTACCTGCGCCGGCTCGTCGCCACCGAGGGCACCGACCTGGACGCGGCGGCCACGGCGCTGCGCGAGGCGCTGCGCGGCGACTGCCACACCCACTCCGACTGGTCCGACGGCGGCTCGCCCATCGAGGAGATGGCGCTCGCGGCGGTCGAGCTGGGCCACGAGTACGTCGTGCTGACCGACCACTCGCCCCGGCTGAAGGTGGCCCGGGGGCTCACGGCGGACCGGCTGCGCCGCCAACTCGACCACGTGGCGGCGGTGAACGAGGCGCTGCCCGAGGGGTTCCGCATCCTCACCGGCATCGAGGTGGACATCCTCGCCGACGGCTCGCTGGACCAGGAGGAGGAGCTGCTGGCCCGCCTCGACGTGGTCGTCGGCTCGGTGCACAGCGGGCTCAACGACGAGCGGGGCCGGATGACCCGGCGGATGCTGGCGGCGATCGCCAACCCGCACCTCGACATCCTGGGCCACTGCACCGGCCGGATGGTGTCGTCGCGCCCGGCCGGCGTGCGGGGGCCGGGCGACCGGGCGCACCGTCCGCGTACCCGGGCCGAGAGCGACTTCGACGCGGACGCCGTCTTCGCCGCGTGCGCCGAGCACGACGTGGCCGTCGAGATCAACTCCCGGCCGGAGCGGCAGGACCCGCCGAAGCGGCTGATCCGGCGGGCGCTGGAGGCGGGCTGCCGGTTCGCGATCGACACGGACGCGCACGCGCCCGGCCAGCTCGACTGGCAGCGGTTCGGCTGCGAGCGGGCGGCCCTGTGCGGCGTCCCCGCCGACCGGGTGGTCAACACCTGGCCGGCGGAGCGCCTCCTGGCGTGGGCCCGGGGCTGACCGGCTCGCGCCAGACCAGTGGGTGCCGGGCTCAGCGGGCGGCGGCCGGGGCGGCCGGCGGGGCGACGTCGACGGCGCGGGCCCGCCCGCTCCGGCCGAGCACGCCCTGGGTCACCGCGACCCCGGCCAGCACGATCAGCGCACCCACCGGCTGGTGCCAGGTGAGCCGCTCGTCGAGCGCCAGCGCCCCGATCAGCACGGCGAAGATCGGCACGAGGTAGGTCACCGTGGAGGCGGTGCTCGCCCCCGCCACCCGGATGTTGCGCAGGTTGATCACGAAGGCCAGGCCGGTGCCGAGCGCGCCCAGCGCGAGCACGCTGACCAGCGCGCCGGGCGACAGGTCGGTGGGCAGCGGCGGCGCGCCCGCCACCAGCGGGCCGACCACGGCGAGCTGCGCGGTCGCCAGCACGAGCTGGGTCGCCGAGAGCGAGAGGCCGGAGTCGGCGCTACCCGCGACGAACCGCTTCTGGTACGGGATGGCGAAGCCGTAGCAGGCCGCCGCGCCGAAGCACATGAGCTGACCGGTGAAGTGGGCCCCGCCGACGCCCGCCCACACGCCGAGCACCACGAGCACCCCGGCGAAGCCGAGCCCCAGCCCGACCGCCTTGCGGCTGGTCAGCCGCTCGGTGCGGAACACCAGCACCGCCATCGGCAGCACGATCAGCGGCGTGGTGGCGTTCCAGATCCCGGCCAGCATCGACTCGACCCGCTGCTCGCCGTAGCCGAAGAGGGTGAACGGCACGGCCACGCCCAGCGCGGCGGCCACGAACTGGTGGGCCCAGATCCGGGGCTCGCGGGGCAGCCGGTCGCGCAGCAGCGCGAGCGCGACGAGCAGGGTCAGCGCGCCGGCGGCTACCCGGTAGAGGGTGAGGTGCAGCGGGTGCAGCTCGCGGACGCCGACCTTGATGAACAGGAAGCTGGAACCCCAGATCGCGGCGAGCGCGAGGAAGCCGGGCAGCCAGCTGCGCAGCGCCGACCTGTCAGGGGTGGTATCGGGTGTCACCCCTGACACTCTGCCGCAGGGGTACGACGGTGTCGCGCGGTTTCCCCGCCACCGTGTCCGCCACCATAGGAACCACCTGCAGTGGTGGTGCGTTGACCAGCCGAGGAGGTGCCCCCGATGGCGATGCCGATGCGTTTCGACCCACTCGTCGATCTCGACGGGATCTGGACCACCCAGCTCGCGGAGCAGTACCTCCCGCTGCCGCAGCTGCCCGATGTGCGGTACGAGTGCATCGACGGAAGGTTGGTCATCACGCCCGCTGCGGTCGGCACGAACAGCTATGCCGAGATCGAGCTCGCCCACCTCCTGAAGCCAGCGGCCAAGGCCGCCGGCTGCTACGTGTACGGCCAGGTCAACCTGACCTTCACGCCGCAGCGCTGGATCCAGCCGGACGTCACCGTGCTGCACGGCCTGCCGAAGGACGACGAGGAGGACCGCTGGATCCCGGCCCGCCTGTGCACCATGGCCGTCGAGTTCGTCTCGCCCGGCAGCCGGCGGCAGGACTTCGTCGACAAGCCGCGCCGGTGCGCGGCGGCCGGCGTGCCGTACTTCATGCGGGTCGAACTCTCCCGCCGCCTGCGGCACGCGGCGGTCGAACTGTTCGCCCTCGGCACGTCTGGCGTCTACGACACCATCGCGCGGGCGGTCAGCGGGGAACGGCTGCGGGCCGACGCGCCGTTCCCGATCGACTTCGACCCGGCCGAGCTGCTGCCCTGAACACGGCAATCACGCTCGACAACCGCCCGGCCGGGTCGCGTAGTGTCACCCCGTGGGACGAATCGATGACCTCGCCGACCGGTACGTCGCCGACTGGGCGCAGCTGAGCCCCGTCGGCGCGACCTACGTCGGCATCGCCGGACACGACGACCAGCTCGACGACCTGTCGCCGGAGGGCTACGCCGGCCGCGCGGAGCTGACCCGGCGCACCCTCGCCGACCTCGACGTCACCGAGCCCGAGTCCGAGTCGGAGCGGACGGCCAAGGAGGCCATGCAGGAGCGGCTCGGCCTCGACCTCGCCCGCTACGAGGCGGGTGAGACGACCAGCGAGGTCAACGTCATCGCCAGCGGGCTGCACGACATCCGCATGGTCTTCGACCTGATGCCCACCGAGGGCGAGCAGGCGCAGGCCGACATCGCGGCCCGGCTCAACCGGTTCGCGGGCACCCTGGAGAGCTACAAGACGACGCTGCGCGAGGCCGCCCGCGCGGGCCGGGTCAGCTCGCAGGCACAGCTCGTCGAGGTCGCCAAGCAGTGCGACGTCTGGACGGACCCGGGCGGCGACAACTTCTTCCACGGCCTCGTGGAGCGGCTCGGCGTCGACGGCACGCTCGGGGCGGAGCTGCGCCGGGGCGCGGCGGCGGCCACCGCCGCCACCGCCGGGTTCGGCCAGTTCCTCCGCGACGAGCTGGCCCCGCAGGGGCGCGCCAAGCAGGCCGTCGGCCGGGAGCGGTACGCGCTCGCCTCGCAGTACTTCCTCGGCGCGCGCGTCGACCTCGACGAGACGTACGCCTGGGGGTTCGCGGAGCTGGCCCGGCTGGAGGCCGACATGCGGACGGTGGCCGCGCGGATCGTCGGGCCGGGCGCGACGATCGACGAGGCGGTGGCCGCGCTGGACGCCGACCCGGCGCGCACCATCGCGGGCAAGGAGGCGTTCCGGGACTGGATGCAGGCGCTGGCCGACAAGGCAATCAGCGACCTGCACGGCACCCACTTCGACATCCCGGAGCAGGTGCGCCGCATCGAGTGCTGCCTCGCCCCGACCAGCGACGGCGCGATCTACTACACGGGCCCGAGCGAGGACTTCTCCCGGCCGGGGCGGATGTGGTGGGCGGTGCCGCAGGGCGTCACCGACTTCTCCACCTGGCGCGAGGTGACCACCGTCTACCACGAGGGCGTCCCGGGCCACCATCTCCAGGTCGCGCAGACCGCCGTCCGGGCCGACCTGCTCAACCGCTGGCAGCGGCTGCTGTGCTGGGTCTCCGGCCACGGCGAGGGCTGGGCGCTCTACTCCGAGCGGCTGATGGACGAGCTGGGCTACCTGGAGGACCCGGGCGACAAGCTCGGCATGCTCGACGGGCAGGCGTTCCGCGCCGCGCGGGTGATCGTCGACATCGGCATGCACCTGGAGCTGGAGATCCCGAAGGACAACCCGTTCGACTTCCACCCCGGCGAGCGGTGGACCCCGGAGCTGGGCTGGGAGTTCATGCGGGCGCACTGCCGGGTGCCGGACGAGAACCTGCGCTTCGAGCTGAACCGCTACCTGGGCTGGCCGGGGCAGGCCCCGTCGTACAAGGTCGGGGAGCGGATCTGGCTCCAGGCCCGGGAGGACGCGAAGGCCCGCAAGGGCGCCGACTTCGACCTGCGGGAGTTCCACCGGCAGGCGTTGGACCTCGGGGCGCTGGGCCTCGACCCGCTGCGCCGGGCGCTCGCCCGCCTCTGAGTCGCCGGGGACGACGGCCGGGGCCCGGGGGTGTGGCCCCGGCCGTCGCGTCGGAGGGCGGCTCAGGCGAGGTCGAGCCGCAGCGCCGGCTTGCCGGTGAGGACGTCGCACTGGACATACGCGAGGTCGATCACCGGGTCGGTGAAGGTGATCGGGATCGGCGAGGTGATCGGGATGCCGTCGGGGAACGGCAGGTCGGGCGTGAGCGTGATCTTGATGCCGAGCAGCCGCCCGACGAACCGGGTGGCGTAGAAGGCCACGTCGCCCTGGACGGTCAGCCGGTCCGTGACGTACCGCTGGCTCCGGCCGCCGGGGCCGTCCGCCAGGAGCTGGAAGTCGTCGGTGACGCTCTTGGCCATGCTGAACTTCAGCGCCCTGAGCGTGCCGTCGCCGGTCGGCAGGTCGACGATCCCCTCGAAGCGCAGCCCGGTCATGGTGACCTTCGAGCCGGTCAGCTTCGACGGCTTCCCCGCCACCCGGGGCTGGCCGGGCTCGGGGGCGATCCTGGGCAGCGGCTCGCCGGGCTCGACCTCGGCGGGCTCGGTGGGCTCGGGGGTGGCGCACCCGTCGCCGGGCTTGTCGGGGCTGGCCGACGCGTCCGGGGTCGGCTTCGCCGATGCCGTCGGCCGGGCGGTGGACGTCGGCGTGCCGGTGGTGGGCGCGGTGCCCGTCGGCTCCGGGCTCGCGGCCGGCTCGGCGTCGTCGTCGCCACCGGTGAACAGGTCGCCGATGCCGTCGATGATGTCGGTGAGCACGTTGCCCCCGGAGGTCTGCTCCGCGCTGGGGCTGGCACCGGGGCTGGGGCTCCTGCTGGCCGGGCGCGACGCCGACGGCCCGGGCTCGGCCGTCCGGGTGGCGGACGGGGTGGGGCACGGGGCGGCGGGGGCGGCCTGCACCGGGGCCTGGTCGCGCAGCGCCAGCGCCCCGGCGGCCGAGACGCTGAGCAGCACCAGGGTGATCGCCAGCAGCCTCGGGTCCCGTGACGCGTCGCGCCGGCCCGGGCCGTCCTCGGCCGGGTGGCGCAGCGGGAGGCCGTCCGCCCCGACCACCGGCAGCACCTGGGTGCTGTCGTCGCCCCGGTCGGCGGGCGGCGACTGCGGCGGCGGGGGCGGCGCCTCGCGCAGCGGGTTGCGGGGCGGCGGCAGGGTGTCGGTGAGCGGCCCGGTGACGTCGTCGGGGTGCTGCGCGCGGGGCATCAGCTCGTCGACCAGCGCCGCCTCGTCGGCGCGGTCGGCGTCGGCGTCGGCGTCGGTCGGCCCCTCGGTCGCGGTTGCGGTTGCGGCCGGCCCCTCGACCGCGGTTACGGCCGGGCCCTCGGTCGCGGTGGCGGGCGGGCCGGAGCCGGCCGGCGCGGCGGCCGGGCGACGGGCGGGCACCCAGGCGAAGCCGAGCGCGCTGCCGACCATGCCGAGCAGCAGGCCGACGAAGAAGCCGCCGAGGTTGACGCCGATGAGCGAGAACACGGCGGTCACCGCGCCGACGATCGCGTAGAACATCCGCTGCTGCGGGCTGAACCACATCAGCATCCCGCAGGCCACCAGGATCACCGGGATCAGCCAGGACAGGAAACCGGTCGGCCCCATCTGGAAGCTCAGGCCGCTGAGGCTCATCTGGGTGGTGGAGAAGATCTCCAGCCCGGCCAGCGCGGTGAACAGGCCGCCCCAGAAGGGGCGGGCCCGACGCCAGCGGCGGAAGCTGCGCCACGCCTGGCTGACCCGGCCCGGCTGGGCGTGCTGCGGGTTGGCGGTCGTCACGTACTCCTCCTGGCGGTGCTCACTGGTGACGGGAGGGGGCCGGGGCCCGTGGAGGGCACCCCCCACGGGCCCGGTGGCTAGCTCAGAAGCACTCCTTGGCGGCGGCACCCACGTTGACCTTGAGCTTCAGCCCGTTGAGGGTGAAGATCGCGGCGCTGGTCGAGCGGGCCACCTGCTCCAGGTCGGTGATCGTCACGCTGTCGGCGCTCTGCCCGAAGGACTTCGCGGTGGCCCCCTCGTTGAGGTCGGTGGCGTCCCGGCCGATCTTGATGTTCTTGAACTCGGCGTCGCCGCCCAGGGAGTCCATGTCGATCAGCAGGCCCTTGGCGGTGGCCGGGTTGCCGCCGCCACCGGCGTTGATGGTGAGCACGATCGGCAGGTCGGGGATCTTCACCGACTGGCACAGGTCGTAGAGCTTGGCGTCCGCGATCTCGGACACCGCCACCGGGTGCGTGGTGCCGTCCTTCTCCTTGACGAACCCGCCGTACTGCTTGAAGCCGGTGCCCTCCAGCTTCGAGGCGCCGACCTTGAAGGTCTGGCCGGAGACGGCGAACGACGCCGCGATCGCGCCGTTGGCCATGCCGAAGACGATGGCGCCGGCGACGGCGGTCGCGGGCACCATCATCGCGGCGAACCGCCGCCAACGGGTGCCGCCCTGCTCCAGACGGTCTTCCGAATCCTTCACGAGGTCCTCCTCGAACGGGGGTCACCGAGCGCGGGATCACGGCTCGGGGGTGGGGGAAGCTGCGGTGGCTGCTGCGATCCGCTGGCCGGACGGCGCGCGCAGCGTGCGGATTGGATGCTGCCGCGAAGCGACCCAGGTCACAAGACCCTTGCTACCGGCGGGTAACTCGCCCGCGTCGCCAAGATCGGTTATGGTCACCTTCGGTCAACGCCCACCTCGACGCCCCACCGGACAAACCGGGCCGAGTGCGACAGGCGGCGCGGCGAGACTCACGCGACGTAGCCGTGATACCCGCCGGTAACTTTTTGGTAACGAGAACCTGCCAGACCGCTGAGAGTGATCCATCGATCACCGCCGGGGCGATACCGGTGCGGAAATCCCGCCTGACCGGCCCGGTTCAGCCCGACGGACACCCGGTGCGCCGCACGCCGACACGCTGCCCGGACACGGCCGGGGACGCAGACTGCCGGACGGCCCCGCCGTTGGTTACCGTAGGTGTCTCCCGGGTGGGAGACGCTCCCACGTGGTACGTACCGATCGAGGTTGCTGTGACTCTGTACGGCGAAACACGACCGCCCGCCGACGACCGGCCGACCGTCAAGGTGACCGCGGTGAGCTGGCCGGTCGACGAGCCGGCCCCCGTCGCACCGGCAGCCACAGCCGCCACACCCGGCGCCGGGCCGACCCGCCGCAGCCGCCGGCTGCGGGTCCTGCTCGCCGCCGGCGTCGGCACCGCCGTCCTGGCCACCGTCGGCGGGGTGGGCGCCTACGCCTACGCCGGCGACGTCCCGCGCGGCACGACCGTGCTCGGCACCGAGCTGGGCGGCCGCAGCCGCACCGACGCGATCCGCGAGCTACGCGCGGAGCTGGAGCGGGCGGGCACGCCGCACACCCCCCTGCGGGTGACGGTCGGCGAGAAGAGCCTGGAGTTCGCCCCCGCCGACGTGGGCCTCGCCGTCGACGTCGAGGCGACGGTGGACGCGGCGGCCAAGGCCCAGGCGCACCCCGTGAGCCGCCTCGTCGGCTCCCGCGCCGTCGACCCGGTGGTGACCGTCGACCCCGCCCGGCTCGACGCGGCCCTGCGCAAGGCGGCCGGCGACCAGACCCGCGAGTGGACCGTGCCGGCCATCATCTTCACCGGCACCACACCCAAGCCGGTACGCCCCAAGTCCGGCCTCGCCCTCGACCCGCAGCGCTCGGCCCAGGCGGTCCGCGCCGGCTGGCTCTCCGGCCAGCCGGTGACCGTGCCGCTGGTCGAGAACACCCCGGCGACCAGCGCCGAGGAGGTCGACAAGCTCGTCGCCGAGCTGGCCCGCCCCGCCGTCGCCGCCCCCGTCACCCTCGACACCGACAAGGGCTCCGTCACCATCCCGCCCGCCGCCATCGCCCGGAGCCTGCGCTTCACCGCCGACGACGCCGGGAAGCTGACCCCCCGCGTCGACGTGAAGCGGCTGCGGGCCGCCCTCGGCGACAAGCTCGACGCCATCGAGACCGAGCCCCGCGACGCCCGGATGACGGTCACCGGGGGCAAGCCGAAGCCGGTCGACGGGAAGCCCGGCCAGCAGCTCGACAGCGCCGCGCTCAGCCGCGACCTGCTCGCCGTCCTGCCCCGCACCGACGACCGGAAGGTCACCGGCCGGCTCAAGGAGACCCAGCCGGAGCTGACCACCGAGAAGCTCGCCGGGCTGGGCATCGTCGAACGGGTCTCCCGGTTCACGACCCACTTCACCGGCGGCCTCTCCTCGCCCCGCAGCCAGAACATCGTCCAGATCGCCAAGGACGTCGACGGGACGGTCGTGCTGCCCGGCGAGACGTTCTCCCTCAACGGCCACACCGGCGAGCGCGGCTACGCCCAGGGCTACCGGGACGCCCCGGTGATCCTCGACGGCAAGCTCGTCCCCGGGGTCGGCGGGGGCACCTCCCAGTTCACCACCACCCTGTTCAACGCCACCTACTACGCGGGGCTGGAGGACGTCGAGCACAAGCCGCACTCCTACTGGTTCAGCCGCTACCCGCCGGTCATCGAGTCGACGATCTTCTGGCCGAACCTCGACTTCAAGTTCCGCAACAACACGAAGTACGGCGTCCTCATCGACACCTCCACGACCGCCAGCTCGGTGACCGTGTCGATCTGGAGCACGAAGATCTACGACAGCGTCAAGACGGAGTACGGCCCCCGCCGGGACGTCACCAAGCCGAAGACCATCCACCTCAAGCCCGGCCCGTCGTGCATCCCCAGCAACGGCATCGACGGCTTCACCCAGGACGCCTTCCGGGTCATCAAGAAGGACGGCAAGGTGGTCAAGCGGGAGAAGTTCACCTGGCGGTACCTGGCCGAGCCCCGCTACGTCTGCGGCGGCCCCGCCGACTGAGGCCCGCCGGGCCCCGGACACACCGATGCCCCGCCGACACGTCGTCGGCGGGGCATCCCCGTTTCGAGCACGCGAGCCGCGCCCCGCGCCCGCAGCGGGCGCTCAGGGCCGCGCGTCGGCCAACCCCTGCCGTACGCCGTCGGCGTCGCGGTCGGTGCCGTACACGGGCGTGTCCGGCTGCTGCCGCCAGCTCTCGTCGAGGGTGCCGGCGTCGACCGGGTCGAAGCCCAGGGCGTCGACCAGCTCCATCACGACCCGCTTCGCGTCGGCGTCGTCGCCGGCAACCGGAAGCCCGATCCGGTCCGAGGCGCCGGCCGGCCGCCCGTTGTCCATGAGGTGCTGGGCCTGGATGTTGTTGAACGCCTTCACCACCCGGGCACCCTTCAGGTGCTCCGCCGTCCACCGGCTCGAACTGAGGCTGCGGTCCAGCAGCTCGGCGATCTCGCCGTCGCGTTGGGGGTAGTAGTTGTCGGCGTCCACCACGATCCGGCCCTCGAAGCGCCCGGCGGGAAGGTCCGGCACCGCCCGCAGCGGGATGGCCACCACGACGATCTCGGCCTGCTCGGTGGCCTGCTCCAGGGTTCCCGCGGTCGCCCCGGTCTCCCGCGCGAGGTCGCCCAGGGACGCCGGTCCACGCGAGTTGGTGACCGTCACGTCGTGGCCCAGGGCGCTCAGCCGACGGGTGAGGGTGCCACCGATGTGCCCCGACCCGATGATTCCGATCTTCATGACCACTCCTGCCTCCGCCTCCCGGCGGTCAGATCCGGTCGGACTGTGGGCAGGTACCCCGGTCGGAGCGTCCCAATAGCGCTGGAGGTGAACGCCACGTACGGTTTTCCGGCCACGGTCGCGGGGAACGCCACCGGCGGCGGGTCCCCGACCGACGCTACCGAGACGAACGGCGTGGTTGGGAGTGTTCCGGGGAAGTGGCCGGAATGCGTTTCAGGGCCACCCCGG